>SFJH01000056.1 GCA_004555155.1 Clostridiales bacterium
GCGATTAAGGAAGGGGTGTATGTCATCATCGACTGGCACATCCTCTCCGACGGCAACCCCGCCGCCCACACTGACCAGGCGGTGGCCTTCTTCACCGAGATGGCCCAGCGGTATGGGGACAACCCCGCCGTGCTCTTTGAGATCTGCAACGAGCCCAACGGCGGGACGACGTGGGCATCGGTGCGCGCCTATGCGCAGCGGATCATCCCCGTCATCCGGGAATACGACGGCGATGCGGTGATCCTGGTGGGCACGCCCAACTGGTGTCAGCAGCTGGACGGCCCCGTGGGCAGCCCGGTCGACGACGACAACGTGATGTACACGCTGCACTTCTACGCGACCACCCATGGGCAGGCGCTGCGGGACGAGCTGGAGCGGGCGCTGGATCAAGGGTTGCCGGTGTTCATCAGCGAGTGCAGCATCTGTGAGGCCAGCGGAAACGGCCGCGTGGACTATGCGTCCGCCGACGCCTGGATGGCGCTGATCCGGCGGCGCGGGCTCAGCTATGTGGCCTGGAACCTGAGCAACAAGGACGAGGCCGCCGCGCTGATCCGCAGCGACTGCGAAAAGCGGTCGGGCTGGACGGAGGCGGAGCTGTCCGAGACGGGAAAGTGGTTTCTCCTGTCGGGGCGGGCCGCGGGCGGCGAATGAAAAAGGGACGATTGCGGAGACGGCTTTGCACCGGCGCTGTCCTTCGGCTTCTATCGGTGATTGGCAACAGAGGGCGTAGCGCGGCGGATGGACAGAGATGCGCCCCGGATGGGAGGAGAATTCCCGTCCGGGGCGCACGTTTGGTTTTTGGAGAGGACGTCAGCCGCAGACGTCCTTGCGCGCGAACCGCTGCCAGCCGATGCAGGCGGCGATCAGCGCGTAGGCCAGGCCCACCGCCAGCAGCGGGGCGTCCAGGCGTCCGTTGGCGAGGACGTCGGCGGCCTCGCAGTAGGAGAACGGGGAGATCCAGCGCAGGAATGCGGCCTTTTCGCTGATGTTGGCCGCGAGGCTCAGGAAGTACAGGCCCAGGGAGAGGCCCATGCTCGCGCCCAGCCCACCGCGCAGGAACGGGGAGAGCCCGAAGCCCAGGCAGGCCAGCTCCAGCTGCATGGCCAGCCAGGCGGCGTGCATCCGGAGGAAGTCCGCGGCGGAGACGGCTTCGCCGACGGCCAGAAAGCCCAGATACCCGGTCAGCAGGGCCAGCAGGTTCAGAATTAGCACCTGCGCCAGCACGGCCAGCAGCTTTTCGGCGGCCACGCGGCCCCGGCGCACCGGATGGGTCAGCAGGAACTCCGCCGTGTGACCGGCCTCCTCGCCGCCCAGCGCGGCCGCGCCCAGCAGCGCCGCGTACATCGCGCCGCCCAGGCCCAGGATGTTGCCGCACTCGATGCCGTAGAAGCCCAGCGGGCTGGCGAAGCTGATCTTGTCCATGCCGAAGGCCGCCGTGAACGCGCCCATGCGCGCGAACATGTCGGTCAGGCCGCTCATCTGGGCCTTCATCTCCGGGAACATCATCAGGCAGATCAGCATCATGCCGCAGATGGACGCCGCCCAGATCGCGAGCGCCCTCCAGCCGCGCCGCAGCTCGTGTACAAACAGCGTCATGCGCGGTCGCCCCCTTCCTCATAGAAATGCAGGAAGATCTCCTCCAGCGGCGGCTCGGTGATCGTCATGTCGTCCACGGGCAGCCCCTGCAGCGCCGAGATCAGCGCGGCCATGTCGCCGTCGTACAAAAAGCGCAGAGCGCGCTTCTCGGACTGCACGTCCCGCATGCCGGGCAGCGAGAGCCGGTTCACGCCGTGCAGCGTCACCCGGCGCGCGCGGGTGCGACTCAGGTTCTCCACCCGGTCGCAGGCGATCAGCCGCCCCTCGCGGATCACGCCCGCGCGCTGGCAGTGGCGCTGCACCTCGCCCAGCACGTGGGAGGACAGAAAGATGGTTCCGCCCGCCGCGTGGCGCTCCTCCAGCAGATCGAAGAACGCCTCCTGCATCAGCGGATCCAGTCCGCTGGTGGGCTCGTCCAGCAGGCACAGCGCGGGCCTGTGTTGCAGCGCGCAGACGATGCTGACCTTCTTGCGGTTGCCCAGCGACAGCTCCTCCACCCGGCGGCGCACGTCCAGCTGCAGCCGGTCGCAGAGCCGCCGCGCCTCCGCGGCGCAGTCCATCCGGCGCAGCTTCGCCGAGAGCGATATGACCTCGCCCACGCGCATGCCGCGGTAGAACGCGGCCTCGGCGGGCATGTATCCCACCTCCGCCAGCGCGGATGCGTCGCCCCGGCGCACGCCCTGGCCGAACAGGCGGACGCTGCCCGACGTGGGCGAAATCAGCCCCAGCATCGCGCGGATGGTGGTGCTCTTGCCCGCGCCGTTGGGCCCGATGAAGCCGAAGACCTCGCCCTCGCTCACGGACAGCGAAAGGTCGTTCACGCCCCGGTTCTTTCCGTAGAACTTCGTCAGATGCTCGATTTCAATGATCGGTTTCATGGCCTGTCCTTTCTCAGATACGCGCTCTTCCAGAATTCCATCAGCCGGGTGAACGTGGCCTCCATCACCGCCGCGTCCAGCGGCCCCGCCTGCGTGAGCGCCCGCAGGCAGCCGTCCCCGGCCCAGTACATCTCCGTGTACATCATCCGCAGATCCAGCCCGGGGATGAAGTCCTCCGGGTTCAGCGAATCCACGATGGAGCCGAATTTATCGAACGTCATCTCGCGGCTGATTTTGGCGACTTCGGCGGCGATTTCCGGATCCTGTTCGTAGTACGCCTTCACGATGAACGCCGTCAGGTGGGGATGCTCCAGCGTGATCTTCAGCTTGGCCATCATGCCCTGGCGGAAGATCTCGAACAGGTCGCCGATCTCCTCCGGGCGGATGTGGGCCATCTCCACCTCCGCGATGCGCACCGCCTCGTTCACGAGAAACAGATACAGCTCCTTCTTGTTGCGGAAGTAGTGGAACAGCAGCGACTTGCTGATGCCCGCCTCGGCGGCGATCTCGCTCATGGGGCTCTTGCGGTAGCTGTTCTCCGAGAACACGCGGAAGCCCGCGCGGATGATCCGCTGTCGCTTCTCCGGCGGCAGCGCATGGAATTTTTCGTTCATGCGGCCTCTCCCTCCTGCTCTGGTGCCCCCATTGTATCACCGTTGACCGATTTTGAGAAGACCATCTCCGCCCGTTTTTCTTCGGAAAACGGCGGCAAAAAACCGTTCCCGGCTGCGCGGTCGGGAACGGTTTTGGCTTCGGGGGAGCGCCTCAGCGCGTCATGCGGAAGGCGCGCAGGGCGAAGGGCGCGAACGTGGTCTCGACGGCGTCCGTCCAGGCGGCGCCCAGCGGGCGGCCCAGCAGGTCGATCTCCTCGATGTGCCAGCCCGGCGCGCCGATGCGGGCGGGGCGGGCGACGCTCTCGCAGCTGTGCACGTGCAGGATCAGCGCGCCGTTCTCGC
This sequence comes from Clostridiales bacterium, assembly GCA_004555155.1. Lineage (GTDB taxonomy): Bacteria > Bacillota > Clostridia > Christensenellales > Aristaeellaceae > Faecivicinus. The sequence goes on from SFJH01000056.1 coordinate 3,431, forward strand.
TGAGCGATGCGGGCATTTCCGGCGCGGGCGCATGATCCGGGTTCTCGGCCAGCTGGGAGGCGGCGCAGTAGACGCGGCCCACCGCGCCCGGATCGTCGGAGAACACGTCGAACTCGAAGGCCATGTCGCCGTTGATCCACTGGGGGAAGTTGGTGCCCCACATGTTGTTGAACAGGCAGAAGCGCAGCTCCGGGGCGTGCGGCTCGTACCGACGGCGGAAGGCGTACACGCCGTTTTCGCCGATGCTCACCAGCGGGCAGTCGTGGCTGACCGCCGCCACCAGCGCGCGATCGTCCTCGGCGGCGATGAAGTGCTCCAGCGCGTAGAAGGCGTGGTTGGCGTTGTCGGCGATGTCGGTTTCCGGGTTCAGCACGCTGCCGGTCTTGTTGACGAGGTAGCGCGGGGAATCGGCGGCCAGCGGCATGCACAGCGCGGCGCTCTCCACATAGGGCGTGGCGCGCTTGTTCGCCAGCTCCAGCCGGACGCGCACGGGCGCGTCGTCCTCCGGAACGGTCACGATCAGCGCGATCTGCTCCGCGTCGCCCAGGCGGTCGCCCGCGCTGGCGGCGTACAGGAAGCGCACGCGGTTAGACAGGTGTTCGTAAAACAGGTTTAGACCGAAATTACGAAATGAGCATCTGTCAGGCGGGATTGGGAACGAAATAACGGGTATCCGGTGAGCGCCGGATACCCGCTATTTTTTTGCCGTTACGAAAAGCAATAGATTTATTCACAGCTTTCAGGTATAATGTTCTTAAATCAATCCTATCCCATCCATTCCGAGATTTTTTCAAAAAATCTCAAAAAAGTTTGAAAGTATTGGAACAATTCGGCCCTTCTCATGCCATATATAGTAGAGGGCTGAATGCAGAAGCGATTGGAGGTGACGTTGATGGACAAGCAGACAGGCCCGAACGATTTTCTTGTGGTGCTGCCCGGTGAGATCATCGAGATACCGCAGGACAGCGACAAGTCATGGCTGACCCTGTTTTACAGCCTACCGAGGGAACTTGCGGAAAAGTGGAAGCCAGCCTACGATCTGCCCCGCTCCCCCTATGAAGTTCTGAGAACGGACAAGTATGACCACATCGTATGTGACGATATGTTCAAGCTGCTTGTGTGGGACTGCTACGCATGGAGCGCATGGCAGTTTTTCCAAGTCAAAGACCGCAAGGGCAACTACCGCGACATTCCCGGCAACTGGAATCAGTACGCAGGATATTTCCCTTTGTGGCGGCTGTCGTACAGCATTATCCCCTACATCCGAATGAAGTTTGAGCAGAACGGGCTTGGCTTCCAAAACCTTTACAACATCCCGCAGGGTGTGGAAGTGCCGTGGCTGACCTATCAGCAGTTCAGCAATCTGATCGGTAATGTCACCGACATGGTGATTGCAGAGCAGAACTGGCAGCCGATGATCGACGCGATCTGGGAAAACCGCACCGTAGAGGACTACGAAACCACCGGCAGCACCGTCAAAACCGATTTCATGCGAAAATGGCATCACAATCGCTCCGGAAAGCCGATTTCTCTTGACGAGATGATGGAGAATGAGGACGGCGATATTTTTGAGGTTGCCGATCCTCGCGGCGAGTTTGAGCAAAAGGTGATTTCCGAAATGCAGATCGCCGCCTTTGCCGAGCAGAGCATTACCGAGAAAGACAGGGAAATATTAAAGCTGCGCATGGACGGCTTGACCGAGCAGGAGATTGCAGACAAGGTTGGCTACAAGACCGCCAGCGCAGTCCATAAGCGGATTACCAAAATTGCCGAAGCCTATGAGGACTATGTGACAGCGGAGTATCGGAAGTATTTGGACAAATAAACAGACGCAGAATCGGCAGCAGTTACCGAAATGGTAGCTGCTGCCTTTTCATGCGGGAAAGGAGAGTTTATGAGCAGAGAACCGTTTGAAGCCATGCCCGATGTGATGGACGCAAAGCAGCTTGCCGAAGCATTGCAGATTTCCAAAGCGGGCGCATACAACCTTTTGAGCAGCCCGGATTTTCCGACCTTGCGGATCGGCGGGCGCAAATTGGTGATGAAAAATGAGTTGGTGGAGTGGCTGAAAAGCCGCACAAACAGAACACCATGAAAATGCAGTCAAGAGCTGGAAAAGTGGCAAATCAGTCGATAAGGCAAGGCGAAATATACTCCGCATCGTTTGGGGCGTTTCTATCAAAAAATCGCAGCACTTTTCCAATTCAAGAGCTGAGAAAAAATCGTGAAAATCAGGAGGTTTTATGAGAACAGGGCTTACCAAAAAGCAAAAGACAACCGTGATTTATTTTGACGAGCATAGCCGCATGATTGAGGTGCAGACACACAACACCGATCTCAAAAAGCGTCTGACGGCATTTGCGGCAAAGCACCCGCAATGCTGCCGTCAGACCGACGATGATGAGCAAGGCGGGCTGACCTTTGAGATCGAGAAAGGGCGGTTAAGTTTTCGACTGACCGCCCCGTATAGCGAGGAACGGCGCAGGGCGGCAAGTTACGCAGCAAAGCAAAACGGCATTCATAAACGAGACGTTGTACCCTAAAGAAGTCGTTGGAATGAGGAGCTTTCTATGCTATTCTTTTTATAAAGAAGAAGCTAACAAATCAATGCTCATAGGAGGCGGGAAATATGAAAAAGCCGAAACGAATCACTTTAGTACTTTATGGACTATGTGCAGTCATTTGGTCGCTCAGGGTAATAATTGGTGTTATGTATAAAGAATATGATTAGTCCTTTGGCTTCTTTATATTCCGGATTATCTTCGTGAATGGCAGCCGTGTAAACCACAACGTCTGTTCCTTCCGGAAGGTTTTCTGCTTTCTGCGGGTAAAATACAGATGCCCCCAGTTTTTCCAAATGCTCGGTCAGCGCAGAAGGCTTGGAGTCAGAACCGGAGACGGTAAAATGCTCTTTTAACAGGATTTCCGCAAGTCCGCTCATACTAATCCCGCCA
>SFJH01000057.1 GCA_004555155.1 Clostridiales bacterium
GACTGTCAAAAAACCCCTGGAGAGCTCGAGAGGGCCGCAGCCCTCTCGAATTTCAATCGTACCCGGCGGCGTGTACGCCGGGGGCGGGGTGATTTTTGCTCTGGGAAATTTCATTTCCCAGAGCAAAAATCACTTCATTGCAGTTTTCGCGCCCGGAAATCCAAAGGATTTTAGCGAAAACTGGAGAGGGTGGCAGTGGCGGGGGAGCTTGCTTCCCCGTCCACCAGCTTGTCAAAATACTATTTTGACAAGCTGAAGGGCGCCTGCCCCTGCAGGGCTTCAGACGACCGGCCCCACTCTCTCAAAAATCCGCGAGCCCCAGCGGACGCCCCACGCCTGTCCGTCGCGCAGCAGAAACTCCGCGCGCACGGCCAGATTCTCGCCGTCATAGCAGTTGAACAGCGCGTCGCCGCAGTATTCGGCCCGCAGCGCGTCCCCGTCCCGCTCCACCACAATGCCGCCGTCCCGGGCCCACACCTTCACGTGCACCGGCACGCCCTCGTGGCCCACATACTCGCCCGCCAGCATCTCCGGCGCGTCGAAGGGCCAGTCCACCGGGTGCGACCAGCCGTGATCCGCCTCGGGCGCCAGCCCCAGCACGGCGTTGATCATCACCGCGCCCATGTCGGCCGTCTCCGTGTCGCCCAGGTTGGAAAGCGCCGCGAAGCCCCAGCCCTGCCCCAGGAGCAGGCCGCCATAGGTGGACACGCCGTGCAGCCCGCCGCCGTGCTCGCAGATCACCGCGTCGCCGAATTTCCGCTTGTACAGCCCCAGGCAGTATTCGGGCCGCTGGCGCAGCGGGAATTCCGCGCCCACCAGCCGCTCGACGGCGCGGCGGGGCAACACCTGCCGCCCCTCGTGCATTCCGTAATTGGCGATGCAGCGATAGTACGCCGCCATGTCCTTGGCCGTGGACTTCACCATGGCGCAGCCGCGGAACGGCGGAAGCACGCTCCAGTGATCGTCGCACGTCGTGCGCCCGTCCTCCTCCCGCTCGAACAGCGATGTGATGTTGCCGCCCGACATCGCCCGCGCGCTGACGCAGTCGTCGTCCATCACGGTGCGCGTCATGCCCAGCGGCTCATAGATGCGGCGGCGCACGAAGTCCTCCAGCTTCTCCCCGGACGCCGCGTCGAACACATAGCACAATACGGCGTAACCCTCATTAGAATAGCTCATGTACTCGCCCGGCATGCCCAGCGTGCGATAGGAACAGTTCGCGATGTAGTCCATCACCTGATCGATGGTGGCCATGTCGTTGGGCGCGCTCTTGCGCATGGCGCGCAGCCACTCGCCGTCGCGCTCCTTCGAGTTCATGGCAATGGACCACTCCAGCGGCTCCATGGGCGGAATGCCCGACGTGTGCATGCACAGATGCCGGATGGTCACCATGCTCTGCGGCACGCCCGGCACGCGGAACTGCGGCAGATACTTCGCCACCGGCTCCTCCAGGGACACCCGCCCCTCGCATTCCAGCAGGCAGAGCGCCAGCGCCGTCATGCTCTTGCTCATGGACGCGATGCCGAACATGGTGTCCGCGTCCACTGGCTTTTCCCCGGCCGCGTCCCGATAGCCGAACCCCCGCGCGTAGAACTCGCCCTCCGGCCCCCGCATGCAGACCGCCGCGCCCGGCAGCTTCTTCTCCTCAAACAGCTTCTCCAGCCGTGCCTCCATCGCCCGAATATCCATGTGAATCCACTCCCTCCGTAAGATCGCGCATCTGTTTCCCTCATTATAGCATCTCGCCCCGCGCCTGTCCACGGCCCCGACCGCATCCCCAAAATCCCCCGCAGTCCCGGCCAAAAATAAAAATGTGGCGGCGAACCGCCACACAAAACCGACCTCACGCGTGGGAAAGCACGGGCAGCCCCAGCCCCCTGCGCGCGATTTCCCGCGGCCCTTTGCCCATCGTGAACACGGGGATCTCCGCGCCGCCCAGCATATCGTGCGCCAGCTCCGCCGCATTCGTCGGCGAAAACCCGAATCGCACCACCGATCCGCCGCCCAGCGCCCGCGCCGCGTCCATGGCGTCCACGGGGTGCCCGGCGATGACCTGCTGAAGCATCAGCCCGCCCTCATCCCGCTCCGCCACGGCATAGGCGTCCAGCTCCGGCAGGAAGAACACGTTGTCTCCCCCGGCGTAGAACATCACCAGCCCCGGGTTGTCCACCCAAAGCCGCCCCTGCGGCGCGGCGGCGTACACCGCATCCGAAAAGCGCCGCCATTCCGCCGCATCCCCGGGGGACACGGGCCGCGCATTCCACCGCCCCGCCACCGGCCCCGGCGCGCGGCAGCAGAATTCAGCGCCCGGCTCGAAGCCAAAGCGCGGATAGAACTGCTGCACCGTGTTGTTGGGATACAGATACAGCCCGTCGCACCGGGGCAACCACCGTTCGATCAGCGCCTCCAGCAGCGCGCGGCTGTAGCCCCGCCCGCGGTAATCGGGGTGGGTCATCACCGTTCCGATCTGAATCAGCCGCAGCGGCTGGCCGTCCAGGACGCAGTCCATGATGTTGGCGGATGCGTTGGCCACGATCCGCCCGTCCACCAGCGCCGAGCAGGGCTGGTAGCGCTCGCCCCAGTGTCCCGCCCGGTACCATGCCTCAAAGTCGAAGCCGTACACCTGTCGCGTCAGCGCGTTGAGCTGACCACGCAGCCCGGCGTCCTCCCGATAATCCTCTACGATTCGCATTCCCGCTCCTCCGCCCTGCGGCGCACGATGGCCTCGATGGTCTTTTCTGCCAGATAATATCGCTGCGCCAGCGCCCGGCAGGATGCGCCCTCGGCGTGCTCCCGGCGAATGCGGCGATTCCGGTCGGCCACCTCCGCGCGGGTCTGGGTGTTGTCTCCCCAGCTCCGACGCGCTTCGTGCCGGCGCGGGATGTACAGATACTGTCCGTCCACGTACTTTTGGATTTCCTCAATCAATTCTGCCGGAAGAATGTCCGACGCATTGCAATAGCTCATGTTGCCCTCCCGCATCGATACCGGAAAGCAAAGGCCATGCAGGATATGGATTTGCATAGCCCCTGCTATGCGATCTTAAGCTGAGTGCGGATCATGCGCCATATCCCTCCCCATTTGTGCAATCACAGCTATTATACGGCTTTTTTCATACCGGCTCAACCCCAAATTCATTTCTGAACCGTTTTTGCGGGATGGGCGCGAGAAAAGCGCCGGCCGCTGCGTCCTCCCGCAGCAACCGGCGCCATTCTCCCTCATCCGCGAACGAATGCGTTGCGCGCCTCATCGTAATGGTATCCCGCCTTCGCCATGACGTCGATCAGCTTCTGCCTGTCCTCGTCCATGTCGTCGCAGAGCGCATCCAGATTTCGGTAATAGTCCCTCAGCTTCATATTCAGTATGCTGAGCAGCATGTTGGGGTCCTTCGGCAATCCGGCCATGGAATCACCTCCCTTTGTCGATTCCATTATACCACCTTCGCCCCTTCCTGAAAAGGGACGCCGCTGCCCGGATGACCGCCTCGACCCGCGGGTCTGGAGCGGTCGCCCGGGCATGTGCCTCCGGACGGCTCAGCCTCGATCATTTCTGTGGATAGCCCTGCTCCCAGTAGTATTGCGCCGCGCCCGCATGAACCTCCGCCCCGCAGAGCTCTGCCGTGCCCGCATACATCGGCACGAACCGCTCCAGCGCCGGAGAGAGCTTCGCCAGCTCGTCGGCGTGCTCGCACACCGCTCGGGCCAGCGCCTGCGCCAGCGCTGCGTCCATGTCCTGCCGCACCAGCACCACCTGCTGCGATCCCACCGCGGCGATGGGCTCCGTCTGCCCCGCGAACATGCCCGGCTCCACGTCGATCACGCCGAAGCCCATCTCCACCAGATGGTTCAGCGTCTCCTCCTTCAGCTGCGGGAACCGCATCGGGACGCCCTCGCACAGCCGGGTGGTGTTCTCCTGCCAGGCCGCGATGTGGTCGATGGTCAAGTCCGCCTCGCCCTTTTCGAACGCCTCGGCGATGCCCTGGCTGTCGGTGTGGATCACCTTTCCGCCCCAGGCCTCGATGTCCGCATAGCGCACGCCCAGCGCCTCCAGCAGCTTCCGCGCCGCCAGCTCGCCCAGCGTGCCCTCCTCCTTCACCGCCAGGCGCACCGGCAGCTGCTTCTCCACGATCTCCTCCAGCGTGAACACGCCGGATTTTTCGGCGAAGGCCTCCGTCATCATCACGTTCACGAAGTCATACCCCAGTCCGCCGCAAAGCGCGCGCACGCCCGTATCGCGGTGATCCTGAACATACCACAGCGCCGGGGCCGCGTTGGACATCACCAGATCGCATTCGCCCGCCTCCAGCATCGCAGGCGCGCCCACCGCACCCGGGGAAGTGGTCTGCAGCTCCACCGTGGAACCCTCCGGCAGCGCATCCTGCATGATGCCCGCCAGAGCGCTGGCATACGCATATGCGCCCGTGCCCTCCTGCATCGTGGCAAACACCAGGTGCACCGGCTCCGCGGGCTCCGCCAATGTCGGAGCGCCGCACAGCGCCAGCGCCAACACCAATGCCAACCAACCCATCATCCGTTTCATTCTTCTTCCTCCTCTATTTGCACCGGATTCACTCCGACGACTTACCGCAGTTTCACAATTTGGCCGCACAAACCACACCTGCCGCCATTTGTTTATTTATTTCTTTGCTTAATTCTTTTGTTTTGTATTTGCAAAAAAAGAATGCAGCGGTTTCTCGCTCGATTTTATGGGGATATTTCCTGTAATTTCGCTGTTTATCGCGAGTATCACTTGTTTTTCTCTTTCTTTCATGATAAAATCATACCGCAAATCGGCACAGTGGGCAATATGAAACCCGCCAGATTATTGTATTATATCGCCAAAGTGTAGCAAAAGGGAGAGAATATCGATATGATTGTGAAGGGAGTGCATATAGACGGCTTCAACCGGGAGATTATGGAAGGGCACGGCTACACCCGGGAATTTCCCTATTCCAACCTGCAGGGAACGGTGAACCCGGTGGCATCGGTGCCCTGGCACTGGCATCCGGAGCTGGAATTCGCCCACATCCTCACCGGGCACTGCGTGTTTCACACGCCCTTCCGGGATATCGACGCGCCCGCGGACAGCATGGTGTTCATCAATTCCAGCGTATTTCACAGTGTGGACGTTCATCCGTCCAATGCCACCTGCACGTATCATACCCACGTGATCAATCGCGGCTTTCTGGCTGGCTCTCCCGGGGAGATCATCGACACGCGCTATTTTGCGCCCGTCCTGAGCTGTCCGGAGCTCTCCGGCTTGGCGATTCACCCCGATACGCCCGCACACCGGCGCATGATAGCGCTGGCGGAGGAGGCATATGCGCAGGCCGATGACGAGGAATTCCTGTTTGAGCTACGCGTGCGGGAGAAGCTGACCGAGCTATGGCTGCTTTTCGTAGAGGAAACGCGCTCCGTCTGGGAGAATTCGCTGCGCAAAAACGACGTGCGCAACGACCGGATTCGCGCCATGCTCAGCTACATTCAGGAAAACTGCGCGGAAAAGCTGTCTCTGGAGAATATCGCCGCCAGCGCGGGCGTCAGTCAGCGGGAATGCCTGCGCTGCTTTCAGGCACTGCTCAAGACCACGCCCTTTGAATACCTGAACGACTGCCGCGTGCGCCGGGCCGCCAATATGCTCACCGAGACTACGGCCAGCATCACGGAAATCGCACTCAACTGCGGCTTCGGATCCGCCAGCTACTTTTGCCGCATCTTCCGCCGGTTCATGCACGCCTCGCCCTCCGAGTACAAACGCCAGCACGCTGCACGCAGGACATGATTCATTTGTGCCCTTTGCCAGGCGCTGTGCTTCATAAGAATTCTATCGTGAAATCCGGAAATTGATTGGCTTCATTCCCTTCGACCGCCCAAAACGCAGAAAAAACCCCGAAGACAAATGTCTTCGGGGCAAAATTGGAATCCGGCGACGCCATCATCTCCCGGGCCGTTGCCAGCCAAGTACCATCAGCGCGTGGAGGCTTAACTTCTGTGTTCGGGATGGGAACAGGTGGAACCCTCCAGCCATAATCACCGGAAATCGTATGCAATTCAACGCGCCATTCGGCGCGGGATAAGGGAACCACCCACGGAACACCATGGAGTGGAAACTCAAAGCGCACGGCTGACCGCGCACGTCAAGGATCAAAACACGCGCACAGGGCGCGATAGAAGGGGGTGAATTGAGCGAAGCAGTATTTCTGCTTCGCTCAAGTGGAATCCGGCGACGCCATCATCTCCCGGGCCGTTGCCAGCCAAGTACCATCAGCGCGTGGAGGCTTAACTTCTGTGTTCGGGATGGGAACAGGTGG
>SFJH01000027.1 GCA_004555155.1 Clostridiales bacterium
TGGGGATTCCAAAGGGATTCAATCCCTTTGGCGGGGGTGCAGGGGGCAGAGCCGCGTCTCCCCAAAAAACTCCATCCAGCGCTGTACTATCCTCCCATCACAAAAGCGCGGCAGCAGGTGGGGATTCCAAAGGGATTCAATCCCTTTGGCGGGGGTGCAGGGGGCAGAGCCGCGTCTCCCCAAAAAACTCCATCCAGCGTTGTAATAGCCCCTCATCCCAAAAGCGCGGCAGCAGGCGGGGATTCCAAAGGGATTCAATCCCTTTGGCGGGGGTGCAGGGGGCAGAGCCGCGTCTCCCCAAAAAACTCCATCCAGCGCTGGGGATTCCAAAGGGATTCAATCCCTTTGGCGGGGGTGCAGGGGGCAGAGCCGCGTCTCCCCCAAAAAAACTCTATCCAGCGCTGTAATATCCCCTCATTCCAAAAGCGCGGCAGCAGGCGGGGATTCCAAAGGGATTCAATCCCTTTGGCGGGGGTGCAGGGGGCAGAGCCCCCTGCCAATGTGACGATAAAGCAGTTTTTTTGTGCGAAATTGGGGAATTTCCCCCGAGAACGTCGCGACTATGTTATACTGAAGGGGAATAGATGCTGTTTCAGGAGGACATTGCGATGGCAACGAACGCAACTCCCAGGAAGAAAAAGAATCCGCAGGCGTCCAGACCGCGCCGCCGCCGGGGTGTGCCGGGCGCGCTGGTGGCCGCGCTGCTGGTAATTGCGCTGTTTTTCGGCGGGCTGGTTGGCTTCGCCGTGGCAAACCGGACGAACCCCTATCGCGCGCAGCTGACCGCGGCCGGCGAGCGCATTACCGAGCTGGAAAACATCCTGACCATGATGGGCTTCTCCGAGGAAACGGATCCGACCGCCTTCGTGTTTGACGACAGCGACAGCTCCGACGAGCTGGGCGACCTGACCGGCGCGACCGGCAGCGACGGCAGCGTGCTGTGGAACGAGGACGGCTTCGTCGGCGGCATGCTGGCGGAGACCGGCGAGCCGGTGGTGGTGGCCGAGTTCAACGGCGGCCAGCTGCTGAGCAGCGAGGTGATCGATCCCTACAACGAGCAGTACGCCAACGAGGCGTTCGGCTTCAACGACGCGGACGAGAGCTCCGCAGACACCCTTCAGGACGTGATGGAAACCCTGGTGGCGGACAAGCTCTGCCGGCTGAAGGCCGAGGAGCTGGGCCTGACCGAGCTGACCGCGGAGGACGAGGCCGCCATCCGCGCGGAGACGGAGGAATACTATCAGGAGCAGAAGGACTTCTTCCGCGACTCCGTCGACACCACCGGCATGACCGCCGAGGAGGCCGACGCCGCGGTGGAGAGCTATCTGGAAACCGAAGTGGGCGTGACGCTGGAAAGCCTGATCGAGGCCGAGCGGGCGGACTACTGGTATACCAAGCTGTTCAACGAGACGACCAGGGACGTCACCGTCACCGACGAGGAGATCCAGAGCTATTACGACGAGCTGCTGGCCGACCAGCAGCAGCGCTTCGCCGAGTATCCCGACGACTATGAGTTCGCCATCATCAACGGCGAGACGCTGGTGTACAACCTGGAGGGCTATCGCTACGTCAAGCACATCCTGCTGACCTTCAGCGATCCCGCCGCCGCCACCGCCGTGGAGGATCTCTACTATCAGATCAGCGAGCTGGATCCCGAAAGCGATTTCGAGCAGATCACCCAGCTTCAGGAGCAGCTGAACGGCTACTACACCGACCTGAAGGCCAGGGCGGAGGAGATCCTCGCCGAGCTGCAGGCCGGCGCCGACTTCGACGCGCTGATCGAGAAGTACGGCATGGACGAGGGCATGAGATACGAGCCCGCCAAGTCCGACGGCTATAGGGTCTCCGCCGATTCCAGCAGCCTGTTCTCCTCCGAGTTCATCGAGGGCTGCATGATGCTGGAGCAGCCCGGCGACGTCTCCACGCCCATCTGCAGCGTGGGCGGCGTGCACATCATCAAATATCTTGGCGACGTCGCGCCGGGCGCGGTGCCGCTGGAAGAGGTTCGCGACACGCTCGCCGCCGAGGTGCTGTCCGAAAAGCAGGACGCCAGCTTCGTGGAGCAGGAGGCGCAGTGGATCGTGGACGCGGATGTGAAATACTATCCGGAACGCCTTCAGTAAATTCTGATCCGGAGTTCGCCGCGGGGATGGCGGCTCCCGGAACAATCCTCCTTGCCGCCGGGAAATTCGGGGATTTCCCGGCGGGAACGGCCGGAGCGCCACGCGCGCTCCGGCCGTTTGCATGTTCAGAAAACGCTTTGCCGCCTTCCGCGAAAATCCGAGGGCTTTCGCGGAGCGGGAGGGCTGCGGAAATCTGAAAACCGCACGATGTCCCCGGCGGTTTTCTGACGAAAGGCGCGTTTTTTCCGCCGCCGCGGCCAGCGGGAAAACACGGCCGCCGCGCCCGATTGCGCCGGCGTCCCCGGCGCTTTTTCGCCCGCCGCCGCGGAAATGCGCGTATCCTCCCGTTTTTACCCGGCCATACTTGCAAATGCGGCGAATTTGATGTACACTAATAGAAGACCCAATATGAGGAGGTTTTGGATATGGTTGACAAGAGCATGAGCATCGGTCAGGTGCTGAGCATGGATCGCGGTACCGCGCCGATCATGATGTCCTTCGGCATGCACTGCCTGGGCTGCCCCCACGCCACGATGGAGAGCCTGGAGGACGCCTGCGCGGCCCACGGCGCAAACGTGGACGAGCTGGTGCACCAGCTCAACGAGTATTTCGCCAACAAGGGCGAATAAGCAGTCCGGGAAAGGAGGCCGCAGGGATGCACCACGTGTTCAGCGATGTGGAAGGATTGCGGATTGCCGTGGAGATGGAACGCCGCGGGGAGGATTTTTACCGCCGTGCCGCAAAGGTGAGCCGTGGACAGGAGATGGTTGCGCTCCTGAACGCCCTGGCGGCGGACGAGTTGCTGCACGGCCGCGAGTTCCAGCGCCTGCATGATCTGGCCTGCGCGCGAAAGGGCGCGCAGGAGGCCTATGACGACGAGGCGAGCGCCTATCTGTCCGCTATCGCCGCGGATATCGTATTCCCCGGCGGACTGATGGCGCTGCGTCAGGAGGGATTCGAAAGCCCGCGGCCCGTGCTGGCCGCGGCGATCGCCTCCGAAAAGGATTCGATTCTGTTCTATACGGAGCTGGCGGCCTGCGCGCGCGACGCGGAGGCCCGGGCGACGTTTGAGGAAATCGCCCGCCAGGAGCGCGGACACCTCACGCGGCTGCTGGGCAGACTGGCCGCGCTGGAAGATGAGAAATAATGCGATGCCGAGGCGTCGAAGTACATACAGGAGGGATTTCCCATGGAAGCAATGGAGCTGTATCGCCAGTGGTTGACCGATTTTGCCAATGATCCCGACACCGTGGCCGATCTGAAGGCCATCGAAAACGATCCCAAGGAGATCGAGGACCGCTTCTATCGCGAGCTGGAGTTCGGCACCGCCGGCATGCGCGGCGTGCTGGGTGCGGGCACCAACCGCCTGAATATCTACAACGTCCGCCGCGTGACCCGCGCGATGGCGAAGTACATCCTGACCACTCCTGACGGCGCGCAGCGCGGCGTGGCCATCGGCTACGATTCCCGCAACATGTCCGACGTGTTCGCCAAGCAGGCCGCGCTGGTGCTGGCGGCTTCGGGCGTGAAGGCGTTCCTGTTCGAATCGCTGCGCCCGGTGCCGGTGCTGTCGTTCACCATCCGGCATCTGAACTGCATCGCGGGCATCGTGATCACCGCCAGCCACAACCCCAAGCAGTACAACGGCTACAAGGCCTACTGGACCGACGGCGGCCAGATGCCGCCGGAGTCCGTCAAGGGCATCACCGACCGCCTGCCGGAGACCACCTACGCCGAGTCCCTGCCCATGGACGAGCAGGAGGCCCTCGACAAGGGCCTGCTGACCTACATCGGCAAGGACGTGGACGACGCCTACATCGCCGCCGTGAAGAAGCTCTCCGTCAATCCGGAGCTGGCGCGGGAGATGGGCAAGACGCTGAAGATCGTCTACACGCCGCTGCACGGCTCGGGCAACCTGCCGGTGCGCCGCATCTTCAGGGAGATCGGCATGGAGAACGTGTACGTCGTTCCCGAGCAGGAGCTGCCCGACGGCAACTTCCCCACCGTGAAGGTGCCGAACCCCGAGGATCCGGGCGCGTTCGAGCTGGCGCTGAAGATGCAGAAGGAGCTGGGCGCGGACCTGTGCGTGGGCACCGACCCCGACTGCGACCGCGTGGGCATCGCCTGCATGACCGAGAACGGCCCGCGGCTGCTCAACGGCAACCAGATCGGCTGCGTGCTGCTGCACTACATCCTCAGCCAGAAGAAGGAGCGCGGCGAGCTGCCGGAGAACGCCGCCGCCGTCACGACGATCGTCTCCACCAACATGGCCGCCGCCATTGCGAAGAGCTACGGCGTGAAGATGATCGAGGTGCTCACCGGATTTAAGTACATCGCGGAGCAGATTCACCTGTTCGAGACCACCGGCTGCAATACGTTCATGTTCGGCTTTGAGGAGTCCTTCGGCTATCTCAGCGGCACCGACGTGCGCGACAAGGACGGCGTGAACGCCTGCATGCTCATCGCCGAGGCCGCCAGCTGGTACAAGAAGATGTACAACAAGACGCTGGTGGACGCCATCGACATGCTGTATGAGCAGTATGGATATTATGGCGACAAGGTGACCTCCTTCGTGCTGCCGGGCAAGGACGGCCTGGAGAAGATGCAGACCGTGATGAAGGCGCTGCGGGAGAATCCGCCGAAGATGTTTGCGGGCAAGAAGGTCGTGGCGCTGCGGGATTATCAGACCGGCGTGCGCACGGAGGGCGATCAGACGGAAAAGCTGACGCTGCCCAAGAGCAACGTGCTGTACTTTGAATTGGAGGACGACGCCTGGATCTGCGTGCGTCCGTCGGGCACCGAGCCGAAGATCAAGCTGTATGTCAATGCCGTCAGCAGGAGCAGTGAGGAGACGAAAGAGATTCTCAATGCGCTGTCCGATGACGCCGTGAAAACCCTGGAGAGCATCTAAGAGAAAATAAAGCCCATACCAAAGCGCGGCAGCAGGAGAAGGGTCAAGGGGGATCATCCCCCTTGCGGGGTGCAGGGGCAGAGCCCCTGCCCGCCGGAGGCGCTCATGCAGCGCCGAACCACGCCCTGCCGGAACCCCGGCGCGCACGACCTCCATCCTTGCGTGACGGCGCTTTCGATTCTGAGACGAGTTCCATGCGTGCAGGTCGTGCGCGCACGCAGCGTCCTTCAATGACCCTTTGCATATGCAAAGGGTCATTGAAGCAGCAACGCAGCCTGCTGTGGGAGGCTCCAAACGCATCCGCAAATGATCCTATCTGAATGTGCAGGGATTCGGGCGGAACCTGCAACAGCGATGCAACGAGTTGGCGGCTGCCTGAAAATGCTCAAATCGCTTCCGCTCTTGAGCATTTTCAGGAACGCTCGCTAAGTTAGCCAGCCCGCCCGACTTTGTCCCACGGAGGCATTGCAGCAGATACCGCCATTCATCTCCCGCATTTGGGCAGTCGGGCGGGCTCCTTCTTATCGGAGGGGCGTACAGCGCTGGAGCGGACGCAGGGGCGCTGCCCCTGCACCCCGCCAAGGGAACTGAGTTCCCTTGGATCCTTCCGCTTGCTGCCGCGGTTTCTATTGCGGCGGCGTGCAGCGCTGGAGCAGACGCAGGGGCGCTGCCCCTGCACCCTGCCAAGGGGGATGATCCCCCTTGACCCTTCTCCTGCTGCCGCGCTGATGCGGAACCCTTCACTTCTCTCCCAACTCGACTTTACTGGAGGAATATCTTATGAAACTTGGCGTTGTGGGACTGCCGAACGTGGGCAAGTCCACGCTGTTTAACGCGATCACCTGCGCGGGCGCGCAGGCGGCCAACTACCCCTTCTGCACCATCGAGCCCAACACCGGCGTGGTGGCGGTGCCCGATTCCCGGCTGGACGTGCTGGCGGAGATGTACCACCCCGAAAAGTACACGCCCGCCGTGCTGGAATTCGTCGACATCGCCGGACTGGTCAAGGGCGCGTCCCGGGGCGAGGGTCTGGGCAACAAGTTCCTCTCCCACATCCGCGAGGTGGACGCCATCGTGCACGTGGTGCGCTGCTTCGAGGACGACAACGTCATCCACGTGGACGGCTCCGTCGATCCCGCCCGCGACATCGACGTGATCAACACCGAGCTCGTCCTGGCCGACATCGAAACCGTGACCAAGCGCACCGAAAAGGCCGCCGCCATGGTGAAAAAGGGCGAAAAGAAGTTCGCCGTGGAGGCCGAGGCCGGCGCGATCCTGCTCGACCACCTCAACCAGGGCAAGCCCGCCCGCACCGCGAAGCTGGACGAGGACCAGACCGCCGCCGTGCACGACTGGTTCCTGCTGACCATGAAGAAGGTCATCTACGCCGCCAACATCGGCGAGGAGGATCTGGGCAAGGACGAGGGCGAGCTTCCGCTGGTGAAGCCCGTGCGCGAGATCGCCGAGGCCGAGGGCTCCCAGGTGCTGGTGATCTGCGCCCAGGTGGAGGAGGACATCTCCCAGATGGAGCCCGACGAGAAGAAGATGTTCCTGGAGGACATGGGCATCGGCGTGTCGGGTCTGGATCGGCTGGTCACGCTGGGCTACTCCCTGCTGGGACTGATCAGCTTCCTCACCGCCGGACCGCAGGAGGTGCGCGCCTGGACGATCGCCGAGGGCACCAAGGCGCCTCAGGCCGCCGGCAAGATCCATTCGGACTTCGAGCGCGGCTTCATCCGCGCCGAGATCGTGCCCTATGAGGATCTGGTGCGCGAGGGCTCCATCGCCGCGTGCAAGGAAAAGGGCCTGGTGCGCAGCGAGGGCAAGGACTACGTGATGAAGGACGGCGACGTGACGCTGTTCCGGTTCAATGTATAATATGCAGGAGCATGTCAAAGGCCGGCCGTCGCTGTTCGCGGCCAACGGATGCTATTTTCTGGCGGCGGCGGGACTGTGGGTTGTGCTCGTATTTCTGGGCGCGGCTCTGGAACCGCTGCTGTCGGGCGCGACTCCGGAGCAGTCGAACCTGCTGATCAACCTGCTGTACTACGTGCCGTTTCTGCTGCTGCCCGTGCTGATCCATACCCGCAGCCGGGACTGCGCCGCGGACGCGCTGCGGCTGAAGCCCATCGGATTTCTGACCACGCTGCGGATTGTCTGCATCGCCATACTGGGTCTGCTGATCGCGCAGGACGGCACGCTGCTCTGGATGACGCTTCTGCAGAAGCTGGGATTCAATGTGTTCGTCGACGCCTACGTCCGCCCGGCCAACACCGCCGAGCTGACGCTGAGCGTGATCTCCGCGGCGATCGTCGCGCCGGTGGGCGAGGAGCTGCTGTTCCGGGGCGTGATGCTCTCGGCGTGGGAGCGCCGGGGCGCGCGGCGGGCCGTGTTCGCTACGGCGGTGCTGTTCGCGATGCTGCACGGCTCGCTGATCGGCCTGCCGGGCGAGCTCTTCGGCGGCGTGATGCTGGGACTCGTGGTGATCTGGACGGATTCCATCTACGCCGGACTGGTGTACCACAGCGTCTACAACGCCGGTGTGACGATACAGAACTATCTGTCCACCGCCGTCGCGGCGGACGCAGCCGAGGAGGCGCTGATGCGCTCCGATCTGCTGGCCTATCTGGGCGGAGCCGGGACGACGCTGCTGCTGGCGCTGGACATTCTGCTGATGCTGCTGATTCTGATGATGCTGACGCGCAGGCTCCGTCTGGCCTATGCGCTGCGGAACGTGGCGGCGGGCCGCAGGGACGGCGAGTCGGCTTTGCCGGTGGATCCGAAGCTGGTGTTCCATCCGGGCATGCTGTTCGGCGAGCCGGAGCCGGAGGATCGCGCGCCCATGTCCACCGGCGCGGCGCTGGTGCTGATGGCCGGAATCGTGAGCGCGCTGTGCATGTACGGCTTCGAGCTGGTGACGATGCTGGGGGGCTGAGACGTGAACGCAACCATCCTCTGCGTGGGCAAGCTGAAGGAGAAGTGGCAGGCCGAGGGCTGCGCCGAGTATCTGAAGCGGCTGTCCCGCTACGGCAAATATGAAATC
Source organism: Clostridiales bacterium (assembly GCA_004555155.1). Classification (GTDB taxonomy): domain Bacteria; phylum Bacillota; class Clostridia; order Christensenellales; family Aristaeellaceae; genus Faecivicinus. The sequence continues at coordinate 8,078 of SFJH01000027.1, forward strand.
GTGGCCGTGGACGACGAGCGCGAGCCCGACAGGCCCAGCCCGGCGCTGCTGCGGCAGGTCATGGAGAAGGAGGGCGCGGCGCTGCTGAAGCACATCCGGCCGAACGACCGCGTGGTGTGCCTGTGCATCAAGGCCGAAGCGCCCGACTCCGTGCGATTGTCGGAGATTACCGGCGAGTGGGCGTCCGACGGGCGGCGGGTGGTGTTTGTCATCGGCGGCTCCAACGGCCTGTCCGATGCGGTGCTCCGCCGGGCGGACAACCGGCTGTCGTTCTCCAACCTGACCTTTCCCCACGGGCTGATGCGCGTGATTCTGCTGGAGCAGCTCTATCGCGCCGAGCGCATCCGCGCGGGAGAAAAATACCACAAATAGACCGCCGGTTCCGGCAATCCTGAACGAAAAAACTGCAAAAGAAAGCGGGCTGCGCAAAATGCCGGTAGAATGGCGTTTTGCGCAGCCCGCTTTGGCATGCTTCGGGATTTACGACAGATATTCCCTCAGCGCGTCCATGCGGGCGCCGGCGTGGTCGAAGCCCTGCTGCCAGAGCGCGCGAATCTTGTTCACGTCCCGCTCGGTGCGGGAGAAGCCCCGGGTGTCGTCGGGGCAGAGGACGAACGCGCGGCCCTCGCGCTCCAGGCGGAACAGCTCCTCGCGGCTGCGGTTGCTGCGCTCCGCGCGGGTGCGCATGGTTTCCACAAAATTCGGGTATCTGCGATAGACCTGCTCGATCAGGCGCTGGGTGGACTCGGCTTTGCGGCGGTATTCGCGCTCGCGGGTGAGCACCACGACCACCCGGTCGCAGCCCATGTCGAACGCGCGCTGCCAGGGCACGGGCTCCGCGCAGCCGCCGTCCAGACAGCGAATCCCGCCGATTTCATAGATGGGAAACAGCAGCGGCATCGCGCAGGTGGCCTGCAGCAGCTCGGTGTTGGGGTCGTCGGGGAGCATCGGGAAATAGGCGGCCTGTCCGGTGGCCAGATCGGTCACCTCGGCCTCGGCCAGCCCGGGCCAGCGGGCGAAGGCCCCGTAGTCGAAGGGCACCAGCCGGTTGGGGATGTCCACAAAGCCGAACTGCAGTCCGAAGTAGCAATGGCGGTTGCCGGGGCGCAGCATGTTGCGCCAGCCCATGTAGCGCCGGTCGTTGACATACTTCGTCAGGATTTCCAGATTGCGGCCGTATTGCCGCGAAAGGTAGCTGACGCCGTAGGCCATGCCGGCGGACACGCCCAGCACATAGTTGAAATCGATTCCGTTTTTCAGAAAGCAGTCGGTCACGCCGCAGGAATACACCGTGCGCACCGCGCCGCCTTCCAATACCAGCCCCGTCTTCAAAATCCGCGCCTCACTTCCACAGCTTTTCAGGATACTCGCCCGCAGCCTTCTTTGCGCGGATGGCGGACTGCACCTTTTCCAGATCGTCGTGATAGGTCACGCCGAACCAGCGCTCGTCGGTGTCCAGCACGCGCACGGAGCCGCTGCCCTCGCGGATCAGGGCGTTGGGGATCAGGGGCAGGAAGTATTCGCACTTCATGGGATTGACGGGCAGGCTTTCGTCCAGCCAGGCGGAGAACCGGGCCCGGAGCTCGTCGAGCACGGAGTGCTGGAAGGCCCACAGGTTCATGGAGACGGGGGTGCCGGCGGGGAGGAAGGTTTCGCCGTCGTCCTCGATGAACGCGGCGCCGCCCTCGCGGGGCACGATTTTGGTGCGCTCCACCACGCCGGTCAGCAGTCCGTCTTCCGCAGTGCACACGCCGCGGGACACGGAGCCGTTCTCGGTCAGGGTGTTCTCCACGCGATAGGCCACCATGGCGTGCTCGTTGGGGGCGTGGGGGGCGGACAGGAAGTCGCAGGCGGCCTGGAAGGCGCCGCGGCCGTAGAAGTCGTCGGCGTTGATCACGGCAAAGGGGCCGTCGATCTGGTCGGCGGCGCACAGCACGGCGTGGCCGGTTCCCCAGGGCTTCGTGCGGCCCTCGGGCACGGCGTAGCCCGCCGGCAGCTTGTCCAGCGTCTGATAGGCATACCGGAGATCCACAAACGCAGAGATGCGATCGCCGATGGCGGCGCGGAAGTCGGCTTCCATTTCGGGCTTGATGATGCAGACGACCTTGCCGAACCCTGCGCGCACGGCGTCGTAGATGGAATAATCGATGATGACGTGGCCCGCGTCGTCCACGGGCGTGATCTGCTTGCAGCCGCCGAACCGGCTGCCCATGCCTGCGGCCATGATGACCAGGGTGGGCTTGCTCATGAGAATGCACCTCGCTATCTTGATGGGGTTGCGCTGCATAAAAGCACAACATCATGATAACGCAGCGGACAAAAAATGTCAAGCGGCGGTTCTGAGGCGGGGAGGACGGGCATAGAATATCCTGATAGGCGCATTCGCGCGGGCCGGGCGGCGCTGTGAAAAAAGTTGCGCGGATCCGGATTGGAAGTATATTCTGAGCACACGGCGCGCATACTCTGTATCATCAAGGCAGTTTGGAGGGGATTGTATGGAGCAGGCATTTTCCCGCACAGGAAGGCGTTCGGGCTGGAGCGAAGCGGAGGACCAGCTTCTCTGGGAGACCGCGGAGGAGGCGCAGCAGCAGGGACTGCCGCTGAAGGCCGTCTTTGAGCGCATCGCCGAGCAGACCGGCCGCAGACCCAACAGCATCCGCAATTACTACTATGCGCAGGTGCGCGAGCACGGAGACGCCCGGCAGCATCCCGCGCGCTTCGTGCCGTTTACACAGCAGGAGGTGGACTGGCTGATGGAGCAGGTGCTCATCGCCCGCGCGGCGGGGCAGAGCGTGCGCTCCTGCCTCCAGAAGCTCTCCGGCGGCGACCACAGCCTGATGCTGCGCTATCAGAACAAGTACCGCGCCGTGATCAAGTCCCGCCCGGAGTACGTTCACGACCTGGTGGACCGGCTCAACGAGCAGGGCGTGGCCTGCGATGCGCCCCGCGTCAACCACCGCACCCGCGCCGACGTCGGCCAGTCCTGCGCGCGCCTCGAGGAGGAGGCCCGCCGCTCCGGCGACGCCGACCTCGCCCGCGCCTGCGATACCATCGCCGACTATCTCCGCGGACTGCGCATGCCCGCACGCGATCTCGCCCTCGCCGAGGCCGCCCAGGAGCTCATCCTGCCCATCAAGGAATTCGTCGCCCGGCCCGACAGATCCGAACACATCGACGAGTTCTGCGCCGAAATCACGCAGAAGATCGGCGCGCTGGAGGAGCGGATCCCGGGGGAGACGTTTGAGTGACGGGGGATGGGAGTGGGAGAAGATGCGGGGGAGGGGTTCTTTTTAGAGAAAAAGAACCCCTCCCCCGCGCCCCCTCCCAGAAAAACCGCTTGCGGCCTGCATGCAGGCCGCGGAGGGGGAAAGGCGTTTCTGTTGTGGGCGAAATCGGGCCGGGAGGCGGCCCGATTTCGCGGTTGACCCCGGAGGAGTCCGGGGCGGGGACGGCGATCTTTTGCGCCTTTCCGGTGGTCGGAAAGGCACAAAGGGGAGACTTGGCGTTATTCGGACGGGATGCGGGAGAGGCTGGCGCGGTTGATCCCGGAGGAGTCCGGGGTGGGGACGGCGATCTTTTGCGCCTTTCCGGTGGTCGGAAAGGCACAAAGGGGAGGGAGAGTATCGGAGAGGGAACTTGGCGTTATTCGGACGGGATGCGGGAGAGGCTGGCGCGGTTGACTCCGGAGGAGTTTGGAGGGGAAAAGCGATTTTTTTGGGCCTTTCCGGTGGTCGGAAAGGCCCAAGGGGGAGATTTGGCGTTATTCGAACTGGGCGCGGAAGAGGCTGGCATAGAAGCCGTTTTGAGCGAGGAGCGCTTCGTGGCGGCCCTGTTCGACGATCTGTCCGTCCCGGACGACGAGGATCAGGTCGGCGTTGCGGATGGTGGACAGGCGGTGGGCGATGACGAAGCAGGTCTTGTCCTGCATCAGCCGGCGCATGGCGGACTGGATGAGCATCTCGGTGCGGATATCGACGTTGCTGGTGGCCTCGTCCAGGATCAGCAGGTGGGCCTCCTGGAGCATGGCGCGGGCGATGGTCAGCAGCTGCTTCTGGCCCTTGGAGATGTTCACGCCGTCCTCGGTGAGGATGGTGTCGTAGCCGTGGGGCAGGCGCTCGATCATGGAGTGGATGTGGGTGGCTTTCGCGGCGGCGATCACGTCCTCGCGGGTGGCGTTGGGACTGCCGTAGGCGATGTTGTCGTGCACAGAGCCGTTGAACAGCCAGGTGTCCTGCAGCACCATGGAAAACGCGGCGCGCAGGCTGCTGCGCTGCACCCTGGCGATCTCCTGGCCGTCGATGGTGATCGTGCCGGACTGGGGGTCGTAGAAGCGCATCAGCAGGTTGACCAGCGTGGTCTTGCCCGCGCCGGTGGGGCCGACGATGGCCACCATGCTGCCGGGCGCGGCGGTCAGGCTCACGTCCTTCAGGATGATGCGGTCGGGATCGTAGCCGAAGTCGATGTGATTCAGCGCCACCTCGCCCTCGCGCACCTGCAGCGCAGGCGCGCCGGGCAGGTCGGCGGATTCCTCCTCCTCGTTGAGCAGGTTGAACACGCGCTCGGCGGCGGCCAGTGCGGACTGCAGCTCGCTTAAGATGTTGGCGGCCTCGTTGATGGGGCCGGAGAACTTGCGCGAGTAGAGCACGAAGGAGGAGATGTTGCCCAGCGTGATCCCGCCGAACAGGTACAGGATCGCGCCGAACACGCTGATCAGCGTCAGCGACAGGTTGTTGATGAAGTTGACCAGCGGGCCGGTGACGCTGGCGTAGTATTCGGCGGCGTAGTAGGCCTGCACGGCTTCCTCGTTGATCGCGTCGAACCGGTCGAGCACGTCGGCCTCGCGGTGATAGGCGCGGATGGTCTTCTGGCCGGAGACGTACTCCTCCACGAAGCCGTTGAGCTCGCCCAGCTTTTTGGAGCGCGCGCGGTACAGCGGGCGCACCTTGCCGGTCATGAACCGGGTGAACACCACGGACAGCGGCACGGTGATGACGAACACGATCACCAGCGTGGGCGAGATGCGCACCATCATGATGAACGCGCCCACCACGGTGATGATGCTGGTGAGAATCTGCACCAGATCGTTGGACAGCGAGGTGTTCACGGTGTCGATGTCATAGGAGATGTGGCTTAAGATATCGCCGGTCTGGCGGCGGTCGAAGTAGCCCACGGGCAGGCGCATCAGCTTGGCGAACACGTCGTCGCGCATGTCCCGGGTGGTGCGCTGGCTGGCGTGCAGAATCAGCAGCGAGACGGCGTAGCTCAGCGCGGCGGAGATCACGTACAGCGCCAGCATCTGCGCGGCGTAGGAGAACACCTTCGGGAAGTCCACGCCCGTCTCCAGGGCGATGGCGTCGATGGCGTAGCCGCACAGCGTGGGGCCGATCAGCTGGCAGACGTTGCCCGCGATGGTCAGCGTCAGCGCCGCCGTCAGCAGGGGCCAGCTCCTGAGCAGATACCGTCCGATGCGCGCCAGCGTGCCCTTCGTGTCCCGGGGGCGCTGGGGAGTATTACGCGGACGCATGAGCTTCACCTCCGATGGGTTCATCCTCGCCGGTCTGGATGCGGCTGATCTGGGCGTAGAGGGGGCAGGTCTGCATCAGCGCGTCGTGGCTGCCCAGTCCGGCCATCGCGCCGTTTTCCAGCACCAGGATCTCGTCCGCGCCGCGCACGGAGCTGACGCGCTGGGCGATCAGCACCGTGGTGACGTGGGGATACTCCCGCCGCAGCGCCTCGCGCATGGCGGCGTCGGTGCGGTAGTCCAGCGCGGAGGAGGAGTCGTCCAGGATCAGGATCTCCGGATTGCCCGCCAGTGCGCGGGCGATGAGCAGGCGCTGCCGCTGGCCGCCGGACAGGTTGACGGCCTTGGCCTGCACGCGGTGGTCGTAGCCGTCGGGCAGCGCGTCGATGAACTCGGCGGCCTGAGCGCAGCGGGCGGCGCGCTCGATCTGCGCCTGGGGAAGGCCGCGGCCCAGGTCGATGTTTTCGCGGATGGTGCCGGCGAAGAACGCGTCGGACTGGAACGCCACGCCGAACAGCGTGTGCAGGGTCTGGTCGTCGAAGGCGTTCACGTTCTGGCCGTCGATGTAGACGCCGCCGGAATTCACCCGGTAGAACCGCTGCAGCAGCTGGATGAGCGTGGTCTTGCCGCAGCCGGTGGCGCCGATCACGCCCAGCGTCCTGCCGCGCTCCAGCGTGAAGGAGATGTGAATTAGGTCGTTCACGCGGCCGTTGTAGGAGAAGCACACATCGTCGAACACCACGTGGGCGCGGGATTTCAGCTGCGCAAGTCCGCCCTCCGGCGACTCGTCGGGCAGCGAGAGCACCTCGTCGATGCGCTGCGCCGACGCGGTGGCCTTGGAGAGCATCACGAAGATGCGGTTGATGGCCAGCGCGGAGTTCAGAATGGTGGTAAAGTAGGAGAGAAAGGCGATGATCGTGCCGGGACTGGACAGCCGGTCGCGCACCAGATACGCACCCACCACCACCATGGCCGTCAGGCCGCCGTTGAGCAGCAGGTTCATCAGCGGGTTGGTGGCGGACATGATCGTGTCCGCGCGGATCTGCTCGGCGCACAGCGCGCAGTTGTCGCGGTGGAAGTGTTCGCGCTCGAATTCGCCCTTGGACAGCGCGCGGATCACGCGGATGCCGGTCACGTCGTCGCGCACGGTCTGGATGGCCTGGTCGACGGCCGCCTGCACCCGGCGGTACAGCGGGATGCCGCTGCGGGAGATCAGCGTGATGCCCACGGCCATCAGCGGCAGCGTGCCCACCAGGACGAGGCTCAGACGGAAGTCCTGGAGCATCGTCACCGTCACGCCGCCCAGCAGCATCACGGGCGCGCGAATGCCGATGCGCTGCAGCCGGGCGATGGTGTTGTTGACGTTGTAGGTGTCCGTGCACAGGCGGGAGATCAGGCTGGGCACGGTCAGCTCGTCGATCTGCTTCGAGGAGAGGTGTTCGATCTTCCGGAACAGGTCGTGGCGGATGGTGCGCGTGGCGTCCCGGGCCACGGCGGACGCGCGGCGGTTCGCGACCACGTTGGTCACCAGCGCCGTCACCGCGCACAGCGCCATCATCACGCCCCAGAGGGCGATCCGCTTCAGGTCGCCCGCCGGAGCCACCGTATCGATCATGTAAGAGAGAATCCACGGCAGGAACAGCTCCGTCATCGCGCCCACGAATTTCAGAAACAGGCCGAAGGCGATGCCGCTCAGATAGGGAATCAGGTATCGGGCGATGCGCTTCATGCGTCCCACCCCACTTCCCGCTGGATGTAGGCCTGGGCGCGCCGGGAGACGCGATCGAGCATGTCGACCAGTGCGGCGCGCTCCTCGTCGGTGAACTCCTCCAGAAGATAGTCGTTCCATTGGCTGATGGTTTCGCGGATCTTCGGCAGCGCGGCGATCGCCCGTTCGGTGGGGAACAGCTGGTGGCAGCGGCGGTCGTCCGGACTGGGGCGGCGCTCCACGAAGCCGGATTTCTCCAGATTGGCGATCGCCCGCGCCGCCGTGCTCTTGTTCACGTACAGCGCCCTCGCCAGCTCCTCCTGGGTCATCCCCGGGCACCGGCAGAGCCTGAGCAGATACGGCGCCTGTCCGCCGCAGACGCCCAGCTCCCGCAGCGCCTGCCCGCGCTGCATCTGGGTGCAGCGCCCGACGATGTTCAGACTGTGGGTAAAGTTCGGCATGCACATTCCTCCGGTCAATGGTTGCATATGCAACGATAGGGTCAAAAGAAACGCCGCTGCGCGGCTTTTTCTCAATACCATGATTGTCGTTCCCGCTGAAGCGTGAGCGACCCGGCCAAGCCTTCGGCTTGCCGAATTATTATAGCAGATTTGTGCGCAGATTGCAACCGTGAAATGCGCACACAATGCGCCCCTCCGGCGGCGGGATTCGCGCCGGAGGGGCTGCGGCATTCGGCAGGAGCTCAGTGTTTTTCCCACTCGAGGACGTCGCCGGTCAGGGCGTTGATCCCGAATTCGGTTTCGGCGGTCTCGCCCTCGTAGCGGTAGCCGTCGCGATCGTAGTCCAGCTCCAGCTCGGTGACGGCCGCGCCGGGGTCGCGGGTTCGGACGATTTCCAGCACCCTGTCTGCGGGAATCGCGCCCGCGGCGGCGGGATACAGCGTTACGCGCTGTATGTCGCCGGTCTCGGCGTTGACGGTCAGCTCGGCGGGCGCGCCGGCGGTGGTGAAGAACACCTCGTAGACCTCGCCGCCGTCCTCGCGCCCGGGCAGCGCCAGCGAAACCGCCGCGTCGGGATACAGCGCCACGGCCTTGGCCTTTGCCTCCGCCTCGGTCAGAACGGCGCTCGCGGCGCGGGGAACGCCGGCATACTCGGTCTCGAAGCCGATCACTGCGCCGTCGGACGCGCGGATGCCCACGTCGTAGCGGGCGGCGTCGTCGCGGAACTCGAATTCATACACGCCGTCGTCCTCGTCGGACTCGAGCAGCTCGGCCTGCTGGCCCACCAGCTGCCGGGCGGTGGTCAGCGCCTCGTCCCGGGTGGCGGCCAGCGCGTGGACGGTCAGACAGAGCATCAGGGTCGTCAGCAGTACGGTTAGCTTGCGCAGCAATTTTCTGGGCATCGTTCAAACCTCCTCATGATGGCATTGGAATTCTACGCGGGAGCGATGCTCCCCATGCATGGAATCAATACCCCATAATGCGGTGGGTTGAAACGGGCGCGCAGGTTAAGATTCGGGGAGATCCCCGAAGTCGTGGACGTCCACGAAGGTGGGGGCGTGGCGGACGGCGGGCAGGAATTTTTCGGCGAAGTCCGCCCAGGAGAGCACCAGCGTCTCGGTGTTGTCGCAGGGGTGGAAGGCCAGCCGGGGCTCGCCCACCAGCGCGCGATCCACCAGCAGCCGCACGCGCAGCTCCTCGTCGAACAGCAGTCCCAGCGGACTGACCGAGCCGGGCCGGGTGCGCAGCAGCGCCTGCAGGTCCTCCTCGCTGCCGAAGCCCAGCCGGGAGGTGCCCGCCTGGGCCGAGATATCCGACGTGCGCAGCCGCGCGTTGGGGCGCACGATGCACAGGCAGTAGTCCTTTTTCCGGCGGGTACTGAGGAAGTAGTTTTTACAGATCAGCGCGTGAAACCGGGCCGCTAGCGCCTCGCACTGGTCGATGTGAAAGGCGGGGGCGTGGGCGTACCGCTCGTAGGCGACGCCCAGGCTGTCCAGCGCCTGATAGATGCGTTCACGGTCGGTCACAGCGTTCTCAGATCCTTTCCCTTCAGCTGCAGCACGCCGCAGTGATCCATCAGCCGGGAGGACACCCGCTCGCCGTAGCGATCCTTGAGCTGATCCAGCGTGAGGTTCGTGGCGATGACGGTGCTGCGCCTGGCGGCGATGCGCTCGTTGAGCAGTGTGAACAGATATTCCACGGTGATGTTGCGCATCATCGGCTCGGTGCCCAGATCGTCGATCAGCAGAAGTGGAGCCTCGATCAGCGACGTGAAGCCGTCATAGCGCTCGTCGTTGCCCACGTGCTGCTGGCGCATGGCCTCGAACAGCCGGAAGGCGGTGATCCGCACCGCGCTCAGACCGCGATCCATCACCCGGGCGTAGATGCAGTTCAGCAGGTAGGTCTTGCCCAGACCGCCCGCGCCCGTCAGCAGCAGGCTGCGGAAGCGGGTCTCCGGGAAGTGATTGGCGTAGTCCTCGCACAGCCGGCGGGCGGCGCGCATCTGGCTGCGCTGGCCGTCGGCCTCGGGGAAGACGTTCAGGTCGAAGGCGTCGAAGTTCTGCTCCTCCACGCCGGCCATGGAGCCGTCCTCGTGGCGGCGGGCGCGCAGACGGGTCTCGAAGCATTCGCAGAATTTCGCGGGCGCGTCGCCCACGTAGCCGGTGTCGCGGCAGCGGGGACAGCGGTAGCGCAGCTCCAGCTCGTCCTCCGGGAGCCCCAGCGCCTTCAGCCTGCGGCGGATCTCGGCGTTGTTGGACTGGCCGCGGCGCTTCATCTGCTCGGCGGCCTCGGCGCGGGCCTCCTGGGTGGGCAGCGAGAGGATGGAGCGCATGGTGTTCAGCGCCAGCGACACGCTGTCCGCCCGGAGCCGGGCGATCTCGGGATCCCGCCGCTCGGCGGCCTCGATGCGGGCGGCCAGGTCGGCGTCGTCGGCGGCGCGCTGGCGGGCGTATTCCTCCAGCAGCGCGCGGATGTGTTCGGAGCGCGTCATCATGCTTCACCGTCCTGTTCATCGTATTCGCTCAGATCGACGATGCGGCTGGAGTAATCGGTCTCCGCCGCGGAGCGCTGCGCGTAGTCCAGCGCGGGGTTGGGCTTTCCAGCGGCGGGGACTTCGCTCCGGGCGCGGCTTTCGTGCTGCGCGCGGGCCTCGTCGGCGGTGGATACGCCGCTCTTTTTCCATTCGGAGAGCACCTTGTCCATGTACAGCATGGGCTTGTCCATGCCCCGGGCGCAGTCGGCGGCGTAGTCGATCAGCGGGCGGGGGAAATCGGCGATCCAGCGCTCGTAGAGCTGCAGATCGTCCATCCGGGGCGAACGGCTCGCGCCGCAGCGCTCCAGCAGCGCGCGCACCTCGGCGGTCATGCGGGTCATGGCCTGGACGTAGGCGTCGGCGTCGTCGAAGCGGGTCAGCCCCATCTCCGCCCACTTGCTCAGCATGGCGGTCAGATGGTCGAAGGTGTGGCGGTTGCGCCGGGCGCACTGGACGGCGGCCAGCCGGACGGTCTCCGGCTCGAAGCCCTGGCCGAGCAGCTCGCCGTAGACGCGCTGCTGATCGGGCGTGGGCGGTTCGCTGCCGCCCAGCTCGCGCAGCGTGGCCTGCAGCTCCCTGAACCGCTCGTCCACGCCGCTGCGGCGGCTCTCCAGGATGGAATTGAGGTAGGACAGCGAGGGGTTGCGGGACTTGGTGGTCTCGGCGCAGGCGGCGAGCACGTCTTCAATGGAGAGGTTCCACTCGTTCAGCCAGCAGGAGACCAGCTTCAGCTCGTCGGCGGTGGCGGGGCGGTTCATGGCCAGCCGCTTCATCACCTGGGCGGCGGCCTTCTCCACCCGGCCGTCGCTCTCGAGCGCCCGCTCCACGTCCTCCACCGTGCGCACGCCGCGCTCGGCCCACTGGGCGGCGGTCTCGTTGAGGCGGTTGAAGAAGCCCTGGGGCTTCCGCGCCCGGGAGCGCCGATACTTCTCCTCCACCATCTTCAATACGGCCTCCTGGGTGAAGCCCAGGATGTTGATCCAGTCGTTGGCCATGGCGTACTGCTTGGGCTGGAGCAGCTCGGAGCCGAAGATGGCCTGGAGGTTGGCGTTGAAGTCCCGATATTCGTAGTAGTCGCTCTCCATGGGGTTCGAGGGGCCGCTGACGCTGGGGATCACGGGCAGGAGGGCGTAGGTCGGGGGGCGGTCGGTCAGCCGGCGCACCAGTCCCTGGCGCTCCCAGTAGCTCATGGCGTTGTACACCGCGTCGGAATCCATGTGCAGCGCGCGGGCCAGCTCGTCCATGCCGTCGCCCAGCTCGGGGTGCAGCGCCAGCATCCGCGCGTACAGATATACCCGGAGAAACTCATCCGGCGCGGTGGGCAGGTATTCCAGCAGAAACATGTTCTCGATGGGCGTGACGTCGTACATACCCGCGTCGCGGTCGAAGCTGCAAAACGGCATTGCGCATCCCTCTTTCGTACAGATGAAATTATGATATCACAAAATCGTCCCGCTGGCAACGGCCAACCGATTGACAGTCCCTGCCGCGGCGCTTATAATGAAGCCAAAACGACTGCAAGGGGAGGGTGCAATATGAAGCTGCAGTTTCTGGGCACCGGCGCGGCGGACTGGGACGGTCCCGACGCCCGGGGCGAATACCGGCGGCTGACCGCCACGCGGATCGACGATTCGCTGCTGATCGATCTGACGGCGACCACATTGGGCGAGATCGAGCGGCCCGAGTCGGTGACGGACGTGCTGTTCACCCACAGCCACGCCGACCACTTCGATCCGGGCGCGCTGCGGGCGCTGTCGCCCAGGCGGGTGTACGCCCACGAGAGCTGGGCGAAGGCGATCGATCTGCCGGGCGCGGAGGTGATTTCCGTGAAGGCGGGCGAGGCGTTCGACGTGCCCGGCGGATACCGGGTCACGGCGCTGCCGGCGAACCACTCCACCGAACGCGCGGACGAACAGCCGCTTCACTATCTGATCGAGAAAGACGGGAAAGCGCTGCTCTACGCCACCGACGGCGCGTGGATGCTCAATCGCGCGCGGCACATCCTGGGCGACCGGACGCTGGATGCGGCGGTGTTCGACGCCACCATCGGCGACGGCTTCGACGGCGACTGGCGCGTGTTCGAGCACAATTCCATCGACATGGTGCGGCTGATGACCGCCACCCTTCTGCGCACGGGAACCCTCGCGCCCGGCGCGCCGGTGTTTCTGACCCACATGGCGCGCACGCTCCACAAAACGCAGGCGGAGATCGAGGCCCGGCTCGCCCCGCCGCTCATCGCCTGCTTCGACGGCATGACCGCCGAAGTCTGATTTCATGTTATACGATAAATAAATATTGACATTCGGGTGAAGAGCGGCTATAATGGTGCCAGAAACAACCGGGAGGGACGAGCATGAACCGAAGAAAATCCCTGGGCAGGATGAAGCTGGCCTGCATGGTGACGCTGGCGCTGGGCGCGGCGCTGTTTCTGGGCGTCGCGCCGAAGGTGGTGGCGGAGCTGGACGGGCCGGGCACGGGGCGGATGTGGATCGATCTGATCTATGTGTGGGCCGTGGGCGCGCTGTGCTTCGCGTCGCTGTGGGAGGCGTGGCGCATCTGCGGGGAGATCGGCCGGGACAACTCCTTTTCCCGGAAGAACGCGCGGTCGCTCAGGCGGATTTCGCGGTATATGGCCGCGGCCTGCGGGCTGATGGCGATCGGGTTCGCGCTGTGCCTGTGCACGGGTCTGCACGCCGCGCCGGTGCCGGGACTGGCGGCGCTGGGCACGTGCATCGCGCTGGTGTTCGCGCTGTTCGCGTCGGCGATGGCCGAGCTGATCGAGGCCGGCGCGGCGCTCAAGGACGAGAACGACCTGACGATTTGAGGTGAGAGCGTGCTGATTGTGAATCTGGACGTGATGCTGGCCCGGCGCAAGATGAGCGTGACGGAGCTGTCCGAGCGCGTGGGCATCACCATGGCGAACATCTCCGTGCTGAAAAACGGCAAGGCGAAGGCCATCCGGTTTACCACGCTCAACGCCATCTGCAAGGCGCTGGACTGCCAGCCCGGGGACATCCTCGAGTATCGGGAGGATGATGAATGAGCGCCGCGGGCATCGCGCAGTATGTCGCCCGGGCGCTGGGGTTCGCGGGGGCTGTGTGCGGGATCCGGATGGTGATCCGGCTCGCGCGGTGGGCGGCGACCGGCGGCCGTCCGGACTGGCGGCGGGAGCTGCGGCGGCTGCTGCAGACGGGCTATCTGGCGGCGCTGACGGAGATCATCGCGCTGCGCGGCGGGCCCGGCGCCGTCCGGGCGCTGCAGCCGGTTCCCCTTCGGACCACGCTGGAGGAGCTGCGCGCGGGCGCATGGCCGTTTGCGTATCACGTGGCGGGCAACATGATCTGGTTCGTGCCGCTGGGGATGATCCTCTCGCGCAGGCGAACGATTTGGCAGACGCTGGCGATCGGGGCGGCCGTGTCGCTGGGACTGGAGGCGATGCAGTGGATGCTGGGAACCGGCGTGAGCGACGTGGACGACGTGCTGCTCAACGCGCTGGGCGCGCTGCTGGGCGCGGCGCTGTATCAAGCGCTGCGCGGACGGAGCAAAACATGAAGGGGACTGTTCCATGCGGACAGTCCCCCCAGACCACTGACAAAGACAGCAAACGCAAAAATGCCTGCTGAAATCATGAAATCAGTCGGCATTTTTGCTTACGGCGTCAGCTGCAGCTGCAAATTGTGGTCACTTGCGTCCGTGCAAGCTCCCTGATTTGCAGCCTTGCTTCTTTGTCTTGCAGGCTTTTTCAGCGTCGGGCAAATCGTTGACTTTGTCAACGATTTGAGGGGGACTGTTCCATGCGGACAGTCCCCCCTTTGATTCCTTCGAACCGGGCGCTCACACGCCCAGCGAGATCTTCAGTGCGGCGCTGACCTTATCCATGGTCTCCGGCTTGAGGGCGCCGATGCGCTCGCGCAGTCTTCGCTTATCCAGCGTTCGGATCTGTTCTGCCAGGATGACACTGTCCTTCTGCAGTCCGGTGCCCTCGGCGTTGACGGGAACATGGGTGGGCAGCCGCGCCTTGTTGACCTGGCCGGTGACGGCCAGCACAATGACCGTGGGGCTGTATCGGTTCCCGACGTCGTTTTGTATGACCAGCACGGGGCGGATGCCTCCCTGTTCGGATCCGACGACGGGATCGAGACAAGCGCTGAACAGGTCTCCCCTCGATATCATGGGATCACGCTCCGCATAGATGGTCTGATTCAGCCTATGCGGAAGGTGTGCGGTGCGTGAATAGGTGGTTTCCGACATGCGCTCACCTCACATTACCAGCGAGCCGTTCGCGTCGCTGACCACCTGCATCAGCTCGCGCTCCGCGCCGGTGGCCGCGTCGATATACACCAGGAACTCGTCCACGCCGTCGGTGGCCCGGATCTCATAGCACAGCGCCTCGCCGGCGTTGACCGGGATCAGGCTCAGCCGCACGCTTCGGGCGGTGAGCTGCGGCGCCAGCCGGGACAGCGCCTCCTCCTCGTTCAGGACGGGCAGCGCCAGATTGCGTTCGACGTGGTTCATCCAGTAGTGCGCGGCCTCCAGACCGATCACCGCGCCGTCGCGCGCGCTCAGCTGCAGCTTGATCAGGTCGGGGTAGAGGATCACGCCGTTCTGCACCGCGGCGTAGTTGACCGTGAGAATGCCGTCGTAGAGGCTGTAGTAGCTCATCTCCATGTCGCCGAAGCCCCGGGAGAGCAGGAACGCTTCGCCCGCGTCCAGCAGCTGGCTGACGGTGAAGCCGCCCTCGGTCACGTCGGCGTTGCTGAGGACGTACAGCACCTTGCCGCCCTGCTTCGTCACGCCCGCCGACAGCGAATAGCCGCCCGCCGTGAGGGTGAATTCGTAGCAGTCCACCGGAGCGGCGGCCTCGCCGGTCAGGCTGATCCGGGTCACGCTGCCGATGAACGCCGCCAGACTCTGCTGGGCCTCGTCGGCGGTGACGTTGGGAAGTCCGGCCAGGGCCTTGAACGCGTCGCCCAGGATCCCGTCGGAGAAGGGGCCGTCGTAGAGCAGCGTGGGATATTCTGCGGCGGGGTTGGTCAGGGGATAGAGGGACTCGTCTCCGGCGGTGGAAGCGCCGTCCAGCACGGCCTCGCCGCTCTCCACCCGCGACAGCAGCCGCGCCATGCCCACCGAGAACGCCGCCGCGCTTTCGGACAGCGTGGAGATGGTCTGGTAGTCGCCGGTGCCGATCGCGCCGCCGGCGGCCAGCCGCACGGACAGCGATTCGGAGAAATCGCCCACCTGGTTGATGAACTTGATCGTGGCGGAGACGGTATCCTCGCCCATGGGCAGCAGGGCCAGGTTGCCGGACGCGCCCTGCGCCTGCTGGGAGATTTCGTTGAGCAGCTGCTGCATCTGGCCGCCGTCTCCGGCCACCAGCAGCTTGCGCAGGTTGACGCTCATGGATTCGGTCAGCTCGCAGGTTTCGTAGAAGGCCTTCTGCACCACGGCGCTGATGCGGGCGTTGGCGGCGTCGAGCCGCGCGCTCTGCGCCCAGCCCATCGCCAGCAGCGCGACGGACAGCGCGGTCATGGCCGCGGCCACGGCGCGAGGCCAGTCCCGGTCGGAGAGACGCTTTTTTTCAGTCTGCATGGTGGGGCCTCCTCAGGTGCAGAAGTAGTGGCGGCCGATGACGGTCTTGGTGGTGCGGGAGCGGATCCAGTCGTCCGTGGCGGTCTTGGGGTTATAGTAGTACAGACAGCCGCCGGTGGGATCCCAGCCGTTGAGCGCGTCCAGCGCCGCGCGGATGCAGGAGCTGTCGGGCGTGTTGTTGATGGAGCCGTTGTTGACGCAGGTGAAGGCGTTGCGCTGGTAGATCACACCCGAGACGGTGTTGGGAAACGACGAGCTGCGCACGCGGTTGAGCACCACGGCGGCCACGGCGACCTGGCCCTTGTAGGGCTCGCCCCGCGCCTCGGCATATACCAGCTTGGCCAGCAGCCGGTGGTCGGCGGAGACGATGCTGGCCGAGCCGGAGGAGGCCGCCGCGGCGGCGGAGCTGCTGCCGCTGAGGGTGACGCCCAGCGCGGCGGCGGTCCTGGGCCCGACCTTGCCGTCCACGGTCAGGCCGTTGCGCTGCTGAAACCAGATGACCGCGTCGCGGGTCTTTTCGCCATAGCGGCCGTCGGCGGCGCCGGTCATGTAACCGTACTGGATCAGCCTGTTCTGCACCTTGGTCACGTCGCTGCCGCTGGAGCCCACCTCCAGCACCGTGGCGGCCAGCGCGTCGGAGGTCAGCAGCGTCAGCGCCATGATCATCGCCAGCGCCAGACAGAATCTCTTTTTCACGACGGATCACCTCCGAAAAATTCGCTCAGCCAGTCGGCCAGCGCGGAATGGCCGTCCGTGGCCGTGCAGAGCGTGGGGAACAGCACGCACCACCAGTTGCGGCCGCCGCCGCCGTCGATGACGATGCGCAGCGCGCGGTAGTCGCCCGCGGGCACGGTCACACCGGCGTAGTCGCGGTCGGGGAAGGGGAACACGCCGGTCTCGGCGCGAACGGCGTGGTTCGAACCGGCGGTGTCGGCGGCGGCCTGCTCCAGCTCGTCCAGAGCGTCGGTCAGGCGGGCGAAGGCGGTCTCCGCGTCGGGGCAGTCGGCCAGCAGCGACTGGGCGCGGATCAGCACCGCGTCGCGCACGACCAGCTTCAGCTGCTGCGCCGCGTCGGAGTCGTCTCCGGCCACCACGTGCAGCCGCACGAGTCCGTCGGCAGGGGTCTGCGCGGCGATCTGGCCCAGCGATTGATCGAGATTGCTGTAAGCGGATGCGGCCCCGGAGGGCGCGGCAGTTCCTTCAGCGGTCGCGGACAGCCCGATCAGCACGGCCGCGAGCAAACAAAAAAGTCGGCGAATCAGAACGCTTCACTCCATTTCTTCCTGTTTTTCCATCGATGGAGGTTCGTTCCTATCGTCGGCAGTCCGGCGGTGAATTATTCATATTTGGGCAAAACTTGCCGGAAGGACGCGCCGTGGAAACGCCGTTCGCATCCAAACGCAAAAGGCCCCGCCGGAAAAAACGCGGCGGGGCGGCAATCGGGCGCAGACGGGCTGGAGCGCGGCAGCCCTTTCAGGAAGTCGGTCAGGCGCAGAACAGCCACAGCGCGGCGGCGGTCTCGGCGGGGAAACCGGCCAGACAGTCGGCGCAGTCGCCGGGGAAGCTGCCCAGATCCCGCAGCGCGCGGTAGAGACAGGAGATCAGCTCGCGGCTGCCCATGGCGGAGATCCCGAGGATGTCGGCGCGGGTCAGCTCCGTCACCTTCTCGCCGGTCTGGGCAAAGCGGAGCATCCGCCCGGCGAGCACCTCGGGGTCGTAGATCGCGTCCTCCCGGAAGGCCATCGCCTGGGCGCACAGCTCCATGCCGCGCAGATAGATCTCCTTCCAGCTGAGATCCTTCAGCGGCGTCTCCATGCTCAGCGCGGAAATCAGCGGCGCGTCCATCTCCTGGGAGGAGCCGAAGGCCCGCCGGGTGATGGCTTCCGCGTCGAAGGCGGCCACGGCGCGCATGTATCTGCGCGCGGCGGCGGCGGTTTTGAGCTCGCTGCGGTGGATGAAGGTATAGCGAATGCCGTCGAACGCGCCGTAGGCCTTCATCGCGTCGTAATAGCCCATCCGGCGCGCGCGGTCGAGCAGCCTGGGATTGAAGTCCAGAAAGCCGCCCAGATTGTGCAGCGGATGGATCATCTTCAGAAACGGCATGTGGGCGTACTCGGCGTGGGCGGGCTGGGGATGCACGTCCACCGCCACGATCTCCTCCGCGCCGTCGGCGATGGCCATGTCGATGGGCAGGTTGTCGAAATAGCCGCCGTCCACATAGCGCTCGCCGTCGATTCTGCGCATGGGGAACACCGGAAAGCACGACGCCGACGCCAGCACCCAGTCCGCCAGCTGTCCCTCGGGGACGTCCCGCAGGCGCACCGGCACGGGCTGCAGCTGCGGGATGCGCACGGTCATCACGCCCAGCTCCATGCCCGACGCGCGCACGCGGCCCTCGTCCAGATGACTGCGGGTCAGGTTTTCCAGCGGCGTGACGTCCATTCGCAGATGCTTCGCGTTTTCCAGCAGGAAGGGGATCACGTCGCGCTTGCGCGAGATCATGCGGTCCATGGAAAACTCCTCGTCGTCCGAGGCCATGATCTGCTTGAGATCGAGGTTCTCCCACAGCGCGCAGGCCGCGTTCAGATCGCCCTGCGCCACCAGCGCCGCGTTCATCGCGCCGATGGACGTGCCGTACACCCCGTCGAATTTCACTCCCAGCTCCTCCAGCGCCTGCCACGCGCCGATTTCATACGCGCCCCGCGACCCGCCGCCGCTCAGTACCAGCGCACGATTCATATCCACGCCTCCCTTGTAAGAATTCTTCTGCCTGAATATTTTGACGGAATCTGTCGGAAAAGGGTTCCCGCCCGGGATTCCGCCGCCGCGGATGGAATTGCGTAAAAATATGCAATACACTATATTTTTTGTGAAAGTAGTGCTATACTTTAGAAAAAGCGCTGGAGGAGCTGCCGAGGAATGGGAGAGCGTCGGATCGGGCGAAGACTTCCGGGATGGACTGCGGCGCTGCTGCTCGTCTGCGCGGCGGCGGGAATCCTCGCCTGCGGGCTGCGCCTGCCCGACGCCGGGCGAAGGCAGAACGGCGGAATGCTTTGCAAAAATGCGAATGGGAAGATCACTATGTTGCCGATGGAAATCGATTCCGGCTGTTGAGAGTACGGCCACTGTCAGGGAATTGCCGTGGATACCGAGCGCAGGTACATCTATTATTCCTTCACCACCGCGCTGGTCAAGACCGATCTGCAGGGAAATCTGGTGGGCACCGTCACCGGACTTCTGGGACACCTGGGCTGCATCGCCTTCAACGACGATGACGGCAGGCTCTATGGCTCGCTGGAGTACAAGAACGACGCCATCGGCCGGGGAATTCTGGACAAAATCGGCCACGAGGCCGCGGTGCAGGATGCGTTTTACATGGCCGTCTTCGACGTGGAGAAGATCGACCGCGTGAACATGGACGCCTGCGCGGACGGCGTGATGAAGTGCGTCTATCTGCGGGAGGTCGTCGACGACTATCTGGCCCAGGTGGAGTGCGACGGCAGGATCGTGGCGCATCGCTACGGCAAAAGCTCAGGGAGCAGAACGCCGAACCGAACGTTGAACAGGATACGCCCTTCAACGGACCCCTGTGGCGATTTTTCGGAAGACTGGCGGATCTGTTTTTGCTGATGGTGTACTGGGTGGCGACGAGCTGGCCCATCGTGACCATCGGCGCGTCGACCACGGCGCTTTTTTATGTGTGCTTCCGGCTTCGGCAGAGGAACGAGGGCAAGCTGTGGCAGATGTACATCCAGTCGTTCAGGGAAAATCTGAAGCAGGCCACGTTCATCTGGCTGCTGTATCTGTTTATGGCGCTGGATGTGTTTCTGGTCGGCTTTTCGCTGTATCGGCAGGGGCTGTTTGAGCTGGCGGATTTCGCCGTCGGCAGCGGAAAATACTATCCCGCGCTGCTGACGGTGTGTCTGGTTTACGGAAGCATCCTGCTCTATACCGCCGCCCTGCTGGCGATGTTCAGGCAGACCACGGGGCAGTGCATCGGCGGAGCGATCCTGATGGCGTTCGGACGGCTGCCCAGCACGCTGCTGTTTCTGATCATCATCTGGGCGCTGAGCATGGCGACGATGTATCTCTTTCCGCCGCTGATTCTCATCGATGTGCCGTTGGCGGTATGGCTGATTTCAAAGCGAATGTATGCGCTGTTCCAGAAGCAGATCCGGCAGGCGGAAAAGAACAGGGCCGGGGACAGTGCGGAAAATAATACAAAGGCGGGTTGATTACCATGGCTGATTTCGACAAGATGACTCTGGAAGAACTGGTTTGCCCGGAGGGCTACGACTGCGATTGCGGAAAGCACCACGTCTGCGCGCTGGACTATCTGAAGATTGGTCGGGGCGTGATCAAATATGTTCCCGAGATGATCGCCGCCATGGGCAGAAAAAAGCCCTTCGTGGTCTGTGATAAGAACACCTATGCGGTGGCCGGCGAGAAGGTCTGTGAGATTCTGACCGCTGCGGGGATTCCCCACGTGTGCTACGTCATCCCCGGCGACCGCATCGCGCCCGCGGAGTGGGAGGCGGGCAGCGTGGTGATGCACTACGATCCCAGCTGCGATATGATTCTGGGTGTGGGCAGCGGCGTGATCAACGACACCTGCAAGGTGGTCGCCCACGCGGCGGGCGTGCCCAGCGCCATCGTGGGAACCGCGCCCAGCATGGACGGCTATGCGTCCAATTCCGCGTCCATGGAGGTCAACCACGTCAAGGTCTCCCTCTACAATCACGCGCCGGTGGGCATCATTCTGGACTCCGAGATTCTGGCGCAGGCGCCGATGCGGATGCTGTGGGCCGGTCTGGGCGACATGGTGGCGAAGTACGTGGCCATCTGCGAATGGCGGATCTCGAATATCGTCACCGGCGAGTTCTACTGCGAGCACATCGCCCAGCTGATGCGCGCGGCGGTGAAGAAGATCGTCGACGCGTCCGACGGCATCACCCGGCGCGATCCGGCTGCGATTCAGTCCATCGCCGAGGGACTGATCATCGCCGGTGTGGGCATGGCGTACGCGGAAATCTCCCGCCCGGCCTCCGGTCTGGAGCACTATTTCTCCCATATGTGGGAGATGATGGCGCTGGAGCGCGGCAAGCCCTATGATCTGCACGGCATTCAGGTGGGCGTCGGCACGGTGCTGACCATGAAGCTGTACCGGAAGATCCGCGAGGTGCGCCCCGATCGCGCGAAGGCCGAGGCGTGGATGAAGAGCTACGACCGCGAGGCCTGGGAGCAGCAGATTCGCCGCATTTTCGGCAAGACGGCGGACGAAATCATCGCCATCGAGGACAAGTCGAAGAAGAACGATCCTGCCCGCCACGCGGCGCGCCTGGAGAAGCTCATCGACCGCTGGGACGAGATTCTGAAGATCATCGACGAAGAGCTGCCCGACTACGGCGCGCTGCACAGCCTGATGGCCGCCACCGGCATGCCCATGACGTCCGCGGATCTGGGGATCTCTCTGGAGGACACCGTGGACGCGTTCATCGGCTCCCGCGATATCCGCGACAAGTATCTGTCCTGCTCCTTCCTGTGGGATCTGGGCCTGACGGACGAGTTCGCCGACTATCTGCGCCAGGTGGCCAACGAGTGAGCAACTGCGCCGCCCGGGAAGGGCGGACGGGAACGGGGAATCCGCGCGCTCTGCGGGCAGATTCCCCGCTTTCTTTTTCCCAGATCTCCGGAGCGTTCGCCGCCGCTCCCTTCACGGCCATCCGAACGGGCGCGATCAAGCCCCGGTTCGGCCGGGCCATGAGGCGCGGGGCGACGGGGATGGTTCCGGCGGAACGCCGGGCGAATCCCCGGGGAGGAAATCTGCGGAGCGTGCGGCGAACCATTCGCCCGGGGTCATCCCGGGCGGACGCAGGGGAGAGGCCCGTATCCATGAAAAGGTCATAACCGACCCCTTCGAAGGGCGGTTATGACCTTTTCAGACCACTGACAAAGCCCGCAAACGCAAAAATGCCTGCTGAAATCATGAAATCAGTCGGCATTTTTGCTTACGGCGTCAGCTGCGGCTGCAAATTGCTTTGCAGCCTTGCTTCCTTGTCTTGCAGGCTTTTTCAGCGTCTGGCAAATCGTTGACTTTGTCAACGATTTGAAAAGGTCATAACCGACCTCTTCGAAGGGCGGTTATGACCTTTTGCGTTTTTATTTCCCAGTCACGGGCCGGGCCTGTCCTGAAGGCGGGCATGGCCGGATCGGGGAGAGGCTGCGGGGACTTCCGTTCCGAAGAAGGTTCATCCCTCGATCTGAATCGGCACCAGAATGGGGGTCGGGCGGCCGGCGCAGAGCACCTGGAGCACCAGATGATTGGCGGGATCGACCTTCTCACCGGCGCGGATTTCGAACTTCGCGGAGGCGGTCTCCACGAATTTGGAGTGGAGCGCAGGCGTGAACAGGTTCTTCGCGCAGGTCACGCTCCAGCCCTCGGGGGCGAGGAAGCTCAGCCGGTAGTGCTTCTGCTCCGGCATGGTGTGGGCGAGGATCGTGACCGTGCCCGTGAGCGCGCCGTTGGGCTCGATCACCGGCTTGGTGTCGAAGTTGATGCAGACGTCGGCGTAGACGCCCTCGATGGTGTAGGAATACTGCGTCCGCTTCGTCAGCTTTTCCACGAACTCGCGGCCGTAGAAGTCCGAGGGCTGAACGTCCGCGAAGTCGTTCTTCTCGCCGATGGCCAGCTTCACGCGGTTCAGCATCACGTCGTCGTTGTTCGGGCGCAGCGTCATCGGCAGCATGCTCATCACGCAGTCCGTCAGCTCGGTGCAGGACTGGGGGAAGCGGCCGTGGCCGTTGGTGATGCAGATCGACTTGATCTCGTCGCCGATGTAGGCGCGCCAGTCCTCGGGGATCGCGGCCATGCCGCCCATGATGCCCAGCAGCGAGCCCACGGTGGCGCCGGTGCAGTCGGTGTCGTCGCCGCAGTTGATGGCGTAGATCATGGACTGCTTGAAATCGCACTTGCCGTACAGCAGGCCCAGCACCACGAACGCCACGTTCGCCGGGGCCTGGAACCATCCGAGATCCTCGCTGTCCTTCACCACCATCTCGCGGCAGTCCTTCCAGGAGACGCCGTCCGCATAGGCCTTCATGACCAGCCGCACGCTGCGCGACACGCGGCAGTCCTCGGGGATCTTGCTCAGGCCGATCTTCAGCAGCTCGTCGATGTCCTGAATGATGAACGCGGCGCTCTCCATCGCCTCCACGAAGATGGCGGCGTAGGTGCCCTCGCCGAAGCCGTGATCCACGCTGGCGTCCTCGTAGGCCAGGCGGATCGCCTTTTCCGGCATGCCGGGATACAGGCAGGCCCAGATCTCCGTGCGGATCCACGCGCCGTTGGAATGCCGCCATTCCTCGTTGTTGATCTCGCCGGACATGGGCGGCAGCACGCCGTCGCGCATGTTCGCCTTGCACACGCCGTATTCGTTCCAGTGGGGCGTGATCCAGGAGATCCAGTATTCGCCCAGCACCTTGCTGGTGATCGCGTCGGGGCCCTGCTCGTTGACCGCCCGCAGCCAGACCAGCTGCAGATCCAGATCGTCGTTGGGCAGCGGCGCGCCGGGCTCCGATGCAAAGCCGTGGATATCCATCAGCTGGCGCTGTCCCTCATAGGGCGTGCCCATGGTTCCGCCAATGTTCTTGCCCAGCCAGCAGGCGTAGATCCGGTCCCTGAGATACTCTTTGCTGAATTGAATCATCTTGTTCTCCCTCCGAAGTTTTCATGGCGCATGGCCAAATTTTTTTCTTGCAGTCTATTCGGCGGATTCCACGATGGGATACACGTCGAACGGCTCGTCGTGAATGTCCATATAGGGCCAGTATTCGTGGCAGCTGTCGCCCTTCAGCCTGAACCGGAGCGAAGCGCGTCCCGGAAGCATGGTGCGCACCGGCTCGAACCATTCCTCCGGATGATTCGGATCGAACCGGACGGTCAGCGGATTCGGCGCGCCCATGGCGGCGTAGAGCAGCGGGCCGTATTCCAGCGCATAGCGCTCGCGATTCCGGATCTCCTCTCCGCCGGTGTACCGGGTCACGCGGAAGCGGAACGGGAAATCCAGCGTGAACGTGTCGCCGGTCTTCACGCCCTCGTGGGCGGCGTAGTGGGATTGCCCATCCTCGCATGCCCAGCGCGGGATGCGCAGCTTCAGCGTGAAGGGCCGGTCCGCATGCTCGACGCGGACGACCACGTGTCCGTTGTCGGGCAGGCTGCTGGTGACGGACAGCTGCACGCCGTTCGGCAGCGCGGCGGTGCTGGAGGCGTACATGTCCACATACACCGAGTCCTCCGTGCAGGTGTACAGGAACTGGGGCAGCAGGCCCACCAGGCGCGTGCCCAGCGATGCGCAGCAGGTGGCGCGGTCCAGATAGCGATAGTCCTTGGTGCGCTGCAGATAGTTCAGATAGTGGAAGCCGCGGTCGCCGACCTGCGAGGCGAACAGCACGTTGTAGATCGAATTCTCCATCTCGTCCACATAGTGCGCGTTCTCGGGCTCCAGCCGGTGCATGCGCTGGTTGAGCAGCACCCAGAAGTTGGTGGAGCAGAGCTCGTTGTAGTGATGCCTGGGATCCAGCCAGTTGCAGCCGGGATAGTAGGAATCGGATTCGCACATATTGATGCCGCCGCCGACGTACTGCCACTTGTCCTCGTACATGCGCAGCGCGGCCCGGACGGCCTGCAGATAGATCGCCTCGCCGGTTGCGCGGTACAGGTCGCAGTAGCCCTCCAGCGTGGTCAGCAGCGTGGAGTGGGGATGGTTGCCGGGATGATCGTAGATGGCCCGGTGATCCCCCGCAATCAGCTGCTCCAGCCACCAGGTCTCCTGATAGTACCGGATGGCCACGTCGACATCCTCCCGCTTTCCGTTGGGCGCGTCGTACATGCGCGTGTTGGCGAGAATGCCCTGAAAGCCCAGGTTCAGATCCTTGACATAGGGGAGGACGCTGCTGCGGTTGAAGCAGTCCGCCATGTCCCGGGCGAGGTCGAATGCGCGCGCCTCGCCCGCGTATCCGGCGTCCAGCAGGCCGAAGGTGATCCAGGCGCGGGTGTAGTTCGGGTATTCCTTGGTGCTGAACTGCTCCCGGGGGATGGGAATGATGAAGCCGTCGTCATCCCGGCAGGCCTCCATCTCCTTCAGAAGCGCGCGAACCATGGCGCGAAGCTCCTCGTCCTCCTGCCACAGCAGCGTCGTTCCGGCGCCCATCAGGAATTCGCCCGCGGTCTGTCCCTTCAGGTTGTTCTCAAAGTGTCCCGCGTCGCCGGCGTATGGCACGCCCGGCGCGGGCTTTCCCTTGTGAACGCGATACCAATAGAGCATCCGATCCAGATCGAAGCCCTTCAGAAAGCGGATGTTGTTGTCGAAGGCTGCCTTGAACCGGCCGCCGGTCAGGCGGACGCCGCTCATCGGGGCCTCGAGCTTGTAAGGCACTGCGTATTTCACCCTTGGATCGCCATCCTTTCTGAACAGAATCGGGACGGCCGGACGCCTGTCGAGCAAGGGCGCCCCGGCCGTCCCGGAATCTGGATTACAAGTACGGATCCGCCGCGTCCCTGAGACCGTCTCCGACGAAATTGAACGCCATGACCGTGACGACGACGAACACGCCGGGAATCATGGTCCAGGGGTACAGCACGACATTTCGGAATTTCTGCGCGTCTGCCAGCAGCACGCCCCAGCTGACGGCCGGCGGACGCAGGCCGAGGCTCAGGAACGAGAGGCTGGTCTCGCCCAGAATCATGCCCGGAATGGAGAGGGACAGCGAAGCGATCAGATGGCTCATGAACATCGGAACCATGTGCTTGCAGATGATCCGGAAGGTGCTCGCGCCGGAGACGCGCGCCGCCTTGACGAAGTCCTCGTTCTTCAGGGACATGAACTTGCTTCGCACCGTGCGGGCCAGATTCGGCCAGCTGACCAGCGAAAGAATGATGGTGATGCAGAAATAGGTCTTGGTGACCGGCCAGTTGGCGGGCACCGCCGCGGCCAGCGCCATCCAGAGCGGGATGGTGGGCAGGGAGATCGTGAAGTCGATGATGCGCTGAATCACCATATCCACCTTGCCGCCGATATAGCCCGAGAGGCCGCCCAGCAGCAGGCCGAGGATGAAGGACAGCAGCACGCCCACGAGGCCGACGGTGCCGGAAATCTGCGTGCCGATCAGCGTTCGGGAGAACAGGTCGCGCCCGGCCTGGTCCGTGCCGAACAGATAGACGCCGAAGACGCCGTTTTCGCCCTTGGGATTGTCCACGCCGAACAGATGAATGTCGGTTTCGATCAGCCCCAGCAGCTTGTATTCGTCGCCGCGGGCGAAGAAGCTCACGTACTGCTTGCTGGAGGTGTCCTCCATGTAGGTGGGGGCGAAGGTCACCGGGTCGTAGGAGGACACGATTTCATAGACGAAGGGCCGGAAGGAGAAATTGCCTTCCGCGTCGATCCAGTGCATGCCCTTGGGGGCCATGTTGGTGATGGACGGGTTGTAGGTGTTCTTGCCGTAGGGCGCGAGGAAATCCGCGAACAGGGCGATGAAATAGATGATGCAGAGGAGGATGAGCCCGACCACTGCCAGCCGGTTCCGGCGGAATTTCCGCACCGTCAGCTTGAACTGGGAAGCCACATAGACCGTATCCTGTTGGCGCTCGGACTGCGCCTTCAGCGCCGCTTCCCGGCGCTTCATCTCTCTCCGGTTGACTTTTTGGAGACCTTGAATGTCCTTGTGCATAGTTCTGTCTCCCTTCACATCGAGCTTCGGATCCGGGGATCGGTCAATGCCAGCAGGATATCGGAAACGAGCGTTCCGATCATGGAGAGCACGCCCATGATGAAGACAATGGATCCCGCCAGATACATGTCCTGATTCTGAAGCGCCGTCAGCAGCAGCGGCCCGACGGTGGGCAGGCTGAGCACCTGCGCGAGGATGGTCTGACCGGAGATCAGGCCCGGCAGCAGCCAGCCGACCGTGGCGATGAAGGGAATCAGGGCGATGCGCACGGGGTATTTAATCAGAAGCCGCATGTTGCCCACGCCCTTTGCCCGGGCGGTTTTCACATAGGGCTTGTTGAGTTCGTCGATCAGGTTTGCGCGGAACGTCTTGAACAGTCCTGCCGTGCCGGTGAAGGCGATGATCAGAAGCGGGATCCAGACGTGCTGCAGCATGTTGACGATCTTGGCCCACGTCCACGGCTGTCCGGCGAACTCATCGCTGTACAGGCCTCCGGCGTATTGCCGCGTCGTCAGGAAGTAGAGATACATGATGATGATGGCCAGCAGAAATTCCGGAACGGATATGCCGAAAAAGCTGACGCTTGTGAACGCATAATCTCCCAGCGAGTATTTATGCGTGGCCGAGTAAAAGCCCAGCGGGAACGCGATGATCCAGATCAGAAGCACGCTCACCACGGACAGCGTGATCGTCGCCGGCAGGCGGCTGGCAATCAGCGAATTGACGGAGCGCTTGTAGACGAAGGAATAGCCCAGGTCGCCGCGCAGCAGGTTCTGCGCCCATTTCATGTACTGGACGTACATGGGCTGGTCAAAGCCGTAGCGCGCTTCCAGCGCGGCGATTTCATCCTCGGTGACCTGCTGGCCCGTGGACCGCAGATTGTTGATGTAGGTGGTCAGATAATCGCCCGGCGGAAGCTGAATGATCACAAATACCACAACGGATAGCGCCAGCAGCAGCGGGATCAGCACCAGTGTCCGTTTCACGATATATTTCAGCATTAGGACAGCCCTCCATGACAGCGATGCTGCAGCGCATCGTTCAGATTTTCCCTCCGATATCGGGAGGAATCCCCCGGAGGGCGCTGAAGCGCCCTCCGGGAAGCGATGGGTTAACCGAAGGATTTACTGCTCAACCCAGTAGGTGTCGCCGCGGCTGCTTCCGCAGTAGCCGAAGGACCAATCCTGGTCGAGGCCGGAGACGTTGTGGAAGTTGTTCTTGATGATGTTGATGGCCGGCAGACGGGTGCCGATGCCCAGGGAGTACAGGCCGTCCTTCCAGATCTGGATGAGTTCCTTGATTTCCTCATCGCGGGCGGCCATGTCGGTCTCGGTGGTGATGGTGGTGCCCAGCTCCTGCAGGTGGGTCAGGGTTTCCGTCTGATCGCCGGTGTAGGTGTCGTTGTACATGCCGGCCATGAAGCGGATGCCCCAGCCAAAGCCGGAGTAGCCGGTCCAGTCGGCCACGAAGCCGCTGGACAGCGCCAGCATGCCGTTGGAGCCGGTCAGGTTGGTGATGTCGAAGTCGTTGGCGCTCATGCGCTCGTTCCACAGGGAGGGATCCACTTCCGTGGCGGTGATGTCCAGGTGCAGATTCTCTCTCCACTGGGAGGCGACCATCTCAGCGATCTCGATCCACTGGGCGTCGTAGCTCGGGCACAGGATGACCAGCGCGAAGTCCTCGCCGTTGGCGGTCTTGCGGTAGCCGTTTTCGCCGTACTCGGTCATGCCCAGCTCGTCCAGCATGGCGTTGGCGGTCTCGGCGTCGAACTCGGTGTACTGCTTGGCCCACTCCTCATCATAGTAGGGAGAGCCGGGCAGGAACGCGGTCTGCGCGATTTCGGACTTGAACGGGCCGACGGTGTAGAAGGTGTCGATGATGGTCTGGCGATCCAGGCCCAGGGACAGCGCGCGGCGGAAGTCGACGCTGCTCAGGTAGGGCGCCTTCACCTCGTCCACGGAGGTGGTGTTGATGTGGAAGTTCATGGCGTTCGGCTCGTTGAACGCGGAGGTGGCGATGGTGTAGTTCATCTCCTCGGCGTACTGGGCGAACATGGGATAGTTGGACAGGGACTCGGACACGCCAGCGACCTGCACGTCCACCTCGCCGCTGATGACCTTCATGTTCATCAGGTCGGTGGATTCGACGACGGTGATCACCGCGCTGTCGATGTAGGGCAGCTGGTTGCCCTCCTGGTCAACGGCCCAGTAGTAGGGGTTGCGCTCGAAGGTGATGGTGTTGGTGACGGCGGGATCCGCGGTCATCACCCACGCGCCCAGCACCGGGAGATCCACGTTCTTCTGAACGTTGATCTTGTCCTCGAACATGGTCTTCCAGTCGTCGAAGCCCTCGGCTGCCATCGTCGCGGCCAGCTCCTCCTCGGTGTTGTAGGCGGCGTGGAAGGCGGTCAGATAGTGCTTGGGATAGACGAAGCGGCTCTTTCCATGATAGGCCCAGTAAGACAGATACATGGGCTTCGCGGCCGCGAAGGTCAGCTTCCAGCTGTAATCGTCGATGATTTCCAGCGTGGCGTCGCCGTAGTAGGTGTTGGTGGGGGTCAGGTCCGTGTTCATCTCGACGTCGTTGAACCAGAAGGCCACGTCCTCGGTGGTGACCGGAACGCCGTCGGACCACTTCAGGCCCTCGCGCAGGGTGAAGGTGAACTCGGTGTAATCCTCGTTATAGGAGAACTCCTTCAGCCAGCTGGTGGTGATGGTGGTGTTGTCGCGGTCGTAGATGATGCCATTCGTCTCGAGATAGCCGACCAGATGGGAATGGGCATGGTTGAAGTTGCCGGTGATGACGGCCTGGCGCCAGGTGCCGCCGTAGGCGCCGACCTCGGCGACCTCGATGACCTGGGGCTCGGAGGGGAGACGCTCCTCAACGGCGGGGAGCTCGCCGCTGGCAACCTTCGCCGCCAGTGCGGGCGCTTCCTGATAAGCGCTTTCCGCCGTGGCGAACACGGGGCAGGCGCACAGGACAAGGATGAGCGCCAGGAGAATGGACAGGGATTTCTTCATACCGGGTATACCTCCTTTAACATTATTCCAAGCCGGTTTCCCGGCTCAAAATCGCATCAGACGCCCTTGAGATGGAGCTGGGCGTGGCGTATGCAGGCCGTGCGGTGGCCGGTGGGGTTGTTCGGATCCACCGGCAGGAGCTTCATGCTGGCCTTTTTGCATTCCTCCGTGGCGTATTTGCACCGCGGGTGGAAGAAGCAGCCCTCCGGCGGGCGGGAGGGATCGGGCACCTCGCCCTCCAGCGTGGATTTGCGCACGCTCTTGTCCGCGATCAGCTTCGGCACCGAGCCCAGCAGCGCCTCGGTATAGGGATGCTTGGGCTGGGCGTACAGCTCCTCGGTCTCGCAGATCTCCACCACCTTGCCGACGTACATCACGACGATTCTGTCCGAGATGTGCTTGACCGCCGAGAGGTCATGGGCGATGAAGAGATAGCTGATGTTGAATTCGCTCTGCAGCTCCTCCAGCAGGCTGAGCACCTGCGCCTGAACCGAAACGTCCAGCGACGAGACCGATTCATCGCAGACCATCAGCCGGGGATTGACCGACAGCGCTCGGGCGATGCCGATGCGCTGGCGCTGTCCGCCGGAAAAGGCGTGAGGATAGCGCACCATGTATTCGGGCCGCAGGCCGACGCGGGTCATCAGCCGGGTGACCAGCTCCTGCTCGTCGCCCTTGGAGACCGTTCCGCACAGGCGGGCGGGCTCGGCGATGACGTCCTTCACCGTCATGCGCGGGTTCAGCGAGGAGTAGGGATCCTGAAAGACCATCTGAATTTCCTTGCGGTAGGGCTTGATTTCGCGCTGGGTGGCCTTGGCGAGATCGATGGTGCTGCCGTCCCGGGCGGTGTACAGGATGGAGCCCTCCGTCGGATCCAGCAGGCGGACGATGCAGTTGCCGGTGGTGGATTTGCCGCAGCCGGACTCGCCGACCAGGCCGAGGGTTTCGCCCTCGTACACCTCAAAGTCGACGTCGTTGACCGCCTTGACGCTGCCCACCACCTGATTGAAGAAGCCCTTCCGGATCGGGAAGTACTTTTTCAGCCCTGTCACTTTCAAAATCTGGCCGGACATTGCTCTTTCCTCCTCACTTATCATACCGGAAGCAGCTGACCAGGTGTCCGTTGCCCACGTCCGTCGTCGGCGGGACGCTCTGATCGCACAGCCCCTTCTGCGCCTTGCGGCATCTGGAGAAGAACGCGCACCCCTTCGGCAGCAGATAGGCGTCGGGAACGCTTCCTTCGATGTAGGCCAGCTTCTGGCCGCGCTTGTCCGTGACCTGCGGGATGGAGCGGAACAGATCCTGCGTATACGGATGCAGCGGATTCTTCAGCAGCTCCGCCGTGGGCGCGTTCTCCACGATGCGCCCCAGATACATCACGGCCACGTCGTCGCAGGTTTCGGCGATGATGCCGAAGTTGTGGTTGATCATCAGGATGGACATGCCGTATTCGTTCTGCAGATCCTTCATCAGATCGAGAATCTGCGCCTGCACCGTCACGTCCAGCGAGGTGGTGGGCTCGTCGGCCACCAGCAGACGCGGGTTGCTGGCCAGCGCCATGGCAATCATCGCGCGCTGGCGCATGCCGCCGGACAGCTGGTAGGGATACTCGTCCACGCGCTGCTCCGGCTTCGCGATCTTCACCTTTCGCAGCAGTTCGATGGCCGTGTTCTTCCATTCGCTCTTGGGGATGCTGGTGTGCAGCCGGATGGCTTCGATGATCTGATTGCCGATGGTGTACACCGGGCAGAAGGAGGTCATCGGCTCCTGGAAGATCATCGCCATTTCGCGGCCGTGCAGCTGCACCAGCCGCTTGTCCTTGTCCGGACACCGGGCCACGTCAAACACGCCCAGCTTCGAATTGAACAGGATGCTTCCGGAGGCGATCCAGCCGTTGTCCGGAAGAATGCGCATGATCGCATTGGAGGTCACCGACTTGCCGCAGCCGGATTCGCCCACAACGCCCATCGTCTTGCCGATGGGGATATCGTAGCTCACCGAATTGACCGCATTGACAATGCCTTCATCCGTACGGAACTTTACGACCAGATCCCGCACTTCCACGAGATTTTCATTGTTTTGCATTCTCAGCTCGCTGCTCATAGGAATACCCCCAATTCAATTACATTCCAAAAGAATACGGGCAGTTGGTTAAAAAATCCAGCGGTGTCATTGGTAGATATTATATTATTATTTTGCGGGGCTGTCAATGGTTTAATTAACAAAAATGTGGGGTATAGAGTATATACAAATATATGATGGGTGCAGTGCGTCAAAAAAGGGCGGCGGAGGTAAAATTCTCGCTCCTGCGCGCCGGTTTGACGGCTGTCCGCCGGACGCGCCGGGAAACGGACGGCCCTTGGCGGAAGGCGAATTGTTCAGAATTTTGATTTTTTATTGGATAATGGGGCGAAACGGGGGAGGAATCAGAGAGTTTTGCATAGAATTGATTAGATATCGATCTGCCCGGCCGCGGGACAAGCGGGCGGGATGAGGAGGTACATATGAAAAGGGCGACGGCGGAATATCTTGAAAAGCTGGACGCGGCGGCGGAGGCCCGGCGGCAGGCGATCCTGTCGGCGGAGGACGCGCTTGAGGTGTCCGGACAGACGTATTATGTCTCCAACGATGGCGATGACGCGGCCGACGGGCGCACGCCGGAGACGGCCTGGCGGACGCTGGCAAGGGCCGGCGCGGCAGAGCTGCGCCCCGGCGACGGCGTGCGGTTCCGCCGGGGCGACCTGTTCCGGGGCCAGCTGATCGCCCGGCCCGGCGTGGGCTACGGCGCGTACGGCTCCGGCGACAAGCCGAAGCTGTACGCATGGGACTTCGATCTGGCCGATCCGGAACTCTGGGAGCTGTGGGACGGAGCGCATCACATCTGGCGGCTGAAGGTCAGAACGCTGGATGCGGGCACGCTGGTGTTCAACGGCGGCGAGGCCCACTGCCGGAAGCTGATTCCTTCTTATCTAAATGGCAGATTTGTCTGCCGCGACCGACCCGACGTGCCCTTTGACGTGGCGGCGGAGATGACCCGTGATCTGGATCTGTTCTGCGCGTGGTGCGGACGCACCACCACCGCGCCCAGCCGCGGCGAGGACTTTCCCATCCCGGACTTCGGCCCGGACGCGCTGGGCGAGCTGTACCTGCGCTGCGACGCGGGCAATCCCGGCGAGGTCTGGCGCTCCATCGAGCTGCTGGCCAAGCGGCACCTGATCCGCGTGGGCGAATGCGACAATGTCCACATCGACAACCTGTGCCTGCGCTATACCGGCGAGCACGCCATCGCCGCCGGGGGCAGCTGCGTGCGCGGACTGACCGTGACCAACTGCGAGATCGGCTGGATCGGCGGCAGCATCCAGCACTACTTCGGCACCGACCCCAACTATCCCCAGGGCGGCCGCGGCACCGTGACCCGCTACGGCAACGGCGTGGAGATCTACGGCGGCTGCGACGGCTACCGGGTGGAGAACTGCTGGATCTACCAGTGCTACGACGCGGGCATCACCCATCAGATCTCCACCTTCGGAAGAACCTATCATCTGGATCATGTGCGCTACACCGGCAATCTGGTGGAGAACTGCGTGTACTCCATCGAATACTTTCTGGAAAAGACCGAGCCGGGCGAAAGCTGCATGACGGATATCGAAATCGACAACAACCTGCTGCGCTTCTCCGGCTTCGGCTGGGGCCAGCAGCGCCACAACACCGACACGCCCGCCCACATCAAGGGCTGGAGCTACGAAAACACCGCCCATGATTTCCGCATCCACGACAACCTGTTCGACCGTGCCGCTTACCGGATGCTGCATCTGGTGGCGAAGGAGCCGGAGAGCCTGCCCGAAATGTCTGGCAACGTCTATGTGCAGCACTTGGGCGCGACCCTCGGCCAGTACGGCGCGAACCGGAACGGCGAGCC
Source organism: Clostridiales bacterium (assembly GCA_004555155.1). Taxonomy (GTDB): domain Bacteria; phylum Bacillota; class Clostridia; order Christensenellales; family Aristaeellaceae; genus Faecivicinus. The sequence goes on from SFJH01000027.1 coordinate 41,554, forward strand.
CGAGATGCTGATTTTCGACAATCAAGCGGATGAAACAATCGCCCGAATCCTGAAGGACGCGGGCGCGGAAGTCTATGAAATTGAACCAGATGATTGAAAGGAGTCCCCGATCATGACCGAACGGATCGCCGCGCTCAGGCACTTCATGTGGGAGCGCTGTCACCATGCCGCGCGGATTTCGCTGCCGGAGAACCTGCCGCTGAGCTATCGCGATGCGCATCTGCCGGACGTGACCCGCACGGCGCTGCGCCTGAAGCAGGCGCTGGCAATGGAAACGCCCTATCTGTTCCCCGGCGAGCTCATCGCCTTCACCCGCACCGTGCCCAACCTGCCGATGATCTTCTCCGACGCGGAATGGCAGGCGATTTCCTCCACCCATTACATCCACGAGCTGGGCAACGTCAGCAACCTCTCGCCGGACTATGCCTCCGTGATGAACGCCGGTCTGCTCGCCGTCCGCGAAAAGCTGGGCGAAGGAATGGAGCAGGACGCCATGCGCACGTCCATCGACGCGGTGCTGGAGCTGACCCGCCGCTACGAGGCCGCTGTACGCGCCGCCGGCGACGATGCGCTGGCCGAAACGCTGGCCCGCGTGCCCGCGTATCCGCCGCGCACCTTCCGCGAGGCGCTGCAGTCGCTGCGGATTCTGCACTATGCCATGTGGTGCGAGGGCGACTATCACAACACGCTGGGCCGCTTCGACCAGTACATGTTCCCCTACCTGAAGGCCGATCTGGACGCGGGCCGCGAGACGGAGGACAGCGCCTTTGAACTTCTGGAGGCGTTCTTCCTCGCCTGCAACCGCGACAGCGACCTCTATCCCGGCATGCAGCAGGGCGACAACGGCCAGAGCATCGTGCTGGGCGGCGTGACTCCCGATGGCCGCGACGGCTACAACCTGCTGTCCGAGATGTGCCTGAAGGCCTCCGCCGAAATCCGGCTCATCGACCCCAAGATCAACCTGCGCGTCAACAAGGACACGCCCATCGAGGTCTATGAGCTGGGCACTCAGCTGACGAAGCTGGGTCTGGGCTTTCCGCAGTACGAAAACGACGACGTGGCCGTGCCTGCGCTGGAAAAGCTGGGATACGAGACCGCCGACGCGCGCAACTACGCCATGGCCGCATGCTGGGAGTTCATCATCCCGGGCCGGGCCATGGAGATTCCCAACATCGGCGCGCTGCCCTTCGCCAACTGCGTCGACAGCGTGATCCGCGAGCATCTCACCGACTGCGAAAGCATGGAAGATCTGCTCTCGCGCATCCGCAGTGACATCTTCGCCCGGGTGCGGGAGACCGTGGCCGAGCGGCACGACCTGTACGTGATCCCGTCGCCGTACCTCTCGCTGTTCTTCGAGGGCTGCGCGGAGACGGGCCGCGATATCTCGCTGGGCAATCGCTACAACAACTGGGGTCTGCACGGCACCGGCCTCGCGCCCGCGGCGGACATGCTGGCCGCGGTGGAGGACGCGGTGTTCGGCGGCGATATTTCAAAGGAAATGCTGCTGGAGGCCATGGAGAAGAACTTCGAGGGCTGCGACCAGCTCCACGATCGCCTTTGGAACAGAGCGCCCAAGATGGGCAACGACGACGACCGCGCCGACAAATACGCCGCGTGGCTGCTCTCGGCCTTCGCGGATTCGGTGGAGGGCCTGACCAACGAGCGCGGCGGAATCATCCGCGCGGGCACCGGCTCAGCCATGTACTACATCTTCCACGCCAACGAACTGGGCGCGACCGCCGACGGCCGCCGGGCGGGCGTGCCGCTGCCGGCCAACTACGCGCCGAGCCTGAACATCAAGCTGAACGGCCCGGTGTCGCTGATCAAGTCGTTCACGAAGCCGGACCTGGGCCGGGTCATCAACGGCGGGCCGCTGACCATCGAGTTTTCGGAGAGCGTGTTCACGCAGGACGAGTCCATCGCGAAGGTGGCGCAGCTGGTGCGGCTGTTCGTGCTGCGGGGCGGACATCAGCTGCAGCTGAACACCGTCAACCGCGACCGCATGCTGGACGCGCAGAAGCACCCGGAGAACTATCGCAACCTGATCGTGCGCGTGTGGGGCTGGAGCGGCTACTTCGTCGAGCTGGACAAGTGCTATCAGGACCACATCATCCGGCGCGCGGAGCTGCTGGTATGAGCGGCGTCGTCTTCGATATCAAGGAATTCGCCGTGTTCGACGGCCCGGGCATCCGCACGACGGTGTTCATGAAGGGCTGTCCGCTGCACTGCCACTGGTGCCACAACCCGGAGGGACTGCAGGCGAAGCCGCAGCTGATGGTCAGCCGCGCCGCCTGCACCCACTGCGGGGCGTGCGAGCGCATCTGCCGCCATCCCGACGGCTGCGTCGCCTGCGGCGAATGCGTGCCGGTCTGTCCCGGAAATTTTCGAAAGATCGCGGGCCAGCGCTGGGAGGCGGAAGTGCTGGCCGCACGTCTGCGCAAGGATGCGGACGTGTACGAAATGTCCGGCGGCGGCGTGACGTTTTCCGGCGGCGAGCCGCTGATGCAGTGGCCGTTCGTGGCCGGGGTGATCGACCGGCTGGAGGGGATCCCCGTCGCCGTGGAGACCAGCGGCTACGCTTCAGATGAAGTTTTCGAAGATGTCATGCAAAAGTGCAGCCTCGTCATGCTGGACTGGAAGGTGTCGGATCCCGAGCTGCACCGCCATTACACCGGCGTGGATCAGACGCCCATCCGTCGCCACGCGGAGATGCTGACAGCGGGGAACACGCCGTTCATCCTGCGAATGCCCATCATTCCCGGCGTGAACGACAATCCCGGCCACTTCGAAACGGCGGCGAAGCTGGTGAAAGACGCGAAATCCCTCGTCCGGGTGGACGTGCTGCCCTATCAGCCCGCCGCCGGGGCGAAATATGAAATGGTCGGCATGACCTACGCGCCCGACTTCGACGACGGCCGCAGCCCGAACTTCTTCACGGAAATCTTTGAGCGCGAGGGCATTCCCTTCCGGCAGTTCCGGTGAAGGGGCCGGAGACACAGAAAAAGACCTTGGAGGACGAATCCTCCAAGGTCACAGACCACTGACAAACCCACCATCCCGGGATGGTGGGTTTGTCAGTGGTCTGAAGCCCGCACTGTTACCATAACAGTGCGGGCTTCATCACCCTAACGCAGCAGCAACTGTCAGTCGGCACCGCCGACAAACAGCGCCTTTACTTCGGCATTGTAATAAACTTCATTATACGTGATGAGATTTTTGTATTTTTGGGAAAGATACGCAGCAAATGCGGGCAAATCATTATTGAAGAAAAACTCGGATGGAACGATATCATCTCCGCCTGCGCCCGGATTATGTGCCCCCATTGCGTAGCCGAAACCGACCGACCAGCTGACTTTGATTTCGCCGTAGCGCTTTTTATGCAGCTTAAAGCACTCCAATATACCGCCGTTTGCCAGCGAACAGCCCGCTTCTTTCAGCACAATGTCAAAGCTCATACTGTGCAAGCTTCGCGGCAGTTTTATCGTTTCAAGATGCTTTTGTCCATACATATCCATCTCGAAGGCTTCTGAAAACCACCGGTTGGGAATCCAGGAGGAATAGCCGTCATCATCAGCATAAGCGCTGGCCTCTGGAACAGGAATATCCCGGGAAAGAATCTGATATCTCAATCCCAAACCGGAATGCGCACCGCTGCTTTGCTGCACACAGAAATGCCCGATGGTCTCGTCAAAAAACAGCACGGTGAGTGTTCTTTCCGGACCGCCCGCCCGACGGTCAATATCTGCAATAACAGCATTGCTTTTCTGCAATATTTCCAGCTGCCTGCATTCAGAACAGACATGCTGCCCAGCCGCTGCATTTTGGAGAGGAATGTCCGTCTCTCGGCTGCAAACAGAACAACACAAAAAAGATTCTTCTCGCGCCCTCTTCTTAAACAGATCGAACAGTCCCATAAAACCACCTCCGCAAAAGCATCTGTTATCATTATAACACACAAACAACCCGCTGTCGACCGCAGCCAAAACGCAGCCCCTGACCGGCACCTCATGCCGGTCAGGGGCGTCGCTTTGTCATATAAAAACAACTGAAAAGAAAGCAAGAACCCCGCACTGTTACCATAACAGTGCGGGATTCGTCACCCTAACGCGGCAGCTATTGATGTCTTTGCGCACAGCTCATTAGCCTGTTTTTCGCAATCTTTGTTATCGTCCAAACAGCCTAATTCTCAGGTCAATTTCAACTGTGATTCAGCACATAAAATCGCAATTTCAAGCACCAAAAGCCTGTATTTTCAAGGTTTTTCGCTCTATGCAGATAGAAAAAGACCCCAAAGTCTTTCGACTTTGAGGTCTGATTTTCTTTATGGGCGATACGATAACGATTTTTACATCGAAGCAGGATGTTCGTTAGGGTATCGGAACAGCGGTACCTTACGCCTTTTCTGCGTTGATCGCGGCGTGGGCGGCAGCCAGACGGGCGATCGGGACGCGGAAGGGAGAGCAGGACACGTAGTTCAGGCCGATCTTGTGGCAGAACTCGATGGACGACGGGTCGCCGCCGTGCTCGCCGCAGATGCCCAGCTTGATGTCGGGGCGGGTGGCGCGGCCCTTCTCGGCGGCCATCTTCACCAGTCCGCCGACGCCAACCTGATCCAGCTTGGCGAAGGGATCGAACTCGTAGATCTTGTGATCGTAGTAGGCGCCCAGGAACTTGGCGGCGTCGTCGCGGCTGAAGCCGAAGGTCATCTGGGTCAGGTCGTTGGTGCCGAAGGAGAAGAACTCGGCCTCCTTGGCGATCTCGTCGGCGGTGACGGCGGCGCGCGGGATCTCGATCATGGTGCCGACATGATACTTCATGTCCAGACCGGAATCGGCGATCAGCTCGTCGGCGACCTTGACGACGACGTCCTTGACGAACTTCAGCTCCTTGACCTCGCCGACCAGCGGGATCATGATCTCGGGAACGATGTTGTACTCGGGATGCTCGCGGGTGACGTTGATGGCCGCGCTGATGACCGCCTTGGTCTGCATCTCGGCGATCTCAGGATAGGTGACGGCCAGACGGCAGCCGCGATGGCCCATCATGGGGTTGAACTCGTGCAGAGCGACGACGGTTTCGCGCAGCTCGGGCACGGAGATCTTCATTTCCTTGGCCAGCTCGATGATGTCCTCATCGCGGGTGGGCAGGAACTCGTGCAGCGGCGGATCCAGATAGCGCACGGTCATCGGACGGCCTTCCAGCACGCGGTACATCTGCTCGAAGTCGCTCTGCTGATAGGGCAGCAGCTTGTTCAGCGCCATGCGGCGGGCTTCCACGGACTTGGCCACGATCATCTCGCGCACGGCCTTGATGCGGTCGGCCTCGAAGAACATGTGCTCGGTGCGGCACAGGCCGATGCCCTCGGCACCGAACTTCACGGCCTGCGCGGCGTCGCGCGGGTTGTCGGCGTTGGTGCGGATGGTCAGCTTGCGCGCGGCGTCGGCCCACGCCATGAAGCGGCCGAAGTCGCCGGAGATGGAGGCTTCCACGGTGGGAACGGCCTCGCCGTAGATCTTGCCGGTGGAGCCGTCGAGGGAGATCCAGTCGCCCTCCTTGTAGGTGCGGCCGTCGAGCTCGAAGGCGTTGTCGCGCATCTTGATCTCGGAGCAGCCGGAGACGCAGCAGGTGCCCATGCCGCGGGCGACGACCGCCGCGTGGGAGGTCATGCCGCCGCGAACGGTCAGGATGCCCTGAGAGGCGACCATGCCCTCGATATCCTCCGGAGAGGTCTCCAGGCGGACCAGCACGACCTTGTGGCCCTTCTCAGCCCAGGCCTTGGCGTCCTCGGCGGTGAACACCACCTGGCCGCAGGCAGCTCCCGGAGAAGCGGCCAGACCGGTGCCGATGACCTTCGCGGCCTTCAGCGCCTTGGCGTCGAACATGGGATGCAGCAGGGAATCGAGCTGCTTGGGCTCCACGCGCAGCACGGCCTCGCGCTCGGTGATCATGCCCTCGTCCACCAGGTCGACGGCGATCTTCAGCGCGGCGGCGGCGGTGCGCTTGCCGTTGCGGGTCTGCAGCATGTAGAGCTTGCCGTTTTCAATGGTAAACTCCATGTCCTGCATGTCCTTGTAGTGATTCTCGAGGGTGTTGGCGATGGTCTTGAACTGCTCATAGACCTCGGGCATATCCTGCTCGAGCTGGGTGATGTGGCTGGGGGTGCGGATGCCGGCGACGACGTCCTCGCCCTGGGCGTTGATCAGGTACTCGCCGAACAGCGCCTTTTCGCCGGTGGCGGGGTCGCGGGTGAAGGCGACGCCGGTGCCGGACTTCTCATTCAGGTTGCCGAACACCATGGGCTGCACGTTGACGGCGGTGCCCCAGGAATAGGGGATGTCGTTCATGCGGCGATAGACGTTGGCGCGGGGGTTGTCCCAGGAGCGGAACACGGCCTT
>SFJH01000058.1 GCA_004555155.1 Clostridiales bacterium
CTTTTTTCCGTTTACGAGTGTCCCGGACGAGGCGTCTCCTTGCGTCCTGTCAAAATCGCTTCCGCTCTTTGACTGGACGCAAGATTGACGCTTGATTAGTCGCCCGCCCGACCCCACGCAGGGAGCTTGCTGCAATATTCGACCGGCCCGTCACGCTGCGTTCTTTGCAGTCGGGCGGGCCGGTTTCTATTCTGGCGTTCTTCAGCGTACCACGAGCCGCAGGGGCGCCGCCCCTGCACCCTGCCAGAGGGGATGATCCCCTCTGGACTCCTTCTCTTGCTGCCGCGGTTTCTACTCCATCTTTCATCAGCGTTACACGAGCTGCAGGGGCGCTGCCCCTGCACCCTGCCAGAGGGGATGATCCCCTCTGGACTCCTTCTCTCGCTGCCGCCGTTTCTACTCCATCTTCCTTCAGCGTACCACGAGCTGCAGGGGCGCAGTCTCCGGACTCCTTCTCTTGCTGCCGCCGTTTCTACTCCATCTCTTCTCAATACATCCCCATCTCGTGCAGCTTGCTCAGCTCCCGGATGACCTTGGGACGATCCTCCTGATACGTCACTCCAAACCATCTGGCTCCGGTCGGCAGCACCTTCACGCTCAGCTCGCCGTCCTTCACCATCTCATCTACCGCCACCGGCAGCAGATATTCGCTCGTCACGTCCCCTTCCTCCATCTCCCTCACAAACCGCTCAAACCTCGTCTCCAGCTTCCCGAAAATCTCCCTCCCGAATCCCCAGAAGTTCATCGACACCGGGCTCTCCGGATCCAGCTCCTCGCCGTTCTCCTCGTTCAAAATCCGCCCGTCTCCATCAATCCCAATCCGCTTCACCTCGCGCACCCCGGTCAGCCATCCGTCTTCCACCCGACAGATTCCCCTCGTCACCGTTCCGTGCGCGCTCACCGTATTCTTTAGCCGATATCCCATCATACCGGCCGCGCCGTGCGGATCCTCCAGAAACGCGTGCATCTGCGCAAACGATTCCACGCCGTAATAGTCGTCCGCATTGATCACCGCGAACGGCTCCTCCACCTGCGCCCTCGCGCACAGCACCGCGTGAACCGTGCCGTAGGGCTTCACCCGCCCCGCCGGCACGCCGCCCGGCACCGTGGAAAAATCCTGAAACGCGTACCGCACGTCGATCCTGTTTTCGTATTTTTTCCCGCAGATTTCCCCCATCCGCTCCTGCATCTCAGGCTTGATGATGAAGACCACCTTGGTAAATCCCGCGCGTATCGCGTCCATGATCGAGTATTCCATCAGAATCTCGCCGTGCGGGCCCATGCCGTCGATCTGCTTGTTGCCGCCATAGCGCGACGCCATGCCAGCCGCCATGATGACCAGCGCCGTCCTGCTCATCGTCCGATCCTCCTCATTTGTGATCCGTGCTGCCGAAGCCGCCCTCCCTTTGCGCGTCCGCGCCGTCGTCTTTCGTAATGCCATAGGGCACAAACACGCCCTGCGCCACCGCGTCTCCCGCGCCGATCCTCAGCGTCCGGCCGTCCCGGGAGTCGTTCGTGAGCTTCAGCATGATGTGGCCCTCGTTTTTCGCTTCATAGTAGTCCGAGTCGATCACGCCCACCGTGTTGTTCAGCTGCAGCCGGTATTTGAACCCCAGCCCGCTGCGCGGAAACATCAGAAGCACCCAGCCCTCGTCCATCCGTGCCCGCACCCCTGTGGGCAGCAGGATGCTCTCGCCGGGCTTCAGCTCAAATCCGGCGGGGGCGTAGAAGTCGTACCCCGCCGAGCCCCGCGTCGCACGGCGCGGCAGCCGGATCGATTCCGGCGCTGCGCCCAGCGCTTCCGGCCAGTCGCTTTCCAGCTGTTCGCGGCTCACCGCGTAGAATTCTGCCATTCGATTCATCCCGTTTTCCCTCATGCTTTCCCTGCGTTTTTGCCGCGCTGCGCTACCATGGGTACGCGCATCCCTTCTCATTATACACGCCCTGCCGACGGCGGTCAAGCATCTGGCGCACCCGGGACGTTTTTTTGTTAAAATTCCGTTTTGTTTCTACTTTATTCATAATCACTTGATATAATGCTTCTATAATAGGCTCTACGGAATGGAAAGGAGAAACAGATTTGAACGCTGCGAAGGATAAATTCATGCGCTTTCTGCGCTCACCCTGGATTTTTCTGGTGGTGCTGGCGCTGATTCTGGCGCTGACCACGCTGTTTTCCTCGCCCGGCGCGAGGGTGGAGGAGATCAGCTATTCCGAATTTCTGGATATGCTGGACGCCGGAAAGGTGGAATCCGTGCAGGTGGTGGACAATCAGCTGAAGATCAAGCCCGTCGGCAATCCGGACGGCGGCCTGCCCACCTATTACACCACCATGACCGTCTCCGATGAATATCTCATCGATCAGATGCGCGCCGCGGGCGTGGAGTTTTCCGCCTCCGAGCCCTCCCAGCCCCTGAGCATCCTCGACCTGCTGATGAGCGGCGTATCGCTGATCATGATGGGCTTCATGGTCTACTGGATCGTGATGCTGGTGCGCTCCTCCCGCAAGGGCGGCAAGGACGGCGGCGGCGGCGGTCTGGGCGGCTTCGGCTTCGCCAAGAGCAACGCCAAGCAGTACGACGTGCAGAAGTGCGAAACCCGCTTCCACGACGTCGCCGGTCAGGACGAGGCCAAGGAATCGCTGATCGAGATCGTGGACATCCTCAAGAATCCCGGCCGCTACACCTCCGTGGGCGCGGAGATCCCCAAGGGCGCGCTGCTCGTCGGCCCGCCCGGCACCGGCAAGACGCTGCTGGCCAAGGCGGTGGCGGGAGAAGCCGGCGTGCCGTTCTTCTTCGTCAGCGGCTCGGCGTTTGTGGAGATGTTCGTGGGCACCGGCGCGGCCCGCGTGCGCGACCTGTTCAAGCAGGCCTCCCAGAAGGCGCCGTGCATCATCTTCATCGACGAGATCGACGCCATCGGCAAAAAGCGCGACGGCACCGGCTTCTCCGGCAACGACGAGCGCGAGCAGACCCTCAACCAGCTGCTGGCCGAGATGGACGGCTTCGATCCCGAAAAGGGCATCATGGTGCTGGCCGCCACCAACCGCCCGGAGATTCTGGACAAGGCGCTGCTGCGCCCCGGCCGCTTCGACCGCCGCATCCCCGTGGAGCTGCCCGACATGAAGGGCCGCCAGGAGATTCTGCAGGTGCACGCCCGAAAGAAGAAGATGAGCCCCGGCGTGGATCTCAAGCGCGTGGCCGACGCGACGCCGGGCGCGTCCGGCGCGGAGCTGGCCAACATCCTGAACGAAGCCGCACTGGCGGCGGTGCGCGACCATCGCGACGCCATCACCCAGGCCGATCTGGACAAGGCCACGGAATTCGTCATCGCCGGCAGCGAGAAGAAGAGCATGGTCATCTCGCCGGAGGAGAAACGGATCATCGCCTATCACGAGATCGGTCACGCGCTGGTGGCCATCAAGCAGAAGAACGCGGTGCCCGTGCGCAAGATCACGATCATTCCCCGCACCAACGGCGCACTGGGCTTCACCATGCAGGCCGAGGAGGAGGAGCACGTGCTCCAGACCCGCGAGGATCTGACCAACCGGCTGGAGGTGCTGGTGGCCGGGCGCGCGGCGGAGGAGCTGATGTTCGCCACCTGCACCTCCGGCGCGTCCAACGACATCGAGCGCGCCACCGCCATCGCCCGTCAGATGATCACCCGCTTCGGCATGAACGACGAGATCGGACTGATGGCGCTGGACACCGTGGTCAATCCCTATCTGGATGCGGAGCTGCGCTCCAACGCCTCTCCGGAGGCCGCAGCGAAGGTGGAGCACGAGATGAAGAAGCTGATCAACGCCGCCTATGATTCCGCGATGAGAACCCTGCGCGAAAACGCCGGCATGCTCAACAAGCTGGCCGAGTACCTGCTGCTGCACGAAAACATCACCGGCGACGAGATGAAGTCCCTGATGGACGAGGAGCAGCTCTCCGCCGGGGCATAGACAACGGCAAGGCCCGCACGAAACCGTGCGGGCCATTTTTATTCTGATTTCCGCTGCGCTCGATCAGCCGGTGTAGGTATTCCAATCCAGCGACGTCACAACGCCGCCCTGCACCCACACATTGATGCAGGAATCATAGCCTTCAATATCGATGATGGAGTTCTCATCGGCGCGATGCTCGAACACCACCACGTCCGACCGCTCCATATACAACTCAAGTCCCGCCTGAAGCATCAGCGCCTTGGCGTACTCGATCTTCATGCCCACCTGCACGCCGAACAGGGAATAGCCCGGGCCGGTCAGCTCGATATACTCCACGCTTCCCCAGCCGCCCAGAATCAGACTGTCGTTCGAATACTGATACGGCGCTTCGCTGGAGACCTCCTGATAATTGACCAGCCCGACCTCCGCCGCAGCCTCCTCGAGCGGCTTGACATAGTATCCGGAAACCTCCTCCACCTCCACGTTGAGATTGACGACGGGCGGCAGCGTAGGTTTCAGCGGCGCGGGAGTCATAAAGGTCGTTTCCTCAATCAGCGTGCTGTATCTGGACGACACCCAGACCTCCATCCCCTTGAAGCGAACCTTGTACCAGTCCACGCCGCGATTGTCCTGGAACGTCTCTCCGAGATATTCCATCTCCGTGCCCGAACCCACGGAATCCACCACGTTATAGCTCAATCCCGGACCCGTGCGCAAATTCACGTTTCCAGTCGTGCGAACCTCCGCCGAAGCCGCCGCGCAGAGCAGCATCAGCGCCATTGCGATTCCCAGTATCCGCCGCATATCCATCCTCTCCTTTGCATCGGTGGGTATTTGCTGTTATCATACCACAGCCGCCAGCCATTGTAAAGCCGAAATTTGACCGCGAAAGAAAAGGACGCCTCTCAACGAAGCGTCCTTGAATGGAATCCGGCGACGACCTGCTCTCCCGGGCCGTTTCCAGCCAAGTACCATCAGCGCGCTGAAGCTTAACTTCTGTGTTCGGTATGGGAACAGGTGGATCCTTCAGGCTATAGTCACCGGAAATCGAACAAAGGGATTATATCATGAATTTCCGCTCTTGTCAATTCCCGGATATCGTGTTACAATCCTTTTACCGAAAATGGGAGGCTGACGAACATGAATCTATATCTCGTGCGCCACGGTCAGAGCGTGCCCAATCTGGAGAACCGGCACAGCGGATGGACGCAGCTGCCGCTGACGGCCCAGGGGCTGGCCGACGCCCGGCGCGCCGGCCAGCAGCTCCGGGGCATATCCTTCGACCGGATTTATTCCAGTGATCTCCGCCGCGCGATCCAGACGGCGCAGACGGCGCTGCCCGGCTGCGAGCCGACGCAGCTGCCGCTGCTGCGCGAGCGCAATGTCGGCGTTCTGACCGAGCGTTACATTCCCGACTGCTATGCCGAATACGGCGACAAGTACGTCCAGTGCCGCGCGACGATGGACTTCACCCCTTTTGGCGGCGAGAACGCGGAGCATCTGCGCGCACGCGCTGCCGAATTTCTTCATCTTCTTGAATCCGACCCCTGTGAAAACGCGGTCGCCTTCACCCACGCCGGCTTCATCAGTGCGCTTCTGGAGACGGTACTTGACGTGCGCCTGGATCTTGCCCGCATACGCATCCCGAACGCCTGCGTTATCCGCTTCGCCCTCTCCGAAACCCGCTGGCAATACATCCTCTAGCGGGCAGGGCCCGCGGCCACTTGCTGCCGCGGCGGGCGGGGCCCGCAGCCACTTGCTGCCGCGTTTATGTGACGGATTCTTCGGCGCTGTGGTAGCGCCTTGAATCCTTCGTTGGTTCTTGCAGCCGCACATCCTTCAAGCCGACGACCTTGACGGCCACTGATTCAAGCCGTCAAGGTCTGGGTTTGTTCCGGGAGCGGAGAGCGCTTAGAGAGAGGCTGTTCTGACTCCAGCCGATTTTGTCTCGCACAAATGTTTCAAAGAATTGAACGCCCTGTTTGCGCTCCAGATTCGTTGGGATTCCGGCCCGGATGATGTTCGCCCGTCAGAATCCTGCGGATACTGTAAGCTACTTAAACACGCAAAGAAAAGGACGCTTCATTTTGAAGCGTCCTTGAATTGAATCCGGCGACGACCTACTCTCCCGGGCCGTTTCCAGCCAAGTACCATCAGCGTACTGAGGCTTAACTTCTGTGTTCGGTAT
>SFJH01000059.1 GCA_004555155.1 Clostridiales bacterium
CATGGAACGCCCGTTTGCGGTATGCTGGTTCCGGGAGGCGAGGCATATGGCCAACGAGGCACAGAAGGATTTCAACGCGATGCTGCATCGGGAGACGGACATGCCCAGAATTCAGCTCGTGACCGACGAGGCGACGATCCGCAAGTACGGCGGGGAGCGCATGCTGCTCGCGCCGCCGCTGGCCTACGACGCGGCCATGCGGCAGGTGCCCTTCGGTCGGCTGATCACCGTGGGCGACATCCGCGCCCACTTGGCGCGGGCGCACGGCGCGGACTTCACCGACCCGATCACGGCGGGCATATTCGTGTCCATCGCGGCCTGGGCCAGCAGCCAGCGCGCGTCGGATGAGACGCCCTGGTGGCGCACGCTGAAGGCGAACGGGGAGCTGAACCCCAAATATCCGGGCGGCGTGGCGGCGCAGGCCCGTCTGCTGGAGGCGGAGGGGCACCGGATCGCGCGCAGGGGGCGCACGAATATCCGGTATTATGTGGCGGATTACGAACGGGCGCTGTTTTCGTTGGAGGATTGAATGGGCTGCGCCCCGCAGAGCGGAGGCTCGTGCGGGACGCAGTTTATTCGGCTTCGGATGTCGCTTCCTCCGGCGGCAGGCTTTCCAGCGTCACGCCGTCGGATTCCAGCTTGGCGCGCACGGCGTCCAGCACGTACTGGGCGGAGGACACGCCAGTGAGGCGGGAGGCGATGTTGATGCGCTGCTTCAGGCGTTCCTCTTTGGGTACGCGGTAGTTGATCTGGTCGTATGACTTCGCCTTATACTTATTCTGCGCTCTGCGCTGTGCATCGGTTCTCATGATCTTCCCCCTCTTTGGATTCGAAAAATGCACAGGAACATCGAAGAAAGGACTTGACAATATGAGGCTAGCGTCATATAATACGATTATCGGTGGATGATGTAAGGTCACATCATCCACGACGCTGCGGACGAAATATCATGAACGGTGGCATACTGCCGCGCTGCCGACCGGCGCGCATGGAGCAAAGTATGCTTCCAAATTATTGCACCATATTGTGAAACCAATCCACATTCTACTATATCATGTCGTTTTATTCTTTGCAAGGAGCGAGTGGGAATTCGCGGTGGAAAAGGGAGCGATAGACATGGAGGATTTCCGGGAATCATTTACTCCGTTTCTGAGGGAATTTGTGAGCGCGCGGGTGGAGCGGCTGTCTCGGGACGCCGAGCGGCAGCCGGAGTGCCTGCAGCGCCGCGGAGACGTGGAGGATATGGGCCGGGAAGAGCGCATGCCGCTGAGCGAAGCACAGCGGGAGCTGTTCGCCTATGTCGTTCGCGGCGCAGACCACCCAGTTCGGGAATATGTATATCGCGCCGGGTTTGCCGACGGAATTCGCTGTGCGGAGCTGTTCCGTCGGCTCGGGCGCGAATGATTCGGTTTACAGGGGATTTTTGAAGTGCAGCTTGCCGGCCTTCAGGCTGTCGCCGCGCAGCCGGTACAGCTCGAGGCTGTCGCCGCGCAGCCGGTACAGCTCGTCCACGGTCACCAGCTGATAACCGGCCTTGGTCAGCCGGGGCACGAGCCGCTCCACGGCCTCAGCGGTGGAGGCGTACAGATCGTGCATCAGGACGATGTCGCCATCCTTGACGTTGTTCATCACCTCGCGGACGATGGCGTCGGCGTCCCGGCTCTTCCAGTCCTCGGAATCCACCGACCAGTTGACGATGGCCAGATTGGCATTCCGGATGGCGGCGCGGGCCGTGTCTCCGGTGGCGCCGTAGGGCGGGCGCAGGATGCGCGGCGCGCTGCCGGTGACCTCGCCTATGGCGGATTGCGCGCGGCGCACCTCGCTGGCCACGCCCTCCGCCGACAGCTTCTGCAGGTTCTTGTGGCTCCAGGTGTGGGAGCCGATCTGGTGCCCGGCGGCGGCCACCCGCGACAGCGTGCCGCGATGCTCCGCCACGCGGTCTCCCAACACGAAAAACGTGCCGCGCCCGCCGTACTGCTCCAGACAATCCGCGATGCGCCGCGTGATCTTCGCGTGCGGGCCGTCGTCAAACGTCAGCGCCACCATCTTGCCGTTGGGATCCAGCTTCCGCGCGCCCGAGGATTTCGCGGGCGCGGCGGTGGGCTTGGGCGTGGGTTTTGCGGTGGGCTTGGCGGTGGGCTTGGGCGTGGGCTTTGCGGTGGGTTTTGCGGTGGGGCTGGGCGTGGGGGTCGGCGTGGGCTGCGGCGTGGCCGTGGGCGCGGCGGTGACCACCGGCGTCGCGGTCGGCGCGCCGGACGGCCCCGGCAGAGGGGTGCAGCCCGACAACAGCGTCGCAAGGGACAGCACCGTCAGCGCGGCACGGATGGCCCCGCCGCGAAAGATATGGTTGTTCATGGTATCCACCCTCCGTTGGTCGATGAAGGTACACGTTGTGATGCACATTCATAGACGCGGCGTCGGGCGAAAAGTTGCCGCTGCGGCCATGGAACATCCTGCCGCCGCGCGGGATGATGGCCGAATTGCCAAAATATGGAAATTTTGTCGGGGGGCGCCTCTCCGGTATCGGCGTTCCTTCATATATAAGGAGCCGTTGCATTCGTGCCGCAACGGCTCCCAAAGAAAGCGGTTTTAATCCTCCTGCGGTAGCGCCGCCTCAAACACGCCGATGTTTTCCGTCAGCGTCTGGATGAACTGGTTCAGCGTGGCGTGCTGCTCCTCCACCGGGCGCGCGGCGAATTCCTTCACCGGCTGGATCAGTCGCTGGGCGGCCTCGGTCAGCGCCGTCAGGTCGGGCGCGCCGCCCTCCATCAGGCGGCGGAAGGCCTCGCAGGCGCGCACCAGCTCCGCGTCGCCGGTTCGCCGGGCGGCCAGCGTCAGCGATGTGGAGGCCTCGTTCAGATCCACGCGGCTGCGATGGTTGACGCTGGGCGCGGAGCAGTGGACGCCCTCGGCCTGCAGCTGGTCCACGATCAGCTGCACATATTCCGGGCGGCTCTTGATCACACTGCGGTACTTGTTCTGATAGCGCAGCATCAGGCTGTGGTCGCCGCCGGAGATGCGGCTCAGGCAGGAGCGCACCGACTGGCCCTGGCCCACGGCGGTGAGCACCTCCCGCATCAGGTGATCCACCTCCTCCTGGGTGAAAGGGGTGAAGCGCGCGGCGCGGGGCTGGTCGCTCTCCCGGGAGCGCACCTGCTGATAATAGTAGTTGCGGATGCTGTTGGGCTTGCGGCCGGTGCGGTCGGCAATGTGCTCGAATACGGCCTTCAGCGGCAATCCCTTGCTCTGCGCTTCCTCAGCAGTCTCCCAGAGCAGCTTCTCCTCCGTATCGCTCCAGCCCATGCGGTGGTTTACGCGGTTGGCAATCTGTTCCATGTGCATCCCCTCCATACATATTGCAGTTTTCAGTATGTGTAGGGCAAACCCGCGCTATACTCAAACTGCCCGGTATGGATAAGTTTATGTGGCAGAGGGGCGATTACGACCAGACATGGCCTAAAAATCGAACGACATCCTTCACAACGGGGGCTGTCATCGCGGCGACATTTTCCGGTCAAACTGACAATCCCGGGCGGGTTTTTCCGGCGGTCCGGCTGAAATATATTTTTTCTTCTTGTTTTTCCTGCGTATTTGTTGTAAAATAAATGTAGGCATGGCGTAAGGAGGCGACGACCAGATGGCAAACGGCAACGGAATCGGCGTGTTCTGCCGTCTGGAAAACCCAAGCGCATAATCAGGCGTCCATCTCCGTCATCGCGCGGAGGCGGGCGCTTTTCGGCATTCGGACAGAGGTGCGTGGGATGGAGGAACAGCATGCATACGCATATCTTCAATGACCTGGAGGGCATTCGCATCGCCATAGAGATGGAGCGCCGCGGACGGGATTTCTACGGAGCGGTCGCGAAGATGGCGCAGAATGCGCCGATGAAGGCGCTGCTGGAGGTGCTGCGGGCGGAAGAAAATGCGCACATGAATCAGTTCCGGCGGCTGTACGATCGGGAACAGGAACTGCTGTCGGGCGACGAGGCGTACTCGGCGGAGACCAGCGCCTATCTGACCGCGGTGGCGGCGGACATCGTGTTCTCGGACGGACTGGTGAGCGTGGGCGTCCGCGGTGGCTTTTCGGAGCCGCAGGTGATCCTGGCGGAGAGCATCCGCTCGGAGCAGCAGTCCATCGATTTCTACCGCGCCCTGTCGGAAACCACGCGGGATGCGCATGCCGCCTGTGTGTTCCGGGAGATCATCGCCCAGGAGCAGATGCACCTGGAGCGGCTCAGAGGCCAGTTGAGCAGATATCAATAGCGCCGGTGACGTCCGAAAGGGCGTTTGAAATAGGTAAAGGAGGGGCTTTCCATGGGATACAGAGAGACCTATGAGCAGTGGCTCAAGGATTTTGCGGGCGATGAGGCGTTGGTCAAAGAGCTGACGGCCATCTCTGGCGATGAAAAGGAAGTGGAGGATCGCTTCTATCGCGGTCTGGAGTTCGGCACCGCCGGTATGCGCGGCGTGCTGGGTTATGGCACCAACCGCATGAATGAGTACAACGTGCGCCGCGCCACCAAGGCGCTGGCGAAATACATCGAGCGCATGGGCGGCAAGGAGCGCGGCGTCGTCATCGCCTACGATTCCCGCCGCTGCTCGGACAGCTTTGCCAAGCAGGCCGCGCTGGTGCTGGCCGCCAATGGCGTGAAGGCCTATCTGTTTGAGAGCCTGCGCCCGGTGCCGGTTCTGTCCTTCTCCGTTCGCCATCTGAAGGCCATCGCTGGCATCGTCATCACCGCCAGCCACAACCCGAAGCAGTACAACGGCTACAAGGTGTACTGGGAGGACGGCGGACAGATGCCGCCGGAGCGCGCCGGAGAGATCACCAAATTGATCGATCAGACCACCTATGCCGAGTCCACCGCCATGTGTGAGAAGGAGGCGATGGAGAAGGGCCTTCTCAAGATCATCGGCAAGGAAGTGGACGACGCCTACATCGCGTTCGTGCACACGCTCTGCGTCAATCCCGACCTGGCCCGCGAAATGGGCAAGACCATCAAGTTGGTCTACACGCCGCTGCACGGCTCCGGCAACATCCCGGTGCGCCGCATCCTGAAGGAGATCGGCTTCGAGAACGTGTATGTGGTCAAGGAGCAGGAGCTGCCCAACGGCGAGTTCCCCACCGTGAAGGTGCCCAACCCCGAGGATTCCTCCGCCTTTGATCTGGCGCTGAAGCTGCAGAAGGAAGTGGGCGCGGATCTGTGCTTCGGCACCGACCCCGACTGCGACCGCGTGGGCATCGCCTGCCTGAACAAGAAGGGCGAGCTGCGCATGATGAACGGCAACCAGATCGGCTGCCTGCTGCTGCACTATATCCTGTCCCAGCGCAAGGAGAAGGGCACGCTGCCGGAGAACGCCGCCGCGGTCAAGTCCATCGTGTCCACCGAGATGGCGCGCACCATCGCCGCCGATTACGGCTGCGCCATGATCGACGTGCTGACCGGCTTCAAGTTCATCGCCGAGCAGATCGAGAAGTTCACCACCACCGGCGAGCACACCTTCATGTTCGGCTTCGAGGAGTCCTATGGCTTCCTGTCCGGCACCGAGGTGCGCGACAAGGATGGCGTCAACGCCTGCATGCTGATCGCCGAGGCCGCCGCCTGGTACAAGAAGCAGGGCATGACCCTGTCCGAGGGCCTGGATATGCTGTACGAGAAGTACGGCTACTACGGCGAGAAGGTGCAGTCCTTCGTGCTCAGCGGCAAGGACGGCCTGGAGAAGATGCAGGTCATCATGAAGACCCTGCGCGAGAATCCGCCGAAGGATTTCGCGGGCATCGCCATCACCGCCGTGCGCGACTACCAGACCTCCGTGCGCACCACCGCCGACGGCAAGACCGAGCCGATCACCCTGCCCAAGTCCAACGTGCTGTACTACGAGATGGAGGGCGGCGCTTGGATCTGCGTGCGTCCGTCCGGCACCGAGCCGAAGATCAAGCTGTATGTCAACGCGGTGTCCGATTGCGCCGAAAAGACCCAGGGCATCCTGAACGCCTCCGCCGACGCGGCCGTGAAGCTGCTGGAGAGCATCTGATTCCATATTCTATAGAAGAAATCGGGGCACGCATCCGTTTCGATGCGTGCCCCGACTGTTTTTTATGGAAGCAGCTGCTTCACCCTTTCGCAGATCGCCTCTGCCAGCGCGCGGTGGCCCTCCGCCGTCAGGTGAATCGCGTCCTGCTCGGAGGGCTCGGCGATCTTCGAGGCGTCGAGGAAGGCGCAGTGGCATTCCTCGGCCACGGCGGCATATGCCGGGCCGAACCCTGCGGCCACGCCGACGGCGTAGGAACCGAAGGCCGTGGACATGTCGGTATCGACGACGTTCTCGCCGATGCGGATCGGCGCGACCAGCAGGATCTGCGGCGGCTGCGCGTCGCGATTCTCGCCGTAGCGGCGAATCGTATCGATTAAGATTGTATTACAATTTGCAATCAATTTCGCGGAACCCTGGAAGCGGTGCTTGGCGTCGTTGGTGCCCAGCATCAGAATCACCAGATCCAGCGGGTTGTGAGTCATCAGACAGGGCGGCAGATAGGCCTGTCCGCTCTTGAAACCGCCCTCCACCGGGTCGTCATAGACGGTCGTGCGCCCGGAAAAGCCCTCCTCGATGACGATGTAGTCCTCTCCCAGCAGCCTTTGCAGCGCCATGGGCCAGCGAATTTCCTCCGGATAGCGCCCGCCGCCGGGCATATATCCGTGGGTGTTGGAGTCTCCATAGCATAAAATCCGCTTTTTCATGCGGCATCCCCCTCCATTTTCCTGTTGGATTTTGTCTATTGTACAACAGAAGCCGCATTTTCGCAAGATGAAGGAAAGTTCGGCAATTTTGAATCCGTTAAGAAAAACCGGGCGTGAATGTTCGGAATAATCTGAAATGCCGGGGCGGATTTGTCCGAATTTCTTCCTATTATATAGCCGGATAGCGGCTGGATCGGCGGCGTCATGGATGGACGTTCGGGTTTTGTCGGATTTGGTAACAAAACCCGATGAAAAAAGGGTCGGCGGCGCGAAAAAATCTTTGGATTTTTTGTCGAAAGGGGGTTGACAACCCATGGGGAAGCGTGTATAATGCTCAATGTCGTCAGGCGAGCGGTACGAACGGTCGCCGAAACGGTAGCGATCCTTGAAAACGATACAGAGAATAGAGAAGAACAAACAGTCAGATTTCGAAAATGAGTGAATCGCCGTTTGGATGGAAGCGGAAGCGACCGAAGCGCTTTGGCGAGCGGGGAAGAAGCGGAAGCGGAAAACGAACGGAAGAGGATTGAACATCAGAGTTTGATCCTGGCTCAGGACGAACGCTGGCGGCGTGCTTAACACATGCAAGTCGAGCGGACGGAGGAACTTCGGTTCCGGACGGGTGAGTAACGCGTGAACAATCTGTCCCAGACAGGGGGATAACACATCGAAAGGTGTGCTAATACCGCATAAAACCACGGTGCCGCATGGCACAGGGGTAAAAGAACGGAATCGGTTTGGGGTGAGTTCGCGTCTGATTAGCTAGTTGGTGAGGTAACGGCCCACCAAGGCGACGATCAGTAGCCGATCTGAGAGGATGACCGGCCACATTGGAACTGAGAGACGGTCCAAACTCCTACGGGAGGCAGCAGTGGGGAATATTGGGCAATGGGCGCAAGCCTGACCCAGCAACGCCGCGTGAGGGAAGAAGGTTTTCGGATTGTAAACCTC
>SFJH01000060.1 GCA_004555155.1 Clostridiales bacterium
GCACCGCTTATTACGACCTGGACTTCACCGCCGACGGCCAGAGCTATGAATACGACATCGACGCCGTCACCGGCACGGTCATCGCCACTGGCCAGAACACCAACGACCACCAGACCTCCGGCGCCGCCGGCACCACCGCCGTGGACGAGGCCAAGGCCAAGGAGATCGCCCTGGAGCACGCCGGGCTGAGCCAGGACCAGGTCACCTTCCTCCAGTGCAAGCTGGACCGGGATGACGGCCGCCAGGTCTACGACGTGGAGTTCTACGCCGCCGACTACACAGAGTATGACTACGAGATCGACGCCGCCACCGGAGAGATTCTCTCCTACGACTATGACGCCGAGGGCTACACCCCCTCCACTTCCTCTGGCACCCAGTCCATCACCGCAGAGCGGGCCAAAGAGATTGCCCTGGCGGAGGTGCCTGGTGCCGCGGCCAGCGACATCTACGAGTTCGAAGTGGACCAGGACGACGGCCGTTTGGAGTATGAGGGCACCATCTACTACAACGGCACAAAGTACGAGTTCAGCATCGACGGCTACAGCGGCGCTATCCGCAGCTGGGAAGTCGACAACCACTGAATCCCAAAGAAAACCGCAAGCGCCTTGGGGAGTTCCCCAAGGCGCTTTGTCGTGGTCTGTTGCAAGGCTGTGTTTTCGGTTCACTTGGCCGTGGCTTTCAGGCGGGCCATGGCCCGGGCCAGGGCGGCCTTGGAGTGGTGGTACTCCTGCACGCTCTGCTTCTGGCGCAGCTGTTCCTCGGCCCGCTCCTTGGCCCGCTGGGCGCGGGCCTTGTCGATCTCCTCCGGCCGCTCGGCGGTGGAGGCCACCAGGATGGCATAGTCCGGCATCACTTCCGCAAACCCTTGGCTGACAATGACCTGGTGCCACTGCCCCTCCGTGTGATAGCGCACCGTGCCGGGCTCCAGCTGCATCAGCGCCAGATACAGCGTGGCGGCCGCCTGACCCACGCCGCCGCCGATCACCTCCGCGCCGCGGCCGTTGAGCGCAGGCACATAGCCGCGCTGTTCCGTGCGCGGGCCCACCACGGCGTTGAATGAGAAGGTCTCGCCGCTGGACAGGGTGAACTGGTTGACGGCGCGCGCGGCCAGCAGCACGTTGACGCCCCGGGGCGCGTCGGCGTCCTCCAACGGGGTGGAGGCCACAGCGCCGGCGGCAAAGGCGGGGAACATTGACAGGGCCAGAATCAGCGCCGTCAGCCATGCAAGAGATCGAACCATGCTCAACCCACCTTTCCGTCGGGGCAGAATCATGCCCGACCCTTTTTTATTATAGACGGGCCGGACGAGGAAAAGGTTCCTGTTTTTCAGGCGGAGGTCAGATAAATCTCCTCCGCGCAGCTTCCGCGCGATGCGCGACATGCAGCCGGACACGGTGAACTGGTCGCGTAGAATCTCGCGGTTGGCCATGGTTTCGGCCTGCTCGCTGGCCTCGGCGCGGGCCAGCACCCGCTGAAACGCGCGCACCAGCTTGTCCAGCGTCAGGCCGGTGATTTCGATGTTGGGCGGCGGCAGCGGGTATTCCTCGGGCATCTTGGTCAGCAGCGCCCGGGCTTCCAGGCGGTGCATTTGCTCGGAGGCCTCCTTGAACTGCTTGTACTCGGTCAGCTGCTTGATCAGCGCCTCCTCGGGGGAGAGCTCGTCCTCGCTCTCGGGCCTGGGCGGCTTGGGCAGCATGGCGCGGGACTTGATCTCCAACAGCGTCGCCGCCATCTGCAGAAATTCGCTGGCGGAGTCCATGTCCAGCTCGTCGGTGAGCTTCATGGCCTCCAGATACTGCTCGGTGATCTCGCTGACGAAGATGTCCTGGATGTCCACCTTGGCGTTGGAGATCAGCGTCAGCAGCAGGTCCAGCGGGCCGTCGAACTGCTTCAGCGATACGATATAGGCCATGGCTCCCTCCTAAAACAGGCCGAAGGCGCGGAACACCGCGCTCATCAGCGCGCCCACGCCGGTCAGCACACCGGCGTAGGCCCGGCTGAGCACCTCGGACAGCGCGCCGGAGAACATGGCCAGATACAGAATCGCCATGCTGATTCCCTGGGCCTGCCGGGTGGCGAACAGCCGTCCCTTTAGGATCAGGTCGTTGAGCACGTGGTAGCCGTCCAGCGGCGGCAGCGGGATCAGGTTGAAGATGGCCAGCACCAGGTTGGTCATCACGAAATAGCCCAGCATCTGGTAGGCGTAGCCCGCGACGGAGCCGAACGCCGGGGCGATCAGCACGTCCGAAAGGCCGATGCCGTAGCGCAGCAGGTCGGAGATGTAGTAGTAGTACTGGCCGCTGACCAGCACCGGCACGCCGTCGGCGGTGGTGCGGAACAGCGCGTCCGCGGCGTTCAGGCTGGCCCGGACGGGGATCGACGCCAGCGCCGCCGCGATCACCGCGTACATCACGATGCAGCCCGCCGCGAACAGCAGCAGGTTCATGGCGATGCCCGCGATGGAGACCTTCAGGTCGTCCCGGCGGTAATTGCGATAGTTGCGCGGGTTCACCGGCACCGGCTTCGCCCAGCCGATGCCCAGCACCAGCATGCACACCAGGCC
The DNA here is from genome assembly GCA_004555155.1 of Clostridiales bacterium. Taxonomy (GTDB): domain Bacteria; phylum Bacillota; class Clostridia; order Christensenellales; family Aristaeellaceae; genus Faecivicinus. The sequence goes on from SFJH01000060.1 coordinate 2,564, forward strand.
CACCGGGTCCAGGTGCTTCAGCGGGTTCAGCGTCACGCGGCCCAGCATGCGCGCGGTGGGGTCGCCGCAGCGGTCGGCCACCCAGCCGTGGGCGGCCTCGTGGGCGGAGATGGCCAGCAGCCGACCCGGCAGCGCCAGCAGCAGCACGATCAGCGTCGCCCTGGGATCGGCGAACAGGTCGCCCAGGATTCCGAAGTTTTGCATGGTTCCATTCCTTTCGAGGGGGTTGGGAAGGGGAGCGCCGCGGGCCGACTCAGTCCGTCGCGTGGCGGCGAAGGATCGCGTCGGTGACGGCGCGCAGCTCCGGGAGCGCGCGGAGCGTCTCGCGGCGGGCGGCGAGAATCTCGCCCTCGCTGTCGCGATGGACGGCGGCCAGGGCTTCGTGAAAGGCGGGCAGATAGAGAGCGAAGCCCTCGGGATCGTCCGCCGACAGGATCTTCATCGCCCGGGCCCAGGTAGCGAGAATCCAGAACATGGACTCCCGGTGGTCGCCGACGTCGATCCGCGCGGCGATGTCGTCCAGCGCCACGGCGCGGCACTGGGGCGAGACGTCGCTGGAGAAGGGAAACGGCGTGCGGCCCCGGGCGGCGGCGCGGTCGTAGAGCGGCGCGAGCGCGTCCAGCAGCGCCCGGGCGCGGGCCCGGGTCACGTCGGCGAAGCCCGCCAACGACAGCAGCCGCTCCGACCAGTCGGGGAAGCCCTCCGCCGCCAGCACCTCCCGGGCGCGCAGGTAGCGCAGCCGCACGGTGGGGTTCTTCAGCGCCGAGACCAGCACGGCGTGGGCGGCGATTCCCGTGGGGAACAGCCAGGACAGCGTCCGGTCCGGCAGCGGCTCCGGCAGCGGCGCGGTCAGTCCGCTGTGCACCCGGTTCAGCGCGCCGTCCCGGCGCAGGGCGATGGCGTCCCGCCGGGCGAAGCGTTCGGCGACTTCCCGCTGCAGCGCCGCGAGCGCGCCCGTGGGATCCCGCAGCAGCCGCCCGAAGCGCAGCGAGTGGGCCAGATGATAGTCGGCCAGCGCCCGCTCCGGGGGAAAGATCGCGTCCGCGGCCAGATAGCTGATCTCCAGCAGCGCGCCCCGGTGGAGAAACTTGCCCCGCTTCGGGGGCGGCGGCGCGTCGAGCACCGCGAATACGTCCAGATCGGAGCCTGCGGGCAAGGGCGCGGATTCGGGCAGCGTCGCGGCGCTGCCGCCGACGTATGCGCCGAGAAAGCCCGGGGACTGCGATTCGCACCGGTCGATCCAGTCCGTCGCGGCCAGGGCGGCCTCTTGGATGGTCATGGCATGTCCTCCGCTTTACGAGGATTTGGGTTCACCGGAAGTATGTGCCGGGAAAGCCCGGCGTCTGCGATTCGCACCGGTCGATCCAGTCCGTCGCGGCCAGGGCGGCCTCTTGGATGGTCATGGCGTGTCCCCCTGCTTTCCGAGGCTTTGGGTTCATTGGAAGTAGGTGCCGGAAAAGTCCGGGGACTGCGATTCGCACCGGTCGATCCAGGCCGTCGCGGCCAGAGAGGCCTCTTGGATGGTCATGGCGTGTCCCCCGCTTTCCGAGGATTTGGGTTCATCGGAAGTATGTGCCGGGAAAGCCCGGGGATTGCGATTCGCACCGGTCGATCCAGACCGTCGCGGCCAGGGCGGCCTCTTGGATGGTCATGGCGTGTCCCTCCGCTTTCCGAGGATTTGGGTTCATCGGAAGTTGCGCCGAGAAAGCCCGGGGACTGCGATTCGCACCGGTCGATCCAGTCCGTCGCGGCCAGAGAGGCCTCTTGGATGGTCATGGCGTGTCCTCCCCGCTTTTCGAGATTTTGGGTTCATCGAAAACCAGCCCCTCGTCCGGATGGGGCGAGAGGCCGGCAGAGGGGCGTTGGTTCAGGGCAGCGGCGTAGGCGTGGGCGCGGGCGCCTGGGCGGCGGCCTCGCGCAGGAGGTTGGCCAGCTCGGCGGCCTGCTCCGGCAGCGCCAGCAGCAGCGCCGCTCCCGCCGCCACCGCGATCAGCATCCACAGCAGCATGGCCGTGGCGAAGCTCTTCTTCGACGGGGACTTGGCGAAGATCAGGAAGCAGATCACGGCGATGAGGTTGACGCCGGGAATCGAGCATAGCAGCAGCGTGCCCATCCAGTTCAGCACGGAAATTTTAGCGGTTTTCTTTGCGCGGGCCATGGTCAGCGCTCCTTTCAAAGGCGTCGGCGGTCCGTGGGAACGGAGCCGTCTGTGTACAGTCTTCCTTCATTATTATACATAGGGGCAGGCGGCGCGTCAAATCCTGCGGCGGGATATTCGAAGAAATGTCATGTTTTCGATCAGATATTGTCTCCAAGCAGCGCCAGATGGTTGCGCCAGAGGATGCGCTCCTTCTCGTCGTCGCTCAGCGGCAGGCGCAGGAAGCGCTCCACCTCCTCCCGGGGCGTCCACATGGGATAGTCCGTGCCGAACAGCACGCGATCCGTGCCGTAGCCCCGGATGATGTTCACCGACGTGGGCGCGTCCAGCGCGTAGATGGCGCTGGAGGTGTCCACCCAGACGTCCTGGCCGATCAGCTCCGCCGCCGCGGCTTCCCAGGTGGTCCAGCCGCCCAGATGCGCGCAGATCAGCTTGAGCCCCTTCACCTCGCGCAGCATGCGCTTGATCCGCTCCGGCGCGGAGTTGTCGCAGCGGTAGTCGCCGCAGTGCAGCAGCACCGGCAGCCGCCCGGCGATGGCGCTGAACATGTCCAGCGCCCGGGGCTCGTCCACCTTGAAGCCCTGAAATTCCGGGTGCAGTTTTACGCCCCGGAAGCCGTCGGTCACCATCTGATCCACGGCGCGGTCCGGCCACGGCGTGTCCGGGTGCAGCGTGCCGAAGGGCGCCAGGCGCTCCGGATGCGCATGGGCCGCGTCCAGCACGAAATGGTTGATGCTGTCCACCTGATGCGGCGTGGTGGCCACCGAATGGGCCGCGCAGCGGGTGACGCCCGCCTCGTCCATCCGCTTGAGCAGCGTGGTCAGCCGGCCGTCGTTGCGCACCTCGATGTCGTCGTAGGCGTGGCTGATGGCGTATACCGCACGGTCGGCGATGGCGTCGGGATAGATGTGCGCGTGAATGTCGAATATCTTCATGCTTGTCGCTCTCCTGGGTTGTTTTCCGCATTTTGGCATGCCGTGATTGCCGATCCCGCTGAAGCGGGAGCGGCCCGGGCGGGCCTGCGGCTTGCCTGATCATTATACCGTGACCGCCGCTCCGCTGAAGCGTGGGCGGCCCGGCCTGCGGCTTGCCTGATCATTATACCATGATTGTCGTTCCCGCTGAAGCGTGAACGACCCGGCCAAGTCTTCGACTTGCCTAATCATTATACCATGCGGCGCAAGCTCGATCAACCGCGGTTTGTGAAGCGAAACTTCTCAAAAAAATAACGAATACTTGGGAACTTTTCCCGGTGCAGGTCATATTTGAGCCATATTGATGGAATATAATAGTATAGGTAAGATTCCTGAGGGGAGAGATTTTCTGATGGCACGTTTGACGCGCAAATGGGTGTGCGCGATTCTGGCGGCGGTTCTGCTGGCGGTTGCGCTGGCGCCCTGCGCAATGGCGGCCAGCTACGGCGCTTACTTCAACTGCAACTCCAAGGTGTATGCCAAGGCGAGCAGCTCCAGCGCTTCGCTGAACGTGAAGAAGGGCACCTCGTGCACGATTCTGGCCGTGTCCGGCAACTGGGCGCTGGTCAAGCGCTCCGGGGTGAACGCCTATTGCGATGTGCGCGATCTGACCCTCTCCTCCCGGATCAAGGGGTATGTTCAGACGGACGCCAAGCTGTATGCCTCCGCGTCCTCCTCCTCCAAAAGCATGACGCTTCCGGTGAATACCGAGGTGTATATCATCGGCCGCGCCGGCGATTACTGGCGCGTGGAGAACAGCTCCGGCGCCACGGTGGGCTATGTCAGGATGAGCGTCGTCGGCGGAAGCAAGGCGGCGGTCAAGGCGCCTGAGAAGGAGCCCGAGAAGGAGCCCGAGAAGGAAACCGAGTCCTCCGGCTCCTGGAAGGACAAGGTGGAGCTGCTGGACTGGTATAAGGGCGGCAGCAGCGTGCTCGCTCGCGGTCAGTACGGCAAGCTCTATGATGTCTCCACCGGCACGGTCATCAGCGTCAAACGCATGGGCGGCACCAGCCACGCCGACCTGGAGCCCGCGACCGCTGAGGATACCGCCAAGCTGCTCAAGATCTCCGGCGGATCCTTCTCCTGGGCCTCCCGCGCCGTGATCCTGTATGCCAACGGCAGGTATGTCGCCGCCGCGATCAACACCATGCCCCACGGCGATCAGACCCTCTCCGACAACAACTACGACGGCCAGTTCTGCCTCCACATGGTCAACAGCCGCACCCACGGCTCCGACACCATCAACGAAGAACACCAAAAAGCCATCGCCAAAGCCTACTCCTGGGCAGCAAACTGAGTTTGCATCCACTTGCTGCCGCGGCAAACTGAGTTTGCATCCACTTGCTGCCGCGGCAAACTGAGTTTGCATCCACTTGCTGCCGCGTTTGGGTGACGAATCCGGGATTTCCGTGGTGGAAATCCCGGATTCTTACTTTCTGCTGAATATGTTTGCGTGGGACAGATTTGACGACCTTGTCGGCCATTTACGCCAGCCGACAAGGTCTTTGTCTTGTCCCGGCAGCTTGCATCTGCACTGGATCGCTGCCGCGTTCGGGCAGCTGAATCCGTTTTCTTCCAACGCACCGCATTCGAAAAAGCAAGGCTCTGTGTCAAATGTAGGGGTGAAAAGAGAAAGATAACAAAATTCTCTTGCGGAAATGAGAGAAGTTCTGGTATCCAAAGGAAGTCCTTTTGAGC
>SFJH01000007.1 GCA_004555155.1 Clostridiales bacterium
TGCGGTATAATCTTTCCTGGACAAAGTATTTCCCCCTCAGGTTGTGAATTGTCGCATTTTCATTTTACCTGTTCGGACTTACTTTGTCTCCTCTTTTTTTGGATCTCACCCCTACTTTTATTATAGAACCTCATTTCTTTGACCTCGCATCCTTATTTTGCGAATTTGTCAGCAAATTCGTCAGTTTTTCGCCGCTTGAACACCTTCAACCCCCTGTCCCGCAGGCGTTTTCGGACTTTTCAGAAATCAGTTTTCGCGTCAGCTTTCCAAACCGTAAGCGATAGCAATAGGCAGCATCAATGTGAATGGTCATACCCTGGGGTTATAACTCCACTTTGCAGGAATCTCGCCTCTACAGCAAGCGCCCCGCCTGTCTGACAGGCGGGGCGCCGTTCCGGCATGCAGTTTTTTTATTCCTTTCCGCCCAATGCGACGGTCTTGTTGGGACTGGAGCGGCCTTCCAGATTGGGGAAGCGGTGCTCCAGCGCGGCCATGGCGATCTCCACATCCTCGTGCACCTCGTAGGGCGTGAACGCGCCCACGGTGACCATGTCGCAGGGACGCAGGGTGTGGAAGGAGAAGTTGAGGCCGACATAGGGACTGACGCGCCCGGCCGCCATGGACTTGATGGTCATGACGGGCTTTTTGGCCTTTTCGATGATGGCGCGCACCTGCTCAACCTCCACCTGCATCAGGAAGCCAAGGCAGTTGTACAGCTGGATATAGGTCTGCACGTCGTATTCGTTCTCATCGGCATACACGATCAGCTCGGGCATATGCGCGGACAGGCCGGGGATCATGCCGTGCTGGCGGATCATGTCCAGATAATCGGGCAAGCGGTCGATCCTGTGGTCGAGCTTGCGCACCAGCTGCTCGGCGGAGGAGTGGTGGATCAGGCAGAACTTCGCGCCGTGCTTCGCGCTCTTTGCGATCTCCGCCTCGGCATTTCTGCGGCTTTCGGCGGAATCGTGCACGTCGATGATCGGCGTGTCGATGATGGTGACCTTCTTGCCGGTCATGTCTTCGGCCATATGTATGCCGTCCAGCACGTGGGGCGCGTTGGAATACAGGCCCATCATCGCATCGATGTCATAGGTGAGATAGGCGTTCACGATGTCGCGAATCGACTCGGCTGCATCGTTGCGCTCATGGATCAGCGCATCGGCGGCCGCGCCCGTGTGGCTGTAGCCCAGGATCCAGTTGGTGCCGATCAGCATGCGCGGCAGCGAAATGCCGGCAACTTCAGTTCGAGGAAATCGAGTCATACCTGCACCTCCGGCGCTCATTCTTTTTTATACGATTATATCACGCGCCGCGCCCGGATGCAACACAGGCGCGGGATTTCCTGCCGGAAATCAAATTTTCCGGAAGCCCTCCCGGCACTTGATTCGGCAGACCGGAATGCGGTATGATAGTGGCGTCGGGAGGTTGGTCTCCGGCGCGCAGCTGTTCGCCGGACACGGCCAGCGCCCGCCGCGCAGAGCCCTTCCCGCACGAAGCTTCAAAGGAAATCCGACAGCGCTCCGAACAGCGCAGAGCCTGCCTGTGAAGAATGGCAAACTGGAGGATGAGCCCATGAACGCACGCAAACTGGTGCTTGACACCCTGGAAATGAACAACCGCGGGCGCGCGCCCCGCGATCTGTGGACGCTTCCCTGGGCGACCAGCCGCTATCCGAACGAGCTCGCCGAGATCCAGCGCTTCTTTCCGTCCGACCTGATCGGCACGCCCGGCTTCAACCGGCAGCCGGGCATTGAACACCCAGATCTTCTGCATCGGCGTGGAAACCCTCGCGCCGTTCAAGGGAAGGATCACCTTCTGGGGCGAGATCGACCGCCAGCATCTGCTGTCCCACGGCGCTCCCGAAGACGTCGATCGCGCCGTTGCGCAGGTGAAGGACACGCTCTGGGCCGACGGCGGCTGCATCGCCCAGTGCGAATTCGGCCCCGGCGGCAAGCCTGAAAACGTGCGGAAGGTCTACGAAACCTGGGATCGGCTGACGGGCGCGTGAATCCCCGCCATGCTCAAAAAACACCAAACCGATAAGGAGGCATTATCCATGCTGATGGAAAAGCTCGAAGCACGTCATCTTCCCCAAATGATGATCCTCGACAACGGACATGCCGTCAGAACGCCCGACGACTGGCGCATCCGCCGCCGCGAACTCATCGATCTGCTGAGCCGTGAGGAATACGGCTATACGCCCGAAGCGCCGGAAAGGGTGACCGGCGCCATCCGCCCTGCGCCCGATCAGGAGATGAATCGCGCGTTCGCAGGCAAGGCCGTCCAGCAGACGATTGATCTGTCCTTTGATACGCCCGGCGGCGTCTTCTCTTTCCCCGTCATCCTCTGCGTGCCCCGGTCTGCGGCGAAAGCGCCCGTGTTCGTCTACATCGCCTTCCGGCGGGATTTCCCGGACCGTTATCTGCCCGTGGAGGAGATTCTGGATCACGGATTTGCCATTGCCGCCTTCTGCTATGAGGACGTAACGGCCGACAGCGCCTGCATGAACCGGCTGGCCGCGCTGTATCCCCGCGACGAAAAAACCGGCTGGGGCAAAATCGGCATGTGGGCCTTTGCCGCCAGCCGCGTGCTGGACTATCTGGAAACCAGAGACGATATCGATCTGACCCGCGCATGCGTCAGCGGACATTCCCGGCTGGGCAAAACCGCGCTCTGGTGCGGTGCTCAGGACGAGCGGTTCTCCATGGTGATCTCGAATGATTCCGGCTGCTGCGGCGCAGCGCTCTCCCGCGGCAAGATCGGCGAGACGGTCGCCCGCATCAACGCCGTCTTCCCCTACTGGTTCTGCGGCAACCACCTGAAGTGGAGCGGCCGCGAAGGCGAAATGCCCTTCGACCAGCACATGCTGCTGGCCCTCACCGCTCCGCGCAGGCTGTACGTATGCTCTGCGGAGGAAGACAGCTGGGCGGATCCGGAGAGCGAATTTCTGAGCTGTCTGGCCGCAAGCGAAGCCTGGCAGCTTCACCGCCTGGCCGGTCTGGTCACCCCCGACGCCCTGCCGGTTCCCGGCTCTCCCCTGCTGGACGGCGGCGTCTGCTATCACCTGCGGACAGGCGCCCATTTCCACAGCCGCACGGACTGGGGCTATCACATGGCTTGCAGAGAAAGGTTCCGGATCTGATCCGCCCGCCGGAGATGGACAGCGCGGCCCGGGCTGAAGATGCGCATCTTCAGCCCGGCGGCAGCCTGCCCTCGGGATCAGGATCGTCGGATTCCTCCAGGAAAATCGGGTTGGTCCATGCTCTGCGGCCCTGTGCATCCCTGACCACCGCGCGGACATACATCGCACCTCCGCCCCGGCGGATCCGGAAGGCCGCCTCCGTGAGCGGGCGGCCCGCCTCGGCCCGCACAACGTCGTAGGGAACGCGCAGCTGCCGAAGCTGAATCTCAACAGCCTCCGAACAGCGCACGCGGGCCACGCCGTTCTCCACGTGGAAATCCAGGATCTCCGGGCCGCAGGAGGAATAGAACGCGCCGCGCTGCAGCGCCCGGAGAATGGAGTCGACCCGGTTTTCGCTGTTCACGCGCACCCAGCCGAGGCAATGATGGGCCATATTGTGCCCGTCGTCCACCGCAACGCCCCAGATCCTCTGACCCTCCGCCAGCAGCTCATCCCAATAGGCGGCGTTGGTATCCAGCGCATTTTCAATGGCGCAGCCGCTGTTCCATATTTCCATCGCGAAGTTTCCGCGCAGCATGCGGAACTCCGACGCGGGCGTACCGCTCCACTCCGGATGGCAATAGATCGTCAGGTTTCCGTTTTCGTGAACGTCGTCCAGCATGGCCTGCGTCTCCTCCGGCCTCTGAATATACCGCCGCGGAAAGCGCTGATCCTGGGCAAAGCCGTTGCCCTCCAGCGGGCCGATGCAGACAATATGATGGCAGTGCACGCCGCGCGTGAACATCTCCGGAAAATTGCTGTCCAGCTCCATGCCGGGCAGAATGGTCATCGGCCGGTCGCCGAAGTTTTTCAGATTATAGATCCGGTGATCCGTCAGCGCCATGAAATCATAGCCGTGATCGGCATGCTTCGCGATGACCTCCTCCGGCGTGCCCGCGCCGTCGGATCGCTTCGTATGACAGTGCAGCGCGCCCTTCAGCATCCGATTTCCTGTCTTTTCAAACGCGCTCTGACGCTTCACGCCGCTCCTCTCCTCTCCCGTCCGGAGGATACATCTCCCCCAGCAATTCGATCACATGCACAACCGCGCCCTCCTCGTTCGAGCGCACCACCCTGTCCGCTGCAGCCAGGGCGAAGGAATCGCCGTTGGCGGGCGCGAAGCCCATGCGGGCGGCGCGCAGCATCTCCACGTCGTTGTATCCGTCTCCCACCGCGTAGACGTGCTCGCGGCCGACGCCCAGCGCATCCGCCAGCTTCAGCAGCGCCGTTCCCTTGTCCACATCCCGCTTCAGCACCTCAAGAAATCTGCCGTCCGTGGGCAGAAAGGCGAACTCCGCGCACTGCCTTCCCAGAAACGCCTGAACCCGGGCGATCGTCTGCTCCGAGCCCGTGACCATGACCTTGAACCACGGCCCCGCCGCCTGCTCAGGATCCTCCACGGCCTCAAAGGGAATTCCCTGGCTGGTAAAATGGCGCTCGGACTGCGGCGAGAGGTTGATCGCATACGCCCGATCCAGCGCATACATCTCTATGCACACATCCGGGAAGCGGCGATGAACCGCGCGCAGCGGCTCCACCCCCTCCCCGCCGATGGCCTGCGAGATTGCCACGCGCCCCTCGGCATAGTCATACGCCATGCCGCCGTTGGCCAGCAGCACCGGCGCGTTGATGATGTCCGGCGAATAGGCGTGAAAGCCGAGATGGGTTCGGCCCGTGCAGACGGTGAATCGCCCGCCATTGCCGATGAAAAAGCGAATCGCGCGCCTCGACGCTTCGGAAACGCCGCTCGCGCCCGCCAGCGTTCCATCGTAGTCGCTGGCGAGAAGCACCCCGTCAAACCGCATGATCCGCCTCATTTCTCCGGAATCTGCGCGCGGAGCGCGTCCTCGACCACCATCAGATCCTCGATGAAATGGCGGTCCAGTTCGCCGTACCCGTGCTCGTCCCGGCTTCTCGTGTGCAGCTTCATCGGCACGCCCGAGCGATTCATGTGATCCTTCGTGCAGACCGGATGGCAATGTCCCTCCGCCGCCGACAGCACGGAGAGCGCCGCCGCAAGCCGCCTCGCCCGCTCCGGCTGGTCGCGGAAGTGCCCGGTCAGCCATACGTACAGATCCGGATGATAGTTGGCCATGATTCCGCTGAATCCCGCGGCGCCATCGCGCAGGGACTCCAGAAGCGTCGCTGCATTCGCGTTGAACAGCTGCACGCTGCCCCGCAGAACGCCCATCCGGTGCGCGATGACCGGCGCGCTGCAGCAGGTATCCTTGATGAACGCGAAGCGGCCTGACTCCGCCATGGCCTCCAGCAGCCGATCCGTCAGAGGGCGCTTGAAGGGATGCGGACATTCGTACATGCCAAATGTCACGCCCGGCAGCGCGTCCAGGATGGCGTTCATGTTTCTGATCGCGGTCTCATCGCTCTCATCCTGGCCGGCCAGCCGGTTGGAGATCATGACCACCGCGTCCACGCCCGTCCGGGAGATGCGCGTCAGCTCCCGGATCTGGTCGTCCAGCTTCTCCGAGACGTGCCCGGAGGCCACCACGCACATGCGGCCCGCAGACGCCCTCGCCACGCGCTCCGCGAGGAGAACCCGCTCGTCCTCGCTCAGACAGAACATCTCGCTGCTCTGACACACGGCAAAGATCCCCTGACAGCCCATGCGCGCATAAAATTCGACAATGCCGTCCACTGCGGGCCAGTCAATGGCGTTTTCGTCGGTAAACGGCGTGATCATCACGGGGTAAACCCCTTCCGGAATTCTGTTCATGTCCCTCTCCTCCAGTCTTTTCAGGTGCGATCCGGATATCCCGGGCTTCGCAGCCGGCCTTGCGGCGCGCCCTTCCGCGCCCGAAGCGCTTCCCATCGCCAGCGCGCGCTTCCGCGCGCCCGCATTGTATATATTCGATGCGCCCCACCGCAAATTCCTTCTGCAAAAGGATGAATCCGCTCCCTGCCGGGACGAAGAAGGCCCGCGGCGTCTGCGCCGTTCGCATCCGCCGCCCGCAGACGTTCTACGAACAGGTGCGCACGGACAGCGCCCGGAGAAAGGGCGGGAAGACCGGCCCTCGGCCCATCCTCCCGCCCCGGCGCTCTTCACTTCGCGCTGCGCGCTGCAAACTCGGCGCGCATCTCCTCGACCATGTCGTTGCCGCCGATGCGGTCGAACTCGGACATCCACAGATCCCAGCCCTCCTCCGCGGTGTAGGCGCCGCCGAGCACCTGGGCAAAGATCTCCTTTCGCTTCGCATCCAGCTCGGAGCCCAGCTCCTCGTACAGGGGCGTGGACCAGTAAATCTGCTGCGGCAGAGCGGTGATCGAGGTATTGCCCATGTTGGTGCAGGCCTCCTCGTCCCACATATAGTGCCACGCGCTGCGCTGCTCGATATAGCCCCAGCCGTCAAAGCCGTCCCAGGCGCCCAGAGAGCGGAGCTTGTCCAGATTCTGATATTCCTCGGTGAGCTCGGGCTTGCCGTCCACCATGTTGTAGGACACGCCCTCGACGCCGTAGGTCAGCGCGATCGCACCCTCGTCCGAGTAGAACCAGTCGATGAACCGGGCGATCTTCACCGCGTCCTCATCAGACACCGTGGCGGTGATGTAAGCGGCGGAGGACGCGGACTTCGCGCCAAGCTCCGTCACCTCGACGATGTTGGACATGGAAACATAGCCTTCTTCAACGCCGTCCGCCGTCGGCACATCCAGAACCGCGCTGGTCGCGTCGGGATCCACCTCGCGCAGGGCGATCATGCGCCTGGCGTTGCCGGAGGAGACCGTCTGCCACGCGCCGCACAGGCCGTTGCAGACCAGCTGGTTGGTCTCTTCGCTGGTGAGGGTCAGATATTCCACGGGCGCAATGCCGTCGGCAAAGATCCGCGCGCCGAATTCCAGCGCCTCCTTCATCCGCGGATGGACGTCGGACCAGTACAGCTCGCCGTCCTCGACGATCCAGCAGGCCAGCGGGAGCCCGAAGGGCGCGGAGAACAGCTGGAAGCTTCCCGCGCCCTCCGTGGCGCAGCCCCAGGTGTCGTCCACGCCGTTGCCGTCCGGATCATTGTAGCGGAAGGCATACAGCATGTTGTAGTAATCCTCCAGCGTTCTGGGATATTCGATGCCGAGCTTCTTCATCCAGTCGTCGCGGAAGAAGATGGCGCCGTAGCCCACGTCGCGCATGTTCGGCAGCATGTACAGCTGGCCGTCCGAGGCGCGGAACAGATCCAGCGTCTCCGGATCCCAGCGGGACATGAAATTCGGCATGTACTCCAGCAGATCGTCCACGGGACGGACAAACCCTTCGCTGATCATCTTGTTGCCGACGATGAACTCCTTGCTGCGGAAGACGTCGATCTCGTCGCCCGTCGCCAGCAGCGTCGCCAGCTTCTGATCCGCATCGTCCGCCGCTTCGATCACGTGGAGCTTCGTGTTGGTCTTTTCTTCAAACACCTTCAGAAGCGCGGACTCATTGCGGTCCACATCGCCCGTACCCGTATAGAAAATGGTGATCTCAAAGGGCTCCTCCTCTGCAAAAGCAGGTGCGACTGACAGAAGCATGAGGATTGTGAGCAGCAGGGCAAACAGCCTTTTCATGGTAACCAACCTCCTTAATATTGTTTCCAGGGAAAGGCCGGCGAACGCCGACGCCGGCCGATCCGCATTGCCGCCCTTCCCCCAGGAAAGCTCCCGGATTCGCGTCATCCCTTGATCGATCCAACCAGAGCGCCCCTGACGAAATACTTCTGAATGAACGGATAGAGAATGACAATCGGCGCGGTCGTAAACACGACGACCGCCATCTTCAGCGGCTCGACCGGCAGGCTGGCGCTCTCGCCGTAGTCGATCTCGCTGGTCACCGCGTTTTCCAGCAGATTGCGCAGAACCACCTGAAGCGGCCAGCGGTTCCGGCTGTTGAGGTAAATCGTCGCATAGAAATAGGCGTTCCAGTGGCCCACCGCGTAGAACAGGCCAATGGTGCACAGGCTCGGAAGCGACAGCGGAACGATGATCCTGAACAGAATCCCCAGCTCGCTCAGCCCGTCGATTCTCGCGGCTTCGTTCAGCTCCCCCGGCAGCGCCTCGAAGAAGTTTTTCATGATGATCATGTTGTATGCGCTGATGCAGCCGGGCAGAATCAGCGACCACAGGCTGTCCACCAGTCCCAGCTTGACAATGATGATGTAGTTGGGAATCAGGCCGCCGGAGAACATCATCGTAAACGTGATCATCAGCATGAAGAGCTTTCTGCCGATGAGCGACCTTCTGGCCAGCGGATAGGCCGTGATCATCGTCATCAGCAGATTGATCCCGGTGCCGACCATCAGCACGAACAGCGAATTTTTGAAGCCCGAACCCAGCAGATTATACCGGAACATGTATCGATAGGCGTCCAGATTCGGGCGAATGGGGAGCACGCCCACCTCGCCGCGCACGACGTTGTTGTTGTTGCTGAACGACACCGCCAGCACATGCAGCACCGGATACAGAATCGTGACGCTGAGCAGCAGGAGAACGACGATCAGAGCGGCTTGTCCAATCCTGGAATACTGTTTCTGCATTTCCCGTCTCTCCTTCTAAAAAATGCCATTGTTTTCGTCCAGCAGCTTGCTGATCCTGTTCGTAATCAGAATCATCGTCAGGCCGATAGCGGATTTGAACAGCGAAACCGCCGTGGACATGCTGTACTTCAGATTGTTGAGTCCGACGCGCAGCGCATAGGTATCGAGAATGTCCGCCACCGAATAGACCAGCTCGTTGTACATTGCGTAGACCTGCTCCTGGCCCGCGCTCAGAATTCCGCCGACCCTCAGGATCAGCATGGTGATGATCGTCGGCGCGATCGATGGGATCGTAATGCTGATGAGCTGGCGGAACGGACGGGCGCCGTCCACCGTCGCGGCCTCGTACAGCTGTCGATCCACGCCCATCAGCGCGGCCAGATAGATGATGCTCCCCCACCCGACCTCCTTCCAGCAATCACTCAGCACCAGCACGCCGCGGAAGTGCTGACTGGATCCCAGAAAGTTGACCGGCTCAAACCCAAAGCGCTGAATCAGCTGATTGACCGAACCCATCGACGTCGAAAACATGCTGCGCGCCAGACTTGCGATGACAATCCAGGACAGGAAGTGCGGCAAATACGAAATCGACTGAAAGACGCGCCGCAGCCGGGCGCTGCGCACGGCGTTGAGCATCAGCGCCAGGACAATCGGCGCGGGAAATCCGACCGCGATCTTCAGCAGGCTGATGATGACCGTGTTCTTCAGCGCCGTGATAAACCCCGGATCCCGGAACAGCCTTTCGAAATTCTCCATGCCCACCCACGGACTGCCGAAGAATCCGAGCTTCATCCTGTAGTTCCGAAACGCGATCTGCACGCCGTACATCGGCGCATAGTGGAAGACGATGAAATAGACCAGCCCCGGCAGCAGCATCAGATAGAACATTCTGTCCATCCACATCACACGCAGCGCATGACGGCGCCCGGATCCATTCCATGCCGGCGCCATCGCACCCTTCTTCCTGCTCATTCCATTCCGCCCCTTTCGCCCTCCGCCCGGCGCATGCCTCATTCAACGGTATCTCTTATGATTCATATTCCGCATTTATGCGTCATGCGGGCCGAAGCGCATTTCCCCGAAGTGCTCCATGATGTTCCCTGATACAGCCATGCGCTTATGCGCCCGCTGCAAAACGATGCGCGCGAACCGGCCGTTGATGTCAGCGCAGCGCCGTCGGGCTCAGGCGAAGGACTGCGCTCCTCGCCTCCGCCTCCAACAGAATCCACAGCCATCCATGCAGGCGCAGAGAGCGAACCGCGCCGGAAACGATTTCCTTCCCGGCGCGCTTTTCCGTTGACGAACGCGGCAATATCTGCTATATTTATTTCACCCGGATTGCAGGCCTGTCCGCGGCTGCCGCTCAGATGCCCCGGCAGGCAACAACCGTCAAGACGACAATACAGAGGTGCACAATGATGATGCGAGAATGGTTCAAGGGCAAAAACGGCATGATGATTCACTGGGGCCTTTACTCCGTGCTGGCCGGCGAATACCGCGGCCGCCGCAGCGACAGCTATGCGGAATGGATTCAGTCCCGCTGGCGCATTCCCAACGCGGAATACTCCCGGCTGGCGGAGGTCTTCAACCCGATTTACTTCGACGCCGACGAATGGGTGCGCTTTGCCAAGGACTGCGGCATGGAATACCTGGTGGTCACCAGCAAGCACCACGAGGGCTTCGCACTGTTCCACTCCAAGGCCAGCCGCTTCAACATGTACGACGCGACTCCCTTCCACCGGGACGTCATCGAGGAGCTCGCCAACGCCTGCGCCCGCCAGAACCTGAAGCTGGGTCTGTACTATTCCCAGGATCTGGACTGGCACGAGCCCCACGGCGGCGGCTACCTCTCCAACCATCTGGCCTGCTCCGGCACCGCATGGGACAACAACTGGGATTTCCCCAACGAGGCCGAAAAGAACTTCGACATCTGCTTCCAGGAAAAAATCATGCCGCAGGTCGAGGAGATCCTGCAGAACTACGGTGAGCTCTGTCTGATCTGGTTTGACGTGCCCATGACCATCAACGATCTCCAGAGCCGCGCAATCTACGAGGCCGTCAAGCGCTATCAGCCGGATTGTCTGATCAACTCCCGCCTGGGCAACGGCGCTTACGACTATGTGTCGCTGGGCGACAACGAGATCCCCGACAGAATGCCCGAAAGCCATTCCGGAACCCCCGGCATGAACGACATCGACGGCTTCAAGCCCTCGCCCTACGGACTGTATGAAACTGCCGCCACGCTCAACGACTCCTGGGGCTACTGCGCCTGGGATCACAACTGGAAGTCCGCAGCGCGCGTGGCCGAAATCCGGAATCACCTCAACAGCCTCGGCATCAACTATCTGCTGAACATGGGACCGGACGCGCTGGGCCGCTTCCCTGTCACCGCGCAGGAAATCCTCAGAGAAGCCTCAAAGCTCTGATCGCCGCCCTGCACAGAAAACCGGGCGTCCATCTGAATGGACGCCCGGTTTCCGTTTGCCGGTTCCTCCGCCTGACGATCCGCCGCAGCCCAAGCGTTTTCTGGAACGGCTTGGTCCTGAATCTGATCTCGCAGCGCTATGGCGCAAAACGAGCATCCAGGAAGCTCAGCGCTCATGCTCAGGCGCACACAGGCCATGAAATCCCGCCGCTTCCTGATGAAGCTTACGTCCAATGCGCCCTCCTGTCCAATTCTCTCCCGGAGCGCCCTTGCCTCCTTCCCGATCCGGAATCCTCGGCAAACCTGCCGCAGCGAAGCCGATGTTAAAAAAAGCAGCGATCGCCTCCCAACGCCCGCAGCAAAGCCGCTCGGATATCCGAAAACATCGAATAGATGTAACAGGAATTTACAGGAGAATATGTCTAAATCGTGGTATAATTCGAGGGAATGGAAAAAATTATGGGGGGTGTAACCAATGAAAATGTGGTTGAAGAAAGCCTACCAAAGGTACATTATCGACGCGCTGTCCGCCATGGGAATGGGACTTTTTGCCTCGCTGATCATCGGCCTGATCCTGTCGCAGCTGTCGGCGATTCCGTTTCTCGGCTTCCTGAAGGATTACAGCGCCGTCGTATCGGCCTCCTCTCCGGTGGTCGGCGCGGCCATCGGCGTCGCCATCGGCTATGGGCTTCATGTGAAGCCGCTGGCCATCTTCTCCTGCGCCGCGGCGGGCGCGTTCGGCTATCAGATGAGCGGCCCCATCGGCGCATATCTCGCGGCCGTGGTGGGCGCGGAGCTGGGCGGCCTGACCGCGGGCAGAACAAAGGTGGACATCATCGTCGTTCCCACGGTGGTCATCGTCGCGGGCGGCCTGGTCACCAGCCTGACAGCCACCGGCATCAACGCGGGCGTGAGCGCGCTCCAGCGCTTTCTGGAGACGGTCACGATGCTCCAGCCCATTCCGATGGGCATCATCGTATCCGTGGTATTCGGCCTTGCGCTGACCGCCCCGATCTCCAGCGCCGCGCTGGCCGCCATGATCTTCACCGTTCCCGAGGGCGGCGTCATGGGCCCGGGCCTGCAGCTGGCCGCCGGCGCGGCCACGGTGGGCTGCTGCTGCCAGATGGTGGGCTTCGCGGTCTCCAGCTTCCGCGAGAACGGCGTTTCCGGCCTGATCGCTCAGGGACTGGGCACTTCGATGCTTCAGGTGGGCAACATCCTGCGCGCCCCTGCGATCCTGATTCCGCCCACGCTGGCCTCCGCCATTCTGGGGCCGCTTTCCACCACGATCTTCCAGATGAAGAACGCCGGTTCTGCCGCCGGCATGGGAACCTCCGGTCTGGTGGGACAGTTCGGCACCTGGGCAGTCATGTCCGGCGAGAGCGGTGCGCTGGTCAAAATTCTCCTGCTGCACTTCATCCTGCCCGCAGCGCTGAGCCTGCTGATCTCCGAATTCATGCGCAAGAAAAACTGGATCAAGCCCGGCGCAATGAAGCTGGACGTCTGATGCGCTTCCCCGCGCAGAGGAGCCGCCTTCTCTTCAGAAGGCGGCTCCTCTCTTTTCCGGGCTTATTCCAGAATATTGGATGTAATGAAATCCACGCCCCAGCGCACCAGATCGGCGGCGCGGTCGGGATCGTCGCAGGTCCAGCAGTTGACCTTCACGCCGTGGGCGTGCAGATTCGCGATGTTCGCCTCGTCCAGCGCCGTGTGGAGGATGTCCAGATCCAGGCGATTGTCCACCAGCGTCTTCACCAGCTCGTCGCTGTATTCGCAGGTCAGATACTGGCAGGGATGCGTGGGCAGCAACCTGCGCAGCGTGAGCATGTTCTCCAGCGAGAAGGAGATGAAGATGATTCCATCCAGATACTCCTCTGCGCGGATGATGTCGATGATCTCCTCCACGTCCTTGGGGTCGAAGGTGTTCTTCAGCTCCAGCACGCCGGTCTTCTCATACTTTCTGCAGATGCGCACATATTCCTGCAGCGTGGGAATGCGCAGATCGGTTCGGCCCTTTTCGCCGTCGCGATCCGTCAGCAGCAGCCCGCGCAGCGTGTCGAAGGTGGTCTTCTCCACGCACATATCGTCGATCGCCACGCGGCCGGTCTGATCGTCGTGGAAGCAGACGTATTTGCCGTCCAGCGTCCGATGCACGTCGGTTTCGATGCCGAAATAGCTGCGATTGCCCGCCGCGACGAAGGCCGCGTTGGTGTTTTCCTTCTCCAGTCCGCTGACGCCGCGATGGGCCACCATCCGCGTCTTTCCGCTTTCGATCTTCGTGGTATTCATGTCCGTACTCCTCTCCTGCCGGATCCTCAGCCCGGCCGTCACAATGCCGCGCCCGTGCGCAAGGCCGAATGCCGCGCCTGCGCGGGCCACTCCTCATTATACCCTCTTTTCCGGAAAAATCAAGATCACACCGCTTCGCAGCCGGATTCCCCCGAAGCAGCATTTGTTAAGATTTGAATTCTGTATTGACTTTCTTTGATTATTGACTATAATAGAATTATCGTTCAGAGATGAGCGAGGCGGCCAGCGACCGCAATCATGCACGACCTGCAAAAGGCCAAATGCGACCCTACATAACTGGCAGTGTTACCAGCGGTGCAAGGCCATTCGAATGGAGGTTTGCATTATGAGCAACTATCTTCCCACTGTATTCAGCGAAAATCTGATGGACGTCTTCGACGATTTTGACCGCAGCTTCTTCCGCGGTTTCGGCAATGTCGATCGTGCGCTGTACGGCAAACACGCACAGCACATGATGAAGACCGACGTTCAGGAAACCGAGGATGGCTATGAGGTTGACGTCGATCTGCCCGGCTTCCGGAAGGATGAAATCCATCTGGAGCTGAACAATGGCTGTCTGACCATTTCCACGGAAAAGAGTCTGACAAAGGACGACACGGACAGGAAGGGCAGAATGCTCCGGCAAGAGCGCTATGCGGGCATGATGCAGCGTAGCTTCTATGTGGGTGACAGCATTACGGAGGAGGACGTGAAGGCTTCCTATGAAAGCGGCGTCCTGCATCTGCATCTCCCGAAGAAGGACGCGCCGAAAGTCCCCGAGAAGAAGGTTATTCAGATCGAGGGCTAACCTGCCGCCCTGCCGGTTTTCCGGCAGGGCGCTTTTGTTTGCATGAGCCGGAGTATGCCGCCGGTCATCGGACTCCATCCGGCCCGTCCAGGCAAAAGAATCCCGCCTGTCGCTTGCGGCAGGCGGGATTTGCGATCACTTGGCGAAGTCCACCGCGCGGGTTTCGCGGATGACGTTGACCTTGATCTGTCCGGGATATTCCATTTCCTTCTCGATGCGCTTGACGATCTCCTTGGCGAGGATGAGCGTACCGGCGTCGTTGACGTCCTCCGGCTTGACGATGATGCGAACCTCGCGGCCGGACTGGATGGCGTAGCAGGTCTCCACGCCGTCGAAGGAGTAGGCGATGGATTCCAGCTTCTCGAGACGCTTGATGTAGTTCTCCAGCGACTCTCTGCGCGCGCCGGGACGGGCGGCGGAAATGGCGTCGGCCGCCTGAACCAGGACGGCCTCCACCGACTTCTGCTCCACATCGTTGTGGTGCGCGGCGATGGCGTTGACCACCAAATCGTTCTCATGGAACTTCTTCGCCAGCTCTGCGCCGATGGTCACGTGCGTGCCCTCGACCTCGTGGTCGATGGCCTTGCCGATGTCATGCAGCAGACCTGCGCGCTTGGCCAGCTGGACGTCCGCGCCCAGCTCCGCGGCCATGACGCCCGCCAGATGGCTGACCTCGATGGAATGGCGAAGCACGTTCTGGCCGTAGCTGGTGCGGTAGCGCATGCGGCCCAGCAGCTTGACCAGCTCGGGATGGATGCCGTGCAGATTGGTCTCGAAGATGGCCTGTTCGCCGGCTTCGCGGATCTGCTGGTCGACTTCCTTCTTGGCCTTCTCGACCATTTCCTCGATGCGCGCCGGATGGATTCGGCCATCCATGATCAGCTTCTCGAGGGCGATGCGCGCAACCTCGCGGCGCACCGGGTCGAAGGCGGAGATGATGACGGCCTCGGGGGTATCGTCGATGATCAGATCGACGCCCGTCGCCGTCTCGAGGGTGCGGATGTTGCGGCCCTCGCGGCCGATGATGCGGCCCTTCATGTCGTCGTTGGGCAGCGCCACGACGGAGACGGTGGTCTCGGCGACGTGGTCTGCGGCGCACTTCTGAATGGCCAGGGAAATCAGGCTGCGCGCCTTCTTGTCGGCCTCCTCCTTGGCGCGGGCTTCGATCTCCCGCACCATGACGGCGGCGTCGTGGTAGGCTTCCTTCTGAACGCGGTCGATCAGAATGCCCTTGGCCTCGTCGGAGGTCATGCCGGCGATGCGCTCCAGCTCGCCCTGTTGCTTGGCGTGCATCGCGTTGGCCTCGGCCTCGACGCGCTCGACCTCGCGGTACTTCTCGTTCAGGGCCTCTTCTCTGGCCTCCAGGTTGCTCTGTTTCTTGTCATATGCCTCTTCGCGCTGGTTCACCCTGCGCTCAAGCCGCGTCACTTCACTGCGGCGGTCACGAACTTCCTTATCAAGCTCCGACTTCAAGCGGATGACCTCTTCTTTGGCGCTGAGCAGGATTTCCTTTTTTTGATCCTCCGCCTTGCGTGTCGCGTCCTCGACCAGGTTTTTTGCCATTTCCTCACTCTGGCCGATTCTCTTTTCGATCACGCTCTTGCGGTACAGATACCCTGCCAACGCACCAAGCACCAGCGCAACCACAGCCGTGATTGCGTAAAACAAACTGCCTTCCCCCTTCTTTTTTCTTCAAATTACCGAAAGCGAATGAACTTCGCCCGCATTGGCATGCGCATAACGATTCATATGCAAAGTGCATGGCTAACAGACTCATTTTATACTGTGCGTTTCGTAATGTCAAGCAAAAAAAGGTTATGTTACACATTTTCATGCCGCGCCCTTCATCGACTTGTCAATTCTTTATTTTGTGTGTATAATGGGGATACCGTCGGCGTCCGCCGCGATTTCCTCTCTGAAAGGCGGTTGAATATGGTCTCTTCCTCACTGCTGCTCATTCTGCGCGCCGCACTGCTCTGTCTGTCGTTCTTCGGACTGTGCGCGGCCGCGCGGGACACGCTGAAACTGCACCGCTTCATTGCGCCGTACTTCGTCGCCTCCTCGATCATCTGCGTGCTGATGTTCGCAGGCATGCTGCACGTGCTGAAATACGGCTTTTACCTGCTGTACTTCGGCGGCTTTGTCGGCGCAATCGCCGCTCTGGCGAAAAGACTGCGCCGGCGCGAAAGGCTGGCTCTGCGCCGGTCGGACGGATATCTCATTGCCATAGGCGCGCTTGTGCTGATCTACATCATCTGGCGGCTCGGGCCGAGCTATCTACATGAGCGGGACGACCTCTCCCACTGGAGCATCGTCGCCCGCCATCTTCTGAAGACGGACGCCTTCCCCGACGCATCCGCCGTCTCCGTCACATTCCAATCCTATCCGGTGGGCGCGGCCGCCTTCATATACTACGTCTGCCGGACGCTCGGCAACCAGGAGGGACTGTGGCTGATCGCGCAGAACGTCCTCTATGTTCTGCTGTTCATGCCCATGCTCGCCCATGTGCGCGGCAACCGCAAATGGATTCTGCCGGTGCTCACGGCGCTGTTCGTGCTGCTGTTCAAGCACACGCGGCCGATGGAATCCCTCTATGTGGACTGGCTGCTCAGCTTTTTCGGATTCGGAAGCGTCGCAGCCGTGCTGTACCATCGGGACGAGCCCTTCCAGGCGCTGCTCTGCGCCCTTCCCGGCGCGATCGCCGTAACCCTGTTCAAGAACAGCGGAATCTTCTTTGCCGCCGTCACGGGCTGCGCGCTCGGCATTGCCGTATCCGGGCGGAAGGGACGCCGCTTCGGCTGGCTGTGCTTTCTGATCTGCATGGCCGCGTCCGTCGTCGCCTTCCTGCTGTGGAATCTGCACGTCAAGCAGGTCTTTCCCGCGGGCCTGGAAACCAAGCATGCCGTCTCGCTGAGCACCTATGCGGCGCGGCTCGGCAGCAAGGATCTGTCGCTGATCCTTCGAACCTTCAAGAAGATGGTGATGCAGTGGCTGCAGCCGGACTTCTATCAGATTCAGGGGCTGCTGTTCATTCTTCTCGGATCCCTGTCCATGTATCTCACCGCGCGCCGGCGTCCGGAGCTCCGCATCCATCTGAAGCCCTCGCTGCAGGCGTTCGGGCTGATCCTGATCGCATACGCGGCATGGTATCTGATGCTGTACATGACCTACATATTCTCCATGCAGGCCAGCGAAGCCCGCTCGCTCGCCGCCTTCGACCGCTACAACGGCACGGGGCTTCTGTTGATGGAGGGACTCTCGCTGATCGTGCTGCTCGACTTTTTCGCCCGCGACGAGCTTGCGCCCCGCGTGCATCCCACCGCGCTCTGCGCAGGCGCAGTCGCCGCAATCCTGCTCACTTCCGCGCTGGTCAAGCCCGGCGATTACCTCTACTGGTTCTATCCGGAGCTGACGCAGCGCCGTGTGACGCGCTGCGATTTCCGGCAGACCGCCTACGATTTCATGCAGGAATACGATCTGCCCCAGGATCGCTGCTATCTGGTCTGCGCGGGCTCCGTCGCCGAAGCAGCCGCCAACGGCTATTATGGACAGGCGTACTTCGACATGAAGTTCGAGCTGGATTCGCCGTACATAACCGTCGTAGGCCGCATCACCGGAGAAGACGGAACCGATTCCTATCTGTACGGCAAGCAGCGGCAAAAGGAATATGTTGCCGACCCCATCTCCAGTATTATGATGGATCTGGATTCCTTTGATGCAATCCTCATTCTTCAGGAGGATCCGGAATTCGACGGGAGGCTCGCCGAACTTCTCGAGGATTACGACGGCGATCTGCCCATCGTTTACCCATAAGCTGCAAAAAGGCCGTCCCGCCGGAAGGGCAGAATGACCATCGCCCGCATCCGCCTGCTCTCAGGAGGGTGCGGGCGAACTGGATTTCCTGCGCCTCTGCGCGACACGGCCCTTTTTCTATTTCTTTTTCGCATAGCGGATCTCTCTTCTTTCCGCTTCAAAGACATAATATCCGTCGATCTCCTGCACGCGCACGCCGCCGAACACGGCCCGCAGCTTGTTGCGGTACCAGTCCAGCCGCTTGGTGACCATCACCATCCGGCCGCCCAGCTTCAGCCGGTTGAAGCCCTTTTCGATAAACCGCTTCGCCACGGAAAAGTCGCTCTGGTAGGGCGGATTGCTGAGAATCAGGTCGAAGCCCGTGCGGTTCACGGCGGCGAAGCCGTCGGACAGCACGACCTCCACTCCTTCCACGCCGTTGAGCGCCGCGTTTGCCCGCGCGGTCTCGACGGCGCTTTCGTTCACGTCCGACATCACCACGTTCTCCGCGCCGCACTTTCGCGCCGCCGTGATCCCCACCACGCCGCAGCCGCAGCCCAGATCCATCACCTTCATCCCTGGACGGAATTCCACCGTGGAGAGCATCGCCAGCGTGCCGCGATCCACGTGCTCCGGAGAAAACAGCCCCGGCTGCGTCTGAAGCTCCAGCGCCTCGCCCAGCACCTCGGTTTTGATCGTCATGCGCATCTCACTCCTTGTCAGCGCCATTATAGCATACCTTTGCGCCCGACAAAAGTATAATTCTCGAAAGTTGGGAAAAGCTGTGGATATTGACAATGCTTTGCCGGAGAGGAGGATGTCCATGGCGCTGCCGATGGTCACCGCCGCCGTAGCGCTCTTCTACTTCGGCGCGATTCCGATTCACCTCGCGGTCTGCCTGCGGTTGGGTGCGAACGCCGGGTTCGGATTCGGCGTCTCGCCCTTCGAGCCGCGATTCGCGCTTCAAAGAGCGCGTCATCAGCAGAGCGCCGGTGGAAAGCTGCCTCCTTTCTGGAAAAAAATCTCCTTGCGGGACGCGCTGCCGGGCGCGCTGAGAGCCCTTCGATACGCTGCGGCCCACGTCAGAATCGAGCGCGTCCGCCTGGACGGCACGTTCGCCTCGGACGACGCCGCGCTGACCGCGCTGGTCTGCGGCGGCGCGACCGCCCTCGGCAGCGCGCTGCGGTGCGCGCTGAGCCGGGAAGTGCGCTTCAGCCTCCGCCCGGACTTCTCCGGCGGCCCGCTGCGGGCGGAGCTGTCCGGAATGATCTCGATGCGCGTCGGGCATATTATGCTTGCTGCGCTGTTCGGCGCGCTCCAATATGGATCAAGGAGGTTGAAAGAATGGACAAGCATCCCATTGAAAGCATCATGACCACGACCATGGAGAACATCCGCGATATGGTCGACGTCAACACCGTCATCGGCGACGCCATTCCCACGGCCGACGGCTGCACCGTCATCCCGATCTCCCGCGTGAGCTTCGGCTTCGTCGCGGGCGGCGGCGAGTACACCGTGCCGTCCCACGGCCGCGCGGACGCGAATCAGCCCCAGAGGGATCTGCCCTTCGCCGGCGGCACCGGCGCGGGCGTCACCGTACAGCCGCTGGGCTTTCTGGTCACCGGGCCGGATCAGGTGCGCCTGCTGCCCGCCCAGCCCTATGCGCCCATCGACCGCATCATCGAACTGATGCCCCAGGCGATGTGCGAAATCAAAAACGCGCTCTGCGCCTGCATGAACAAGAAGAAGGATGAAGCGCAGCCCCAGCCGCCCCAGCCCGCGCCCGCGAACTGACGCATGAACGAATCCCTCCCGCGCATATGCTTGCCCGGGAGGGATCGCTGCATGCAACCGACTTTGGCCATCATCGTGCCCGCGCCGGGCATGATTTTCATCAACGGACGCTTTCTGGGCGAGGCTTCATCCGACGCGCCGCTGCTCGCCCCCGTGCACGCCTTTGGCGCGGTCTATCTGGAATACCGGCCGCTGGAGCCGGGCTGGCAGGCGCTGGCGCGAAAGCTGGTGCTGTCCGCCGGGAAACCGCTGGCGGATGTGCTCGCAGAGGACGTGTTCGCCGTCTGCTGGCCGGGAAACGTCACGGAGGTGGAGCTTGCGCCGCCGCGGGATCGGGCGGAGACGGAGGAGACGCTGTCGCTGGAGGGAATCAGCTTAAGGATTGTCCGCGGCGAACGCAGCCGCATTGAAGTGGGCGGACTGCGCTGTCCGTTTCCCGAGAACGGCCAGACGCCGGAGCTGCGCCGTCTCAGCGGCTGCGCGGCGCTGACAGGCGCGGCGGGCGACGGTCGCTATGTGCTCACGCTGTCCCCCGACCTGTCCCGGCAGACGGGCTTCCTCCAGGCCGATCGCCTGGAATGGGAGTCCGACGCCCTGATTCGCGCCACGACCCTCCGCCGCGACGTGGCCGGTCACGCCGTGCTGGAGCGCTGGCAGATCGATCCCGCCGGGCTCCGGCTGCTCTCCGCGGAGCCAACCTGGGAATACGGCGCGCCCCGCGCGCCCGCTTCGCCGGAGGAGGCCGCCCGCGCCGCGATCGAGGCCGCACTGCTGGAGAATGACGACGAGGCGGAATCCTACCTCTCCCCCTCGCTCGCGGCGCGGCATCCGCTGGACGCGCTGGCCGGATTGGGCACGCTGTGCCTTCCGATGAAATACGGCGCTCCCGGGAACCGCCCCTGCGTGGGACTGCTGCATGTGGAAACCTCCGGCTGCGCCAGCGTGCTGCCGGTCCGCTATCAGGCCGAGAAAACCGGCGGACAGTGGCGGCTCACGGAGCTTTCCCCGGAGGGCTGAGCCTGCCTTTTCCAGCAAAAATTTCCCCGGAGCGCGCTGACGCTCCGGGGAAATTGAAATGTGCAGGGATCAGACCTCGAAGTTGACGGACTTGTCGCCCTGATCGTTGGTGCCGAACACGTAGTCGTTGCCGGGCAGGATGGCGTTGAGAATGATGCCCACCAGCGCGCCCACGGCCAGGCCGGACAGGCTGATGTTCACATTGCCGATGGCGAAACGGATGGCGCCGTTCACGCCGCTCATGGTGTCGCAGCCCAGGCCGCTGGAGAAGTTGATGCCCAGCGTAAGGCCCATGATCAGCGCGGCGATGATGACGTTGCGGTTCTTGGTGAAGTCCACCTGGTTTTCCACGACGTTGCGCACGCCGACGGCGGAGATCATGCCGTAGAGGATCAGGGAGACGCCGCCGATGGTCGCCGCAGGCATGCAGGCGATCAGCGCCTCGAACTTCGGGCAGAAGGCGAAGATCACGGCCAGCACGGCGGCGATGCGGATGACGCGGGGATCATAGACCTTGGTCAGCGCCAGCACGCCGGTGTTCTCGCCGTAGGTGGTGTTGGCCGGAGCGCCGAAGGCCGCCGCCAGCATGGTGGCGCAGCCGTCGCCCAGCAGGGTGCGGTGCAGGCCGGGATCGGCCACATAGTTCTCGCCCACGGTGGAGGAGATGGCGCACATGTCGCCGATGTGCTCGATCATGGTGGCCAGCGCGATGGGCATCATGATGGCGATGGAGCTGATCAGCAGACCGCCGTCACAGCCGGAGAACAGGGAGAACACGGTGTCCTTCATCTGGAAGGGAACGCCGATCCAGGCGGCGGTCTTCACGGCGGTGAAGTCCACCTGGCCGCAGAGGGCGGCCACCACATAGGAGCCGATCACGCCCAGCAGGATCGGGATGATCTTGATCATGCCCTTGCCCCAGATATTGCACGCCACTACGATGACGATGGCCAGCAGGGCGATCCACCAGTTGGTGACGCAGTTGTTGATGGCGGAGTTCGCCAGCGTCAGGCCGATGCAGATGATGACCGGGCCGGTGACGATGGGCGGGAAGAAGCGCATGACGCGGCTGGCGCCGAAGGCCTTGAACAGCGCGGAGAGGATGACGTACAGCAGGCCCGCGCACATCACGCCCACGCAGGCGTAGGGAATCCAGTTCATGCCCGCCTGATTCTCAAACAGGGCGCACACGGCCGCATAGCCGCCGATGAAGGCGAAGGAGGAGCCCAGGAAGGCGGGAACCTTGCCCTTGGTGAGGAAGTGGAACAGCAGCGTGCCGAGACCGGCGAACAGCAGCGTGGCCGAGACCGGCAGTCCGGTCAGCACCGGCACCAGCACGGTCGCACCGAACATGGCGAACATGTGCTGGAAGCCCAGCAGCAGCATCTTGGGAGTTCCCAGGGATCTAGCGTCGCGAATACCCTTGTCAGACATAACCCATCCACCTTTCTGTTTTCCTGCGCCCCATGCGCATCAGCGGTCGCACAGCCAGACGTTCGTCTCGCCGTCGATGCCTTCCATGCTCACGCGGATGAACTCCGTGGTCGCCGTGGGGATGTTCTTGCCCACGAAGTCGGCGCGGATGGGCAGCTCGCGATGGCCGCGGTCGATGAGCACGGCGAGCTGAATCCGCTTCGCCCGTCCCACGTCCAGCAGCGCCTCCATGGCGGCGCGAACGGTGCGCCCCGTATAGAGCACGTCGTCCACCAGCACCACGGTCTTACCCGTCACGTCGAAGGGAATGTCCGTCCGGTTGAGCCTTGGCTCCTTCATCCGGGGCAGATCATCGCGGTAAAACGAGATGTCCACGATGCCGACGGGGACCCGCGTCCCCTCCACCCGCTCGATCGATTCCGCCAGCATTCGCGCCAGGGGCTCGCCGCGGCGGCAGATGCCGACCAGCGCCACGTCCGCCACGCCTCCATTGCGCTCGATGATCTCGTGCGCCATGCGCGTGACGCTGCGGCGCATCTGCTGCTCGTCCATGATCAGCGTCTTTCTCTGCATGCGGCTCGCCTCCGTTCGCAAAAAATGCCCCCGCCGGCAGGCAGGGGCATGCAAAAGGCATCATTGAATTGCATCCGGCGCCTTGCCGACCTCACGGGATCGACTTAAAGGAATCCGTCGGACGATATTATATCTTCTCAAACACCCCTTGCAAAAGCACATTTCAGTTAATTTCCGATTGGGTTCGCCACAATTCCCGCAAAGCAGACCGCACCGGTCTCGCCGTCCGCGATGGCGAACACAAAGGGCCGATCCATGCAGAACTCGATGGGCAGCGGTTCATCCTCCGGCATGGCGAGCGTCTCCACCGTCACCGCCGTGACCGCCGCGGCCTGCGTGCCGTCCTCGTCGAGAATCAGCCGCGCCTTCTGCAGCACGCTGCCGATGTTCAGCTGCGTCTCCCGGCTGATGCCGGAAAAATCCGCATTGGTCCCAAAGGCGTCCGTCACGCCCAGCGCCTGCAGCACGTCCTTCAGCTCTGCATCGGCGGTGATATCCGTCTTCGGCATGGACAGCGCCACCTCCGGCAGATCCCAGTCAAACCGGAAATAATCCATTCCTTCCTCGCAGAGCCCGTCCAGCACCGCATCGACGCCGCCCTCCTCCGGCAGCGCGAGATACAGGCTCAGTTCGCTGTCCGCGTAGTCCAGCCGCAGCAGCTGCACGCCGTCCCGCTCGCCATAGTCCGCATAGAGGGTCTCGTGCATCATCTCCACCGTCATGTCGCCCTCGGGCGCGTGGAAGGTCTCCTCATACGTAGCGTCGGAATCGAACGGAACCCGCCAGTCCGCATCCATGGCGATGGCGTTGATCAGCATCAGCTGCATCTCCTCGGGCAGCTCGTCCATCAGATGGTCGATCAGCCCGTTTGTGGATTCCTTCACCCATTCGTTGATGCGCTCGGGCGAGGTCTCCTCCGCGGAAAACCACTCCGCGCCGAACTGCGCCTCCAGCGCCTCGATGTATTCCGCCTCGGGAACCATCTCGCCCGCCAGAAACGCCGCGTTGGCCTGCTGCAGACCCACGTCCGCCAGCGGCTGGATCAGCGCGGCCATCTCCGCCTCGTCGCCGATCTCCAGCGCGTCCAGCAGCTGCCGCTTCGTCTCGCCCTCCGCGCCCCGCGCGGCCATCGCCAGCGCGCAGGCCAGGCTGTACGGCGACACCACCCGGTTCTCCGCGCCATCGAACTGCGCCTTCAGCACGGCGAAGCCCAGCCCGTTGCCCGGCGCGCCCTCCGCCAGCCCGGCGCAGCCCAGCAGCAGCATCAGCGCCAGCAGCGCGCAAATCAGCTTCTTCATAAAAACATCCACCTCCTGCCTATTCAGACGCAGGAGCGTGGATGTTTGTTCCGTCTCTTACATTTTTTTCATGCCGCAGCGCTTCACATTTTCAATGAACTTCTGCGCGTCCGGCGCGCCGAACAGCGCGCTGCCGGCCACCAGCATCGTCGCGCCGCGCTCGACCAGCATGGGCGCGGTCTGCTCGTTCACGCCGCCGTCCACCTCGATGATCGCATCGCAGCGCGCCCGGTTCAGCATGCCGCGGATTTCCGCGATCTTCTCGACGGCCGGCATGATCATCTTCTGCCCGCCGAAGCCGGGGTTGACGGTCATCACCAGCGCCAGATCAAACTCGCCCAGCACATACCGCAGGCACTCCGGCGACGTGCCGGGATTCAGCGCAACGCCCGCCAGACAGCCCGCCGCGCGGATCTGCTGCAGCGCGCGATGGAGGTGCGCCGTGGCCTCGGCGTGCACGGTGATGATCTTTGCGCCCGCCTTTGCAAACTCGTCGATGTACTTTTCCGGCTCCACGATCATCAGATGCGCGTCCACCGGAAGCGATTTCTTCGCCGCCGCCTTCAAAACAGGCAGGCCGAAGGAGATGTTCGGCACGAACCGCCCGTCCATCACATCGAAGTGCAGATAATCCGCGCCGGCCCGGGCCACGCGCTCGATCTCTCCGCCCAGATTCAGAAAATCCGCCGCCAGCAGCGACGGCGCCACCTTAATCATACCGTTCCCTCCAACGCTGTTTCATCTCGTCCAGAAGCGCCGCATAGCGCTCGTGCCGCTGCGGATCGATCTCCCCCGCCGCCACCGCATCCCGCACGGCGCAGCGCGGCTCCGTGGCGTGATAGCAGGGCTGGAAGAAGCATCCGCCCTCGTATTTTCCAAACTCCGGCCAGCTCTCCTTCAGCTCCACCGGGTCGAACAGCTCCGTCTCCAGCAGGCTGAAGCCGGGCGTGTCCAGCACCATGCCGCCGCCCTCCACGGGCACCAGCTCGCAGTGGCGCGTGGTGTTCCTGCCGCGGTCGATCTTGCGCGAAAGGTCGCCGGTCTCCATCCTCAGGCCGTACAGCGCGTTGATCAGCGTGGACTTGCCCGCACCGGACTGTCCCGCCAGCGCGTGCACCTTGCCTCTCAGCGCCTCGCGCAGCGGCTCCAGTCCCTCGCCCCTTCCGGCTGAGACCAGCACCGGCTCCACATCCGCGCCGCGATACTGTCGGGCAATCTCCTGCGCGCCCCCGGGGTTCAGATCGCACTTGTTGATCACCAGCTTCACGCCGACGCCCGCGCGCCGCGCGTTGAGCATCAGCCGGTCCGCCAGCAGCAGGTCGGGATCCGGCGTGGCCGCCGCCACGACGATGGCGATCACATCGATGTTCGCCACCGGCGGGCGCACCAGCTCGTTTCTGCGCGGCAGAATCCGCAGAATCCAGCCGTGCTCCTCATCGTCGCCCGGCGTGAGCTCCACCCGGTCGCCCACCTTGGGCTTCATCCGCTCGCGGCGCAGCTTGCCCTGCGCCCGCAGCGTGTGCACGGTTCCCGCATCGTCCAGCGCATAGTAAAACCCGCCGATTCCACGCAAAATGATTCCCTGCAAACCAACGCCTCCCGTCACTCAAACGCCACTTCGGCCGTGTCAACCGGCACGCCGTCCAGATAGACGCACACGGTGTGAACGCCCGGCTCCGCGCTGGACAGCTCAATCAGGTAGGTTCCAGCCGGGAGCGTTTCCTCATAAGCCTCCGTCTCGCCGCCCGACGGCGCGATCAGCTTGACCTCCACCTCCAGTCCGTCCAGCGGAACCACCACGGTGAACCGCGACGACGGATAGAACATGGTCTCCGGCGCCTGGCTGACGGTCAGATCCACCGTGGTGCCCTTCAGCGCCTGCGCGCCCGGCGCGACGCTCTGGGCGATGACCGTGTTGGCCGGCGCATCCGCGGAATATCCCTCGGTGATGCTGCCGATGCGCAGTCCCTCGGCGGTGATCAGCGCAACCGCGCCGTCCAGCGTCAGGCCTGTCAGCGAGGGCATCGCCACGCTCTGCCCGCTGACGGTGATCACCACGG
Organism: Clostridiales bacterium; assembly: GCA_004555155.1. Lineage (GTDB taxonomy): Bacteria > Bacillota > Clostridia > Christensenellales > Aristaeellaceae > Faecivicinus. The sequence goes on from SFJH01000007.1 coordinate 26,188, forward strand.
GATTCTCCTTGCTCTGGTAGCCCGCCTCCGGCGTCTGCCCCACGACGGTGCCCACCTCAACCTGGGAATTCTGGATGTACTGAAACGTCACATCCTTCGCGCCGCTGCCCGCCAGCGCGGCCTGGGCCTCCTCCTCGGTGCCTCCGACGTAGTTGCCCATATAGAACCACTGGGAGCCGGCGCTGACCACCAGCGTCACGCTGGTGCCGGCGCGCAGCCGCGCGCCCGCCGTCTGGGACTGGCTGATCACCACGCCCGCGTCGTATTCCTCGCTGTACGCGGTCTCCACCGCCGCGGGCAATCCCGCCTGATCCAGCGCCTCCAGCGCATCGCTCTGCCGCTGCCCCACCATGTACGGCACGACCGCCCGGCCGTAAACGCCGAAGAGATACCATCCGCCGACGGCCAGCGCGATGGCGGACGCCACTGCCGCGAGCACCGTGCCCACGCGCCTTCCGCGGCGGCGCTCCCGGGGATGCTTCTTCTTTTTGGTCTCCCGCTGGCGCTCCTGGATTTCCTCATCCTGGGGATACTTCACAAATCCGCCCCTGGGATGGGTGATGGTCTTGCGCAGATCGGCGGCCATCTCCGCCGCGGTCTGATAGCGCCGGGTCTTGTCCTTGCACAGCGCGCGCATGACCACCTCGTCCAGTGCCTTGGAGATGCCGTTCTGGAACAGCCGCATTGATTTCGGCTCCTCCTGCACGTGCTTGAGGGCGACGGACACCGAGGTCTCGCCGTCGAAGGGCACCTGCCCGGTGAGCATCTCATACATGCACACGCCCACGGAATACAGATCGCTCTTCTCGTCCGCCACCTCGCCGCGGGCCTGTTCCGGCGAGAAATAGTGCACGCTGCCCAGTGCGGATGCGCCGTTTTCGCTGTCAATCTGCGTGGTCTGGGAGGCCTTCAGCCGGGCGATGCCGAAGTCGGCCACCTTCACGCGTCCCTGATGGTCCACCAGAATATTCTGGGGCTTGATGTCGCGGTGCACGATGCCGTTGCGATGGGCGTGATCCACCGCCGCCAGGATGCGGATGGTCATGCGCAGCGCCTGGTCGGGGTTGATGCGGCCGTTCTCGCGGATCATCTCCTTGAGCGTCTGCCCGTCGACATATTCCATGACGATATACCGGAGATCCCCGTCCTGGCCCACGTCGAACATGTTCACGATGTTCTCGTGGGACACCTTGCTGGCCGCCTCGGCCTCGCGGCTGAAGCGGCGCACGAATTCCTCGTCGGATTCGTATTCGGGGCGCAGAACCTTGATCGCCACGGTCTGTTTCTTGATTTTATCGTAAGCTCGATAGACGACGGCCATACCACCGGTTCCCACTACGGCTTCCACGACATATCGGCCCGATATGACGCGTCCGATCATCGATGCTCCTCCTCAAAGGTGACATACATCGCCGTAATGTTGTCCGGGCCGCCGGCGTCCAGCGCAATGCGCACCAGCCGCTGCATCTTCCGCTCCCATGCGTCGTTCGAAAGGGTGATGGACAGCATCTCCCGCTCGTCCACGTGATTGGACAGGCCGTCGGAGCACAGCAGATACACGTCGCCCGGCCGAATGCCGATCTGCACAAGATCGACCTCCACCCGATCGCCCGTGCCCAGCGCGCGGGTGATGTAGTTGCGCTTGGGATGCACCCGGGCCTCCCGCGGCGTGATCACACCGCGGAGCACCAGCTCCTCCACCAGCGTGTGATCCATGGTTACGCGCATGATCGCGCCGTTGCGGATCAGATAAGCGCGGCTGTCGCCCACGTGGGCGATGTGCGCCACGCCGCTCTCCTCGCCCAGCGCCGTGAAGGTGGTGCCCATGCCGCTCTTGCTCTCGTCGAGGCTGGCCTCGCGGAACACCTCCGCGTTGGCGCGCTCCACCGCCTCCCGGAGCGCCGAGGCGCTGATTTTCCCGGAGGAACGCATGCACTCCGCAAACGTCTCAACGGCCAGCGCGCTGGCCACCTCGCCGGCGTTGTGTCCGCCCATGCCGTCCGCGACGGCGCAGAACCGCTCGCCCTCCCGGGGAAGATAGTAGCTGTCCTCGTTGATCGGGCGGATCTTTCCGACGTCGGTAATTGCGTAGACCTTCATGCCTGTTCCCTCCAAATCTCCATTGTACTCAGCCCTGAGCGCCCTTTTCCAGCGCCTTGCGCCGCAGCTGGCCGCAGGCGCCGTCGATGTCCGCGCCCATCTCGCGGCGAACGGTGGCGGAGATGTTCTTCAGCTCCAGCCGCCGCTGGAACGCGGCCACCTCCTGCTTCGAAGGCGCCTCCAGATTCCGCTCCTTCACATCGTTGAGCGGAATCAGATTCACGTGGCACTGCAGGCCCCGCAGCCGCCGGGCCAGCTCCTCCGCATGCCTGGTTTCGCAGTTCACATTTTTAATCAGCGCATACTCAAAGATCACGCGCCGCCCGGTCTTTTCCACGTAGTTCCGGCAGGCGGCGAGCACGTCGTCCATGGGATAGGCGTGGGCCACGGGCATGATCTTCTGGCGAATCTCGTCGTTGGGCGCGTGCAGCGACAGCGAAAGCGTCACCGGCAGCCCCTCGTCGGCGAAATCGTACATCCTCGGCGCCAGGCCGCAGGTGGACAGCGACACGTTTCGCAGCGAGATGTTCAGCCCGCTGGGATCGTTCACCAGCCGCAGGAACTTCACCACATTGTCGTAATTGTCCAGCGGCTCTCCGCTGCCCATCAGCACGATGTTGTGCACCCGGCGCTCGGGATCCTCCGCGCGGATATGGCCGTTCGCCGCCACCACCTGACCCAGGATCTCCCCCGCCGTCAGGTTGCGCACGCGGCCGTCCAGCGTGGACGCGCAGAACGCGCAGCCCATGCGGCAGCCCACCTGGGTGGACACGCACAGCGTGTCGCCGTGGTGATAGCGCATCACCACGCCCTCGATCAGATTGCCGTCGCCCAGCGCGTACAGAAACTTCTCCGTCTCGTCCAGCTTCGATTTATGGGATTCCAGGATGCGCACAGGATTCGCCACCGCGATTTCCGACATCCGCTCGCGCAGCCGGGCCGAGAGATTGGTCATGCCGCCGATCTCCGCGCCGCGCGCCAGCCATTCGGAGATCTGCTTGACGCGGAACTTGCTCTCGCCCAGCTCGTCCACCACGAACCGCTCCAATTCCTCGCGGGTCATCCCCAGCAGCTGTCTTTTCTCCATCAGACCTTCCTCCTGCGCATGCGCGCGATAAAGAATCCCTCCACGCCGTCCCGACCGGGCAGCAGCTGAATCATGCCGTCCTGCATCCGGTCCCGCAGGCTCCCGGGAAGCCAGGAATCGTCCCGGTCCGGTTCAAATTCTTCGTGCTTCTCCAGAAACGCGCGCACGCGGCGCTCGTTTTCCTCCGGCAGGATCGTGCAGGTGGAGTACACCAGCAGACCGCCCACCTTCACCATCCGCGCGCAGGATTCCAGAATCTGCGTCTGCAGCGGCGGCAGGCTCTCCAGCTCCTCCTCCGTGACGCGGAACTTCACGTCCGGCTTGTCGGCCATCACGCCAAGGCCGGAGCACGGCGCGTCCACCAGCACGGCGTCCATCGCCAGCTCCATGGACTCCACCGGTCGGCGGGCGTCGTGCACCGCGGGGCGCACGTTCTCCAGCCCCAGCCGCTTCGCCGCGGCGCGCACCAGCTCCACGCGGTGCGGATGCACGTCCCAGGCGTAGACGCGGCCGGAGCCGCCCATGACCTCCGCCATCAGGCAGGTCTTGCCGCCGGGCGCGGCGCAGGCGTCCAGAATCTGCATGCCCGGTCTTGCGCAGACGGCCTGCGCCGCCAGCATGGAGCTCTCTCCCTGAATGGAGAACAGTCCGCTGCGATAGCCCTCCTGCTCCGCAAGACTGCCCGCGCCGGAGAGGATGTACGCGCCGTTCACCGCGCCGCGCTTCCATTCAAAGCCCTCGCGGTCGAGCATGGACTCGAAGGACGCGCAGTCGATTCTGGAGACGTTCGGGCGCACGGTCACGGTGCGCTGTCCGGGCGCGTAGGCGGCGATCTGCTCCGCCGCGTCCACGCCGTAGGCCTCCGCCAGCCGCTTCACCGCCGGCATGGCCAGCGAGCAGCGAACGGACAGATACGCCTCCGGCTCCGTCTCGCGATCCGGCAGCGCCAGCTCGCCCGCGTCACGGGCGCGGATCAGGCTGCGCAGCACGCCGTTGACCAGCTTGTCCAGTCCGCCGCGGCCCGCGCTGCGCACCATCTTCACGGCTTCGTCCACTGCGGCATGATCGGGAATTCTGTCCATGAACAGAATCTGCGCTGCCGCCAGATGAAGGATGTCGTTCACCACCGGCTCGGGACGGCTTTCCAGCAGCTTGCCCAGCGCCCATTCGATCTGCAGGCGGTTCTCCACCGTGAAATAGAACAGACTGGCCGCCAGCCGTCGATCCTCCGGCGAGAGCTCCGCGCCGCTCAGCGCCCTGTCGAGCGCCTGCGAGGCGTAGGCCTGGTTCCGGACGACGTCTGCGACGGCTTCGAGCGCGACGTCCCGGGCCGTCTTCGGCTGCTCCTCCCGGGGACGGCGATTCCCTTTTTCGCCACCCTTACCGCCGTGCCAACGCTGAGCCCCGGCGCGAAGATCTTCACCACGACGCGCGCCGCGACCTTCAGCACGATCCACACGAGCGCGATCGGGGCGCTGACCACCGTTTTCACCACCGGAAGGCCGATTTTCGCCGCGATACCCGCCGCGATCTGCCCCCGGAGCACGGCGTTCTTCAAAACGACCCTCGCCGTGCTTTTCGCCGTCAGCGCGGCGATTTCCGTTGCGCTGGACGGCCGCTCGCCCGCCGTGATTTCCGCCAGGATTTCCGCCGCCGCGGCCTTCGCGGAACTCTCCGCCGCGCTGCTCGCCGTGGTTTCCGCGCGTGTCTCCGGTTCGGCGTTCGCTCCGGCCGCCGCGGAACGGTTCCCGGCTTCCGGAGCGCCGCTCCTGCCTCTGTCCATTTTCAGCATCTCGCATCGGTCTGTCTCCTTCTCATTCGACTGCGCCGAAGCGCGTGCCAATTTCGATCTTCTTTCCCATCAGATAGGCCTTCGCCGTCATGCGCCTGGCGTTGGGCGCCTGAATCTCCAGAAGCTCCAGACATCCCGCGCCGCAGGCCACGATCAGCCCCGCCTTCGCGCCGGAGGCAATCACCGTGCCGGGCGCGGCGTCGGTTTCCGCCTCCACCGGCTGCGCCAGATAGACCTTCAGCCGTCCGGCAGCATAATCCGTATAGGCGCAGGGCCACGGATTCAGTCCGCGCACCTGACAGGCGATCTCCTCCGCCGGGCGCGTCCAGTCGATCTCGCCCATCTCGCGGGTCAGCATCGGCTCGTAGGTCGAAGCGGCCTCGTCCTGGGGGATCGGCCTGATTTCGCCGCCGAGATACTTCTCCAGCGTCTCCGCCAGCAGCTTGCCGCCCATGTCGGCCAGGCGCACCGTCAGCTCGCCGGCGGTCTCCAGCGCGCCGATCTCGGTCTCGGCCTTCAGGAGCATGTCGCCGGTATCGATGCCGCGCGCCGTGAGCATGGTGGTCACGCCGGCGGTTTTCTCGCCCTGGAGGATACACCAGTTGATCGGCGCGGAGCCGCGATGTCTGGGCAGCAGCGACGCATGTACGTTCACCACGCCGTGGCGCGGAATATCCAGAATCTCCTGGGTCAGGATCTGACCGAACGCCGCCGTGACGATCACGTCCGGCTGCAGCGCCTTCAGCTGCGCCACGCCCTCGGGCGTCTTGACCTTCTCAAACTGGAACACCTCGCAGCCGCGCTCCAGCGCCCTGACCTTCACCGGACACGCCGTCAGCCGGTTGCCGCGCCCTGCGGGCCGGTCGGGCTGGGTGAATACGCCCGCAACCTCATAGCCTGCATCCAGCAGCGCGTTCAGCGACGGCACCGCGAATTCAGGCGTTCCCATAAACACAACTCTCGTCATGCGCGTTCCTCCCCCTTGACCTGGGAATAGCGGTCGCTGACGTCCTCGATCATCCTGTCGACGTACACCACGCCGTCCAGATGGTCGATTTCATGGCACAGCGCCCGGGCCAGGAAGTCCTCGCCCGTGATCTCGATCTCCTCGCCCGCGCGGTTCCGCGCCCGCACCGTCACCTTTTCGGGGCGCTCCACGGTGCCGCAGCGGTCGGGCACGGACAGGCAGCTCTCCACGCCGACCACCTTGCCCTCGGCCGCGACGATCTCGGGATTCACCAGCTCGATCAGCCCGTCGCCCACGTCGATGGTCACGACCCGCCGGAGGATGCCCACCTGCGGCGCAGCCAGTCCCGCGCCGTTGGCGGCGTACATGGTCTCGGCCATATCGTCCAGCAGCGCGCCCAGCTTTTCATCGAAGCGCTCCACCGCCCGCGCGTGTCCGCGCAGCACGTCGCTCTCTCCCAGCGTCACAATCTTCCGCTTCGCCATCGGTTACTCCTCGTCTTCCTCGTCCTCGGTCTGATCGGTCACGTCCTCGATCATCTTGTCGACGTACACCACGCCGTCGAGATGGTCGATCTCGTGGCACAGGCACACCGCCAGCAGACCGTCGGCCTCCAGCCGGATCTCCTTGCCGTTGCGGTTCTGCGCGGCGACCACCACGCGCTCCGGGCGCTCCACGGTGCCGCGCCGGCCGGGCACGGACAGACAGCCCTCGGTGCCGACCACCGCGCCCTCGGTTTCGAGAATCTCCGGATTGACCAGCTCGATCAGCCCGTCGCCCACGTCGATGGTCACCACGCGCTTGAGTATGCCCACCTGCGGCGCGGCCAGACCCACGCCGTCGGCCTTGTACATCGTCTCGGCCATGTCGTCCAGCAGCGTGCGCAGGCGCTTGTCAAAAACATCCACCCGGCGCGCGCGCTTGCGAAGCACCTCGTCCTCACCCAGAACCACGATTTTACGAATTGCCATTGCTCTTTCTCTCCCTCATTCAGAAAAGGTTGGAAGGATTGATCTCCAGCTCCGCCTGAACCTCCGGCGGCGCGCCGTCGGCCAGCGCCTGCATCTCCCGGCTCACGCCCTCGAGATCTCCCTTGAAGTACATCTTCAGAAACACCTGCCAGCGGGAAAGTCCCCGCAGCAGCTTGATCGGCGCTTCCGTGGCGCGCATCTGCACCACGTCCTGCCGCATGCCGCTTTCATCGATATAGGCGTTCAATTTCTCCTCCGCTCTCTCGGCGGCGGTCTTCGCCTGCCCGGGATCCTTCGCGCTGTACACGATGCGCGCGATCACGGTAAACGGCGGGTACAGCGCCCGGCGGCGAAACGCGCTCTCCTGATGGTAGAACGCCCGATAATCCTGCGCCGCAGCCAGCCTGACGCCGTAGTGATCCGGCTCATAGGTCTGCACGATCACCCTTCCGGGATCGTCCGCGCGGCCCGCGCGGCCCGCCACCTGCGTGATCAGCTGGAACGTGCGCTCCACGCTGCGGTAGTCCGGCAGGTTCAGCGTCATGTCCGCCGCCACCACGCCCACCAGCGTCACATGGGGAAAGTCCAGTCCCTTCGCGATCATCTGGGTGCCGATCATCACGTTGGCGTCGCCGCTGCGAAAGCGCTCCAGCAGCTTCTCATGGGCGTCCTTCTCCCGGGTGGTGTCCACGTCCACGCGCACCGTGCGCGCATCCGGGAACAGCCGGTTCACTTCCTCCTGCACCTTCTGGGTGCCCGCGCCGAAGTATTTGATGTAGCGGCTGCCACACTTGGGGCAGGTCTTCGGCGGCGGAAGCTCGCTTCCGCAATAGTGGCACCGGAGCACGTTTTCCGACTGATGATAGGTCATGGACACGTCGCACTGGCCGCACTTGACCACATACCCACAGGCGCGGCAGGACACGAACGTGCTGTGCCCGCGCCGGTTGATGAACAGCACCGCCTGCTTGCCCGAATCCAGGCACTCCCGCAGCGCCGCGGACAGCTTCGCCGAGAAGATCGAGTGGTTGCCCCGCTCGAACTCGCCGCGCATGTCCACCAGCTCCACCTCGGGCAGCGGTCTGCCCTTCACCCGCTCGCGCAGCTCGATCAGCGTCAGCGCGTTCTCCTTCCGCACGCCGGGCATGGCCCGCATGTAGCTGGAAATGGAGGGGGTCGCGCTGCCCAGCAGCAGCACGCCGCCATGCTTCTCCGCCCGCCGCCAGGCGATCTCCCGCGCGTCGTAGCGGGGACGCTTGTCGGACTGATAGCTGCTCTCGTGCTCCTCGTCCACCACAATCGCGCCGATGTTCTCGAGCGGCGCGAACACCGCGCTGCGCGCGCCGATGACCACCCGCGCTTCGCCGAAGCGGATTCTGCGCCACTCGTCGTAGCGCTCGCCGACGGACAGCCGCGAGTGCAGCACCGCCGCGTCCGCGCCGAACCGCGCATGCAGCCACGACACCATCTGCGGCGTCAGCGCGATCTCCGGCACCAGCACGATGGCGGTCTTCCCCAGCTCCAGCGCCCGCCGGATCAGCCGGATGTAGACCTCGGTCTTGCCGCTGCCGGTGACGCCGTTGAGCAGAAACCGCCCGCCGCCGCGCTCCAGCGCGTCCGTCAGTTCGGCCACCGCCCGCCTCTGGCCGGGCATCAGCACCGGATCCTGCGTCCGCTCCTCACGCTTCAGCGCGGTGGGCGTGCGCCTCGTCTCCTGGTTCACGATCACGGCCGCGCCCTTCTCCACCAGTCCCTTCAGGGCCGATGGCGAGAGTCCCGCCGCGTCCAGATCGCCCTGCTGCAGCCGGCGCAGCAGCTCAATCTGCGCCTTTGCGCGCCGGTTTTCCTCAATGAACTTCTCCGCCTGCCCGTCCGTCAGCAGCAGATGGGCCACGCGCCGGGTGCGTGCGCGCACCCGATCGCCGCGCATCTGCGCGGGAATCATCAGCCGCAGCGCGTCCACCAGATTGCACAGATAGCGCTCGTGCATCCACACCGCCAACTCCAGAAGCTCCGGCAGGATCACGGGATAGTCCCACACCGCGCGCCGAACCGCCTTCACCTTCTCCGGCGGCAGGTCACAGTGATCCTTCATGGAGACGACAAAGCCCTCCAGCGATCTCGGCCCGAAGGGCACCTCCACCTGCCAGCCCTCGCCGATCTCCATGCCCTCGGGCACGGAATAGGTAAACAGCCTGTCCACCGCGCCGGCCGACAGGTCGACGATGATCTCCGCGTAGCGCATCACGCGTTCTCCATGAGCGCCCGCACGCGGTCGAGGATGGCGTCGGCCACCGCGCGCTTGCTCTGCTTCGGCAGGGGCGCAAGGCCGTCCCGCGTCACCAGCGTCACGATGTTCGTGTCCGCGCCGAAGCCCGCGCCGGGGCGGGTCACGTCGTTGGCCACCACCAGGTCGGCGTTCTTCCGAACCAGTTTGCCCCGGGCGTTGTCCTCCACGTCGTTGGTCTCGGCGGCGAAGGCCACCAGCACCTGACCGGGGCGCTTGCGGCGGCCCAGCTCGGCGGCGACGTCCGTGGTGGGCACGAGCTTGAGCGACATCTCGTCGCCGGTCTTCTTGATCTTCTTCTCCGCCACGGTTTCCGGCGTGAAATCCGCAGGCGCAGCGGCCTGAATGACCGCGTCCATCTCCGACGCGCGCGCGAGCACCGCCTCGCACAGCTGAGCGGAGCTTTCGATCTTCACCAGCTCCGCGCCCTTCGGCGCGTCCAGCTCCACCGGGCCGGACACCAGCGTGACGATCGCGCCCCGTGCGACGGCAGCCTCCGCGATGGCGTAGCCCATCTTTCCGGTGGATCGATTGGTGATATACCGCACGGGATCGATCCGCTCCACCGTCGGCCCGGCGGTCACCAGCACGCGCCGCCCCTCCAGATCCCTGACCGACGGATTCAGCAGCGCGTCGAGCGCGTCGACAATCTGCGCGGGCTCGGACATGCGGCCCACGTCGGCGTCGCCGCAGGCCAAAACGCCGGACTCGGGGCCGACGAAGGTCACGCCGCGCTCCGCCAGCGTCTTCACATTCGCCTGCGTCGCCGGATTCTTCCACATCGCGGTGTTCATCGCAGGGGCGGCCAGCACCGGCGCCGTGGCCGCCAGCAGCGTGGTGGACAGCAGCTCGTCGGCGATGCCCGCGGCCATCTTGGCCAGGATGTTGGCCGTTGCGGGGGCGATCACCACCGCGTCCGCCCACTTGGCCAGCGCCACGTGCTCGATTTCAAATTTCCGGTCGAAGGCGTCGGTATAGGCGGGATTGCCGCTGAGGGTCTCGAAGGTCAGCGGGGGCACGAATTCGCAGGCGTGCTTCGTCAGCACCACCCGCACCTGCGCGCCGCGCTTCTTCAGACGGCTCACCAGATCGCAGGCCTTGTAGGCGGCGATGCCGCCGCTCACCCCCAGTACGATTCGCTTCTCCTTCAGCATACCTTCGCCTCCAAACCGTTTTTTCAGCGTTTCCAAGTAGCACAACAAGCGAAAACCGATTCTTTGAGCCGCAAAAAATCGGATTTTCGCCGTCGTTATGCACTATTTACGGATATAAACCCCTCTCATCAGAGCTCCGCGGGATTCTCTTCCTCCCGGGTGTAGGTGATGAGGCCGCGATTGATCTCCTCAATCGCGATGGTCAGGGGCTTGATCTCCTTGGTATCGATCAGGGGCATGCTGCCTCCGATCAGTTCGCGGGCGCGCTTGGAGGCCTCCACGGCCAGCGTATAGCGGCAGTCCACCTTTTCCAGCAGCTCGCCAATGGGCGGATCGATCATCATAGTGCGTTTCCTCCTTGCAAATCAATATGAAGCCCTTCCGGGCGTGAGCCATCTTATTTCAGCAGAGATTCGGACAGGCTGTCCAGGAAGCCGATGCGGTTTTTCTTCTCCAGCCGCTTGGCGGTAATGATGGCGTACAGCTCGTCCACAGCGATCTCCAGCGCGTTGGACACGTCGTCCCAGTCCTGATGGACGATCACGTAGTCGTACTGATACGCGGTGTTGACCTCCCGGGCCACGTTGCCCAGGCGCACGCGGATGGACTCCTCGGTCTCGGTGCCGCGGTTGCGCAGGCGCTTCTCCAGATTCTCGCGGCTGGGCGGGCAGATGAACACGCCCGTCGCGTCGGGATTCTGCTTGAGCACCTGCAGGCAGCCCTGCACGTCGATTTCGAGAATCAGGTCGCGGCCCGCGTTCAGGCCCTCCTCCACGGCGGACTTCAGCGTGCCGTAGCGGTTCTGGTGCACGTGCGCCCATTCGTAGAAGGCGTTCTGGTCGATCAGCTCCTGGAAGCGCTCTTCAGTGACAAAGTGATAGCTGACGCCGTTGATCTCGCCTTCGCGAGGGGCACGCGTCGTGCAGGACACGGACAGTCCAACGTCGGAATGCTTCTTCAGCAGCGCCTTGACAATCTCGGACTTGCCGGCGCCTGCGGGACCGGAGACCACAAACAGCTTTCCACGATTCGCCATGGGGAATCACATCTCGCTTTCGTTTTTATTCGACATTCTGCAGCTGCTCGCGCAGCTTTTCGATTTCGGCCTTGCAGTCCACCGCCAGGCGCGTAATCGGAATATCCTGAGACTTTGAGGAGATGGTGTTGACCTCGCGATTGAGCTCCTGCACCAGGAAATCCAGCCGCCGGCCGATGGGCTCGCTCCTGACGAAGCACTCCCTGAGCTGCTGAATGTGGCTGTGCAGCCGGACGGTCTCCTCGGCGATGGCGCTGCGGTCGGCCATGACGGCCACCTCGGTCAGCAGACGGGTCTCGTCCACGTTCTGGCCGATCAGCTCCTCGATGCTCGCGCGCAGTCGGGCGGTGTATTCAGCCACGGTCTGGGGATAGCGGGCCTCGATCTGCCCCGTCATCTCCTCGATGGCGTCCACCTTGCGGTTCAGATCGGCGGCCATCTCCACACCCTCGCGCTCGCGCATGGCCACCAGCGCGTCCAGCGCCTGAGCAAGCGTCTGCTTCAAGAGCGCGCGCAGCGCCTCCTGATCCTCCTCGCCCTCGGTGATCACCATCACGTCGGGCATGCGGGCGACGCTCATCAGCGTCCGGTCGTCCCGGAGGCCGGCGTCCGCCACGGTATCCAGCGCGGCGGCATAGGCGTCGAACAGCGCGCGGTCGACGGTCACCTGCTTCGCGTCGGAGCGCAGATTGCGGTAGGTCATGAAGACGTCCACATGGCCCCGGGCCAGCCGCGCGCCGATCAGCTTGCGCGCGTCGTCCTCCAGAAACATCAGGTTCCGGGGCATCCGGAACGAGAGGTCGAGGAACCGGTGGTTCACCGATTTGAGTTCAATCGAAAGCTGGCGGCCGTCGACTTCACACATCGCGCGGCCATAACCGGTCATACTGAGCATCCTGTGCGCCTCCACATCATTCTCCGACAGTAATTATAACACAACGGGCAGTGTTTTGCATCCCGTTCACAAAATTTAATGCCCGATGATTCACACCCGGCCGAGCCGGCGCAGAAATTCCTCCTCGCCGATCACCGGCACGCCCAGCGCCTGGGCCTTGGTCAGCTTGCTGCCCGCGGCCTCTCCGGCCACCACCAGCGAGGTCTTCTTCGAAACGCTGCCCGCCGCCTTGCCGCCTGCGGCGCGAATGGCCTCCTCGGCCTGGGCGCGGGACAGTTGCTCCAGCGTGCCCGTGACCACCACGGTCATGCCCTCGAACGCGCCGCCCTCCGCGCGGGCCTTCGGCGCTTCGGGCCGCACGCCCGCCGCCAGCAGCGCATCCACCAGCCGCGCGTTCGCCGGATCCGCAAAGAAGCCCAGGATGGAATCCGCCACGATCTCGCCCACGTCGTCCATCGCCACCAGCTCGTCCCGCGCCGCGCTGCGGAGCGCTTCGACGGAGCCGAACCGCTCCGCCAGATCCCGGGCGGTCTTCACGCCCACGTTGGGAATGCCGATGGCGTGGATGAACGCGCCCAGCGGCCGGGTTTTGCTGGCCCCGATCGCCCTGACGAGGTTCTCCGCCTTCTTCTCTCCGAAGCGCTCCAGGCCGGTCAGCCGGTCCGCCGTCAGCGAATAGAGCTGGTCGGCCTCTTGCAGAAGCCCGGCGTCCACCAGCTGCGCCGCGGTCTTTTCGGAGAACGTGTCGATGTCCATAGCGTCGCGGCTGGCGAAATGGCTCAGGCGCATCACGATCTGGGGCTTGCAGCCGTCCCGGTTCGGGCAGAACAGATGCGCGCCGCGCTCCTCCAGCGCCGTGCCGCAGGACGGACAGAACTCCGGCTTGACGACGTCGCGCTCGCCCTCCACGAACTCGTCCACGCGGCCCATGATCTCGGGGATCACCTCGTTGGAGCGGCGGATCCACACCCGCGCGCCGATGCGCACGCGCTTGCGCTGGATGTCCGTCCAGTTGTTGAGCGTCGCCCGCCGCACCGTCGCGCCGGCCAGCTCCACCGGCTCCACGTGGGCCAGCGGCGTCAGCTTGCCCGTGCGGCCGATCTGCCAGGTCACGTCGGTCAGCAGCGACGTGGCCTCCTCGGCCTCGAACTTGTATGCCACCGCCCAGCGCGGGAACTTGTCGGTGTAGCCCAGCGCTTCGCGGGTGGCAAAATCGCAGATCTTGATCACCGCGCCGTCGATCATGTAGTCCAGCCCGCCGCGGGACTCCTCGATCCCATGCACCGCCGCGACGGCCTTTTCCAGAGAATCGCAGTAGATCTCGCACGCCGAGGTCGGGAAGCGGTTCTCCCGGAGGAAGTCCATCATCTCCCGCTGGGAGGCGAAGCTCCGGCCCTCGATATAGCCCACGTCGTAGAAGCAGGCATCCAGCCGGCGCGACGCGGTGACCGCGGGGTCCAGATTGCGCAGCGCGCCCGCCGCAGCATTGCGGGGATTCTTCAGCGGCTCCTTCGCCGTTTTGTTGTATTCCTCCAGCGCGGAGATGCGCATGAAGCCCTCGCCGTGCACCTCCATGCGCCCCTTGAAGGGAATGCTCAGCGGAATGGAGCGGATGGTCATGGCCTGGGCCAGGATCTCCTCGCCGGTCACGCCGTTGCCGCGGGTGGCCGCGCCCACGAGCCGGCCGTCCTCATAGGTCAGGTTCACGGTCAGGCCGTCGAACTTGTGCTCGACGACGTACTCCGGCTTCGGCAGTCCCGCGTCCTTCATCAGCTTCTCCGCGCGGGCGGCCCAGTCCTCCAGCTCGCCGATGGACTGCGCCTTGCCCATGCTCCACAGCCGGGCCAGGTGGGTGTGGGGCTCGAAGCCCGAAAGCACCTCGCCGCCCACGCGGCGCGTGGGCGAATCGGGCAGCCGCTCGCCGGTCTGCTTCTCCAGCGCGGTCAGTTCGTCGTACATCGCGTCCCACTCCCTGTCGGAAATCGTGGGCGCGTCCAGCGTATAGTACTGATAGGCCGTCTCGTTCAGCCGGTCCACCAGCTCGCGCATGCGGTTCATATGCTCATTCCTCCACCTTGATGATCGGGGCGACGCTCGCGGAGAACGTGCGCACGCCGCGCTCGCCGAAGTCCACCTTCACGCGCTGATCGGCGCCCTCGCCGGTGACCTCCACGACGGATCCGCGGCCGAAGGAGCGATGGATCACCCGGTCGCCCGCCCTGAACAGCGCGATGGGCTTCACATTTCGCGCCTGGGAGCCCACAAAGCTGCCGCTGAAGCCCTTCTGCAGCCCGGGAATGCCCATGGCCCGGCCCGTCGCCGCACCCTGACGCGCCGCGCCGGCGCCCCGGCCGCTGTAATACTGGGGCTGTGCGCCGCCGCGGGCGGCGGAGGGCGGCGGCACGCGGCGCTGCTCGCCGGACTGGGTGCCGTCGGTGATCAGCCGCGCGGGGATCTCGGAGACGAACCGGGAGATCGGGTTGGCGGATCGGGCATTGTACAGCATGCGGGTGCGCGCGTGGCTCAAAAACAGCCGCTTCTTCGCGCGGGTGATGCCCACGTAGGCCAGACGGCGCTCCTCCTCCAGAAGATCGTCGTCGTACATGGCGCGGCTCAGCGGGAAGATGCTCTCCTCCATGCCGGGCATGAACACCTGGTCGAACTCCAGGCCCTTGGCGGAATGCAGCGTCATCAGCGTAACGCTGCCGCCGTGCTCGTTTAAGTTGTCCGTATCGGCCACCAGGGCGACGTTTTCCAGAAAGTCGGTCAGCGTGCCCTCGGGGTTCAGCTTCTCATATTCGGTCACAGCGCCCTGAAGCTCGCGGATGTTCTCGATGCGGGCCTGGTTCTCCTCGGTTTTGGAGGCCTCCAGCGCCCGGACATAGCCGGTTTTGTCGATCAGCGCCTCCAGGAAGTCCGAGGGCTTCTTTTCATACATGATCTCCGTCAGGTCGATCATCAATTCGGAAAACTCGCCCACGGGCCTGCGGGCGCGGGCGGAGAGTCCGGCGCTGTCATAGTCCAGCACTGCGGACATCAGCGACATGCCGCTGTCCTCCGCGTAGACCATCAGCGCCTCCACCGCCGCATCGCCGATGCCGCGCTTGGGCTCGTTGATGATGCGCCGGAGGGACACGTCGTCGTCGGGGTTGACCAGCGCGCGCATGTAGGCGATCAGGTCCTTGACCTCCTTGCGCTCGTAGAACTTCTGTCCGCCGTACACGCGATAGGGCGTGCCGCCGCGCACGAACGCCTCTTCAAGCACGCGGGACTGGGCGTTGGTGCGATAGAGCACCGCGATGTCGCCGGCGCGGCAGCCGTTCTGCATCAGCTTGCGGGTCATGCGCTGGATGAAGGCCGCCTCGTCGCGCTCGTCCAGCGCGTGATACAGCGCGATGCGCTCGCCCTCGCCGGATTCGGTCCACAGCGCCTTCTCCTTGCGGCCCTTGTTGTGGGCGATCACCTGGTTGGCGGCGTCGAGGATGTTGCCGGTGGAGCGGTAGTTCTGCTCCAGCTTGATGCTCTTCGCGTCCGGGAAGTCCTTTTCGAAGTCCAGGATGTTGCGAATGTCCGCGCCGCGCCAGCCGTAGATGGACTGGTCGTCGTCGCCCACCACGCACAGATTGCGCTTCTTGCCCGCCAGCAGGCGCACCAGCTCGTACTGGGCGGCGTTGGTGTCCTGATACTCATCCACCAGGATATAGTCGAAGCGGCTCTGATAGTACTCCAGCACCGGCGGATTCTGCACCAGCAGCTCCAGCGTCTTCACCAGCAGATCGTCGAAGTCCAGCGCGTTGTTGCCCTTCAGCGTCTTTTCATATTCCTTGTAGACCTCGCAGTACCTGCGGTTGCGCACGTCGGGGCCGGCGTCCCTGAGCCACTCCTCCGGCGTGAGCATGCGGTTCTTCGCATCGGAGATCACCGCGCGCACGGCCTTGGGCGGATACTCCTTGTCGCTGAGGTTCATCTGCTTGAGGATCGCCTTGATCACGGACATGGTGTCGTCCGTGTCGTAGATGGCGAACTGGCGCTTGTAGCCCAGCTTTTCGATGTCGCGGCGCAGGATGCGGGCGCAGCAGGCGTGGAACGTGGAGATCCACGCCTCGCTGCCGGCCTCGCCGGTGAGCTGCTCCACGCGCTCGGCCATCTCCCGGGCGGCCTTGTTGGTGAACGTGATGGCCAGAATCTTCCACGCCGGCACGCCCTTCTCCATCAGGTACGCCACGCGATAGGTCAGCACGCGGGTCTTTCCGCTGCCCGCGCCCGCCAAAACAAGCAGCGGCCCGTCCGTGTTTTCCACGGCGGCTCGCTGCTGAGGGTTCAATGCATTCAAATCGATCATTCGTCCGTGTCCTCTTTGCTCAGTTTCTCGAGCACGCGCTGATACCCGCCCGCGCCGTAGTTCAGCGCCCGGTTCACGCGGCCGATGGTGGCGGTGGATACGCCGGTCTTTTCAACGATTTCCGTATAGGTGGCCTTGCGGCTCAGCAGCTGGGCAACCTCCAGGCGCTGCGCCAGATCCTGCACCTCGCGGATGGTAAACAGGTCCTCGAACAGGCGATAGCAGTCCTCCTCGCTCTCCAGCGACAAAAACGCCTGCGCCAGCATGTCCGCCCGCTCGCTCTTCAGTCTGGAAGAAAACATGGCTTGCCTCTCACTTTCGCATAATAATATGTTGATTCAATTATACATCATGCGGGCAGTTCGGTCAAGCACCGCTTTTCCCCGAAGCGCGGCACTTTTCGCAGTCCTCCCAGCCCAGCGCTTCGGCGGCCTCCTCCGTGATCATCCGGGCCGCATCCATGCCGCTGCACGCGGGCTTGTCATGCAGCTTGCTGCCGCCGTGGATCGGCTGCCAGAGCATGTTCCCCGCATCCTCCGCCGCGCAGACGCAGAACGCGTCGCGCTGACCGCCGTGCAGGCGCAGCACCCGGCTTCCGTCGAGCTCCGTTTCGGAATCCTCCGCCATCTCCGCGATCTGCTCCAGCGCTTCGCCGTCCAGGACGCCCAGCGCGTCCAGCGCCATCCACACCGCGTCCGGCGCGTCTCCGCAGGGAAACTCCGCCGTCAGCGCGGCGACGCGCCCGTCCTCCAGGCAGACGCCGATCGTCACGCCCTCCTCCGGCTCGAGCACCCACAGAAGCTCCGCACCGTCCTGCGACCAGACCTCGTCCGTGAAGTCCGACAGCGCTTTCACATAGTCGTCAAACGGGATCATGCCCTCGGCCAGCGCGCTGCCGCACAGCATGAGCGCCGCCAGGAGCACCGCAAACAGTCTTCTCATATTCTCTCCCCCTGCCCTTCGCCGCGTTCGGCCGAAGCCGGGCTCAGATCAGAATTCCCTCAAAGTGATCCATCTCGTGCTGGATGATCTGCGCGGTAAAATCGCGGAACGTCTGGCAGCGCTTCTGAAACTGCAGATCCAGATATTCCACCTCAATGACGCGATAGCGGGTCGCCCTGCGCTGGCCCGGCAGCGACAGGCAGCCCTCCTCGGCCTCATAGGGGCCGGACCGCTTCTTCACCACGGGATTGATCATCGCCACTGGCAGCGGCCCCGCGCTGAACACCAGAATCCGCTTGTGCACGCCGATCATGTTCGCCGCCATGCCCACGCAGCGATCCGCATTCGCGCGCAGCGTGTCCATCAGGTCGATCGCCGTCGGCAGGTCGGCCTTCGTGGCCTCTGCGGACGGCACGGCCAGCGCCAGCGGATCCCGGACGATGGGACGCACCATCAGCGGTCTCCCCCGTTCTCCAGCGACGGGCCGAACCCGTCCGCGCCGCCCCAGTGCGCTCTGGAGCCGCCGTCTTCGCCCCAGCGGTTTTCGGAAAAGGTGAACTGGCCCTCGGCCTCCGGGCTGACGATGGAATAGACCGCCGAGCCGTAGGGCGCCGCGCCGAAGGTGTTGCCGCGCACATCGATCCAGCCGCCCTCCGTCGCCCGGGGCATGCGCCAGATGAACAGGTGATGTCCCATCGGCTGCGGCCAGATCTCGGAGCGGCGCGGCGGCGTCTCATCCTGCATGGCGAAGCCCAGGCCCGCGTCCAGGCAGACGTTGTCCGCAAAGGTCACGCCCAGCGGCACCTTGTCCCGCGCTTCATAGGCGGCCATGCCGTATTTTTCAAAGCGGTTGCCGGTCACGCGCAGATTCCGGTGCAGGCGGCAGTCGTCGCCGGGGCCCTGATGGGTGAAGCAGGAATCGTAGACCTCATAGCAGGCGCAGTCCTCCATGGCGATGTCGCTGCCGCCGTTCCACAGCTCAAAGGCGTTGCCGAAGCGGATCTTCAGATCGCGATCCCACACCACGCCGCCGATGAAGTCAAAATCGCAGCGCCGCACCTCGACGCCCTTCGCATCCGTGGCCGCGAAGCCGTGCACGCCGCTGTACCGGAAGGCGAGATCCTCAAACGTCACATACGCCGTGGCCGAGCACATCCGCCGCGCGCCGTACAACGCGCATTCGATGTGGCGATAGACCTCGCCGGGATTGCCCTCGGAATACATCGACAGCGCGCCCGGCACGGGCTTGCCCACCGCCCTGCTGTGCAGGCCGATGCGGGTATCGTGCCACTTGCCCTGGGCGTTCAGGCCGGACTCCTCCCAGGCCAGAATGCCGCAGGACTCGCCACCGTTGAAGATCAGGTTGCCGACCTCGCTCTCCAGCGGCAGCATGCATTGCCACACGTTGGGCGCAGTCTCCTGCCAGCAGGCCGGATCGGAGGCGTCCGCCGATCCCAGAAACGCGGGCTTCTCCCCCTCGCCGTACGCGCCGAAGCGGATGGGCGCCTCCTGCGTGCCGTTCGGCGGCAGCAGCGCATCGCGGAACACGCTGCCCCTGCGGAACAGCACCTCGTCGCCGGGCTGAATGTCAAGCTCCCGCCAGGATGCGGCCGCTGCGTCCGGCGACAGCCCCGAACCGCTGCGTCCTGCCGCGCCCGAATCCACAAAATATGTCTTTCCCATAATTCCCTCCATGCACATAAAATGTTTCTTCCATTATATCACACCCACCGCGGAAAAGAAAGCGGTCCCGTCGGCAAAATGCCGGATCGGGACCGGAAAAGCGCAGGCGCTTACAGGATGTACTCGGCCTTGCGCTCGGGGCGGTTCTTCATCTCCTCGCGCTTGGCGGTGTGCACCTCGGAGTCGTAGCCCATCACGGCGTAGGCCGCCAGCTTGGACTCCTCGACGCCGGGCTGGTTGAAGGTGTTGATGTTCAGCAGGGCGCCGGCGTAGGCGGTGACCAGCTCGAAGAAGTACAGCAGCTGGCCGATGGTGTTGGCGTTCACCTCGGGCAGGGAGATGATCTGGCACATGCGCTGGGCCTTGAACAGCGCGTACTCGGTGCCCTGGCGCTCGGACTCGATGAGCTGGTTGTGGCTCTTGCCGCCCAGGAAGGCGATGGTGGGGATGTCGTCGCAGCCGTGGGGGATGGGCGTGGTGGCGCGGAAGGCGTCCACCTTCAGGAAGGTGATCACCTTGTCGAACGGGCCCTCGGTGTACAGCTGCAGCTGGGAGTGCTGGTCGGTGACGCCCAGGGTCTTGATGGGGGTCTGGCCGACGTTGCAGGGCTTGCCGTCCAGGGTCAGGTTCTTGCCCAGGGACTCGGCCCACAGCTGGGCATACCAGTCGGCCATCAGCTTGAGGGAATCGGCATAGGGCATCATGACGGACATGTTCGCGCCCTTGTTCATGGCGATGACCATCAGGCCCGCATCCAGCAGCGCGGGGTTGGCGAACACATCGTCGGTCTTGCAGCGCTCGTCCATCTCCTTCGCGCCGGCCAGCAGGCCGCGGATGTCGATGTTGCAGACCGCGGCAGCGATCAGGCCCACGGGGCACAGCTCGGAGAAGCGGCCGCCCACGCCGTCGGGGATGTAGAAGGTCTTGAAGCCCTCGCGCTTCGCGATCTTGATCAGGAAGCCCTTCTGCTCGGAGGTGGTGATGATGATGTGCTTCTTCCAGTCGTCGCCGCAGGCCGCCTTCAGCGCCTCGGTGACGATCAGGTACTGGCTCATGGTCTCGGCGGTGCCGCCGGACTTGGTGATGACGTTGAAGCAGGTCTTCTTCAGATCCACGACGTCCATCAGCGCGGCCATGCGCTCGGGATCGATGTTGTCCTCGATGTACAGGCGGGGCGCCTTGCGCTTCTCGGCGGGCAGCTCGTTGTAGTGCAGGTGGTTCAGCGCGGCCTGAACGGCGGCCGGGCCGAGGGCGCTGCCGCCGATGCCCAGCACCACGAACGCCTCGAACTCCTCGCACACCTTGGCCGCAGTGGCCTCGATCTCGGCGACGATCGCGTCCTGGTTGTAGGGCAGGTCCATCCAGCCCTGCATATCCTTGCCGCGGCCGGCCTCGACGGCGGCATGGGCCTTCTTCATTTCAGGGATCATTGCGTCCAGCTCGGCGCGGGCGATGCCGCGGGGGCCGACGTATTCTGCCATCATCGGATTGACATCCAGACGAATCTGATTGCTCATGACATATGCCTCCAGTTTGTTTTCAGGATATCTTTATTATAATCGACCGACTGTAAATTTTGCAACAGGAACTTTCCAACGATTGCATTTGATTTTTGCTTTACATTTATGGGATAATGTGCTTGTCCATATACATCTCACCAAAGGAGGTCTTTCATGAACAAGCGCTGGCTGCGGCCGCCGATTCCCACGCTCGCGCTGATGGCCGCCGGTTCGGCGCTGATGCTGCTGTGCCGCCTGGTTCCGGGCTTCGCCCGCGCCTGGCGCGCGCTGTTTCTGCGGCCGGTGGCCGGACTGCTCTCCCGGCTGACCGCGCGCGTCCCCTTCCCCATCGCCGAGCCGCTGGCGATCGCGGCGCTCACCTGCCTGGCCGCAGGACTGATTCTCTCGCTCTGGCGATGCTTTCTGCTGCAAAAAAGCCGGCCGATGCTCCACTACCTCCGCGGTGTGCTGCGCCTGCTGGCGATGCTGCTGGCGATGTATGCGGCGATGTGGTATCCGGCCTACTGGTGCGGTGAAGCCTACGCGCCCAGGGCGACCACCGCGCAGCTCGAAGCGCTCTGCGAAGCGCTGATCGACCGGCTGAACGCCGCCCCGGCCGACTTTCCCGGCGCGGAGGCCGCTCTGGCGCTGGCCCTGCGCGCCGCGTCCGCCTATGCCGGACAGGACCTCCCCGAGGGCGCGGTCAAGGCCGTCCGGTACCCCGAGTGGATGCACGAAATAGACGTGGCCGGGATGTACGCGCCCTGGACGGGCGAGGCGATGGTGGACGCGGGACTCTCGCCCGCGGCGCTGCCCTTCACCGCCTGCCATGAGCTGATGCACCTGCTGGGCGTGGCCGACGAGGGCGCGGCCAACATCGCCGCCTACGAGGCCTGCCGGGCTGCGGGCGGCGCGCTGGCGGCCTCCGCCGATCTGTGGGCGCTGCGCTGCGCGATGGCCGAACTCCGGGCGGAGGACGAATCCGCCTGGCGCGCCTGCACAAGCCGGATGAGCGGCCCGCTGGTGGAGCTCTTCGGCGATATGAACGGCTTCACCCCCGCCTCTCCGCGCCCGGACGGCCCCGCGGACGCGCTGCTGCGCGCGCTGGGCATCCGGGACTTCCTCCGCGATTACAGCGCGCTGGCCCACCGGCTGGCGATTGACATCGCCGGCGCAAGCTGATATAATTCGACCAGAATCGCAGCTGAACAGGGAGGTCTTTTCATGCCTGAAATCGTCATTCTGGACGGCTATTCCGTCAACCCCGGCGACCTGAGCTGGGACGGCATCGCGGTCCAGGGCCGCCTGACCGTGTACGACCGCACGCCTGCGGACCAGATCGCACAGCGCATCGGCGCCGCCGAGTGCGTGTTCACCAACAAGTGCCTGATCACCGCCGAGGTTCTGGACGCCTGCCCGAATCTGAAGTTCATCGGCGAGCTGGCCACCGGCTACAACAACATCGACATCGCCGCCGCCAGGGAGCGCGGCGTGTGCGTGTGCAATATTCCCGCCTATTCCACCGACTCCGTGGTGCAGATGACCTTCGCGCTGCTGCTGGAGGCCTGCCACCACGTGGGCGCGCATTCCGACGCGGTGCACGCGGGCGAATGGACCCGCAGCCCCGACTTCTGCTTCTGGAACTTCCCGCTGATCGAGCTGGCGGGCAAGACGCTGGGCGTGATCGGCTTCGGCGGCATCGGCCAGGGCGTGGCCAGGGCCGCCCGCGCCTTCGGCATGAACGTGCTGGCCTACGGCCCGCGCTACAAGCCTGAGATGGACGAAAACGGCTGCAGAGCCGCGACTCTGGATGAGCTGCTGGCCCAGTCCGACGTCATCAGCGTCAACTGCCCGCTGTTCCCGGAAACCCGGGAGATCATCCGCCGGGAGAACATCGAAAAGATGAAGCCCGGCGTGATCCTGGTGAACACCTCCCGCGGCGCGATGCTCAACGAGGCCGACGTGCGCGAGGCGCTGGACAGCGGCAGAATCGCCTGGCTGTGCGCCGACGTGGCCACCGCGGAGCCCATTCCCGCCGACAGCCCGCTGCTGGGCGCGAAGAACGCCATCCTCACGCCCCACATCGCCTGGGCCCCGAAGGAGGCCCGCACGCGGCTGATGCGCATCGCCGAGGACAATCTGCGCGCCTATCTGGCCGGCAGCCCGGTCAACCGGGTGAACTGACGCGGGATCCCGCCTTGCCCATGCCGCCGGATCGCAGGGTTCTGCGGCAGCTTTCGACGGTCTGAATCGCCCGAACACGCGCGGGCGATTCTTTTTTCGTCAACATTTTGCCCGCCACTGATTGATGTTTCCCTCAATTCAAGGTATAATAGAATACAAATTCATTTGGAAGTATGGGAGGATTTCTGAATGCGCGAATATGCGATTGGCATTGACGTTGGCGGTACGAACATCAAAGTAGGTCTGTTCGACAAGAGCATGCACCTGGTCAAAAAGCTGCAGACCCTGACCGACAATGAGCTCGAAGCCAGTCAGATGATGGACCTTCTCGCGTCGCTGGCGCGCCAGCTGATGGAGGAAACCCACCTGACGGCGGACGATGTGCGCGGCATCGGCGCCGCGTTTCCCTCCTTCATCGACTACAGGAACGGCTATGTGGTGGAGACCAGCAACATCCTCTCCCTGAACGACCTCCCCGTGCGGGACCTGCTCCACGAGCGCCTGAACCTGCCGGTCTATCTGGAAAACGACGCCAACGCCGCCGCGCTGGCCGAGCACGAGCTGGGCGCGGGCCGCGGCCACGACGACATGATCTACGTCACCATCTCCACCGGCATCGGCGGCGCGCTGATCCTCAACGGCAAGCTCTACCGCGGCATGCACGGCATGGCCGGCGAGGTGGGCCACATGTTCATCTCCGATTCCACCGGCTATCCCTGCTCCTGCGGTGTCACCGGCTGCGTGGAGTCCATCTCCTCGGGCATGCACATGGCCCGCTACGCCACCGACCGCATCAAGGAGGGCATGGACAGCCGCATCCTGGACCACGCCGGCACGCTGGCCAACGTGGACATGGTGGCCGTGGGCCGCGCCCTCGCCAGCGGCGATCTGCTGGCCATCGAGGTGGTCAACCGCGGCGCGGAGTACCTGGGCCGCATGTTCCATTCACT
The DNA here is from genome assembly GCA_004555155.1 of Clostridiales bacterium. GTDB lineage: Bacteria > Bacillota > Clostridia > Christensenellales > Aristaeellaceae > Faecivicinus. The sequence continues at coordinate 50,077 of SFJH01000007.1, forward strand.
GAACATGATCTTCGACATCAACGTGTTCGTGTTCGGCGGCGGCGTGATCAATCTCGGCAAAAAATTTGTGGACCGCATCGTCGCGTCCTATCGCCACTATTCCCTGATGGACCAGAAGTACCCGGCGCAGTTCCTGCCCAGCGAGCTGGGCTACGACGCCGGCCTGATCGGCGCTGCACTGCTGGTTCCGAAAGACTAAAACCATGAATGGGAGGACCTATCCATGCCCGAACTGAAGCTCTCCTTCTTTGGCCACGGCGGCGACTACAATCCCGACCAGTGGCGCCACATCCCCGGCACGCTCGACGAGGATATCCGCCTGATGAAGCTGGCCGGCTGCAATCTGATGAGCGTTGGCATCTTCTCCTGGGCCGCGCTGGAGCCCGAAGAGGGCCGCTATGACTTCGACTGGCTGGAAGAGGTGCTGGACAAATTCGCGGAAAACGGCATCCACGCCTTCCTGGCCACCCCCAGCGGTGCGCGCCCCCAGTGGATGAGCGCCAAATATCCCGAGGTGCTGCGCGTGGAGGAGAACGGCATCCGCCGCATCCACGGCGTCCGCCACAACCACTGCTTCACCTCCCCCGTCTACCGCGAGTTCGTGCGCAGAATCAACACCGCGCTGGCGGAGCGCTTCGGCCATCATCCCGCGGTGGTCGGCTGGCATATCTCCAACGAATACGGCGGCGAATGCCACTGCGAGCTCTGCCAGGCCGCGTTCCGGCAGTATCTGAAGGACACCTACAAGACGCTGGACAACTTAAACCACGCCTGGTGGACCGGCTTCTGGGCCAACACCGTCACCGACTGGAACCAGCTGCACAGCCCCACGAGGATCGGCGAGACCCACGTGCACGGCCTGAACCTGAGCTGGAAGCGGTTCGTCAGCCATCAGACCCTGGACTTCATGAAGGCCGAGATCGCGCCGCTGCGCGAAATCACGCCCCATCTGCCCGTCACCACCAACCTGATGACCTTCTTCGACGGCCTGGACTACTTCCGCTTCGGCGACGTGTTTGATTTCGCCAGCTTCGACAGCTATCCCGCCTGGGGCCGCGGCGAGAGCGACGAGGACGAGGCGCTGACCGCCGCGTTCAACTACGACATGATGCGCTGCATCCTGAAGAAGCCCTTCGCGCTGATGGAGTCCACGCCCTCCCAGGTGAACTGGCAGAAGGTGGACAAGCTCAAGAAGCCGGGCATGCACTTCCTGTCCTCCATGCAGGCCGTGGCCCACGGTGCGGACACGGTGCAGTACTTCCAGTGGCGCAAGAGCCGCGGCTCGTGGGAGAAGTTCCACGGCGCGGTGGTGGACCACGTGGGCCACGAGCACACCCGCACCTTCCGCGATGTGGCCGAGGTGGGCGACGCGCTGAAGAAGCTGACCGGCGTGCTGGGCAGCGGCACGGAGTCCGACGTCGCGCTGATTTACGATCTGAACAACCGCTGGGCGCTGGACAACTCCCAGGGGCCCCGGTTTGAAAAGCACTATGTGGAAACGCTCCTCGAGCACTACCGCGCGCTGACCCGCCTGGGCGTGAATGTGGACGTCGTCGACCAGACCTATGATTTCGAGGGCTACAGGGTCGTCGCCGCCCCGCTGATGTACCTGATCAAGCCCGGCGTAGGCGAGCGCCTGGAGGCGTTCGTCGAGAAGGGCGGAACGCTGATCGTCACCTGCCGCACCGGCTGCGTGGATCAGGACGACCTGTGCTTCCTGACCGGCTTCCCCGGACCGCTGCGCCGCGTGACGGGCGTCTGGGCCGAGGAGTGCGACGGCCTGTGGGACAACGAGCGCAACGGCATCCGCCTGTCCACGGGCGAGACCTATGCCTGCCGCGACATGTGCGACCTGATTCACGCCGAGACCGCCCGCGTGCTCGGCGAGTACACCGGCGATTTCTATGCCGGCATGCCCGCGCTGACCGTGAACGACTTCGGCGCCGGCCGCGCCTATTACATCGCCTCCCGCCCGGAGCAGGCGTTCCTGGACGCCTTCTACGCAAAGCTGCTCCCCGAAGCCGGCGTCCGGCCGCTGGCGGACAATTTGCCCGTGGGCGTGCAGGTCGCGGCCCGCGAGGGCGAACAGGGGCGCTATCTGTTCTTCATGAACTTCTCCCGCAGGCCCGCGAAGGTGGAGCTGCCCGCAGGCACGGACGCGCTCACCGGCGAGGCCGTGTTCGGCGAAGCCGAGCTGCCCGTCAGCGGCGTGCGCATCGTGAAGTGTCAGGAGGTCTGAAGATGAAAAAGATGATTCTGGGGCGAACCGGGCTGGAGATCTCCCGCACCGGATTCGGCGCGCTGCCCATTCAGCGCGTATCCTTTGAAGAGGCGGGCGCGCTGCTCAACCGCGCGCTGGACGGCGGCATCACCTACATCGACACCGCCCGCGCCTATACCGACAGTGAGGAGAAGATCGGCCGCGCCATCTCCCACCGCCGCGGCGAGTATTTCATCGCCACCAAGACCCACGCCAAGACCGTCGACGGCTTCTGGAAGGATCTGGAAACCAGCCTGCGGCTGCTGAACACCGACTGCATCGACGTCTATCAGTTCCACAATCCGCCCTTTGTGCCGGTTCCCGGCGGGGAGGACGGCCTGTACGACGCGGCGCTGAAGGCCCGCGAGCAGGGCAAAATCCGCTTCATCGGCATCACCCAGCACTCCATCGAGCGCGCGGAGCAGATCGTGGAATCGGGGCTGTACGATACGCTGGAGTATCCCTTCAACCACCTGGCCACCGAGCGCGAGGTCGCGCTGGTGCGCCGCTGCGCGGAGAAAAACGTGGGCTTCGTGGCCATGAAGGCGCTCTCCGGCGGCCTGGTGACCGACGCGCGCATCCCCTATGCGTACCTTTCTGAATTTGAAAATGTCGTGCCCATCTGGGGCTTCCAGCAGATGTGGGAGCTGGAGCAGGTGCTGGGCTTCTCGGAAAATCCCGTGCCGATGACCGACGAGCTGCGGGCGCTGATCGCCAAGGATCGCGCCGAGCTGGTGGGCGGCTTCTGCCGCAGCTGCGGCTACTGCCTGCCCTGCCCCGCAAACATTCCCATTCCCAATGCCAACCGCATGAAGCAGCTGCTGGGCCGCGCCGTCTGGCAGGGCTATGTGACGCCCGAATGGCAGGCGAACATGGCGCGCATTGAGGACTGCATCCACTGCGGCGCATGCGCGACGCGCTGCCCCTACGAGCTCAAGCCCTACGAAACGCTGCCGGGCCAGCTCGCCTATTATCGCGAGTTCGTCAAAACCCATCAGGCCTGACGGATAAAGGAGGATCCGAATTGCAGAAATTATTGAAACAGTTTCAGAAGAGCCCGGTCATCCCCGCGGCGCACAACCCGGAGGCCGTGCGCCGCGCGGCCGATACCTCTGCCGCCGTGATCTTTCTGCTGGGCGGCTCCATCCTGACCCTTCCGGAGATGATCCGCATTGCCCACGACAACGGCAAGCGCGCGTTCGTGCACATCGATCTGGCCGAAGGCCTGGGCCGCGACGAGATCGCCGTGCGCTGGTGCGTGGAGCAGCAGCACGCCGACGGCGTGATTTCCACCCGCCCGAGCCTGCTCAAGGCGGCCTCCGAGCTGGGCGCAATCACCATTCAGCGGCTGTTCCTGATGGACTCCACCTCCTTCGAGCACGGCAAGCGCATGCTGCGCAACAGCCCGCCCGACATGGCCGAGGTGCTGCCCGGCATCGCCCCCAAGGCCATCCGCCAGCTCTGCGAGGCGCTGGACAAGCCCGTCATCGCCGGCGGTCTGATCACGGAGCCCAAGGAGATCGCCCTGGCCCTTCAGGCCGGCGCATCCGCGGTGTCCGTGGGCGACGAAAAGCTGTGGAATCTGAAGCTCTGACGCTGAGCAGCCAGGCCGATTCATGCCGGAAAATTGCAGAGTTTTCCGGCATGGCGTTTTTCCCGGATTTTCCTGCGGAAATCAGGCATATTCCGCAGGCCGGACGCACACAAATAATCAACGGGAGGTGCTCCGATGCATCCGATGTTTCCCCCCATGGATCCCTACATCCGCACGGCAAGGCACATCGTTCCCCGGGTCAGCCGGCAGGCCGTCGCCGGCGCGCCCGAAGCGCTGCGGGGCCGAAGATTCGTGTTCGCGTCGGACTTTCACCTCCGGGAGGAGACGTCGCCGGATCCAATCGTCGAAGCCATTCAGGGCTGCAGGGCGGACCTGATCCTGCTGGGCGGCGACTACGCCGACACGAACGCCCAGGCGCTGCGGCTGTTCGACGCCTTCCGCGCGCTGCGCGCGCCGATGGGAATCTTTGCCGTGCGGGGCAACAACGACACCGAGGCCTTCGAAACGCCCGAACGGCTGGCCGAGGGGCTGGCCCGCTTCGGCGCGGAGCTGCTGCTGAACCGCAGCGCCGATCTGGGCGGCGTGCTCGTCGGCGGCGTGGACGAGGCGCGGCTCGGGCATCCGGACTATGCCGCCGTCTTCGGCGATGCGCCCGGCTACCGGATTCTGCTGGCCCACTATCCCATCCTTCCGGAGGCTGAACCTGCCGACATGCCCGACCTGATGCTCTCCGGCCACACCCACGGCGGGCAGTTCAATTTTCTGGGAATCACGCCCTTTGCCGTGGGATTCGAGCGCTGCGGCGGAAAGAGCCGCCTCGCGCCCGCCCTCGTCAGCGGCACAAGGCGCTTCGGGCGCACCCAGCTGCTGGTCAGTAAGGGCATCGGAACCAGCCGGATCCCGCTGCGCGTCGGCGTCCGGCCGGAAATTCATCTTCTGGAGTTCTGTTAAATCCAGCGCAGAAAATTTCCTTTCCCCCATTGACAATCGCCATGGGCTGGGCTATAATAAAACCGTTCCAAGGAACAATATCCTGGGGTGTGCGTTAGCCGATGCTTTTACCCACAGATTCATAAAAGGATTCCGGGTCGATATTGCGGATGTCAAGCCCCCGATCTTCGGATCGCCAGGGGACGGCAGCAAGCAGTCGCAGGTCTCCGCCCTGCCTGAGCGGCGGGTGAAAAAGCAGAGGTGGACGGCACTCATGGGATACCTTTTCGGGGCTCTTCGGAGCCCCGATTTTTTTGCAGTGCCCATTACTGATTTTAAGGAGAAAAAAGCCATGCTAGAGCTTCGCATTCTCTCCCCGATCGCCAAGGTCTTCCCCACCGACGCGCCCGCCGCCTGCGAGCCGCGCTTTTCCGGCCTGCGCGGCGAGGTGATCTCCTTCCAGCTGGCCTACCGGCCCCTTCCGGATTCGCCCATGGCCGACCGGAGCTTCCTGCGCCTGGAGATCGAATCCCCCGCGAAGGAGTTCATCCGCGTCCGCCGCGTGAAGTGGATTCCCGTGCGCCAGGGCGCGCTGATGAACGCCGACCCCTATTACATCAACGGCGGTGCGCCGGGGCTGTATCCCGACCCGCTGATCGACATCCCGCCCCACGGCCTCCGCACGATTCCCAAGCTATGGGAGACGCTGTGGTTTGATGTGAAGCCCGACGATCGCCTGCCCGCCGGCGACTATCCCGTGGTCCTGCGCCTGTTCGACGAGGAGACCGGCGACCTGGGCGGCGAGGTCTCCGTGCAGATTCACGTGATCGGCGCGCAGCTGCCCAAACAGACGCTGATCCACACCAAGTGGTTCCACTGCGACAGCCTGGCCGATTACTACAATGTTGACGTCTTCTCCGAGGAGCACTGGCGCATCATCGAAAACTTCGTCCGCTGCGCGGTGGAGCACGGCATCAACACCCTCCTCACCCCCACCCACACCCCGCCGCTGGACACCCGCGTGGGCACCTACCGCCGCACCGTGCAGCTGGTGGACGTGACGTATGTGGACGGCAAGTACACCTTCGGGTTCGACAAGCTGCGCCGCTGGGTAGACATGGCCAAACGCTGCGGCATGGAATACTTTGAGGTCGCCCACCTGTTCAGCCAGTGGGGCGCGCGCTGCGCGCCGCAGATCGTGGCCCGCACCCGGGCGGGCATGCAGCGCATCTTCGGCTGGGATACGCCGTCCACCGGCGCGGCCTACGCCGAATTCCTGGACGCCTATCTGCCCGCGCTGCTGGACGAGCTGGAGGCGCTGGGCATCGCCGACCGTACGATGTTCCACATCTCCGACGAGCCCAACGCCGAGCACCTGGACACCTATCTGGCCTGCAAGGCGCTGGTTCAGAAGCACCTGCGGGGCCAGAAGCTCATCGACGCGCTGAGCGACGTGGCCTTCTACGACAGCGGCGCGGTGGAGCATCCCGTGCCCGCCAACAACCACATCGAGCCCTTCTTGGAGCGCAGCATTCCCGATCTGTGGACCTACTACTGCTGCGGTCAGCATGTGGACGTCTCGAACCTGTTCGTGGCTATGCCCGGTGCGCGCACCCGCATTCTGGGCGCACAGCTGTACAAGTTCGACATCAAGGGCTTCCTCCACTGGGGCTTTAACTTCTATTACTCCCAGTTCTCGGACTACCCCATTGATCCCTGGAACGACACCGACTGCGACGGCTTCGCCCAGGCAGGAGACGCCTATCAGGTCTATCCCGGCCGGAACGGACAGCCCGTGGATTCCATTCGCCTGATGCTGGTGCAGCAGGCGCTGCAGGATCAGCGCGCCATGCAGCTGCTGGAGTCCCTGTCCGACCGCGAGACGGTGCTGAAGCTGATCGACGAGGGCGTGGAGCCCATCACCTTCTCGAAGTATCCCCACGACGACGCCTACGTGCTCGGCCTGCGGGAAAAGATCAACCGGGAAATCGAAAAGCGGCTGTAAGCTGCAGCAAAGCCCGGGAGCCCTCCATTCAGGAAGGGCTCCCGGGCTTTGCGTGTCAAAAAAGGATTTTTGACACTTTCGATGAAAATCTGAGGATTTTCATCGAGAAAGAAGAAAACTGCGGAAATCTGAAAATCTCACGATTTTCCGGGCGATTTCCTGACGGAAGGAACGATTTTTCCGCCGCTTGCGCTCGTGGAAAAATCCGAGCGCGCCGTACACGCCGCCGCGCTCGATTTCACAGGCTGTTCTGCGTGAGCTCTTTCGACAGCTTGAGCCCGGGAGCCTTCCATTCAGGAAGGGCTCCCGGGCTTTGTACTATTCGGAAATCAGGCCGTAGCTTCGGTACATCGAAAGCAGATTCTGATACGTCAGCTTGCCGGTCATCAGCTGGCGGAAGGTGACCGTCTTCTCCCTGCCCTCGGCCCTGAGCCGCGCCATGCGCTCCACCGTCTCCTCATAGCCGCGCTGCGCGTCGGACAGCATGCGCTCGAAGGCCTCCAGGCGCGCCTGGGGATCCGTGTGCACGTCGCTCATTCCGCCAGCTCCTTCACCGCACTGCTGGTACCGATGCGGTCGCAGCCGGCGCTCAGGTACTGCTCCACCGCCTCCGCGGTGCGCACGCCGCCGGCGGCCTTGATGCGCACGTTCGGGCCCACATTGGCCCTGAACAGCGCGATGTCCTCGAGCGTGGCGCCGCCGGTGCCGAAGCCGGTGGAGGTCTTGATGAAGTCCGCGCCCGCGTCGGTGACACACCTGCACAGCGCGATCTTTTCCTCCTCGGTGAGATAGCAGGTCTCCACGATCACCTTCAGCACATGATCGCCCACGGCCTGCTTGATGGCGCGGATCTCCGCAGTTACCTTTTCAAATTCGCCGTTCTTCACGTCGCAGAGATTGACCACCATGTCCACCTCGTTCGCGCCCTCGAACACCGCCTGCTGGGCCTCGAAGATCTTGACCGCCGTGGTGGAATAGCCGAGGGGGAAGCCGATCACCGTGCAGATGTTCAGCCGGTCGCCGTACTTTTCATGCAGGGGCTTGACGTAGCACGCCGGGATGCACACCGAAGCGGTGTGATACCGGATCGCCTCGTCGCAGAGCTTCGTGATGCCCGCCCAGTCGCTGGTGGCCTTCAGCAGCGTGTGGTCGATGTGGGTCAGCATTTCCTTCTTTTCCATAAAAACTCCTCCTCATCCGTTCGCCTTTTCGATTTTCAGAATCATATAAACCGGCGTTTCCAGATAGCCCTCGTAGCGGCCGGGCGACGTCTCGCGCCATTCCTCCGGCGGCATGGGCTCCTCCATCCGCGCAATGCGCAGTCCCGCTCCGGCGATGGCGTTGGCGTAGTCGCCGAAGGTGTGGTGATAGCTGCGGCTCAGCCGGTTTTCACAGCCGTCATTGTACTCAATCCAGGGCTGAACGTAAGCGCGCACGCGCCTGTCCAGATAGCGCACCGTCCATTCGTCGTCCCCGGGAAAGGTCTCGCCATGCGCGATGGGATACTGGGCCGAGTAGACCGGATGGATCGCCGAGAGCACGCACACGCCCTGCGGCGCCAGGCAGCGGGCGATCCCGTCGAACAGCGCGTCCAGATCGGCGATATAGTGGCTGGCGGTGGAGGAAAACACCAGATCGAACCTCCGCTCCAGCCTCTCGGCAATCCGGGCCGCATCTCCCTGCAGAAACGCCGCCCGGGAGCCGCGCGCCTGCGCCTTTTTTCGCGCCAGCGCCAGCATGCCCTCGGACAAATCCACGCCGACGATTTCCGACAGGCCCATCTGCTCCAGCAGAAATGTGAAAATGCCCGTGCCGCAGCCGATGTCCAGCGCAGACCTTCCCCGCAGTTCGGGCAGCAGCTTCCGGATGCAGGGCCATTCAATCGAACGGCTGTAGGAATCCGGCGCGTCGTTGAACGCATCGTAGATTTCGGCGGAGCGATCCCAGTCCTCCCGGATGCCCTCCATGCGAATCATCTCCCTTCGCGTGCCATTATATCAGATTTCCCGCCCTGCGGCAAGGCGGCGCTTCCTCAAATTGTCTACGCTTTGGTCGGCAACAGTTAACCGAAGCGGGCTTTCCCGCCGAACGCGGATGCAGGTATAATATATAGAGTGAACTATAATGACCGGAGGGAGATCCATGCTTCTCACCGCAGAAAATCTGCGCAAAAATTACGGCATGAAGCAGCTGCTGGACGGCGTGACGCTCTATCTGAACCAGGGCGAGCGCATCGGCCTGATCGGCGTCAACGGCACGGGCAAGAGCACCCTTCTGAAGCTCCTGGCCGGCGCGGAATCGCCGGACGAGGGGCGCGTTGCGCTGGACCCGAACGTGCAGGTTTCATACCTTCCGCAGACGCCGGCGCTGAACGACGGGCTGACCGTGCTGGAGCAGGTGTTTGCCGGCCACCCGGCGGAATTCCGCGAGATCAACGAATATGAGGCCAAGACGATCCTCACAAAGCTGGGCATCACCGACTTCGACCGGAAGATCGGCGAGCTGTCCGGCGGACAGCGCAAGCGCGTGGCGCTGGCCACGGTGTTCGTCTACCCCGCCGACGTGCTGATTCTGGACGAGCCCACCAACCATCTGGACGCGGAGATGGTCGCCTGGCTGGAGCAGCGGCTGGCCCGGTTCACCGGCGGGCTGGTGATGGTCACCCACGACCGCTATTTCCTGGAAAACGTGGTGACGAAGATCGCGGAGCTCAGCCGCGGCGAGTTGTTTCTGTACGAGGCGAACTATTCCAAATACCTCGAGCTGAAGGCCCAGCGGCTGGAGATGGCCCAGGCCAGCGAGCGCAAGCGGCAGGCGCTTCTGCGCAGGGAGACCGAGTGGATCATGCGCGGCTGCCGCGCCCGGTCCACCAAGAGCACCGAGCGCATCGCCCGCTATGAGGCGCTGAAGGCCCAGGAGGGCCCCCGCGCCGACGAGAGCCTGTCCATCTCGGCGGGCGCCTCCCGGCTGGGGCGCAAGACGGTGGAGCTGCAGCACGTCTCCAAGTCCTTCGGGGACAAAACCGTCATCCGCGATTTTTCCTACACAATCCTGCGGGACGACCGCGTGGGCATCGTCGGCAGAAACGGCGCGGGCAAGAGCACGCTGCTGAACCTGATCGCCGGCACGCTGCCGCCCGACTCCGGCCGCGTCGACTTCGGCGGCACGGTGCGCATCGGCTACTTCACCCAGGAGGGCAGGGAGCTGGATCCCGATCAGCGCCCCTACGACTACATCCACGAAATCGCCTCCGAGCTGCGCACCCGGGAGGGCCGTGTGTCCGCCACGCAGATGATGGAGCGGTTCCTGTTCCCGTCCGACCTCCAGTTCTCCACCATCGGACGGCTGTCCGGCGGCGAGCGGCGCAGGCTGTATCTGCTGGGCATCCTGATGAGCGCGCCCAACATCCTGCTGCTGGACGAGCCCACCAACGATCTGGACGTGGAGACGCTCACCATTCTGGAGGACTATCTGACCGAGTTCCCCGGCGCGGTGGTGGCGGTGTCCCACGACCGGTACTTCCTGGACAAGACCGCCGCGTCGATCCTCGAGGTGCGCGGAGACGGCGAAGTCCGCCGCACCATGGGCGGCTACTCCGACTTCGAGCTGCTGCGGGAAATGGACGCCGCGCCCCGCAGGGAGTCCCGCCCCGCCGCGCCCCGGGAGCGCCGCTCCGACCGGCCGCAGAAGCTGAAGTTCACCTTCCGGGAGCAGCGGGAGTTCGACTCCATCGACGCCGACATCGCCGCGCTGGAGGAGAAGATCGCCGCCTGCGAATCCGATATCGAATCCAGCGCCAGCGACTACGTGCGCCTTCAGGCGCTTCTCGCCGAAAAGGGAGCGCTGGAAAAGCAGCTGGAGGAAAAGACCGAGCGCTGGGTCTATCTGAACGATCTGGCCGAGCGCATTGCCCAACAAAACCAATGATGGAGTGACCCTGCCATGAGCTTTACCGTTACCCTGACCACCGTCGCCATGATGCTGCTGTACGCCGTGCCGGGCTTTCTGCTGATCAAGTTCCGCAAGCTGGACGCGGCCAACATCTCGTCCTTCGCCACGCTGCTTCTGTACCTGGCCTCTCCCTTCCAGACGATCTACGCCCTGCAGCGCGTGGAGTATTCCGCCTATATGCTCAAGCACCTGGGCCTGGCGCTGCTGTCCGGCGTGGTGCTGATGTGCAGCATGCTGGGCGCGGTCTACTTCTGCCTGCGCAGGAAGCAGCAGCTGGTGCCCTACCGCATCTGCACCGCCGCCTCCGCGCTGGGCAACTGCGGCTTCATGGGCATTCCGCTGCTGGAGGCGCTGCTGCCGGACTATCCCCAGGCCGTGGCCTTCGCGTCCATGTTCTTCATGGCCATGAACATCCTGATGTGGACCGTCACCAGCTTCATCATCACCCGCGACAGAAAGTACATCAGCCTGAAGAAGGTCTTTCTGAACCCCTCCAGTATCGCCATGGGCGTGGCGCTGATCCTGTTCTTCTGCCGCATCCGGATCACCGGGCAGATCAGCGACATGGTGACCACCCTCAGCCGGATGAGCACCGTGCTGTGCATGCTGATTCTGGGCATGCGGCTGGCCGTGGTTCCCTTCAAGCCCATCTTCACCAGCAAGCTGCAGTACATGGCGGTGGCGCTGAAGCTGTTCGTGTTCCCGCTGTTCGCGCTGGCCGTGTGCTCGCTTCTGCCGGTGGAGCGCAACTTCGTGCTGAGCATCTACATCATCTGCTGCGCGCCCACGGGCAACCTGGTGCTGAGCTTCGCCGAAATCCTGGGCGAGGGCCAGGACACCGCCGCCAACGTGGTGCTGCTGAGCACGCTTCTGAGCATGATCACCATCCCGCTGATGCTGCTGATCGTCTGACGGTGCCGCGGTGGAAAAATTCACATTTCCGGATTACACTCTTCCCAGAAACGGAGGGATTCCTATGAGCAAAATTGACGTGGTGCGCAAGGCCATGATGGACGCGCTGAAGGCCGGCGACAAGCCCCGCAAGGAGGCGCTTTCGCTGCTGCTGTCCGCCCTCAAGGCCAAAAACATCGACAAGCGCGCGGATCTGACCGAGGACGAGGAGAACGCCGTGGTCTACAAGGAGATCAAGGAAGCCCAGGAGACTCTGGACACCACCCCCGCCGACCGCACGGAGATCATCGACGAATGCAGGCTGCGCATCGCCGTTTACAGCGAGTTCGCGCCCAAGCGCATGGATGAAGGCGAAATCCGCGCCGCCATCGCCGAAACCCTTGCCGAGCTGGGCATCGACGCCCCCACCGCCAGGGACAAGGGCCGCCTGATGAAGGTGCTGATGCCCAAACTCAACGGCAAGGCCGAGGGCCGTCTGGTCAACCAGCTGGTGGGCGAAGTGCTGAAGTAGTTCCGCCCGGGCTGCGCATCGCCAGAGCGATTTCACCATTGACAAACCCCCGCTGCCCCGCTATAATCAAGGGTAGACAAACCGATGAGTAAGACGAGTAGCATGATCCCCATCGCCCAAGAGAGCCGCGGAGGGTGCGAGCGCGGCGCGATGCCCATGCGAATGGACTTACGAGGGCGGCCGAAAGCGCAAGCGAGTAGCAGCCGACGGGCTCCGCACCCGTTATCCGCGCGGATCGCATTTCACGTGCGAAACCTCTAATTGGGTGGCTCAGCAGACTCCGGCCTGCCCCATAAACGTGGGGCGGGCCGTTTTTCATGTCGATCAGGAGGGAATCATTATGGAACAGCAGGTTCAGAAAAAGAGAATCTTCTCGGGCATCCAGCCCACCGGCAACCTGACCCTGGGCAACTACATCGGCGCGCTGCGCAACTTCGGCCTCTTGCAGGATGAGTACGATTGTCTCTATTCCATCGTCGATCTGCACGCGCTGACCGTGCGCCAGAATCCCACCGAGCTGCGCAAGGCCTGCCTGCGCACGATGTCCATCTTCCTGGCCAGCGGTCTGGATCCGGAAAAGAACATCATCTACTTCCAGTCCCAGGTGCCCGCCCACGCGGAGCTGGGCTGGCTGCTGGACTGCTACACCTATATGGGCGAGCTGTCCCGCATGACCCAGTTCAAGGACAAGTCCGCCAAGCACGCCGACAACATCAACTGCGGCCTGTTCGCCTATCCCGTGCTGATGGCCGCCGACATCCTGCTGTATCAGGCCGACCTCGTGCCCATCGGCGCGGACCAGAAGCAGCACCTCGAGCTCTGCCGCGACGTGGCCGAGCGCTTCAACGGCATCTACGGCGACGTGTTCACCATCCCCGAGGGCTACTTCCCCAAGGTCGGCGCCCGCGTCATGAGCCTCCAGGAGCCCACCCGCAAGATGTCCAAGTCCGACCCCGAGGACACCTATATCGCCATCCTCGACAAGCCCGACGTCATCCGCAAAAAGATCCGCCGCGCCGTCACCGACTGCGACAACACCGTCGTCTTCGACCCCGAAAACAAGCCCGGCGTCGCCAACCTCATGTCCATCATGTCCGCCCTCTCCGGCCGCACCATGGACGAAATCTCCGCCGACTACAACGGCCTCGGCTACGGCAAGTTCAAGGACGCCGTCGCCGACTGCGTCATCGCCACCCTCGAGCCCATCCAGGCCGAATACGAACGCATCTCCGCCGACAAAGCCTACCTCCAGCAGGTCATGGACTCCGGCCGCGAACGCGCCTCCGCCATTGCCCACAAAACCATGCTCAAAGTGCGCAAAAAGCTCGGCATCGCGCCGTGGAAGCTGTAACGGCGGGGAGAGGGTGACGGGGGTTTTTGCGGGAGGGACTTTTCTTTGGAGAAAGAAAAGCCCCTCCCGCGCCCTCCCCAAAGAAATCGCCTGGGGTGGATGATGAGGAGGTACTTTTGCACGGTTGCCGTGGTGGCAACCGCACAAAGGGAGATGTTTGCGGCAGGCGGAACTCTTTTGCCGCAGCGTTATCCCCACACGACGCAAGCCGCCACCACGGCGGCGCAGCGTCCGACGCACGTCATAACTTTGAACTACCCCCCGATTGGAAGAGTCCAGAGAAACTCAGTTTCTCTGGCGGGGTCCAGGGGCAGAGCCCCTGGGAGGTGATTATGGAGTTTCATCATTTGCCTGTGCTGCTGAACGAGTGCCTGGAGGGGCTGAAGATTCGCCCGGACGGGACGTATCTGGACTGTACGCTGGGCGGGGCAGGACACAGCTCGGAGATCTTCAGGCGCCTGGAGAGCGGACTGCTGATCGGCATCGACCGGGACGCGGACGCCATCGAGGCGGCATCCGCGCGCATGGCCGCAATGAACGGCCCGGCGCGCTTTTTGGCCGTGCGCGGCAATTTCCACGACGCAAGGCAGCTGCTGGCGGATGCGGGCGTGACGCGGGTGGACGGCATTCTCGCGGATCTCGGGGTCTCCTCGCACCAGCTGGACGTGCGCGAGCGCGGCTTTTCCTACCACGACGACGCTCCGCTGGACATGCGCATGGATCGGTCGCAGCGCCTGTCCGCCTATGAGATCGTCAACACCTGGTCCGAAGACGAGCTGAACCGGATTCTGCGCGACTTCGGCGAGGAGAACTGGGCGCGCCAGATCGCCCGGGTGATCTGCGACCGCCGCAGGGCCGCGCCCATCGAGCGCACCAGCCAGCTTGTCGCCATCATCGATGCGGCCATTCCGAAAAAGTTCCGCGCCAAGGACGGCTCCCATCCGGCGCGAAGGACGTTCCAGGCGCTGCGCATCGCCGTCAACGACGAGCTCACGCCGCTCCAGCCCGCGCTGAACGACCTGGCCGAACTGCTGAATCCCGGCGGACGTCTGTGCGTGATCACCTTCCATTCGCTGGAAGACCGCATCGTCAAGAACGCCTTCCGCACCCTGGCCGACCCCTGCATCTGCCCGAAGAACATGCCCATCTGCGTCTGCGGACGCAAGCCCACGGTGAAGCTGATCACCCGCAAGCCCATCACCGCGTCCCCCGGGGAGCTGGCCCAAAATCCCCGCGCCCGCAGCGCAAGCCTGCGGATTGTGGAGAAGCTGGAGGATCCCGGCCATGCTTGAACTGCCCGAGGTGCTGGCCCGCGCGCGGGAGCTGAATGAGGCGCTGGCCGGAAAGACCGTCGCGGAGGCGCTCCCGCCGTCCGCGCCACACAAATTCTGCTGGTTCAGCCTCCCCCCGGAGGAATATGCCGCGCGGCTGAAAGGCCGCGGCTTCGACGGCGCGGAGGGCTTCGGCATCTTCGTGGAGATGAATTTCGGCGGCGAACGGCTGTGCGTAAACGACGGCGTAACCCTGCGCCTGCTCCCGCCGGAGGAGAAGCGGCCCGCGAAATACCAGCTGATGCTGGTCTTCGCCGACGGCTGGGCGCTGGCGTTCACCGTGTCCATGTACGGCGGAATCTATTTGCACGGCGGGAACTGGGACAACGAATACTATCGCGCCAGCCGCGAGCGCGTCTCGCCCCTGTCCGAAGCCTTCACGCCGGAATATCTGGCGTCGCTGGCCAGGAGCGCGAAGCCCTCGACCAGCCTCAAGGCGCTGCTGGCCACGGAGCAGCGCATCCCCGGCCTGGGCAACGGCGTTTTGCAGGACATCCTGCTGCGCGCCGGGCTGCATCCCCGGCGAAGGGCCGACAGTCTGACCGGCGAGGAGCTGGACCGGCTGCGGTCGAGCATCCGCGGCACGCTGAA
This sequence comes from Clostridiales bacterium, assembly GCA_004555155.1. Taxonomy (GTDB): domain Bacteria; phylum Bacillota; class Clostridia; order Christensenellales; family Aristaeellaceae; genus Faecivicinus. The sequence continues at coordinate 65,474 of SFJH01000007.1, forward strand.
CGAGATGGCGGAAAAGGGCGGGCGCGATACCGAGCGCCGCCTGTGCGGCCGCCCCGGCGACTATCAAACCCTGATGTGCAAGAACACCCTGGCGGCGGGATGTCCTCTCTGCGGACATCCCGTGGCCCGGGAAACCTACCTGGGCGGCGCGGTGTACGTCTGTCCCCGCTGTCAGCCGATGAAGTGAGGCGCTATGAAATTTCTTGAAACCCGGGCCGGGCAGGTCCCGCTGCCGGCGTTCTTCCCGGACGCCACCTACGGCGCGATCCGCGCGGGCTCCTTTGACGATGTGTACGCCGCCGGACTGCACGGCTGCGAGATGAACAGCTATCACCTGATGACCAAGCCCGGCGCAAAGCTGATCAAGTCCCTGGGCGGACTCCACGGCTTCACCGGCTATACCGGCGCGATTCTCACCGATTCCGGCGGATTCCAGCTCTATTCCCTGATCCGCGAAAACAGCGATTACGGCGAGATCCGCGACAAGGAGATCATCTTCCGCCCCGACCGTGGCAAGGAAAAGATCACCTTCACCCCGGAAAAGTGCATTCAGGTACAGTTCCAGTACGGCTCCGACATCATGATGGCGCTGGACATGTGCACCCATCCTGACGATCCGCCGGAGGTGCAGCGCCGCAGCGTGGAGCTGACGGTGAAGTGGGGCCGGCGCTGCCGCGAGGAGTTCGACAAGCTGGCCGGAAAATCGGAGCGCCGGCCGCTGCTGTTCGGCATCGTGCAGGGCGGCAGCGATCCCGCGCTGCGCAGGGAGTGCGCCGACCGCCTGGAGGAGATCGGCTTCGACGGCTACGGCTTCGGCGGCTGGCCGCTGGATGCCAACGGCGCCTTCCGCCCGGACATTCTGAAGATGGCCGCCGACGCCATGCCCGACGGCAAGATCAAGTACGCCATGGGTCTGGGCCGGCCGGAGGAAATCGTTCAGTGCGTGGAGATGGGCTACAGCCTGTTCGACTGCGTGATTCCCACCCGCGAGGCGCGCCACCAGCGGCTGTACGTGTTCGCCGACGGCTGCGCCACGCCGGAGGGCGTGCGCCGTCCAGACGGCAAATTCTACAAATTCCACTACGCCCTGGACGACCGTCATGCCCGCGACGGCGCGCCGGTGGATCCCACCTGCGACTGCGAGCTCTGCCGCCGCCACTCCCGGGCCTATCTGCACCACCTCTTCAAGATGAACGATCCCCAGGCGATGCGCCTGGCCACGGCCCACAACCTGCGTTTCTACGGCCGCCTCCTTCGTCTATTAGCAAACTGAGTTTGCATCCACTTGCTGCCGGCAAACTGAGTTTGCATCCACTTGCTACCGCGTTTATGCGGCGGATTCTTCGGCGCTGTGGTAGCGCCTTGAATCCTGTGCTGCGTTTCTGGGGCGGACGTGCTGCTGTCTGACGATTTTGCACCGGACGGCGGCGCAAAATCTGCGTTTGGGACTTTCGAGGATATTGCACCAAGAGGAGGGATGGACTTGGACGAGAGGTCTTTGGCGCTGTTTGAAAAGCTGTCCTCCAACAGGAAGTATTCGGACGTCTGTCCGGACGCCGTCCGCCGGGTGATTTCGGAGTGCGAGGGGCGGTACCGGAAGCCGAAGGATCTGGAGAAGGCTGTGCGCGAGCGCCTGCACGGTGTGACCAGCGCGTTCAACGATCTGGGGCCGGGCGCGGCGCAGGCGGCGTCCTGCATCTCGGACGACGAATCGCTGGCGGACATGCTCCGCCGCCACGCCTCCACCCGGGAGCGCCTGCCGCTTTCGGCGATGGACGCGCTTTATGCCCGGATTTTCAAGACGACCGGCCGGCCGGAGAGCGTCCTCGACCTCGCCTGCGGGCTGAATCCCCTCTATCTGATTCACCGCTTCGGCTGCCGCGTGGTGGGCGTCGACATCAGCAAAAGCTGCGTCGATCTGATTCCCGAAGGGATCTGGGGCGATCTGCTGTGCGAAAACGCCATCCCCCGGGAGCCGTTCCACATCGCGCTGCTGTTCAAGATTCTGCCGCTGCTGGAGCGTCAGCGCGCCGGCGCGGCGATGGACGTGATGCGCGCCGTGAACGCAAAATATCTGGTTGCGTCCTTCCCCACCCGCACGATGGGCGGGCGCAACGTGGGCATGGAGGCGCACTACTCGGAATGGATGGAGGCCCATCTGCCCGAAAACCGCGCCGCCGCCGCCCGCTTCGCGACGGAGAACGAGCTGTTCTATATTCTCGAGGAGGATTGACATGCCGAAGCTGTATGTGGTGGCCACGCCCATCGGAAACCTGAACGACCTGACGCCGCGGATGCGCGAGGCGCTGGAGTGCGCCGACCTGATCGCGGCGGAGGACACCCGGGTGACGATGAAGCTGCTGAGCCACTTTGATCTGAAAAAGCCGATGGTCTCCTGCCACCGGCACAACGAGGACGCCCGCGCGCCGCAGATCGTGGAGCGAATGCTCGCGGAAGATCTGACCGTGGCTCTGACCTGCGACGCCGGCACGCCGGGCATCTCCGACCCCGGCCATCTGCTGGTTCGGGCGTGCTGGGAGGCGGGCGTGCCGGTGGAGCCGGTGTGCGGACCCTCTGCGGTGGTCACGGCGCTGTCGACCTCCGGGTTCGACGCGCGGGAATTCGCGTTCTACGGCTTTCTGCCCCGCGAGAAAAAACCCCTGAAGGACAAGCTGGAGTCCATCCGCCGGGCGGGCGTCCCCGTGTTCGTGCTGTATGAATCGCCGCACCGCGTGGTCGATCTGGTTGCACAGCTGGCTGAACTGTGGCCGGAGTGCATGCTGTGTGTCTGCTCCGATCTGACCAAGCGCTTCGAGCGCATCTATCGCGGCCCCGCCCCGGAGGTTCTCGCGCAGCTCCAGGCGAATCCCAGCGTGGACAAGGGCGAATACTGCATGGCGGTGGACATCTCCATGCTGCCGCCGGCGGAATCCCCCGAAACTCCCAAGCTGGACGCCGCCACCTTCATGCTCTCCCGCATTCTCAAGGGCGACGACCTCGACGAAGCCGCCTCCGCCGCCAAAGACGCCGGTTATCCGCGCAACGAGCTCTATCGCGCCAAGCTGAAGCTGTCCGAGCTGTTCGAGGACTAAACCCCATCCCCCCACGACGCAAGCCGCCACCACGGCGGCGCAGCGTCCGACGCACGCCACCACTCCGAACGATCCCCCAGCCGGAAGAGTCCAGAGAAACTCAGTTTCTCTGGCGGGGTCCAGGAGCTCCCCTACGTCCCCAATCGCTCCCATCCCCCCACGACGCAAGCCGCCACCACGGCGGCGCAGCGTCCGACGCACGCCATCACTCCGAACGATCCCCCAGCCGGAAGAGTCCAGAGAAACTCAGTTTCTCTGGCGGGGTCCAGGGGCAGCGCCCCTGGAGGGAAAATTTATGAAAATTGCGAAAATCTGTTGCCTTTTTCGACCAACCATGCTATAATACTTCATGTGTGTTTGATACTTAAGGAGGATGTTCCATGACTGCTTTGTCGATTATCATTGATGTTGTTCTGATTCTCATTTCCATCATCCTGATCGTTGCTGTTTTGATGCAGCAGGGTCAGCGTCAGGGCCTGGGCGCCATCGGCGGCGGCGCGGAAACCTTCTTTGGCAAGAATAAGGCGAACACGGTCGATGGCAAGCTCAAGACCATCACCAAGATCGCTGCTGTCGTCTTCATCGTGCTTGCGATCGTCGCCACGATGATCACTTCCCGTATCACCAGCACCCCTGCCGATACCACCGCTGAAACCGAAATCTCCGACACGGCGGACGAAACCGTGGACGAGACCGGGGACGCCGCTTCCGACGAAGCTGACGATGCTGCCGAGGCCGAGCCCACCGAGGAGCCCGCTGCCGATGCCACGGATGCACCCGCAGAGGATGAGGCTGCCGAGCCCGAGGCCTGATTTCCGCATTCAAACCGCGCTGGAATTGCCAGCGCGGTTTTGTCATGCCCGCCCGCAGGATTCTGTGCTTGACGAGCCCCGCGGGGAATGCTATACTCAGGCCAGCACGGTGCCCGTCAAACTGAAAGCACGCTGCACAAAGGGAGGTATTCCTCATGACCAACCCCCGCTACACGATCTACAAAACCCGCACGCCCATCCTGATCGATGGCAAGCTCGACGGCAAGATCTGGGACAAGGCGCCCTGGTCCGACCGCTTCATCGACCTCGTCTCCGGCGAGCCGGTCATCTTCGACACCCGCGTGAAGTGCCTGTGGGACGACGAAAACCTCTACATCGCCTTCCGCGCCGAGGAGCCCTTCGTGACCGGCCAACTGACCGAGCGCGATTCCATCATCTTCCGCGAGAACGATCTCGAGATCTTCCTGGGCGACGGCGACAACCACAAGCCCGAGAAGTTCTCCGACTGCCTTTTCTCCGAACACTATGTCGAGGATCTGTGATCCCGCCGAATCCCCCGCCCGCCGCCGCGGACAGGGGATTTCATTTGGCTTTTACTTGACAAAACGCCCGCTCACCGTCTATAATAGATATTGCATTGAAGGAAAGTATTAAGCGCTTGACTGCGTCCACAGAGAGCCGCCGGTTGCTGAAAGGCGGCGTCGCACCGCGCCGAACTCGTTCCGGAGCATCCCGGTGTAATGCCGGGCGGGCTGTCCCGTTACAGGCGTTCGAGCGGATTCCCCTGGAATCAACGAGAGTGGTACCGCGAAAGGCATGTCCTTCCGTCTCTTATGCAGACGGAAGTTCTTTTTTTATCAACTATTTTATTGGAGGCGCAACCATGAGAGAAATTCCCGCCTACTCTCCGGCAGACATCGAGGTCAAGTGGCAAAAGCACTGGGAGGACAACCACTCCTTCGCCGCTGAGAAGTCCCACGAGAAGCCGAAGTTCTATCCCCTGATCGAGTTCCCCTATCCCTCCGGCGCGGGCCTGCACGTGGGCCATCCGCGCTCCAACACGGCCATGGACATCATCGCCCGCAAGCGCCGCATGGAGGGCTACAACGTGCTGTTCCCCATCGGCTACGACGCCTTCGGCCTGCCCACGGAGAACTACGCCATCAAGAACCACATCCATCCCGCCATCGTGACCGAGAAGAACATCGCCCGCTTCCGCAGCCAGCTCAAGCGCCTGGGCTTCTCCTTCGACTACGACCGCGAAATCTCCACCACCGATCCCAAGTACTACAAG
>SFJH01000028.1 GCA_004555155.1 Clostridiales bacterium
GGTGCTGTATCTGGAGCCGGTGAACCGCTACACCGTCTCCGCCTCCACGGAGAAGGCCTACAACAGCAGCGCCACCAAATATGTGCATATCGGAGAAAAGGTCTATCTGTCCTGCACCAAGGACGGCTCCCACACCGGCACCGCCGTGGTGACGGGCGTCGCCGAGGCCGGCGGCTCCGGGCAGGACGACGCGTCGTCCTCCGAGGGCTATACGTCCTTTACGCTGGAGGTGACCGGCGGCGATTTCTACATGGGCGAGACCGTGGGCATCTTCCGCGACAGCGGCTTCGATTCCAAGAGCCGCATCGGCCGCGGCACGATCCGCCAGAACGCGGCGATTCCGGTGAAGGGCTCCGGCAGCGTGCTGCGCATGCACGTTTCGGAGGGCGAGACCGTGGAGCGGGGTCAGCTGCTGTTTGAAACGGTGACCGGCACGCTGGACGGCCTGTACGCAGTGGACAGCGACGTCGTCTCCGGCGTGAAGGGGCTGGTGGCCAGCGTGGATACCGCGCCCGGCAGCGCCGTGGAGAAGGGCTCGAAGCTGATCACCGTCTATCCCGAGGGCTCGTTCCAGATCGAGGTGCTGGTGAACGAGCTGGATCTGAACGACATTCACGAGGGCGACGCCGTGGCCGTGGAATTCGACTGGGACGTGGAGGGGCGGCTGCGCCTGAACGGCACGGTGGCGTCCATCTCCCATGTCAACGCGGCGTCCGGCGAATCGGGCGCGGCGTCCTCCTCCGGCGCGGAGTACAGCGCCTATATCGATTTTGACGCCGCCGACGAGGTGCGTCTGGGCATGTCTGTGGTCGTCTACATGGCGGGCGACGCGCCCGCTTTCGCAGAAGGCGCTGCGGAATGAAAGGAGATAAGATGAAGAAATTGCTGTCTGCGCTGCTGTGTGCGGCGCTCATGCTGATTTTGCCGGTGCAGGCGCTGGCGGCCGAGGGCGATGTGCTGCACACCCGCGGCGACGGTACGCTGAGCGAGCGGGAGGGCGTCTATAACTGCTGCGCACTGGGCGATACCTTTTACATGCTCGCCGACGACGCCATTCTGGCGCAGAAGGCGAACGAATCGGAGCCGCAGCGCTATGCGCTGACGCTGGACGTGCAGGAGGACTACGATCATTACGCGACGAAATATCTGCTCGGCGACGCGGAGCGGCTGCTGCTTCTGGTGGAGCAGACGGACTACTCCGGCAGCGTGCAGGTCAAGTCGGCGCAGCTGTACGCGGTGACGCTGGAGGGCGATCAGGCTTCGCTGGAGCTGCTCTGCGAGCCGGACTGGGATCAGCTGCGGTACGATGACGAGGGATACTATTATTACATCTCCAGCTATCTCAGCCTGGAGAGCGGCATGCTGTTTACCACCTACGACGAGATGGGCGACGCCCTGCTGATGAGCATGAATTACGCCGACGGCGCGATTTCCCGCATCGACGTGCGCAACGTGCGGCTGATGACCGCCTATCTGGACGGTCAGGCGCTTCTGGAGACGTTTGATTACACTCAGCCGGATCGCGTGGAATTCCTCGCCCTCGATCTCGCGGACGGGAGCACGGAGCCGGTGGCGGAGATGACCATCGAGGATTACGAAACCCCCTCCGGGCTGGCCTGTGACCGGGAGACCGGAGCGATCTACTGCGTGAAGGGCGGCGAGATCCGCCAGATCAGCCTCGCCGACGGCACGCTGGGCGAGGCGATTGCCGTGATGCCGCTGGAGGTCTACTCTGACCGCAACGCGTGGGTGCTGCCGGGCGGCTGGTACGCCTGCGCGTCCTACGACGGCTATGCGCTGTGCAGTCTGCATCCTGCGCAGAAGGCGACGAAGCGGCTGAAGATCGAGGACAACACCTATGACGGCAACGTCAGCGACGCCTATTACGCCTTCATCAGCGCAAACGGGGATACGAACGCCATCCTCTCCCACGAATACAGCGCCGACAGCCTGATCGACAGCATGATGAACCGCGACAGCGATGTGGACGTGTACGTCGTCAGCACCACCAGCGAGAGCTTCGAGGCGGTGTTCAATCGCGGCTTCATCGCCGGACTGGGCGACGGTCCCGCGACCTCCGATCTGAAGCAGCACCTGAACAGCGGCCTGCTGGAGCGGCTGAGCGTCAACGGCGAATTCGCCGTGCTGCCGGTGAGCGGCTATTTCTGGCTGCCCCGGGTCAATACGGTCGCGCTGGAGAAGCTGGGGCTGACGCTGGAGGACGTGCCGCAGAACTGGCTTGACTTCATGGATTTCCTGTTCGATCTGCAGGCACGGATGCCCGAGGACGGTTCCGTGTCCCTGTTCGATCCCTATACCTGCGTGTCCTATGCGCGCAGCGAGCTGTTCAGCCAGATCTTCTCCACCTATCAGAGCGTGCTGACGCAGGACGCCCAGGCGGTGCGGTCAGACGTGATGGTGGAGATTCTGGAGAAGCTGGATCGGCTGGACTTCGCCGCGCTGGGCCAGCCCAGCGACGAGGAGGTCGAGCGGGAGGACTACAATCCGCGCTACGACGAGGACAGCATTCTGCTCAACCTCAACACCGGCGTGGGCGCGGGAGAGCTGGTGCAGGAGAACGCCGTGCCGCTGGTGATGGCGCTCGCGCCGGACGTGCCTGCGAGCATGCCGCTGGACGGCAGCGTGGCGTTCATCAACCCGTACAGCGAAAACATCGAGGGCGCGCGGGCGTACATGGAGCTGCTGTGCGAGCGGATGAGCGACAGCATGCGCTGCATTCTCCGGGACGATTGCACCGAGCCGGTGCGCAATCCCTATTATGAGGAAACCATGAAATCCATGGAGGGGTATCTGGACGAGATCCGGCAGCAGCTGGACGAGGCCGAGCCCGCCGACCGTCAGGAGCTGGAGGAGCGGCTGAAGTACGCGCAGGAGGATCTGGAGCGCGCCCGCAATGACGTGTGGATGATCAGCACCGAGGACATCGCCTGGCTGCAGGCACATGTGGATCAGCTGGTGCTGCAGACCCCGAACTGGCTGTACAGCGAAGACAACGGCGAGGTCTACGAGCTGGTGCAGCAGTACTGCCAGGGCGCGATCGACGCGAGACGCCTGATGAAGGCCATCGACGGCAAGGTGCGCATGATGCTGCTGGAGGGCAACTGACTTTCCGAAAGACGATGGAGGAAGAAACGGTGAAGAGGTGGATTTGCGCGCTCTGTGCGCTGGCGCTGACGGCGCTCTCCCTGACCGCGTTCGCGGTGGAGGGCGACGCGATGCTGTGCACGGAGGAGAATACCTATATTCAGAGGATGTTCGCCGCAGACGATCTGCTCTATATGGACAGCTATGACGCGCTGCTGGTTTATGCGCCCGGGGACGCCGAGCCCTCGCGCTTTGAATGGCAATGTGATTACGGCGACTTCTCTCCGGAGGACGCCTCGCTGTCCAGCGGGAACTACGAGCTGCTGGAGGGCGACGGCGGGCTGTGGCGCATCGATCATCTGATGCGCTATTATGAGGAGGGCTCGCGGCTGGAGAAAACGCTTCTGAGCCGCGTGGCGCTGGAGGACGGCGCGGCGACGCTGTGCGATACCCGGGAGATCCCCTGGACCGACGCGCTGATCGACCGCTATGACAATAATGAATATCCCATGAGCCTGGAGAGCTGCTGCATCCGGAACGGGCGGCTGTACGCCGGGAGCTATACCTGGACGATGACGGTTCTGGATCTGGAGACCGGCGAAGCGGAGCAGACATACGGCGAGAATGTCGAGCTGTTCATGCCCTATGCCGGAGATACATTGCTGCTGGCCGGGCGGGATTACGGCGCGGAGGGCGTGGCGCTGCACGTGTTCGATCCCGCAGACAGCAGCATTGAGCCCCTTGTGACGGTGCAGCTTTCGGATGCGCGCGGACTGGCCGCCGATCCGGCGTCCGGCAGGGTGTACGCGCTGTCCGGCGGCGATGTGTGCGAGGTGGATCTGACCACGGGTCAGCTGGGCGAGCCGCTGGCGGACGTGCCGATGACGTCGAACGGCGGCTGCGGATGGATGCTGGCCGGGCGCTACTATGCGGTGAAATGTGATGGCGGCGTGGTGGTGCGCGACCTGATGGCTGAGGATCGCCCGACGCGCAGGCTGAAGATCGTCGATTCCAGCTGGACAGACGGTCTGGACGACGCCTATTTCGCGTTCAGCAGCGTCCACGGCGATGTGGCCGTGTCCGTCACGCGGGACTATCAGGGCAATCTGATCGAGGACATGATGAACCGCAGCGACGAGGTGGATGTGTTCATTCTGTATACGTCGCTGCCCGAGTACGACGCGCTGCTCGAGCGAGGCTTTCTGGCGGAGCTGAACAGCCCGGCGCTGGAGGAGAAGCTGGCGAACGTCTATCCCGGGGTGAAGGAGCGCCTGACGCGAAACGGCGAGCTGGTGGCGATGCCGGTGAACTGCTACTACTGGCCCATGTCGATCCATCGGACTGCGGCGGAGCGGCTGGGGCTGAACGCGGAGGACGTGCCGGAAAACTGGTCGGATTTTCTGGATTTCCTGATCGATACGCTGCCCGGCATGATGGCGCAGTCCGAGGATGTGCGCCTGACCTGGGACGGCATGACCGCCGGGAGCGTCCGGATGCAGCTGCTGATGATGATTCTGAGCGATTATCAGAGCTATCTCAGCGTGGAGACGAACGTGTCCGGCTACGACACGCCGATGCTGTGCGAGCTATTGCAGAAGCTGAACCGCGTGGACTTTGAGGCGATGGGCGTTCCGGCCGATCCCGAGGAGGACGCTGCCAGCAGCACGGTGGTCTATACCAGTGGGAACGATGAGCTGCTGCTGGGCATGGGCATGGGCGCGTCCTTTGGAAATTTCACGGAGGATGCGCGGCCGCTGGTGATGTCCATGGACGCGGACAGCCCGTCGGTCATGGGGCTGGAGATGTATGTTGCGGTGATCAATCCCTTCTCGGACGAGGTGGAGCTGGCGCGGGAGTTTCTGGAGACGCTGTCGGAGAAGCTGCCGCAGACGGTGATGTACAATCTGGATCCCAATCTGAACGATCCCGTCCGCGATCCCAATTCCGACGAATACCTGAAGAACATCGACGAGTACCTCGCGGAAGTCCAAAAGCGGCTTGACGAGGCGGCGGACGCCGACCGGCAGGCGCTGGAGGAGGAGCTGAAGGACGCGGAGGAGATGGCCGCCGACGCGGAAAGGTATGCCTGGAAAATCAGCCAGGCGCAGATCGACTGGTTCCGTGCCCACGATGACTGCGTGATCGCTCAGCCGGTGAACTGGATGTACCGGGATTCCAGCGGCGAGGCCTACGAGCTGATGCAGCAGTTCATCGATCGGCAGATCGACGCAAAACAGTTCCTGAAGGCCATTGACAAGAAATACCGCATGATGGAAATGGAAGGCTATTGATCCCGCCGCAGAGGCGAATGGATTCTCCGATCCGCCGCGAAGCGTTTCGCGGCGGATCGGTTCGGGGAGGACGGGCGTGTTTACCAAGAAGAAATCGGTCTGGCTGTTTCTGCTGCCGGGACTGGCGGGACTGCTGCTGTTTTACGTCATACCCTTTGTGGGCGGAATCTGGTACAGCCTGACGGACGGCACCTATAAAAACAGCTTTGTGGGGCTGCAAAACTACATCAATATCTGGCAAAACCAGATGTTTCTGCTGGGGCTGAGGAACACGCTGCTCCTGTCGCTGATCTGCGCGCCCACGGTGTGGGTGCTGTCGTTTGTGATCGCGTCGCTGCTCAACCGGCTCCGGCCGGGCGGCGCCTTTTTCCGCAACAGCATACTGATGCCCTATCTGATGCCCTCGTCGGCCATGCTGCTGATCTGGCTGCTGGTCTTCGATTACGGCGGCGTGGTGAACCGGCTGATGGCGGCCTTCGGCGCGGAGCGCGTGATCTGGCTGGAGGGGGCGCAGCTGCGCCTGCCCATCGTGCTGCTGTTCATCTGGAAGAACCTGGGCTTCGCGGTGGTCATCTTTCTGGCGGCGCTGCAGGCGATTCCGGAGCCGCTGTATGAGTATGCGCGGCTGGAGGGCGCGGGCTTCTTCCGGCAGACCTTCGGCATCACGCTGCCGATGATCATCCCTTCGGCGTTTCTGATCGTGATTCTGGAGTGGATCAACGCCTTCAAGATCTTCAAGGAGGTCTACTTCATCGGCGGCGCGTATCCCGACGAGGCGGTCTATACCCTGCAGAACTATATGAACAACATGTATGGCAAGCTCAATTATCAAAACGTAACGACGGCGGCGTACAGCTTTGCGCTGATCGTGTTCGCGCTGTTCGGCGCGCTGTTTCTGCTTCAGCGCGCGCTGCAGCGCCGGTTCAGCTGAGGAGGGCGGACGATGAAGAAAAGACACTCCCGCCCTCTGGGCGGGCGGCATCTGTGCTCGAGAGCGATGCTGATGGCGCTGGCGGCGCTGATGCTCGCGCCGATTGCGGTGACGTTTCTGTACTCCTTCTTTTCGCCTGCGGAGATCAAGGCGTACATGGAAACCCGGGGCAGCTACGACGCGGAGGCCTGGATGGACGTCAAGCTGTCGCCGATGATGTTCTCGCTGAGTCAGTATTATGAGATCCTGATCCGCGACACGACGATTCTGAAGATGTTCGTCAATTCGGTGTTTTACACGGTGATGATCCTGATCGGGCAGGCAGCGGTGATTCCCATGATGGGCTACGCGCTGAGCCGGTTCAATTTCCGAGGGAGAGACGCGCTGTTCTTCGGCATTCTGATGCTGATGCTGCTGCCGTTTCAGGTCACGATGGTGCCTAACGTGCTGACGCTCAGACAGCTGGGCTTGCTCAATACGGTGTGGGCGGTGATTCTGCCGATGTGGTTTTCACCGTTTTATATCTTCCTGCTCAGGCAGTTCATGGTGGGCCTGCCCAACGAACTGCTGGAGGCGGCGCAGATGGACGGCGCGGGCACGGTGCGGTGCTATTTCCACATCGTGCTGCCGGTCTGCCGTCCGGTGATCGGCGCAGCGGTGGCGCTGTCGTTCGCGGACTGCTGGAATCTGGTGGAGCAGCCGATGACCTACCTGAGCCAGCGAACCGATCTTCAGCCGCTTTCGGTGATGTTCAATCAGCTGGTCAGCGAAAGCTCGGGCATCGAGTTCGCGGGCGCGGCGCTGTACATTCTGCCGGCGCTGTTCGTGTATCTGTATTTCCTGAAGGATATCCTCACCGGCGTCCAGCTGACCGAGTTGAAGTAGAGGTGGAACAGATGAATCTGAAAAAATTCGCGCTTCGGGGGCTGGCGGTGCTGGCGGTTTTCGTGGCGCTGTGCATGTTCTTCTCCGGCACCATCAAGACCATTACCACGGCCAAGATCAAAATTACCCGTGCCAAGACCGGCCGTCTGGAGGAAAAGACCGAGCTCAGCGGCAAGCTCGCCTTTCCGGAGGTGGATCACGTCCGCTATGCGCTGGAAGCGGGGCAGTCGCTCACCATCAGCCGGGTCAATACCCGCCCCGGATACACCGTGAAGGAGGGCGACGTCATCATCGAGGCCGCCGTGTCCGGCTATGACGGCGCGATGGCGCAATACCAGGCCGCCTACGACGACGCGCTGGATCAGCTGCTGCTTCTGGAGAGCAAGAACGCGAATCTCCGCCTGCGCCGCAGCGACGAGGAGTACGCCAACGCCTTCTTTGCCCTTCGAGATGCGAGAAAGGCGGCGGCGGCAGCCAAGATGGCGATGGATTCCCTGCTGAACCGCGAGCGGCTCGCGCTGCCCGAAACGGGCGCGCCGGAGGGCGCCAGCGACGCGCTGATCGCCGCAATCGCCGCCTGGCGCGATGCGGTCGCCGCGGAAGCATCGGCGCAGACGGCGATGGACGGCGCGTCCCGGTACGTGCCTGACGATGCGACGTGGGCCTACATCAGCGACAGGAGGAGCCTTCAGGAGAAGATGGACGATGCGGAGCAGAAGATGGCGGCGCTGAGCGAGCTCAACAGCAGCGTCTCCGCGATCTGCGCGCCCCACGACGGCTATATCGCCGAGGTGCCGGTAAAGGAGGGCGACGCCTACGACGGCCTCGCCGACCTGTTCACCCTGACGAAGCCGGATGCGCTGCCGGTGCTGCGCGCCGATCTGTCCAAGGTGACCCGCACCGTCTCCGAGGGCGCGGCGGTGACGCTGAGCACCGATCGCGGCGAAATGGAAACGAAGGTGCTGTCCACGGGCATCGACGAGGAGGGCAGAAAGTACGCCGACGTTGCGCTGACCGGGGAAATCGTCTCGGCGATGGGCAGCGTCTATTCCATGACGATGGAGGAAACGCCCCTGTCGCTGGTGAACCGCGCGGCGCAGTCCACCTCGCTGCTGACGGCCAGCGCCGTCCACGGCACCGGCGACGACCGGTACATCTACACGGTGGACAGGGTGTATTCCAGCTTTGGCAACACCAAGATGACCGTGCACAAGATGACGGTCACGGTGCTGGCCGAGGCGGGCGGCCTGGTTTCCATTCAGGAGGAGCTCGGGTACTATGACGTCGCCTACATGGAGGATCGTCCCATCAGCGACGGCGATACGGTGATGGAATACATCGATTGACGGGAGGCGGCCATGAGGATGAGGAGATGGCGCGCGGGCGCATGCCTGCTGCTCGCCGTCGGCGTGCTGCTGCTGAGCGCGTCGCTGTGCGGGCTGGCGGGCGTGCGGGACGCGCTGGAATACGCGGTGACCGCTCCGAAGGGCGAGAAAGCGGCCGGGGAAATCGACGCGCTGATCGATGCGAAGAAGGAACTGGAGCCTGCGCTGGCGGACTGTACCACGGCGACCACCATCGGCGGCATTTGCGAGAGCGCATCCGTCAGCGCGGGCGGTCAGAGCGATACCGCGGCGGTGTACGCCGTGGGAGAGGGCTGGTTCGAGGTGTATCCGGCGTTTCTGTCCGCCGGGCGCAGGCTGACGGAGACGGAGCTGGCCGGGGATGAGCCGCTGATCATGCTGGATGAAGCGCTGGCGTTTTCGCTGTTCGGCCAGGAGATCCCCGAGGACGCGAAAGTGGAGCTGGGCGGCAAGGAATACCGGGTGGTGGGCGCGGTGCGCGACCGTCGGAGCGTGGGCGAGTCGGCGGAGCATCGCGTATACATCCCGCTGCGCGCCGCCGGAGCTTTGGACACGCTGATGGTCTCGGCCGTGCCGATCCCCGATACCGGCGCGCGCACGCTGTTTGAAAGCACGCTGCGCAGCGACTGGCAGGAGGGCGGCAGCTTTTACAGTCTGGAGAAGGAGGTCATGCGCCGAACGATCCTGCTGCGGCTTGGACTGCTGGTGTTCGGCCTGAGCGGAATCCTCGCGCTGACGCGCTGGATGAACGGGCGGATGGAACGCCGCGTCGCTGCACATCGCGAGGGGCTTCGATGGAATTATCTGCCGAAGCTGCTGCCGAGGATGGCGCTGGATGTCCTGATCGCGCTGCTGGGCTATGGCGCGCTGCTGGCGCTGCTGTACGCGCTGATGGTCTTCTCCATCCGTCCGCTGTACGTGTTCACTGAATGGGTGCCGGAAAACTTTGTGGAATGGTCGTCACTGAAAAAGGTCTTCTGGAATCTGACCGCTTCGGCGGCGAAGCTGGTGAAGGTGGGCACGCCGCAGATGCGCATTGTGGAATTCTGGGGCGGTCTGCTGAGATGGGGCGCAATCTGCCTGCTGTGGAGCGCGCTGCTGGCCGGAAGCCGCAAATTGAAGAAATAAAAATGAACCGTCCGGAGCCTGGGCTCCGGACGGTTGTCGTTTGAGACGGGTTGTTTGCAGCGATGGATCCGCCAAGCGGACGGAGGTCAGGCGGAGGGCTTGGAGTCGCAGACCTCGGATTCCGGGGCGGAAAGCTCCATCGGCTCCGGGTCGGCGCTGACCAGCGTGGGCTTGGCCAGACCGTTCACCGCGTCCTCGGTGATGATGCACCTGCGCACGCCCTCGAGGGACGGCAGCTCGTACATCGTGTCGGTCATCACGCCCTCGATGATGGCGCGCAGGCCGCGGGCGCCGCTCTTGCGCTTCAGCGCCAGCTGGGCGATGGCGCTCAGCGCGCCCTCGGTGAACTCCAGCTCCACGTTGTCGAAGCTGAGCAGCTTGGAATACTGGCGCACCAGCGCGTTCTTCGGCTCGGTCAGGATGCGCTTGAGCGCCTCCTCGTCCAGGGAGTTCAGCGTCACCAGCACGGGCAGGCGGCCCACAAACTCGGGAATCAGGCCGAACTTCAGCAGATCCTCCGGGCGCACCTGGGACATGATCTCCTCGTTGGCGCGCTCGGTCTTGCTGTGCATCTCCGCGCCGAAGCCCATGGTCTTCTTGCCGATGCGGTTCTCGACGATCTTTTCGATGCCGTCGAAGGCACCGCCGCAGATGAACAGGATGTTCGTGGTGTCGATCTGGATGAACTCCTGGTGGGGGTGCTTGCGGCCGCCCTGGGGCGGAACGGAGGCGATGGTGCCCTCCAGCATCTTCAGCAGCGCCTGCTGCACGCCCTCGCCGCTGACGTCGCGGGTGATGGACGGGTTCTCGCTCTTGCGGGCAATCTTGTCGATCTCGTCGATGTAGATGATGCCGCGCTGGGCCAGCTCGATGTCGTAGTCGGCGTTCTGGATCAGGCGCAGCAGGATGTTCTCCACGTCCTCGCCGACGTAGCCGGCCTCGGTCAGGCTGGTGGCGTCGCCGATGGCGAAGGGCACGTTCAGAATCTTGGCCAGCGTCTGGGCCAGATAGGTCTTGCCGCAGCCGGTGGGGCCGAGCATGACGATGTTGGACTTCTGCAGCTCCACGTCGCTCTTCTTGTTGCCCATGAAGCGGATGCGCTTGTAGTGATTGTAGACGGCGACGGCCAGCGCCTTCTTGGCGGCCTCCTGGCCGACGACGTACTGGTCCAGCACTTCCTTGATTTCCTGCGGCTTCTTGATTTCGATCTCGCCGTGGGCGCCGATGCTCTCCACATCGTCGGAGACGATCTCCTGGCAGAGCAGCACGCACTCGTTGCAGATATAGGCGTTGGGCCCGGCGACGATGCGGCGCACCTGATCCTGGGTCTTTCCGCAGAAGGAGCAGCGGACCTTGTTCATATCATCCCTGTTATTGGCCATTGATTATCTCCTTGGAGCAATGATCTCGTCGATCAGGCCGTAGTCCTTCGCCTGCTCGGCGGTGAGGTAGTGGTCGCGCTCGACGTCCTTTTCGATGGTCTTGAGCGGCTTGCCGGTGTTCTGGGCGAGCAGCTCGTTCATCGTCTTCTTGATGCGCAGGATCTGTTCGGCCTGGATCTGGATGTCCGTGGCCTGGCCCTTTGCGCCGCCGAGGGGCTGATGGATCATGATCTCGGCGTGGGGGAGGGCCTTGCGCTTGCCCTTCGCGCCGGCGGCCAGCAGGAACGCGCCCATGGACGCGGCCAGGCCGACGCACAGCGTGGAGACCTCGCACTTGAGGTAGCGCATCGTGTCGTAAATCGCCATGCCGGCGGAAACCGATCCGCCGGGGCTGTTGATGTAGAGCATGATATCGGCGTCGGGGTCCTCCATTTCGAGGAAGAGCATCTGGGCTACGATGCTGTTCGCCACGTCGTCGTCAATTTCTCCGCCCAGAAAGATGATGCGATCCTTCAGCAGGCGGGAGTAGATGTCGTAGGAGCGCTCTCCGCGGTTGGTCTGTTCAACGACATAGGGCACCAGATTCATGGGCACACCTCCTGTTTGTGTAAATGTCCGTTTGAAATAGTATGCGCGTCAGGCGTTAAAATATGTCAACATATCAGAAATCCCGCAATCGCGTTCCGTCGCTGCGATTGCGGGGCTTCGCCATATGAATGGGGTGGAATTACTTCGCGTTCGCCTTCAGGAACTCGACGGTCTTCTGCAGAGAGGCGATCTCGGCGAAATAGGTCTTGTCGCCGTCGGTCAGCATGGCCTTGAACTCGTCCAGGCTCTTCTTGTTCTGATCGGCGTACTTGCTGATCTCGGCGTCGATCTCCTCGTCGGTGGCCTGGATGCCCTCGGCCTTCATGACAGCCTCGATCACCAGCTGGGTGCGCACGCGCTCCTCGGCGGTGGGCTTGTACATCTCGCGCACCTGCTCGCGGGTCTGGCCGGTGTACTTGAAGTAGTCATCCAGCTTCATGCCCTGATACATCATGCGCATCTCCATGTCGCGCAGCATGCTGTCGATCTGATCCTCGATCATGGCGGCGGGGATGTCGATCTCGGCGTTCTCGCTGACCTTCTCGATCACGGCGTTCTCAAAGGCGGCTTCGGCCTTCTCGTTCGCCTGCTTCTCGAGCTTCTCGCGGATCTCGGCCCTGTACTCCTCGACGGTGTTGGCGGTCTCGGAGACGTCCTTCACGAACTCGTCGTCCAGCGCGGGGGTCTGCTTCTCCTGGATGGAGTTGACCTTCACCTTGAACACGACGGGCTTGCCTGCCAGGTTCTCGGCGTGGTACTGCTCGGGGAAGGTGACGTTGACTTCAACCTCGGCGCCCACCTCGGCGCCCACCAGCTGATCCTCAAAGCCGGGGATGAAGCTGCCGGAGCCCAGCACCAGATCGTGGCCCTGCGCGGTGCCGCCGTCGAACTGCTCGTCGCCCAGGAAGCCGGCGTAGTCGATGTTGACCTGGTCGTCCAGCTTGGCGGGGCGGTCGGTGACCTCCACGAAGCGGGAGGCGCGGTCGCGGGCGCGCTCGATATCGGCGCTGACGTCGTCGTCGGTGACCTCGGCGACTTCCTTCTCAAGGCCGAGGTTCTTGTACTCGCCCAAGGTGACGTCGGGGCGGACGAACACCTCGACGGTGAACTTCAGCTCCTGACCCTTGCCGATCTGCTGCACGTCCAGCTCGGGGCGATCCACAACCTGCACGTCGTGTTCCTTCAGAGCCTCCTGATAGATCTCGGGGAAGATGGCGTCCAGGGCGTCCTCATAGAAAACGCTGGCGCCATAGTAATTTTCAATCACCTTCATCGGAGCCTTGCCCTTGCGGAAGCCGGGGATGCTGATCTTCTTCACCATCTTGCGATAGGCGGTCTGAAGACCCTCGTCGAACTTCTCGGCGGGGACGACGAAGCTGAGCTTGACCTTATTGGAAGAGAGCTTCTCAAACGTAGTGGCCATTTAATTCATCCTCCTGAATTACACTTGCATGACTGTCTACAATGCACCATTGCAGTTTAACACAACCGGTTCGATTTTGCAAGGCAGTTACGTAAATTCCGCTTTGATCCCGGCGAACCGGGGGTTAATTTTTGGAGAAGCTGCGGCGGGACTGATTTGTTAAATCCTTGGCATGCGAAAAAATGAATTGACATCCGGACGTGCGTCTGATATAATTGCATATGGCTTTGAAAAGCTCTGTGCCATAGACAGCGAGTGCAGCGCATAAGACCTTCGGGTCGCTCGCCGAGGCGCAAAGGTTGGGAAGAACACCCCCTTGCGTCTGCGCAAGGGTTTTTTAATTGCCGTCATTCGGGACGGGAATGTGAGGTGTTGTAATTATGTCCAATAATCTCGAAATGAAGAAGACTGTCGTCGCCGACATCAAGAGCAAGTTTGAGCGCGCGAAGACCGTCGTTCTGGTGGACTACCGCGGTCTGAACGTCGCGGAGGTCACCGACCTGCGCAACCAGCTGCGCAAGGCGGGCGTTGAGTATGCGGTTCTGAAGAACACCATGATCAACCTGGCCATCGCCGACATGGGCATTGACGATATCAAGGCTCATCTGGAAGGCCCCACCGCCGTTGCGTTCGGTTACGAGGATATGATCGCCCCCGCGAAGATCCTGAGCGAGTTTGCCAAGAAGAGCAAGAAGCTCACCATCAAGTGCGGCGTGTGCGACGGTGCCTACCTCGACGAGGCCGGCGTTCAGGCTCTGGCGAACCTGCCGAGCAAGGAGACCCTTATCGCAAAGATCATGGGCAGCATGATGAGCTCTGTGTCCAAGTTCGTGTACTGCGTCGAGGCGCTCCGCAAGAAGCAGGCTGGCGAGGAATAATCGCCGGCACCGCGCGCAGGGCTGCCTGACGCGCAGGAATCATTTCAATGAGAATATCATAGGAGGAAATATCCATGAGCAATGCAGAAATCATCTCCGCAATCGAGAAAATGACCATTCTCGAGCTGGCTGACCTGGTTAAGGAAATGGAAGAGAAGTTCGGCGTGTCCGCGGCGGCTCCCGTCGTGGCTGGCGGCGCTGTTGCAGCGGCTGCTGAGGAAGTCGAAGAGAAGACCGAGTTCGACGTCGTTCTGAAGGACGCTGGCGCCAAGAAGCTCAACGTCATCAAGGTTGTCCGCGAAGTCAAGTCCGGCCTGGGCCTGAAGGAAGCCAAGGATCTGGTCGACAACGCTCCCTCCACCCTGTTCGAGGGCATCAGCAAGGAAGCCGCCGAGGAGTACAAGAAGAAGTTCGAGGAAGTCGGCGCTGTCATCGAGATCAAGTAATTTGGTCGAACATAGGGCCATGTACCTCCGGGTACGTGGCCTGTTTTTGAAGGGGATTCCCGGAGGATGGCTTTGCGGTGTTTTATTGTAAAATTTACAATGGAACGCGGCAAGTGCTTGCAATTCGGGCTATCCTATTCTATAATATATCAGTCTGCCCCGGATGTGGGCTGCTGTTGTTGACGGCAGATTGCCTGAAACGTTGATCGGCGGCCGCGGAAATCCGCGGGAGCCGAATAATCATACGGGAGGTGTCCAACATGGCATCGGATAAGCGAATCAAGGTGTGTCTTGCCTGCTCCGAGTGCAAGCAGCGCAATTACAATACCATGAAGAACAAGAAGAACGATCCCGATCGTCTCGAAATGAACAAGTATTGCCGCTTCTGCAAGAAGCACACCAGCCACAAGGAGACCAAGTAATTCCGCCTTGCGTCTCAGCTTGTAGAGAAGGATGTGAAAAGATGGCAAAGGTAGAAGAAAACAAGAACACCAAGCCCAGCTTTATCAAGCGTGCGGGCGAGAAGGTTGTCGGTTTCTTCAAGGGCATCGGCCGCTTCTTCATGAACATGAAGCATGAGCTGAAGAAGGTCACCTGGCCCACCAAGAAGGAATTGATCAACTATTCGCTGGTCGTGTTCGCTTTCATGCTCATCATGACTGTCATCATCGGTGTGTTTGACTTTGCTGCGAGCGCGCTTGTCAACCTCATCGTGAGCCTCTAAGGCGAGGGTGTACCGATGGCTGAAAACGAGGCAATCAAATGGTATGTCGTGCATACCTACTCCGGCTATGAGAACAAGGTGAAGGTCAACCTGGAAAAGGCCGTTGAGAACAACGGCATGCAGGACAAGATCGTCGACGTTCGCATTCCGCTGGAGGAAGTTGTTGAGATCAAAAACAACAAGCGCCGCACGGTGCAGCGCAAGCTGCTGCCGGGTTATGTGATGGTCAAGATGGAAATGACCAACGAAACCTGGTTCGTGGTTCGCAACACCCGCGGTGTGACCGGATTCGTCGGCGCCGGCAACAAGCCCACGCCGCTTTCCGAGACCGACTTCGCCAATGTGTTTGATCCTGCGCCGCAGACGCAGCTGGACATCCATGTGGGCGACGAGGTGCGCATTCTCACGGGTCTGTTCGAGAACTTCACCGGTCGCGTGACCGAGATCAATGAAGCCGAACAGCGCGTCAAGGTCGTGGTTCCCATGCTCAAGCGTGAGACCGACGTGGAGCTTGCGTACGACGAGGTCATTCGCGCGGAATAATCCGGCTTTGAAAACGCTGAACGCCCGCAACATTGGGTTTCAGGGAGTGGGAGGATCGCCAGGAGCGCTCCGCTTCACCACATACATGTAGAGGAGGATACCCTTATGGCAAAGAAAGTTACTGCGCTTATCAAGCTGCAGGTTCCCGCCGCCAAGGCCACGCCCGCACCGCCGATCGGCCCCGCGCTTGGTCAGCATGGCGTGAACATCCCCGGATTCTGCAAGGAGTTCAATGACCGCACGAAGAATCAGGCCGGCCTGATTATCCCCGTGGTCATCACGGTCTATCAGGATCGCTCCTTCACCTTCATCACCAAGACGCCCCCGGCTGCCGTCCTGATCAAGAAGGCCTGCGGTCTCGAGCACGCCTCCGGCCGCCCCAACAAGGATAAGGTTGCCAACATCACCAAGGCGCAGGTCAAGGAGATCGCCGAGCTGAAGATGCCCGACCTCAACGCCGCTTCCGTGGAAGCCGCGATGAGCATGATCGCCGGTACCGCTCGCTCCATGGGCGTTGTCGTCGTCGACTGATTGAACAGAATCGTGGGAGGGACAAAACCCGCTTGACCACAAGGAGGATGTAACCATGAAAAAGGGAAAGAAATATTCCGACAGCATCAAGCTGATCGACCGCACCAAGCTCTATGATCCCGAGGAGGCCATCGATCTCGTCAAGCAGACCGCGAAGGCCAAGTTCGATGAGACCGTGGAGATCTCCGTCCGCCTGGGCGTCGATCCCCGCCACGCCGACCAGCAGGTCCGCGGCGCCGTGGTTCTGCCCAACGGCACCGGCAAGAAGGTCACCGTGCTCGTCATCGCCAAGGGCGACAAGGCTGCCGAGGCCACTGCCGCCGGCGCTGAGTACGTTGGCGCTGAGGACATGATCGCCAAGATCCAGGGCGGCTGGTTCGACTTTGATGTCGTCGTCGCGACCCCCGACATGATGGGCCTCGTCGGCCGTCTGGGCCGCGTGCTCGGCCCCAAGGGCCTGATGCCGAACCCCAAGTCCGGCACCGTCTCCATGGATGTCACCAAGGCTGTCCACGATATCAAAGCCGGTAAGGTTGAGTATCGCGTGGACAAGACCGCGATCATCCACTGCCCCGTCGGCAAGGCTTCCTTCGAGGCCGACAAGCTGACCGAGAACCTCCGCACTCTGATGGAGGCCATCATCAAGGCGAAGCCGGCTGCCGCCAAGGGCACCTATATTCGCTCTGCGGTCATCTCCACAACGATGGGCCCGGGCATCAAGCTCAATTCCCTGAAGTTCTAATTTCAGATATCAAAGGAACGGTTCAACGAACCGTTCCTTTTTTGCGGCACATTTTAATCTAAATATGCTTGAAAACGGCGGCAAAGATTGATAAACTATCGAAGATTTGGATTTGAAGGGGTGCGAACGATGAAGAACAAAAGCAACAACCGGCTGGCAGTCAAGATGCTGATTGCAATGATTGCCGGCATCGCGGTGGGCCTGATTTTCATGGCGATCCGCGAGAATCTCGGCAGCGATTCCTCCACGTGGCAGACCATCAACAACATTCTCTTCCAGGATATCACCGCGACGGGTGCGGAGAAGGCCCTCGGCATCTTCTACATCTGCGGCCAGCTGTTCATCCGCAGCCTGCAGCTCGTCATCGTTCCCATGGTGTTCACCTCGATTGTGCTGGCCATCGGCACGATCCGCGACGCCTCCACGCTGGGCCGCGTCTCGCTGAAGACGTTCGGTTGGTTCCTGATCACCAGCGGCTGCGCCCTGGTCTTTGCGGGCGTCGTCGGTCTCATCTGCTACAACGGCGGCCTGTTCAACACCGTGATTGAGGGCGTCGAGGCCTCCACCGGCTCCACCGGCTCCAATCCCCTCAACGTGATTCTCAACATCGTGCCCAGCAATATCACCGCCGCTTTCAGCACGAACACCGGCGTGCTGGCGCTGGTCTTCCTGGCCATCGTGGTCGGCCTTGCGGTGAACAAGCTCGGCTACGGCCCCGACTGCATGGTCAACAAGCTGTGCAAGGAGGTCAGCGAGATCATCGTGGTCTTCCTGAACTTCGTGGTGGAGAAGTTCGGCCCCATCGCGATCTTCATGCTGCTGAGCCGCACCTTTGCGACCTACGGCATCACCTATCTGAAGCCTGCAGTCGCGTATGTGGTCGTCACAGTGGCGCTGCTGCTGATCTACCTGTTCGTGGGCTATCCGCTGTTCCTGGCGGCGCGCACCCGTCTGAACCCGATCATCTTCATCCGGAAGATCTTCAAGGTGATCGTGTTCGGCTTCTCCACCAGCTCCTCCGCAGCGACGCTTCCGCTGAACGTGAACACCAACACCCGCGAGCTGGGCGTGGACGATCAGATCGCCAGCTTCGTGCTGCCGTTGGGCATGACCATCAACATGGACGGCACCGCCATCATGCAGGTGGTTGCCACGCTGTTCCTGGCGGGCGTCGGCGGATACTCGGTCAGCATTCCCTCACTGATTCTGATCATGATCCTGGCGCTGATCGCCAGCGCGGGCACGCCCGCTGCGCCCGGCGCCGGCGCGGTGATCCTGTTCACCATTCTCTCCGGCGTGGGCTTCACCGGCGAGGCGGCCATGATGGGCTACACGCTGATCCTGGCCATCAACCGTCCCATCGAGATGCTGGTGACCAGCTTGAACTGCGTGGGCGATTCCGTCGCAGCCATCTGCGTGGCCAAGAGCGAGGGCATGCTGAACGAGGACGTGTACAACGGCTGATCCCAAATAGAAAGAGCGGATTCCCTTTGCGGGAGTCCGCTCTTTGCTTGCAGAATCATCTATGGAAATGGCATGGCAGTCCGGGCGCGCTGAGTGCCTTGCGGGTGGGGGAGAAGCTCTGAAGGGATAAATAAACAGACTGCCCGAAGGCAGTCTGTTCTGAAACGGAATTAGTCGCGGGCCAGGATGGTCTTCTCGGTCTCGACATCGAAGAAGTGGAGACGATTGACGTCGAAGCCAACCTTGATGCTGTCGCCGCCGCGGGAAGTGGTGCGGGGGTCGACGCGGGCGACGAAGTTCTCGTCCTTGCCGGAGGTGGACAGGTACAGATAGGTCTCGGAACCCATCAGCTCGGTCAGCTCAACCTTGACGTCGATGCAGGCATCGGGATAGGTGGAGATGAAAGCGGGGCTGTCGTCGATGTTCTCAGGACGGATGCCCATGTAAACTTCCTTGCCGATGTAGTCGCCGGTCATGCGCTTGATCTTGCCTTCGGGAACCTTGATGGAGTTCTTGCCGAAGTTGGCATACACGCCGTCGCCCTTCTTCTCGAGCTTGACCTTGAAGATGTTCATCTGCGGGGAGCCGATGAAGCAGGCAACGAACAGGTTGGCCGGATAGTCATAGAGGTTCTGGGGGGTATCCTGCTGCTGCATGAAGCCGTCCTTCATGACAACGATGCGGGAGCCCATCGTCATGGCCTCGGTCTGGTCATGGGTAACATAGATGAAGGTGGTCTGCAGCTTCTTGTGCAGCTTGGAGATCTCGGTACGCATCTGCACGCGCAGCTTGGCGTCCAGGTTGGACAGAGGCTCGTCCATCAGGAAGACCTTCGGCTCACGAACGATTGCGCGGCCCAGCGCGACGCGCTGACGCTGACCACCGGACAGAGCAGCAGGCTTACGATTCAGCAGAGCTTCGATACCGAGGATCGAGGCGGCTTCCTTCACGCGGCGATCGATGTCAGCCTTGGGCATCTTGCGCAGCTTCAGGCCGAACGCCATGTTGTTGTAAACGGTCATATGGGGATAGAGGGCGTAGCTCTGGAAAACCATCGCGATGTCGCGATCCTTCGGCGGGACATGGTTGACCAGCTTGTCATCGATGTAAAGCTCGCCGCTGGAGATGTCTTCCAGGCCGGCAACCATGCGCAGGGTGGTGGACTTACCACAGCCGGAAGGGCCGACCAGAATGATGAATTCCTTGTCTTCGATCTCGAGGTTGAAGTCGCTGACGGCAACAACATCACCGGCGTAAACCTTATAGATGTTGCGAAGGGAAAGACTTGCCATAATTGTTTGCCTCCTAATCTCAATTCCGATGTAAATATTATAACAGAAATCCGAACGTTTGGATATTGATCGAACTCACAAACTTCAGGAAATTTGTTATGGCAATTTGACGAGTTAACGAGCAGTTAACGGAAATCCGGGACTTTGACGGTGTTTTGCCGCGTTTTCATGCAAGACGGAAATGCGCGCGCAGCATTCCTCCCGGCCGGCGCCGAACGGCCCGGCTGGGGCGGACAGAGGATTCTCCGGCGGGCCGGGAACCGGGAAACGGGAAAATCCGTCAAAAGAAAATGTGCGGCGGACGGGAGGAAATTTACGAGATTACCTCAAAAAGCCATTTGATTTTGAGCGATTTTGTATTATAATAGAAGTGATCACAGGAGGTGGGCGCCATGATTCAGATCCAAACTTTTCTGCGAAGTATCGGTTCCATGTTTGCCAACCTCTTTTTGTATCCGGACTGGCGCAATCTGGTGGATATTGCCATCCTGACGGTGCTGATTTACAATGTGATCAAGCTGGTGATGCACACCCGCGCGAATTCGCTGTTCAAGGGCATCGCGGTGATTCTGATTCTGTCGTGGCTGTCCGAAACCCTGGAGATCAGCGCGGTGAGCTGGATTCTGCAGCAGATCATCAGCATGGGCGTCGTGGTGATTGTCATCGTGTTTCAGCCGGAGCTGCGTCGCGCGCTGGATCAGCTGGGGCGGTCCAAGCTGACGCGGCAGATGTTCAGCACCTCGAAGCGGCAGCATTCGGATCACACGGAGCAGCACGTCTCCGAGATCGTGCGCGCGCTGAACAACATGGCGCGCAAGAAGATCGGCGCGCTGATCGTGTTCGAGCGCAGCACGGGTCTGGGCGACGTCATCGAATCCGGCACAGTGGTGGACGCGGAGATTTCCGATCCGCTGATTGAAAACATCTTTGAACCCAACACGCCGCTGCACGACGGCGCGATGATCATCCGCGACGAGCGGATTGTCGCCGCCGCCTGCATTCTCCAGCTCTCGGACGACTATACCATCAGCCGCGAGCTGGGCACCCGCCATCGCGCGGCCATCGGCATCACGGAATCGACGGACGCGATCTCGCTGATCGTCTCCGAGGAGACCGGCATCATCTCCATGGCCCGCGACGGCAAGCTCACCCGGTATCTGGACGCCAAGTCGCTGACGATTCTGCTGACGGAGATTTTCTCGCCGGATCGCGGCAAGGGCGATTCCTGGGTCAGTACGGTGGCCGAACGGCTGGAGGGACTGTCAAACCGGATTGGCCCGTCCCGCAGGAAGGGGGAGAGCCATGAAGAATAAGCTCAGGCAGCTGATCGCGCGGCTGGAGCAGGTTCGCTTTTTCGGCGCGATTGCGAAGGGCGTGCGCACCTGCTGGACGCGGCTGTTTCATCATTTCGGATTGAAGCTGTTGTCGCTGCTGATCGCCATTCTGCTGTGGAACTTCGTCATAACCACCAATTCCTCGATCACGCGCACCAAGACGATCACCGACCTGACGGGCTATATCAGCGGACAGAGCGTGCTCAGCGCTTCCTACGGACTGGCGCTGCTGGATGATCCGGCCGAGATGCTCAGCGACATCAGCGTGCTGGTGGAGGTCTCCCAGTCGGAGTTTGCCCGGGTGTCCTCGGACAACGTGCAGGTGACGCTGGATCTTTCCAGCGTGCGGCGCGCGGGCACGCAGGAGGTGGCGCTGAAGGCCGCCACCAGCTATGGCCGCGTGGTGCAGATCATGCCGGATTCGCTGACGCTGACGTTTGAAACCCTCGACTCCCGCGTCATTCCCGTGAATGTCCAGATGGTCGGCGCGGCGGAGGGCGATCGCTGGTACAATGTCAACCGCAGCAATCCCTCGGCGCTGACCATCAAGGGCGCGGCGTCCGTGGTGCAGAGCATTGTGTCCGCGTATGTCTATATCGACATCACCAGCGCGCGCACGCCCTTCACCGTGGCGGAGCGGTATGTGCTGCTGGACAGCGAAGGGAACGAAATTCCGCAGACCATGCTGGATCGTTCGTCTTCTTCCATTTCCGTCAGCATGGACGTCTATCCCACGAAGGAAATCCCCATCTCCACGGAGCTGGCCAACGTCGTGACCGGACAGCCGGCGGAGGGCTATGTGGTGGAGAGCGTGTCGATCCAGCCGAACATGCTGACCGTGGTGGCCGAGCAGGAGCTGCTGGACAGCATCACCGAGCTGCACATCGACCCGATTTCCGTGGACGGCCTGTCCCAGAGCTTCGCCGCCCGGGCGAAGGTATCGACGCTGTCGTCGTTCAAGTCGATCTCTGCGGAGGAGGTCTATGTGAACGTCGCCATTGCGGAGGAGACGGTCAGCGCGTGGGTGGACGGCGTGGGCGTTACCTATGTCAACAAGGGCGAGGGCCTCTCCATCCGCGAGGCGGATTCGAAGATCCGCGTGTACATTACCGGCCCGAAGAGCGATATCGAGCATCTGCAGGAGGCCGGCTTTATGGCCACGGCGGATCTCAGCGGATTGCGTGAGGGCGTGCATTCGGTGGGATTGAGCTTCCCCGTGTCGACCTACCCGGATGTCACCTTTACCCCTGAACAGAGCGAGGTTCAGATCGAGCTGGCGCAGTAGCGCGCGGCCTGAGCGCAGCGGGGGAACATACAGGAGGAAAAAATGACGCAAACGGGATATTCCAATGCGATTGTGAACGCCATGCTGGGCTGGCTCAAGGCGCTGGCCAACTGGGTGCTGAAGCTGTTCAACCTGGCGGGCAGCGGCGGGAATCCGCTGCTGTGGCTGTCGGAGAACTGGCTGAAGCTGCTGATCGTATTGCTGATCCTTGGCGTGGCCATGGACTGGCTGGTGTGGATGATTCGCTGGCGGCCGTACTGGATATGGTTCAAGAAGAAGCGCATTATCGTCAATGACGAGCGCTTTCTGGCGGGCGAGGAGGATCTGGATGACGACGGCGAGCTTGCGCAGCGCCAGTATGTCGTTCCCAGCACGGTGGTTCACCGGAACAGAAGCGCGTCCGCGCGCCGGGAACGCCCGGCGCAGCCGCAGCGCCGCCGAACGCACGCGTCGCCGGTGCGCCCGGCAGCCGGCAGACGCGCGGAGCACAAGCCCATTTCCAGGGATCTCCTCTCCGACGATCTGTTCGAAGTCGGCCACGATCAGGAGGACTTTTCGGATTTTTATGAGGACGAGGTGTTCAACGTCTCCAGCCTGCCCGAGGCCCAGGAGACGAAAAAACCCCGGAAGCGCCGCAGATGAGCGGCGGATGCGGAGTCGGATTGCCGGCTCCGCATGACGTGTATCAGGGGATTTCGCAGTGAGAACGGAGGATGCGGTTTGAAGAAGCGCGTGCTGTGCTTTGGCGATTCGAATACCTGGGGCTATGATCCCCGCGGCGGCCGGTACGACGAGGAGACGCGCTGGCCGATGCGGCTGGCGAAGCAGCTTGGCGGGGACTACATCGTCGTGGAGGAGGGCTTCAACGGCCGCACCTGCGTCTATGACGATCCCATCGAGGGCGGCTACAAGAGCGGAGCGGCCTATCTTCCGCCCTGCCTGATGAGCCACAGCCCGCTGGATCTGGTGGTGATCATGCTGGGCACCAACGACACGAAGCGCCGGTTCGGGCTGACGCCCATGACCGTCGGCGAGGGCATGATGCAGCTGATCCGGCTGACCCGGCAGTATGCGGTGGATGGAAGCGGCAATCCGTCCCGGGTGCTGATCGTCGCGCCGCCGCCGATTCTGGACAGCCTGATGCGATCCCGCCATGCGGAGTGCTTCGGCGAGCAGGCCATCGGCGTTTCGAAGGGGCTGGCCGCCGAGTACGCGCGGATCGCAAAGCTGCTGCGGTGCGAGTTTTTCGACGCGGCGGGCTGGGCGGAGGTGTCGCCCATCGACGCGGTGCACTTGACGAAGGAAGGACATGCGGGGCTGGCCGACGGCCTGACCCGGAAAATTCAACAAATACTTGGCTGATCGGAGGAAAGGGTCATGAAAAACTTTACTTATCAGGTTCCTACGAAATTTGTGTTCGGCCGCGGCACGGAGAACGGCGTCGGCGCGGAGGTGCGCGCGCTGGGCGGCACGAAGGTGCTGATCCACTACGGCGGCGGTTCGGCGGTGCGCTCGGGCCTGATCGATCGGGTAAAGGCCTCGCTGGACGCCGAGGGAATCGCCCATGTGGAGCTGGGCGGCGTGCAGCCGAATCCCCGCGACACGATGGTCTACAAGGGCATCGAGCTGGCCAGGCGCGAGGGCGTCGATTTCGTGCTGGCCGTCGGCGGCGGATCGAGCATCGATTCCTCCAAGGCCATCGCCCATGGATTGAAGTACGACGGCGATTTCTGGGATTTCTTCTGCGGCAAGGCGTCGCCCAGGGAGACCACGCTTCTGGGCGTGGTGCTGACCATGTCGGCAGCGGGCAGCGAGTCGTCCAACAGCTGCGTCATCACGCAGGAGTCCACGCTGACCAAGCGCGGCCTGCGCAGCGAGCTGAACCGCCCGAAGTTCGCCATCATGAACCCGGAGCTGGCCATGACGCTGCCGCCCTATCAGATTGCCTGCGGCGCGACGGACATTCTGGCCCACATCATGGAGCGCTATTTCACCTGTGAGCCGGACGTGGATCTCACCGACCGGCTTTGCGAGGGCGCGATGCAGGCCGTCATCCGCGCGGCGAAGATCGCCGTGCAGGATCCTTCCAATTATGACGCGCAGGCGCAGCTGATGTGGGGCAGCACGATTGCGCACAACGAGACGGTGGGCGTCGGCCGCGTGGGCGACTGGGGCTCCCATCAGATCGAGCACGAGCTGTCCGCGCTTTACGATGTGGCCCATGGCGCGGGCCTGGCTGTGGTGTTCCCGGCGTGGATGCGCTATCAGATGCACAAGAACGTGATGCGCTTTGCGCAGTTCGCCGTGCGCGTCTACGGATGCCCGATGGACTTTGAGCATCCCGAGAAGACCGCCCTGGCCGGCATCGAGGCCCACGAGGCCTTCCTGCGCTCCATCGGCATGCCCATCACCCTCAGGGAGCTGGGCGCGAAGGCCGAGGACATCCCTGCGCTGGCCGCGAAGACCAAGAAGACAGATCCGGTCAACCAGACCACCGGCGGCGCCTTCCCCATGAAGGTGCCGGACATCGAGGCAATTCTGAGAATCGCGGACCGGTGAGAAAAGCAAAAGCGGCGCCTGTTCCAGCGGGAACAGGCGCCGCACAGACTGTAGAAAAAGCTCCCGCAGAACAGCCTGTGAGATCGAGCGCGGCGGCGTGTACGGCGCGCTCGGATTTTTCCGCAAGCGCAAGCGGCGGAAAAATTGTTCCTTCCGTCAGGAAATCGCCCGGAAAAACGTGAGATTTTGGCTCTGTGTCAAATGTAGGGGTGAAAAGAGAAAGATAACAGAATTCTCTTGCGGAAATGAGAGAAGTTCTGGTATCCAAAGGAAGTCCTTTTGAGCGTCTTGATGGCGTTGTTGCAGCCCTCGGTGAAGCCGTTGGAAAG
>SFJH01000029.1 GCA_004555155.1 Clostridiales bacterium
CGCCTCCCAGCACGAGAAGATCAACATCATCTCCTATGCCGAACTGGAATCCCTGTCCGGCTTTGTCGGCAACTTCACCGCGAAGATCCGCAAGAAGGCGCGCTATATCGACGAGACGAAGTGCACCGGCTGCGGCGTCTGCACCGAGAAGTGCCCGTCCCGCAAGGGCCTGAACGAGTTCAACATGGGCCTGAACACCCGCGGCGCGGTGTACATTCCCTTTGCTCAGGCGATTCCCAACGTGGCCGTGATCGATAAGAACCAGTGCCTGCACTTCCGCACCGGCAAGTGCGGCCTGTGCGAGAAGAACTGCTCCGCCGGCGCGATCAGGTTCGATCAGCAGGATGAGATCATCGAGCGGCAGTACGGCGCGATCATCGTGGCGACCGGCTTCAGACCCATCGACGCCAGCGCCTTCGACGAGTATGCCTACGCCCAGTCGCCCGACGTGGTGACCAGCCTGGAGTTCGAGCGCATCATGAACGCCGCCGGCCCGACGAAGGGCCAGCTCGTGCGCCCCTCCGACGGCAGGCATCCCCATGAGATCGTGTTCATCCAGTGCGTGGGCTCCCGCTGCAGCGAGGATGCGACCAAGGGCAAGCCCTATTGCTCCAAGATCTGCTGCATGTACACGGCCAAGCACGCCATGCTGGTGCGCGAGAAGTATCCGGACGTGAACGTGCACGTGTTCTACATCGACGTGCGCACCCCCGGCAAGAACTTCGACGAGTTCTATCGCCGCGCGGTGGAGCAGTACGACGTGGACTATATCAAGGGCATGGTGGGCAAGGTCTCCGTGGAGGGCGACCACCTGCACGTGCAGGGCAGCGATCTGATCAACAACGAGCAGATCCACATCCATGCCGACATGGTGGTGCTGGCCACGGCCATCGAGCCCGATCCCACCGCCCGCGCCCTCGGCACCATGCTGACCGCCAGCATGGACACCAACGATTTCTTCACCGAGGCCCATGCCAAGCTCCGCCCCGTGGAAAGCCCCACGGCGGGCGTGTTCCTGTCGGGCGTGGCCCAGGGCCCCAAGGATATTCCGGAGACCGTCTCCCAGGCGGGTGCGGCGGCCGCGAAGGTCATCGGCCTGCTGAGCAAGAACAGCCTGACCTGCAATCCCTGCGTGGCGCATTCCAACGAGCTGCTGTGCAACGGCTGCTCCCAGTGCGAGCGCGTGTGCCCCTACGGCGCGATCTCCTATATCGACAAGGAGGTTCGCGGGCCGGAGTTCCGCGGCGTGAAGCGCGTGGCGGTGGTCAACGAGGCCGTGTGCCAGGGTTGCGGCGCGTGTACCGTCGCCTGCCCGTCCACGGCGATGGATTTGAAGGGCTTCTCCAACAAACAGATCATGGCGGAGGTGGATGCAATATGTCGGTAAACGAAAAGAAGGATTGGACGCCGACCATCGTCGCGTTCTGCTGCAACTGGTGCAGCTATGCCGGCGCGGATCTGGCGGGCTCCGGGCGCATGAGCTACCCGGCCAATGTCAAGATCATCCGCATTCCCTGCTCCTGCCGCCTGAACCCGATGTTCGTGCTGCGCGCGTTCCAGCGCGGCGCCGACGGCGTGATTCTCTGCGGCTGCCATCCGGGCGACTGCCACTATTCCACCGGCAACTACTATGCCCGCCGGCGCATGACGCTGCTGTTTTCCATGCTGGATTATCTGGGCATTGAGCGGAGCCGCACCCGCGTGGAGTGGGTCTCCGCAGCTGAGGGCGCAAAGTTCGCCGCGACGATGAACGATTTCGCCAAGACCATCACCGAACTGGGTGAGAACAAGAAACTGGGGGATCTGCGATGCAAGGAATGATTCTTGAGCGTGTGCGCGCCCTCATGTCCGAAGGCGTCGCCGACCGCGTGCTCGGCTGGGAAGCGGGCGAATCCGCTTACGACCGCACGCCCGCGTTCTTCAATTCGGAAAACCTGGACAATTTGAAATACGATTCCTTCTGCGGCTGCAACGTGAGCAAGTATCTGGTTGCGGAGATGCCGAAGGAGGGCAAGATCATCGCGCTGATCAAGCCCTGCGATTCCTACAGTTTGAATCAGCTGTGCACCGAGCATCGCGTGAACCGCGAGAAGGTGTTTGCGCTGGGCGTGGGCTGCAGGGGCAAGATCGACGTGGAGAAGCTGCGCGCCATGGGCGTGAAGGGCATCACGGACATCGCCGAGGACGGCGACATGCTGAAGGTGACCACGCTGTACGGCGAAAAGACCGTGGCCCGCAGGGATGCGCTGCTGGACAAGTGCCTTTGCTGCAAGGGCAAGGAGCACAAGGGCGTGGACGAAGTGATCGGCGAGAGCGAGGAGACCACCGTCGGCGACAAGTTCGGGATGGTGGCGAAGCTGGAGGCCATGACGCCCGACGAGCGCTTCGCCTTCTGGCGCAGCGAGCTTTCGAAGTGCATCCGCTGCAACGCCTGCCGCAACGTCTGCCCCGCGTGCAGCTGCGTCAAGTGCGTGTTCGACAATCCCAACACCGGCGTGGCCAACAAGGCCGCCGCGGACGACTTTGAGGAGAACATGTTCCACATCATCCGCGCGTTCCATGTGGCCGGGCGCTGTACCGACTGCGGCGAGTGCAGCCGCGTCTGCCCCCAGGGCATCCCGCTGCATCTGCTCAACCGCAAGTTCATCAAGGACATCAACGAGCTCTACGGCGACTATCAGGCCGGCGAGGAGATCGGACAGCGCCACCCCGTCATCGACTTCACCAAGGCCGACGCGGAGCCCTCCGTCGTCCATCAGCGGGGAGGTGCCAAGGCATGAAGAAACTTGCACTGAGCGCGCTGAACGCATTTTATTCGAAAATCTCCGAGACGAAGACCCTGATCGCGCCCATCGAGAGCGCAGGCCAGGTCGACTTCGGCGTGTGGAGCGAGGGCGCGCAGGTTCGCCTGGACGTGCTCAAGACCGTCAAGAGCGCCAAGGGCGCGTTCTTCCCCCAGGTGGAGGACATGGTTCGCTTCCACGTGCAGGGCAAGAACATCGAGATCGATCCCGCCGAGGTGATGGACGAGGACTTCGTGATCTTCGGCGTGCGCGCCTGCGACGCCCGCAGCTTTGAGCTGCTGGACCGCGTGTTCCTGTCCGATCCCGTGGATCCCTTCTATGCGGCCCGCCGCGCGCACGGTACGGTGGTGACGCTGGCCTGCGGCGAGCCCGAGGAGACCTGCTTCTGCACCAACTTCGGCATTGACGCCGCGGATCCCAAGGGCGACGTGTCCGCCTGGATCGTGGGCGAGGCGATGTACCTCCGCGCCAATACCGAAAAGGGCGAGGCGCTGATTGAGGGTCTGGACGACGCGGAAGACGGCGCGGTCGGGGAGACGCAGGCGTCCATCCGCGCCATCGCGGAGAAGCTGCCCTTCGGCAGGCTGAATCTGACCGGCTTCGACGGCGATCACCTGATGGAGAGGTTCAGCGATCCCAAGTGGGCGGAGCTGTCCCGGGCGTGCCTGGGCTGCGGCACCTGCACCTTCGTCTGCCCCACCTGCCAGTGCTACGATGTGCGCGATTTCGATACCGGAAACGGCATTCAGCGCTATCGCTGCTGGGACAGCTGCATGTATTCCGACTTCACGCTGATGGCCCACGGCACCAACCGCCCCACACAGCTGGAGCGCTTCCGCCAGCGGTTCATGCACAAGCTGGTGTACTTCCCGTCCAACAACGAAGGACTCTACTCCTGCGTGGGCTGCGGCCGCTGCCTGGCGAAGTGCCCGCAGGGACTGCACATTGTGAAGGTCATCAAGGCTCTGGGGGTGAAGGACAATGCATGACAACATCATTCCGATGCTGGGCGTGGTGACCGAAATTCGCACCGATACGCCCGATATCAAGACCTTCCGCGTGGAGGCAATCGGCGGCGGCAAGTGCTTTGAGCACAAGCCCGGACAGTGCGCCATGCTGTCCATTCCCGGCGTGGGCGAGGCCATGTTCTCCATCACCTCGTCCCCCACGGTGAAGGACTATCAGGAGTTTTCCATCAAGAAGTGCGGCTGTCTGACCGAGTGGCTGCACCAGATGGACGTGGGCCAGCAGATCACCATCCGCGGCCCCTACGGCAAGCCCTTCCCGGTGGACGACGCGCTGCTGGGCAAGGATCTGCTGTTCATCGCCGGTGGCGTGGGCTTGGCCCCGCTGCACTCCGTGATCAACTATGTGCTGGACAATCGAAAGAACTACGGCAAGGTGGACATCGTGTACGGCTCCCGCTCCAAGGAGGATCTGCTGGATCTTCCGGAGATTCAGTCCAGCTGGATGGACCCGAAGAACGACATGAACGTGCACCTGACCATCGACCGCGCGCAGGACAACTGGGATGGCCACGTGGCCTTCGTGCCCACCTACGTCAAGGAGCTGGGCTTCGACCCGGACAAGAACGTGCTGGTGTGCGGCCCGCCCATCATGATCAAGTTCGTGCTGCAGGCGCTGACGGAGCTGGGCTTTGAAAAGACCCAGATCTACACCACCATGGAGCTGCGCATGAAGTGCGGCGTGGGCAAGTGCGGCCGCTGCAACATCGGCGACAAGTACGTCTGCAAGGACGGCCCGGTCTTCCGCTTCGACGAACTGGGCGAGCTCCCGAGCGAGTATTGACAGGAGGGAACGAACATGGCAAATACGGTCAACGTATTCCTTTATGGAAAAAAATATGAGGTGCCCGCGGGACTGACCATCATGGAGGCCATGGAGTATGCGGGCTACAAGCTGGTGCGCGGCGTCGGTTGCCGCAACGGCTTCTGCGGCGCCTGCGCCACGGTCTACCGCATCAAGGGCGACCGGGAACTGAAGGCCTGCCTGGCCTGCTCCACCACCGTCGAGGACAACATGTATGTGGCGACGCTGCCCTTCTTCCCGCTGGTGAAGGAGCCCTACGACATCAAAAAGGTGCGCCCCGACGAGCAGATCATGATGCAGCTCTATCCCGAGATCTACGCCTGCGTCGGCTGCAACGCCTGCACCAACGCCTGCTCCCAGGGCCTGAACGTGATGCAGTACATCGCCCACGCCCAGCGCGGCGAATACGACAAGTGCGCGGAGCTGTCCTTCGACTGCGTGATGTGCGGCATCTGCTCCTCCCGCTGCCCGGCGGGCATCTCCCATCCCCAGGTCGCCATGCTGGCGCGCCGGCTGAACGGCAAGTACATCGCCCCCGAGGCGGCGCATCTGACCCAGCGCGTCAAGGAGATCGAGGACGGCCTGTGCACCGAGGCCATCGAGGCCATCATGGCCAAGCCGGTGGAGGAGCTCAAGGACCTGTACAACCATCGCGAGATCGAGAAGTAAGGGGGCGGCACCATGATTTACACTCCTGAAATGCTGGAATCCATGAAGAAGGTGGAGGCCGCGCGCGAAAAGAACATCGCGCTGGAGCCCCGCCGCATGACGGCCGAGGAGAAGGACAAGCTCCTGGCCGAGTACCATCCCGATTACAAGGACGAAGGCTTCACTACCATCAAGGTCGGCCCCAACAAGGGCGAAAAGGTGCCCGTGGAGCTGGAGGAGATGCTCGAGGGTCGCAGCCGTGTGCTGGATCTGAACGTCAATCTGGACAAGATCGACTACGACGTGGACGTGCTGGTGATCGGCGGCGGCGGCGCGGGTTCCTCCGCGGCCATTGAAGCTCACGAGGCCGGCGCGAACGTGATGATCGTCACCAAGCTGCGCATCGGCGACGCCAACACCATGATGGCCGAGGGCGGCATTCAGGCCGCCGACAAGCCCGGCGACTCCCCCGCGCAGCACTATCTGGACGTGATGGGCGGCGGTCACTACTGCAACCGCCCCGAGCTGGTGCGCAAGCTGGTCATGGATGGCCCCGGCGCTATCAAGTGGCTCAACGAGCTGGGCGTGGAGTTCGACAAGGACAAGGACGGCAACATGATCACCACCCACGGCGGCGGAACCTCCCGCAAGCGCATGCACGCGGCGGCGGACTACTCCGGCGCGGAGATCATGCGCACCCTGCGCGACGAGGTGCTCAACCGCGGCATTCCCGTGGTGGACTTCACCGCCGCCATTGAGCTGATCCTGGACGACCAGGGCAAGGCCGCGGGCGCGGTGCTGCTGAACATGGAGACCAACGAGGTGCTGGTGGCGCGCGCGAAGTGCGTGGTTATCGCCACCGGCGGCGCGGGCCGCATGCACTATCAGGGCTTCCCGACCTCCAACCACTACGGCGCGACGGCGGATGGCCTGGTGCTGGGCTACCGTGCGGGCGCGAAGCTGCTGTATCAGGACACGCTGCAGTATCATCCCACCGGCGTGGCGTTCCCCCAGCAGATCTTCGGCGCACTGGTCACCGAGAAGGTGCGCTCCCTGGGCGCGAAGCTGGTCAACAGCGAGGGCGAGGTCTACGTCCATCCGCTGGAGACCCGCGACGTCAACGCTGCGGCGCTGATCCGCGAGTGCTCCACCAATGGCAAGGGCGTCTCCACCCCCAACGGCGGCAAGGCCGTCTGGCTGGATACCCCGATGATCGACATGATCCACGGCAAGGGCACGCTGGAGAAGCGCCTGCCGGCGATGCTGCGCATGTACCTGAAGTTCGGCATCGACATGCGCGAAACGCCGATTCTGGTCTATCCCACGCTGCACTATCAGAACGGTGGACTGGAGATCGCTGTCAACGGCATGACCAGCGTGGAGAACCTGTTCGTGGCCGGCGAGGCTGTCGGCGGCGTGCACGGACGCAACCGCTTGATGGGCAACAGCCTGCTGGACATCATCGTCTTTGGCCGCAACGCCGGTCAGCAGGCGGGCGCGAAGTGCAAGGAGACCACCGTGGGCAAGCTGAGCCTGGAGCATGTGAAGAAGTACGCGCAGGCGCTGAAGGACGCGGGCGTCGAGAGCACGGCTCCGTCCCCCAAGCTGCTGCCGGACTACACCCGGAAATTCAACTGATCTGCATTGCCGCGCTCCCCTGCGGAGCGCGGCGCTCTGTTGAAAGGAGATTCTCATGGAATACAGCGCGACGGCTGCGTTGGCCGAGGGCTTTGCAGCCGCCGGAGCGCTTGAAAGCTGGGTGCACCGCTATCTGTGCGCCGAGGGCGGCAACGTCCCCTTCTCCGAGGGACTGAAGAAGTGCGAGCGGTTTTACTTTGGCCCGCTTCCGGTGAAGCTGAACCTGCTCTGCCGCTGCTGCGGCCCGGAGGAGGGCATGCGCTTTCCCGTGGAGCGGGAGGGCTTCGAGCGAAAGGTGGAGCATCTGTCCCGGGTGATTTCGTCCGGAGAGGACCTTCCGCCGCTGATCGTCGGATATGATGAAGGTGTGCTGACCGTCAATGACGGCAACCACCGCCTGGAGGCGCTGAACCGGCTGGGCCGGTCGGAATCCCGGCGATCCTGTGGACGACCGGGGAGAAAAACCGGGAGGCGCTGGAAAACCTCTGCGCGCAATGGCGAAGCTGAGGGAAACGCACAGAATCCACTGCGTAAGGGCGGTGGATTCTGTGCATTTTGGGCTCAGAAGGCGAAGTTTGCGCCCAAAATGCTGAAATGCTTGACAATTCCGTCGGTTGCTTGCTATACTAAACTGATTGACTGATACCGGTCTGGAGGAGGGTGCTGTCCGATGTACATTGTGGTTGGACTGGGCAATCCGGGGAGAAAATACGAGCACACGCGCCACAACGTGGGGTTTGATGTGGTTGAAATCCTGTCCCAGAAATACGATATTCCGATTCGGAAGCTGCGCTGCAAGGCGGCGGTGGGCGAGGGAACCATCCGCGGCGAGCGCGTGGTGCTGGCGCAGCCGCAGACGTTCATGAACCTCTCGGGGGAGAGCGTCGTCCAGCTGCTGAACTGGTACAAGGCGGAGCCGTCGCAGCTGATCCTGGTCTACGACGATGTGGATCTGCCCGAGGGAAAGCTGCGCTTCCGCCCCAGCGGCAGCGCGGGCACCCACAACGGCATGCGCAATATCATCTATCTGGTGGGGCGCGACGACTTCCCCCGGGTGCGCGTGGGCATCGGCCGGCCTGCGCCCGGCTGGGACATGAAGGACTGGGTGCTGGCGACCTACAATACCCCCGAGCTTCGCAAGACCATGTTCGACGCCTATATGAACGCCGCCGACGCCGTCGCCACGCTGATCGCCGAGGGTGTGGAGCCCGCGCGGCAGTATGTCGCCAAGTGCAATTCGTAAACACGCCCGTTTGAGGGCCGGGAGGAGCTATGCAGGAGCTTGCCAAACGCTTTGCCTGTCTTTTCAATCCGCTGGATGAACTGAAGACCTTTCAGGAGCTGACCGACGCGCTGCGCAAGCCGGGCGTCTATTCGGTGTACGGCCCGGACGATGCGCAGCGCGCCCATCTGATTGCGGCGGCGCTGCGAAAATTGCAAAGGCCCGCGCTGGTCATCGTGCCCAACGAGCTGGCCGCGCTGCGCATGACGGAGGATTTGAACCTGCTGCTGGAGGGGCGCGCGCGCAATCTGCCGGCACGGGATGTCTCCTTTCTGAAGACGGCCGCGGCCAGCCATGAGCTGACCATGCGCCGCATCGATTCCCTGGGCGACTGCGTCACCGGAAAGGCGGTGGCGCTGGTGGTGTCTGCGGACGCCATGATGAACCGCCTGATGCCCGCGGAGCGCTTTCGCCAGCACGTGATCGAGATCGACGAGGCCATGCGCATGGAGCCGGCGGAGCTGATCGGCCGGCTGACGGCGGCGGGCTATGAGCGCGTGCAGCTGGTGGAGGGGCGCGGACAGTGCGCACTGCGGGGCGGCATTCTGGACGTGTACCCGGTGGGTGAGCCCAATGCGCTGCGCATCGAGTTCTTCGACGACGAGATCGATTCCATCCGCAGCTTTGACGTGATGACCCAGCGGTCGATTTCCCGCCGGGAATCCGCCCGGCTCTATCCCGCGTCGGAGGCGGTGCTGGAGGGCGACGAGGCGCTCAAGGCCGCGCATGCGCTGAGCTATGCGCTCAAGGCCTCCGGGAGCAGGAAGGGCGGCAACCGTCAGAAGAAAATCGAGGCGGAGTTCAACCTCATGCCCTTCGAGGACTTTCTGAAGAAGACCGAGGAGGATGAAGGGGAGCACCCCGAAGGCCGGCGCGCCGCGGTGCAGACGGGACTGGAGCGCAACTTCTCCTTTGCGGTGGACGCGCTGGAGACGGGCCGCAGCTTCGATGGCGCGGAATCGCTGATTCCCGTGCTGATGAATTACAGCGACCTGCCGATGGACTATCTGGACGATCCGATCATCGTGCTGGATCAGCCGGAGCGGCTGCGCGACCGATGCGAAAACCGCTATCTGGAGTTCAAGGAGCAGTTTTCCGCCGCGCTGGAGCGGGAGGAGGCCATTCCGGTTCAGGCAGGCCTGCTTTTCCAGTACGAGGAAGTGCTGGCGCGGCTGGACGGCCACAGCCTGCTGATCGCCAATCCCTTCATGCGCACGGAAAAGGACTTCCGCCCGGAGCAGCTTTTCAAGATCGAAGCCCGGAACGCCACGGGCTATCAGACGAACATCAAGGAGCTGGCCCGGGATCTGAACGGCTGGAAGGTAGACGGCTGGCGCATTGCGCTGCTGGCCGGCGGCACGGCCCGCGGCGAACGCCTGGAGAAGGCGCTGGAGGCCCAGGAGATCGCCGCACGGTTCACGGAGAAAATTCCCGAAAACCTGTCTTGCGGAGAGCCGGTCATCTTCCCGATGACGCTCAACCGAGGCTTTCTGTATCCGGAGATCAAATTCGCCATCATCTCCGAATCGGATATCTACGGCGTAAACCGCCAGAAGAGCCGCTCCAAGGCACGCTCCGGCGAGAAGATCGCCGCCTTCACCGACCTGCGCGTGGGCGATTACGTGGTGCACGAAAACCACGGCATCGGCCAGTACATGGGCACGGTGCGCCTGGCCAGCGACGGCACCTATCGCGATTTTCTGCATATCCGCTATCAGGGCTCGGACAAGCTGTACGTGCCCACGGATCAGCTGGATCGCGTGCAGAAGTACATCGGCTCCGAGGGCGAGGCGCCGAAGCTGAACCGGCTCTCTGGCGGCGAATGGCAGCGCCAGAAGTCGAAGGTCAAGCAGTCGATCCGCGAAATCGCCGGAGACCTGCTGAAGCTCTATGCCCAGCGCGAAACCATCACCGGCCACGCCTTCGAGCCCGACACGCCCTGGCAGCGGGAGATGGAGGATCGCTTCCCCTACGAGGAGACCCCCGACCAGCTGGCCGCCATCGAGGACATCAAGCGGGACATGGAATCCCCGAAGGTGATGGACCGCCTGCTGTGCGGCGACGTGGGCTACGGCAAGACGGAGGTTGCCCTGCGCGCCATCTTCAAGGCCGTGATGGGCGGCAAGCAGGCCGCGCTGCTCGCGCCGACCACCATTCTGGTGCAGCAGCACTATGCCACGATGCTCAACCGCTTCGCCGGCTTTCCGGTGCAGGTGGAGACCATCAGCCGCTTCAAGACCGCCGCAGAGCAGAAGGACATTCTGCGCCGTCTGAAGGCGGGCGAGGTGGACGTGGTGGTGGGCACCCACCGGCTGCTGGCGAAGGATGTGGAATTCAAAAATCTGGGACTTCTGGTGGTGGACGAGGAGCAGCGCTTCGGCGTGGCGCACAAGGAGGCCATCAAGAAGATGAAGCAGTCCGTGGACGTGCTGACGCTGACGGCCACGCCCATTCCGCGCACGCTGCACATGTCCATGGTGGGCATTCGCGATATGAGCCTGCTGCAGTCGCCGCCGGAGGAGCGCTATCCGGTGCAGACCTACGTGGTGGAGTATTCCGACGGACTGATCCGTGACGCGATTCTGCGCGAGATCGCCCGCGGCGGACAGGTCTATGTGCTGTACAACCGCGTTCAGACGATCGACGTGATGTATACGCGGCTGAAGAAGCTCGTGCCCGAGGCGCGCATCGCGGTGGGCCACGGGCAGATGCGGGAGCACGCCCTTGAGGACGTGATGCTGGACTTTTACGAGGGCAAGTTCGATGTGCTGCTTTGCACGACGATCATCGAGGCGGGGCTGGACGTGCCCCGGGCGAACACCATGATCGTCTGCGATGCCGACCGCTTCGGCCTGGCCCAGCTGTATCAGCTGCGCGGCCGCGTGGGGCGGAGCAACCGCCTGGCCTATGCCTATCTCACCGTCAACCCCAACAAAGTGCTCACCGAAACCGCCGACCGCCGGCTGGCCGCCATCCGCGAGTTCACGGAGTTCGGCTCCGGCTTCCGCGTCGCCATGCGCGATCTGGAGATCCGCGGCGCGGGCAACCTGCTGGGCTCGGAGCAGAGCGGCTTCATGGCTTCGGTGGGCTATGATCTCTACGTCAAGATGATCGAGGAAACCGTGCGCGAGCTGCGCGGCGACGCGTCCCAGGGCGATATCGATACCCGCGTGGATATCAAG
Organism: Clostridiales bacterium; assembly: GCA_004555155.1. Classification (GTDB taxonomy): domain Bacteria; phylum Bacillota; class Clostridia; order Christensenellales; family Aristaeellaceae; genus Faecivicinus. Next base: position 11,385 of record SFJH01000029.1, read on the forward strand.
GTGGACGCCTATCTGCCCCAGGAGTACGTGTCCAACGACCTGCTGCGCATGGAGATGTACAAGAAGATCGCGTCGATCCGCACGGACGACGCCCGCGACGATCTGATCGAGGAGCTGATCGACCGCTTCGGCGATCCGAACCGGCCGGTGATGAACCTGATCGACATCGCCCAGCTGCGCGCGCTGTGCTCGCGGCTGGCCATTGACTACGTCACCTGCAAGGGCGACGCGCTGGTGATGCGCTTCTCCATCTCCGCAGATATCGATCTGGTGCGGGTGCTGACGGCGGTGAAGCAGCATCCGGAGCTGAAGGTGCAGGGCGGAAATCCGCCCATGCTGGTCTATTCCGCGCGGAAGAAGACGCCCGAGGAGCTGCTGCAGAGCGCCGTAAAGCTGATGCAGGCGGTTGTCGCGGACTTTGAAGCGCTGTCGGACAGCGGAGAAAAGCAGACGGAGGAGGAGCAGCCATGAAACGCGATTTTCTGCCGGTCACCGCGAAGGAGATGCGCCAGCGCGGCTGGGACGCGCCGGACTTCGTGTATGTCACGGGGGACGCCTATGTGGATCACCCGTCCTTCGGTCTGGCCATCATTTCCCGCGTGCTGGAAAAGGCGGGCTATCGGGTGGCGATGCTGCCGCAGCCGGACTGGCATTCCTGCGAGGACTTCAGGCGGTTCGGCCGCCCGAAGATCGGCTTTCTGGTCACGGCGGGCGTGATTGATTCCATGGTGAACCACTACACTGCGGCCAAAAAGCCCCGCAGCGAGGACGCCTATTCGCCCGGCGGCAAGGCGGGCCATCGGCCGGATCGCGCGACGATCGTGTACTGCAACCGCATTCGCGAGGCCTACGGCAATCTGCCCATCGCCATCGGCGGCGTGGAGGCGTCGCTGCGCCGGTTTGCCCACTACGATTACTGGGACGACCGCGTGCGCAATTCCATTCTGGTGGACAGCGGCGCAAACGTGCTGATGTTCGGCATGGGCGAGCGGTCGATCCTGCGCGTGGCGGAGTGGATGGCCGGGGGTAAGCCCTATGAGGAGATGCGCATTCCTGGAACCTGCGTCATGGCCTCGGAGATTCCGGAGGGCTTCATTCCCATCGCTTCCGTCGAGGAGGTCGCCGCCGACAAGCGCGCCTATGCGGAGGCGTTCAAGGTGCAGTACGACCAGCAGGATCCCGTGCGCGGCAAGCCCATCGCCCAGCCCCACGGCCGGAAGGTGCTTTTGCAGAACGTGCCGGACATGCCGCTGAGCGAGCGCGAGCTGGACGAGGTCTACGCGCTGCCGTACATGCGGGAGTATCACCCCATGTATGAAAAGGTTGGCGGCATTCCCGCCATCGACGAGGTGCGGTTTTCCATCGCGTCGGTGCGCGGCTGCTTCGGCGCGTGCAGCTTCTGCGCGCTGACGTTCCATCAGGGCCGCATTGTCACGTCGCGCAGCAGGCAGTCCATCGTGGAGGAGGGCCGTCTGCTCACGAAGCAGCCGGGCTTCAAGGGCTATATCCACGACGTCGGCGGCCCGACGGCCAACTTCCGAAAGCCGGCCTGCGACAAACAGCTCAGGTGCGGCGCGTGCAAGGAGCGGCAGTGCCTGTTCCCGACGCCGTGCAAGAACATGAAGGCGGATCATCGGGAATACATCGACATCCTCCGCGAGCTGCGCAGCCTGCCGGGGGTGAAGAAGGTGTTCATCCGCTCGGGCATACGCTTTGACTATCTGCTGGCGGACAAGCAGAGCGGATTCCTGAATGAACTGGTGAAATACCATGTGTCCGGGCAGCTGAAGGTTGCGCCGGAGCACGTCAGCCCCAACGCGCTGAAGTACATGGGCAAGCCGAAGGTGGAGGTCTACAACGACTTCGTCCGCCGCTACAGGCAGGTCAATGAGCAGGAGGGACTGAAGCAGTACCTAGTGCCGTACTTCATGTCCAGCCATCCGGGCTGCACGCTGGAGGACGCCATCGAGCTGGCGGTCTATATGAAGCGCACGGGTCAGCATCCCGATCAGGTGCAGGATTTCTATCCAACGCCGGGCACGCTGTCCACAGCGATGTTCTATACTGGCATCGATCCCAGGGACATGAAGCCCGTCTATGTGCCGCGGGATCCGCGGGAGAAGGCCATGCAGCGTGCGCTGATGCAGTATTCCAAGCCCTACAATCGCGAGACGGTGGTGGCTGCGTTGAAAAAGGCGGGAAGGGAAGACCTGATCGGCTGGGACAAGGACTGCCTGATCACGCCCTACGAGCGCCGCACTGCGGAGAAAAAGACTGTGGTCGGGAATAAAACGGGAGATGCACAGAAAAGGCGTGAAAAGGCCAGCGTAAACAGAATAAAGTCTGTGGATAAACGGGCAGAGCGTCCGCCAAAGCATCCGCCCAAGGGCGGGAAACCGAACGGAAAGGGACGGAGTTCACGTTGACAGACTTCGGTTTGTTTTGCTATAATATGCCATGAAAGGGGAGGGATGGCGCGTGAGGAAGGGCGATTTGAAGCGCGGCAGCATTCTGGAGACGGCGGAACGGCTCTTTTTTGAAAAAGGTTACGATCAGACGTCGGTGCAGGATATTCTCGATGCGCTGTCCCTTTCCAAGGGCGGATTCTATCACCATTTTCCGTCCAAGGAGGCGATTCTCGCGGAGATTTGCGAAAATCGCGTGACTTCTGTGCTGGGGCAGCTGAAGTGGGAACTTTTTGGCGTCAAGGTCAGTCCAATGGACAAGATGAATCTGCTGCTGCGCAGAGTGAATCTGTTCGAGCGGGACGACGCGGCGTTTGCGGCGCTGATGTTGAAGGTCTGTTATGTGGATGGGGACGTGCGCATCCGTGAACACATGCGGTCGACGGTGCTGGCGCAGCTGCTGCCCTATGCGGACGACGTGCTTCGCGAAGGTCTGGATTCCGGCGATTTCTTTGTGCGCTCGCCCGGGCAGATCGTGCCAATCGTCTTCGGCATGGCGAGCGATGCGAACGACAGCGCCTGCTGGATTCTTGCGGCGGGGCCGGACAATCCGGAATCCGTGCTGGAAATTGCGGAAAGGCTCAACGCCTGCCGCGACGCCGTGGAGACGCTGCTGGGCGCGCCGTTCGGCTCCATCATGCTGTTTGATCCGGCGCGTCTGGTTTCCGATTATCGCGCAGCGGCGGCGGAATTGCTGAAGCTGGAGGGGAAATAGGATGGAATTGAAGCGGTGCGCGGTGGTTTTGCTGACGATGGTGCTGATGATGGCTGTTGGAGCGGCTGGATCTGCGCAGACAACCTGGCAGTGGGTGGACGCGCCTGCTCCGCTGCAGGATCAGCGCCTGTCCGGCGTCGCCGTCGGCATTGATCCGGGACATCAGCTAAAACAGAATTCGGAGCTGGAAGCCATTGCGCCGGGCTCTTCGGAGACGAAGCCGAAGGTCTCGTCGGGCACGGCGGGCGTGAAATCGGGCATACCGGAGTATCAGGTGAATCTGGACATCTCCCTGCAGCTCCGCGAAGCGCTGGAGGCGCTGGGCTGCACGGTTTACATGACCCGTGAAACCAATGACGTGGACATTTCCAATCAGCAGCGCGCCGCGATGATGAACGAATATGGCGCGCAGCTTGTGCTCCGGCTGCATTGCAACGGATCCGAGAACCATTCGGCCAACGGAATCGGACTTTACGTGAACGCCACGGGCGATATTGCGCAGGCGTCCTACGCCGCTGCGGAGGCGCTGCTTCCGGCCATGACCGCGGCGACCGGCGCCCGTGCGGACGGCATCTTCAAAAGAGATACCTACACCGGCCTTAACTGGTCCACTGTGCCGTGCATTCTGGTGGAGATGGGGTATATGAGCAACCCGGAGGAGGACATGAAGCTGGTGAATCCCGACTATCAGCAGCTGCTGGTTCAGGGCATGGTGGAAGGGGTTTGCGCCTATTTTGGAAGGTGAGGAAGAGAGATGGCGTTCATTTCGTTGCTGATCCTGTACGCGCTGTGTGCGTTGTTTCTGTTCGGCGCGCTCTGCGGGCTGGCCGGCCTGGTTCTGGGCTTGATTTATCGCAGAAAACGCAAGCGCTGGATGAAGCTTGTCGCCATTCTGGCAGCGGCGCTCGCTGCAGCGAACATGACAATTCCCGCTGTATTTTTCGCGTGGGCAATGTCATTTTGACAAAATGTTATATTTTTCGTGAAGGGCGAAATAAACCGTTTCTTAATTGACATTTGCCTGAAAACAGGGTATAATTCTCGGGTAAGCCGCTCGGGAACGGCTTTGAATGCATGATCAATGCAGCCTATTCCCGGCGAGATTTTAGTATAGGAGGTGCAACGCGTGTACGCAGTCATTAAGACCGGTGGCAAGCAGTACCGTGTTCAGCAGGGCGACGTGATCTTTGTCGAGAAGATCAATTCTCAGGCGGACGAAGCGGTTACTTTTGATGAGGTGCTGCTCGTTGGCGATGGCGACCAGACCAAGATCGGCGCTCCCACGGTGGCGGGTGCGAAGGTTGAGGGCAAGGTTCTGTCCCAGGTGAAGGCGAAGAAGATCGTCGTCTATAAGTACAAGGCCAAGAAGAACGAGCGCAAGAAGCAGGGCCATCGTCAGCCCTACACCAAGGTTGAGATCACGGCCATCAACGCCTGATGTCTTTCCATGGTTCGACCGTGACCTTCTGGAAACGGTCAGACGGCGCTCTGATCGGATATCAGGTTGAGGGGCATACCGGATATGCCAGCGCGGGCGCGGACATCGTCTGCGCGGCCATATCGGCGCTGACCCAATCGACGCTCAACGGACTGCAGAACGTTCTGAAAGCGCCGGTGATGTTTGATATCGATGATCGACGGGCGTTCATTGAAGCTGAATTGATGCCGGAGGCGACCGAAGCGCAGATTGAACAGGCACAGTTGCTGCTTGTGACGCTGCAGGAGGGCCTTCAGGCAATCCAGCGGGGCTATCCCCGCAATGTCCGTATTATCTTCAAGGAACGGAGGTAAAGCACATGTTCATGATGAATCTTCAGCTCTTCGCTCACAAGAAGGGAATGGGCTCCTCCCGTAACGGCCGCGACAGCCATGCGCAGCGCCTGGGCGTGAAGCGCGCAGATGGCCAGTTCGTGCTGGCGGGTAACATTCTCGTTCGTCAGCGTGGAACTCAGTTCCATCCGGGCAAGAATGTCGGCATCGGCGATGACGACACTCTGTATGCAAAGGTGGATGGCGTTGTAAAGTTCGAGCGCTATGACAAGACTCGCAAGCAGGTCAGCATCTATCCCAAGACCGAAGCTGCTGCCGAATAATTGCGGATTTTTTTGAAAGCGTGCCAGTATTGGCACGCTTTTCTTGCAGAAGAGAGGTTTGCAATGTTCATCGGAAATGAGACGATCGATCTTCGCCTGACGCTGGTGGACAGCGCGCAGTGTTTCCGCTGGACGCAGTCGGGAGAGCGCTTCGGCGCGGTAATTGACGGCGAGCCGGTCTGGCTGGAGAAGAGCGGGAACGGACTGCACGCCGAGGGCGGCGACGCAGCGCGCTTGAGGGATTATCTGGATCTCAACCGGGATTATGGCGCGCTGGCGGGGGAATTTGCTTCGATTCCGGTGATCCGCCGGGCGGTGGAGATGTATCCCGGGCTCCGCGTGCTGAATCAGAATCCATGGGATGCGCTGGTCTCGTTCATCCTCTCTGCAAACAATCATGTAGGGCGCATCCGAAAGCTGTGCGATGCGCTGGCATGGCATTGTGGAGACGTCTTTGAAACCCGGTGGGGAACGCTGTGCGGTTTTCCGGCGCCGGAACGCCTTGCGCAGTGCGAAGAGCCGGAGCTGCGCGCGCTGGGCGTGGGCTATCGCGCGCCCTATCTGATCCGGACCGCGCGGGCGGTGGCCGACGGATTTCCGCTGGATGCGCTGTGCGAAATGGACTATGCGCAGGCCCACGCCAAGCTCACGGAGCTGGCGGGCGTTGGAGATAAGGTGGCCGATTGCGTGCTGCTGTTCGGGTGCCGCCATGCGTCGGCATTCCCGGTGGACACCTGGGTGGAAAAGCTGGTCAGGAGCTGGCTCGGGATCGATGCGAAGGGAAGCAAAGGCTTGATGAACGCGGCCCGATCGCTGCTAGGGGCTCATGCGGGCCTTGCGCAGCAGTTCCTTTTTCATGCGGCGCGCACGGGCGGAATCGCCCTGGAGGAGGCGGAACCGGAGCGCGTTCCGCTGAGAAAAATGGCTTCGGAGTAAGACAGACAGCCGCAAAGAGGGATGAAGGTATGCTGGGTGTATGGGTCAATTTTGCCACTGTGGTGATCGGCGGTCTGGTGGGCACGCTGCTGCGCGGCGGCATCAAGGAAAAATACCGGCAGACGATCAATGTGGGGTTGGCGCTGTGCGTTCTGCTGATCGGCATGAGCGGCGCGCTGAAGACGCAGAATGAAATGCTGGTGATCGTGTCGATCGTCATCGGCTGCGTGGCCGGAGAGATGCTGCGCATTGAAAACGGGCTGGATCATCTGGGAGAATGGGCGCAGCAGAGATTCGCGAAGAATGATACGGGCTTTGCGTCGGGCTTTATCAACGCCACGCTGCTGTTCTGCGTGGGCGCGATGGCGGTGGTGGGTTCGCTGAAGGCGGGCCTGGAGAACGACTCGAGCACGCTGCTGGCCAAGGCGGCGCTGGACGGCGTATCGTCGATCATCTTTGCCTCCAGCTTTGGCATCGGCGTGGTGTTCGCGGCCATTCCGCTGACGATCTATCAGGGCGGCATCGCGCTGCTGTCCGGGGTGCTCGCGCCGTATCTGACGGAGGCGCTGATCAATGAGATGAGCGCCGTTGGCTCCATCCTGATCATTGCGCTGAGCCTGAATATGCTGGAACTGACGAAAAACCGGATTCGCGTGGGCAACATGCTGCCGACCATTCTGGTGCCCTGTATTTACATGCCTGTGGCAAACTGGCTGACTTCAATGTTTTAGAGGAGAACGTACCAATGAAGACGCTCTTGCGCAAATTCAAATCGAACTATCTGATTCGGGTGCTGTTTTCGCTGAAGGGAAATGCCCGGGCATGCATCTGGGCGGAGCCGCTGTGGGGAATCCCGTACAATCTGTATTTGCCGTACGTCACGCTGTTCATGACGTCCATTGGTCTGAGCTATGCCGAGATCGGATATGTCACGTCGATCACCATGGCGTCGCAGATGGTGTTCGCGGTGCTCTCCGGCGTGCTGACGGACAAGCTGGGACGGCGGCGCTGCACGCTGATTTTTGATATACTCAGCTGGAGCGTGCCGACCTTTTTGTGGATGTGCGCGCAGAATTTGTCCTGGTTTGTGATTGCGGCGCTGTTCAACGGCATGTGGCGCATTACGGAGAACTCCTGGTATCTGCTGATGGTGGAGGATGCGAACAAGGATCAGGTGATCGCGCTGAATTCGCTGACCAATCTGATGGGCCTGATTGCCGCGTTCTTTGCGCCGATTTCGAAGTTCGCGGTGGACGCATTCGGCGTGGTGCCCACCATGCGCGTGCTATACGGCATTGCGTGCGTGTCGATGACGGCGAAATTCATCGTGCTGTACCGCTTCAGCACGGAGACGAAGAACGGCGTGCGCCGGATGGAGGCGACGAAGCGCAAGCCGATCTGGAAATCGCTGTGGGAGTGCAAGGACGTCTATCTGCGCATCGTCCGGGAGCGGCGCATGCTGCTGACGCTGGCGATCCTGTCGTGCTATATACTGGTTACGACGCTGAACAGCAACTACTGGGCGCTGTATCTGCGGGATATTCTGGGCGTGAGCGAAGGCAACGTTTCCCTGTTCGTGACGCTGAAATCGCTGGTCATTCTCTTCTGCAGCTTTGTACTGGTGCCCAGGGTGCGCTATCAGTCGATCCGCAAGCCGATGCTGCTGGCGCTCATGGCCTTTGCAGCCGCGCAGCTGCTGCTGTTGACCAATCTCGGCGGCGCGGCGGGACTGGCGATTCTCATGCTGTCGGTGGCGCTGGAGGCCACGGCGCTGTCCGTGTTGGGCCCGGTGACCGGCTCGCTGGTGTTCATCCATGCGGATGAAAACGAGCGCGCACTGATCGTGGGCATGGTGTACGCCACCGTGGCGCTGATCGTATCGATTTTCCCGGCGCTGGTGGGACAGCTGGCACAGCGCACGCTGCGCGCGCCGTTCTATGTGAACCTGGGCCTGTTTGTGGCGCTGGCTGTGCTCTCTGTGGCGATCAGCCGCCTTCAGAATGCGAACCAGGACGGAGAATGATCGATTGAAAAGAAGAGGCTCTGCACAACCGGATTCGTCGGTTTGCAGAGCCTCTTCGCGTATCATAGAGCCCCGGGCATCTTCGCCGGGCGGGAAAAATCCGTGGAAAACTGAAAACCTCACGGCCTTCTGATGGAGGGTGCGTGCGATGTCCTGCGCTTGCGGAAAGAATGCGAGCGCGGCATACATAACGCCGCGCTCGATTCCGCAGGTGGTTCTTCGCATATTTCCGACGGCCTGCGGGGCTCCGGGCATGAGATCAGCGCTCCAGCTCCTCGCGGGCAATCTGAACATAGCGCCGGACTTTTTCAGGATCGTGGTGGATCTGATAGACGTCGCGCTGGGCGACCTCCAGCTTGCAGCCGCGGGCAGCCTGTGCGGTCTTGCGGAAGCACGCGCGGGCGGTGTCCTCATCCAGCGGCGCATCCATGCCGAGAATGGTGGCGGGCGGCTTGCGCAGATAGGTCACGCGCGTGCCCTGCAGGCGTTCGCCCATGAAATCCTCGTCGCACCAGGGGGAGATGGAGACCTTGCGCAGATTGTCCACCGTGGACAGACAGTTGTCCCAGATGCCGTGGGTGGCCTCGCAGCAGCCGTAGGACACCAGGCCGAAGCGGGACATCAGCTCGCGATAGTAGGGGAAGATCAGCTCCGCGAACATCGCGGGCGAGACGCCGGAAGTCTCCTGAGAATCCATGTACAGCCAGAGATTCTTCAGCGGCGCGCCGGGCTCGTCGTCGGGCAGCTCGTCGGTGAAGCAGTAGGTGCCCTGACAGAGGTGCTGCATCCGGGCGGCGGAGCGGAGATGTCCGCCGGATTCCAGCGTGTTGAAGTAAGCGATGTAATCGTCCGTCAGACGGCGCATCATGGCGTGGAAGCGCTCCTCGTCGTCGATCATGGCCATGTACATGTCGTCCATGTTCATGATGTGAACGATGTCCTGCGTGGGACAGGAGATGAGCGCGTCGCTGACGCGTCGAACGGGCAGGATATCGCCCAGCAGCTCCTCCATGTCGGCCTGTTCCTGGGCTGCGCCGACCTCATCCACGCTGAACTGGGAGGGGCCGAGCAGATGATCGTCCTCCTCCAGATCGTGCAGATAGGGAATGAAGTGGTGGCCCAGTCCGCCGGTCTCTTCGCGCTTGGCGGGCAGACCGAAGGGGACGAACCGCAGCCGGTCCGTTACGGCATAGTACGAGGGCACCAGCGTATCGTCTTCAAACAGCGTGAAATTGGCGATGGGCTTGAGCATGCGCGCCTCGATCCGGCGGGCCTGCTCGCCTTCGCAGCGCATCATCGCAGGCAGCACCTCGTGCTGAAAGGTGTCGATTTCGATGCGGATCATGGGGCGCTGGGATTTTCCGGCATGGCCGAAGGCAATCCATTCCTGCATCAGCCGCTGATTGCGGGGGGAAGCGGCTAGCTCCGCCTGACGCAGGGCGAGATCACGAAGAATTCTGCGATCCTCTTGAGATATTTGCATTATTGCAAGCCTCCTAGCATTGTTCGATGGAAACGGGAACAAAATGGCGCGCCGTGCGCCCGAAAGACGGAATCAGAACTCGCGCAGCACAAGGTCGGTCACGCCGTCGCCCAGGCGGGTCTCCATTCGGAGCACTTTGGGATGCCGGGCATATTCGCTGCGAACCATGTCCCGAAGAACGCTGCCGCTGTTGCAGCCATGAATGACGCGGATGCGCATGACGCCCGGTCGGGCGCGCCGCAGCGCCGCATCCACGGCAATCCTTCCCTGATAGGCATTCTTGCCGTGCAGATCGATTTCTACGATGGATTCCATGCGGCAATTCTCCTTTGTACATCTGCAGGATCCCGGCTGCGTCAGTAGTATAGCATGCGGGATCAGGCCTGTCAACACAGAAAATCGATGGCTTGATGGGAAGGAAGAATTGCTTTTTTCCGGGAACTATGGTATCATAGATTTGGAAATCCGAATTCACCGGGAAAGGACGAAATGAATATGAAAATTACGATTTGTGTCGGCAGCACCTGCCATCTGCTGGGCTCCAAGCGCGTGGTGGATCGCTTCAAGGAATTGGTGGCTGAAAACAACCTGGGTGATAAGGTGGAGCTGGCCGGCAAGTTCTGCATGGGCAAGTGCGGCGAAGGCGTTTGCGTGACGATTGACGATACGACGCACTCCATCAAGCCCGAGGACGCAGATACCCTCTTCAAGACCGAGGTACTGGACAAGCTGTAAACCAAACGGGGGGATACGATGGCTGAGGTCATCCGGCTCGGGCAGGAAAACTGCCGCGATTGCTATAAGTGCATCCGAAACTGCCTGCTGAAAGCGATTCGGTATTCCGACGGGCACGCCGAAATCATTCAGGAGGAGTGTATTCAGTGCGGCGAATGCGTCGTGAGCTGCCCGCGGCACGTGGAGATGGAGTGGAACGACTTAAGCGCGGTCCGCAAGCAGATCCGCGCCGGACGCCGCGTGGTGGCCAGCGTCGCGCCGTCGTTCATCGCTGAGCTGGACGTGGGCTCCATTGAGGATCTGCGGGAATCGCTGCTGCAGCTCGGCTTTGCCGACGCGCAGGAGACCGCCATCGGCGCGGAGATCGTCAGCAACGAGTATGTCAGGATCATGGCCAACGCTGAGACGGATGTGCTGATTTCCTCCAGCTGTCCGCCGATCAATCTGCTGATTCAGAAGTACTATCCCGAGATGCTGAAATACCTGGCGCCGGTGGAATCCCCCATGGAGGTCCACTGCCGCAGGCTGCGCGACGAATACCCCGACGCCTATGTGGTGTTCATCGGGCCCTGCTATGCGAAGAAGAGCGAATCGCTGGCGTCCGGATGCTGCGATGCGGTGCTGCTGTTCTCCGATCTCAAGCGCTGGATGCACGAAGCCGGCGTCACGCCTGTGAACCGCGGCATTCGCGTGATGCGCGGCGGCTATCGGGCGCGCCGGTATCCGAGACAGGACGGCATCGTCAAATCGTTCACCCGCGAACCGGGCTGGAACCGCGTGTCCATCGACGGCGTGGGCGACTGTATCGCCGCGCTGGAGGAAATCCGCCAGTGCAAGCTGACGAAGGTCTTTCTGGAAATGACCGCCTGCGAGGGCAGCTGCGTCAATGGTCCGGACATCCGGAGCAATCGCTATGAAAACCGAATCCGGGGAACGGTCGTGGTGAATTCCTATGCGGGCGAGAACGACTATGGCGTGACGGCCGGCCGGAGCATTCGCAGAAGCTTTGAGCCGCTGCCTGTCGACCGCATGCTGCCCACGGAGGAGGAGATCGAGCGGGTGCTCGTGAAGATGGGCAAGGACACGGCGGACACGGCCCTCAACTGCGGCTGCTGCGGCTATCCCACCTGCCGGGAGATGGCCTCCGCGCTGTGCCAGGGCAAGGCGCAGATGGATATGTGTCTGCCCTATCTGCGTGAGCGCGCCGAACGGCACTCCCGCGAGGTGGTGGACAATACGCTTGAAGCGGCCGACAAGGTCATCGAAAAGCAGATGCGCGTGGTGCAGAACATCGCCTCCATCCTGGGCGAGACCACGGCGGAAACCAAGGTGATGCTGGTTCGCCTGAAAGAGGCGATTCAGGACAGTGAATAGCGATGCGTGATTTGTATATCGATTCGGGCTATATCAGCCTGAATAAGGTCGGAGAGCAGCTCTGCGGCGATCGCGTGGTGTTCGCCTCCAATGAGGATACCACGATCTGCGTGCTGGCGGACGGCCTTGGCAGCGGCGTCAAAGCGAATATTCTGGCCACGCTCACGTCCCAGATTCTGGCGACGATGAGCGCTGGCGGCATGTCTGTCGAGGAGTGCGTCAATACCATCGTCCGAACGCTGCCGGAATGCAACGTTCGGAAAATTGCCTATTCGACCTTTACCATCATCAAAATCCGCGACCAGAGATATGTCGAGCTGACGCGGTTCGACAACCCGCACACCATCGTTCTGCAAAACGGCCGGAATTTCGACTTCAAGTATGAAACCCGCATGATCGAGGGCAAGCGGATTTACGAAAGCCGCTTTGAGGCGGGGGAGAACGACGTTTTCGTGGTGATGAGCGACGGCGCGATCTATGCCGGTCTCGGATATGAATATGCCTTCGGATGGGAACGGGAGAATATCATCCGATACCTCGAGCAAAACTACTCTCCGGATCGCACGGCGCGGCAGATCGCTCAGACGCTGGCGGCAGAATGCAATCGCCTCTATCATGGCAAGCCCGGCGACGACACCACAGTGGCGGTGCTGCGCCTGTGCAAGCGCCAGCAGACGAACCTGATGATCGGCCCGCCGTCCTCGCGGGGACTGGACGAGCTGATGCTGCGCGAGTTCTTTGCCCAGCCGGGAAGGAAGATTGTCTGCGGCGGCACGACCAACCGGATTGCGGCGCGCTATCTGGGCTGTGAGGTGAGCGCCTCGCTGGATTATGCGGATTCCGATCTTCCTCCGCTGTATCACGTGGAGGGCGTAGATCTGGCCACAGAGGCCATTGTGACGATTTCCAGGGTGCTGGAGTATGCGGATGAATACCTCGCGGGAGAGCGCCTGACGACCTCCTGGGAGGGCAGGAGAGACGGCGCGTCGCTGATTGCGCAGGAGCTGTTCGACAGGGCGACGGATATCAATTTCTTCGTCGGCTGCGCCATGAATCCAGCGCATCAGAATCCCAAGCTGTCGCTCGCCTTCGGCGCGAAGTTCCAGCTGATCGATCGCCTTTCGAAGCGGCTGGAGCAGATGGGCAAGCGCGTCAGCGTCAAGTTCTATTGAGCATTGGGCGGCGAAAAGGGCTCTCAGAAAAAAAGTTCAAAAAAGTTGAAAAAAGGTGTTGACAAATCCCGGAAAGTAGTGTATTATATATCACGTCGCCGCGATGAGTGAGAAACGAAATGAGAGCGGCGGCCGGGGAGCATAGCTCAGCTGGGAGAGCATCTGCCTTACAAGCAGAGGGTCACAGGTTCGAGCCCTGTTGTTCCCACCAATCATGGTGCGGTAGTTCAGTTGGTTAGAATGCCAGCCTGTCACGCTGGAGGTCGAGGGTTCGAGCCCCTTCCGCATCGCCATGTGCCTTGGTAGCTCAGTAGGTAGAGCATGTGACTGAAAATCACAGTGTCGGTGGTTCGATTCCGCCCCAAGGCACCATATAAGCGGTAGTAGCTCAGTTGGTAGAGCGCCACCTTGCCAAGGTGGAGGTCGCGAGTCCGAGTCTCGTCTACCGCTCCATTTTTATGGTGCCATAGCCAAGTGGTAAGGCAAAGGTCTGCAAAACCTTCATTCCCCGGTCCGAATCCGGGTGGCACCTCCAAGTTAAACAGCAACCTGCATAAGCGGGTTGCTGTTTTCTTGTATGCTGCGACGAGAAAATTCGGCTCTGTGTCAAATGTAGGGGTGAAAAGAGAAAGATAACAAAATTCTCTTGCGGAAATGAGAGAAGTTCTGGTATCCAAAGGAAGTCCTTTTGAG
>SFJH01000030.1 GCA_004555155.1 Clostridiales bacterium
CGAGCATAGTCTGACTTCCCTTGTTTGTTTAGCAGCTACAAGTTTAAGTCTTCTATGCTCCTTTTTCTACCCTTTAGCCTAACTTTCCGTGAAGAGCCGCAAAATACGCGGCAGAAGCGCCGATGAACGGCGGCAGCGCCACGACACACGCGATGCGCAGCGCCATCTCCGCAAAGCCGGACAGCATCGGCACCAGCGCATCGCCCATGCTCTGAAGCGAAGCTCGGTAGAGACAGAGCAGATAGAGCGACGGCAGGAACAGCGCGGTGAGCCGCAGCGCGATCACGCCCACCCGGACAACCTCCGCATTCGATTCCGCGACGAGCAGCGCAATGAGCGGATGTGCGAAAACAGCCGCCACCGTCGCCGTGAGCGCAGAGGAGATCAGTCCCAGCAGCACTGCGGTGTGAGTACCGCTGTGCACGCGATCTACATTTCCCGCGCCGGCGTTCTGTCCGACAAACGTGGCCAGCGCGCCCTCGAGCGCTCCGCCTGCCATCTCCATCATGGAAAAATACCGGCGCGCGGCAGTCATGCCCGCCACAAACGCAACGCCGAAGCCGTTCACCACGCTCTGCACAAACAATCCGCCCACGGCGATCACGCCGTCCCGGAGCATCGGCGGCATGCCCAGCTTGAGGAGCTGCCGCGCAATCGCTCCCGGTGACATTCCAGCAATCTCTGTCTGCGGCGTCTTCAGCGGCCGAAGGCGCAGCCGTACAAGGCAGACCAGCAGCGACACAAGCTGTGCCAGCACCGTCGCCAGTGCCACGCCCGACACGCCCATACCGGCAAACGCGACCAGTATGTAATCCAGCGCGATGTTGAGCAGCGTGGACACGATCAGCGCCGCCAGCGGCGTCCGGCTGTCCCCCGCCGCGCGGAGCAGCGAAGCCGCCACATTGTACAGAATGAACAGCCCGAGCCCGAGAAAAATCACCTTCAGATACTGTGTCTCGGGCTCGAGCATCTCCGCAGGCGTGCGCATGGCCGCCAGCATCTGCGGAAGAAACACAATGCCAACTCCGCTCATCAGCATCGCCAGCAGCAGACCCATCCCGGCGGACAGTCCTGCCGCCCAGCGAAGACCCGCGTCGTCTCCCGCGCCGAAGCGCTGGGACATCGTCACGCCGAAGCCGTGGGACATTCCCAGCAGCATGCTCATCGGCAGCCAGCTCAGAAGTGACGCCGCGCCCACCGCCGCAAACGCCTCCACGCCGATCAGTCGCCCCACCACCAGACTGTCGCACAGCGAATACAGCAGCTGCAGCACCGACGAAAGCATCAACGGCACGCCAAACCGAATCAGCTGCGGCGCGATGCGTCCCTTCGTCATATCCATCGTGCCGATCATCCTGCAATCCCCCATCTTCTCATAACATCCACTCGCCACAACCCCACCCTTTGCGGCTTTCCGACCACCGGAAAGCCGCAAAAGATCAAACTTCCGTATAAACACCTGCCCCGGCGCATGCGCCGGGGCAAATCGGTTTCTTTCAGAGGGGGTGCGGGGGAACCCTTTCTTTTTCCAAAGAAAGGGTTCCCCCGCCGTCTCCCCCGCGTTCCTCACTCCTCCGGCTCGATCGACACGAGCTGGACGAGCATCTCGACCATCTTGTCCATGTCCTGAACGGGGATGCACTCGAAGCGGCCGTGACCGTTCATGCCGCCGGTGGCGATGTTCGGGCAGAGCAGGCCGTCGTAGGAGAGGCGCGCACCGTCGGTGCCGCCGCGGATGGGCTCGGTAAAGGGCTCGATGCCCACGGCGCGATTGGCGCGCTCGGCCAGACGCACAATGTTCATATGGGGCTCCAGCACGGAGCGCATGTTGTAATAGGAATCCTTGACCTCGGTCTCGATCACATTGGGGCCGTACTTTTCGGAGAGATACCGGCCGATGCGCTGGAAGGTCTCCTTGCGGGCCTCGAACTTCGCGCGATCGTGATCGCGGATGATGTAGACCAGCTTCGCGGTCTCCTCGTCGCCCTGCATGGCGCAGAGGTGATAGAAGCCCTCGTAGCCCTCGGTGTGGGCGGGCGTCTCGTGAGGCGGCAGCATGGCGTTGAACTCCATCGCCACCAGCGCGGCGTTGACCATCTTGTTCTTCGCGCTGCCGGGATGCACGCTGCGGCCGTGCACCGTCAGAATCGCGGACGCGCCGTTGAAGTTCTCGTATTCAATGCCGCCCATCGTGCCGCCGTCCACCGTATAGGCGAAGTCCGCGCCGAAGCCGGGGATGTCGAAGTGATTCGCGCCCTGTCCGACCTCCTCGTCAGGCGTAAATCCGATCATGATCTTGCCGTGGGGAATGGACGGGTCGGCCAGCAGCTGCTCGCAGGCGGTCAGGATTTCCGCAATGCCGGCCTTGTCGTCCGCGCCCAGCAGGGTGTTGCCGTCGGTCACGATCAGATCCTTGCCCTTCGCCGACGCCACCTCGGGGAACACCGCGGGATCCAGCACGGAGCCGTTCTCCAGCGTCACCGGGCCGCCGTCGTAGTTCTCCACGATGCGCGGACGCATCGGCAGCACCGGCACGCCGTCCACCGTGTCCATGTGCGCGATCAGTCCGATCACCGGCCGTCCCTCCACATTCGCGGGAATGCAGCCGTAGACGTAGCCGTACTCGTCCATGCGCACGTCCTGAAGGCCCATCGCCTTCATCTCCTCCACCAGATCCCGGGCCAATACCAGCTGTCCCGGCGTGGTCGGGCAGGTCGTGCTCGCCTCGTTGGAGGCCGTGTCATACTGCACATATTTCAAGAAACGCTCGTACGCTCTCATAACTATCCCTCCAAAATCAGAGCCCCTTCGGCAATGCCGCCAAAGAGGCGTTCAGTTTTCTCGATTTTCTCTATCCACCGCAATCCGCCCGAATCCGGCACAGACAAAAGCCCAGGATTCAAGGCGCTACCACAGCGCCGAAGAATCCGCAACCCCCGCCAGCCATCCGACAGAAACGCAGCCCAGGATTCTGCGCCGTTACCACAACGGCACAGAATCCGTCAAATCAACGCGGCAGCAAGTGCATGCAAACTCAGTTTGCCCCGAGCATGGCGGCGCCGATGATGCCGGCGTCGTTGCCCAAGCGGGCCAGCTCTACGCGGGCGTAGGGCATCGTCTTGTAGAAGACCATCTGCGGCAGCTTCGCGTTGACCGCGTCCAGCAGGAACTGGCCCGCGTGGGAGACGCCGCCGCCCAGCGCGATGATCTCCGGATCGTACAGGTTGATCAGGTTGACCAGACCCACGCAGAGATGGGTGACATAGTTGTCGAACAGCATCGCCGCATCGGGATCGCCGGCCTTCGCCAGATCGATGACCGTCTTGGCCTCGATCTTGTCCAGATCGCCGCCGACCGCCTTCGCGATGGCGCAGTCGGGATGCGCCTCAGCAAACTTGCGGCCCTCGCGGATGATCGCGGTGGCGGAAGCATAGCGCTCCCAGCAGCCGCGGTTGCCGCAGGTGCACAGCTCGCCGCCGACCACGGTCATCATGTGGCCGATTTCGCTGGCCACGCCGTGGGGGCCGGAGTAGGGCTTGCCGTCGATGATGATGCCGCCGCCGACGCCGGTGCCCAGGGTGACGAACACGCTGGTGCCCACGCCCGCGGAAACGCCCGCCACGGCTTCGGCCAGTCCTGCCACAGTGGCGTCATTGCCCACGTACACGGGCTTATCGATGTACTTGCGCATCTCGGAGACCAGCGGCACCTGGTGCCAGCCCAGATTGGTGCAGAAGGGCACCAGACCCGTGGCGGGATCCTGAATGCCGGGGATGCCGATGCCGATGGACTTGACCTCGTCCAGCGTGTGGCCGCTCTTCTCCAGCGCCTCCAGGCACAGCTTCGCCATATCCGCGATCACGGGGCCGTAGCCGCGCTCCACGCCCGTGGGGCAGCTGGCCTTCGCCCGAATTTCGCCCTTCTCATCCACTACGCCGGCCTTAATGCCGGTGCCGCCCAGGTCAACGCCAATGTAAAACATGTTCTTCATCCTCCTGTTATTTCTCATTCTTCATCCTCGCTCGCCCGCTGTGCGCGCTCCATGTGTCGGCGCGCCAGCTCCATGGCGGCGTTATAGCCCATTTGCTTGAGCCTCAGATTGCGCGCGGCCACCTCCAGCACCACGGCCAGGTTGCGGCCGGGATGGATGGGCAGCAGCAGACTGGGGATCTTCACGCCCAGAATCTCGGTATAGTTCTCCGTCATGCCCAGGCGGTCGTACTCCTTGCCCGCCTGCCACATCTCCAGATGAACCTCCATGTCGATGGATTTGCTGCGGATGATCGCGCCCACGCCGTACATGGTGGCGATATCGATGATGCCCACGCCTCGAATCTCCATGAAGTGGCGCACCAGCTCCGGCGCCTCGCCGATCAGCCGGTTCTCGCCCACGCAGCGGATGTCCACCACGTCGTCCGCCACCAGCTGATGGCCGCGCTTGATCAGCTCCAGCGCCGCCTCGCTCTTGCCCACGCCGGAATTGCCGGTGATCAGCAGGCCGGTGCCGTAGACGCTGACCAGCACGCCGTGGCGCGTCTCCCGGGGCGCGAGATAATCGCGCAGGAAGACGATCAGCTCCAGCTCAAACTGGGTGGTCTCCTTTTTGGTGGAATAGATGGGCACATTGTGGGCGGCGGCGAACACCTTCATCTCGTCGAAGCAGGGATAGCCGCGGCAGATGATGATGCACGGCAGCGGATAGCTGAAATACTTCTTCAGTCGCTCCCGGCGGGTGCTCTCGTCCAGCTTGGAGAGGTAGGTCATCTCCACCTTGCCCAGCAGCTGCGGCCGCTCGTAGGCGAAGAAGTCCCAGTAGTCGGCAAACTGCATGCCCGGACGGTTGGTGTTGCTGACCTCGATGGGCAGCACCTTCGCGTCCGTGGGCAGCACGCGCTCCAGTCCCAGCGCCTTGACAAAGTCGGTCTCCTTGACCATGCGCTCACCCCTTTGCGAATTTTCCTTCGTTCAGAAGCTGCTCGATCACCTGCGCCACGCCGTCCTCCGTATTGCGCGGGGCGATCCTTCTCGCCACGGCCTTGCACTCGGCCACGGCGTTTTCCATCGCCACGCCCCAGCCGGCGGCGGCCAGCATGCTCGCGTCGTTCTGTCCGTCGCCGAAGGCCATGACCTCATCGTCGGACAGTCCCAGCCTTCCGGCCAGCGCGCGAAGCGCCTTGCCCTTGTCGACGCCCTCGGCCACGATCTCCAGATAGTGGGCCTTGGACTTCATGAAGTTTACGCCCGTCGGGAAGGCCTGGCGCAGCTTCTGCTGAATGTCCGTGATGATCTCCGGCGTGGCGATGGCCAGCATCTTGATCATGTCGCCCTTCATCCACCGGGAGACCGGCACGCCCAGCTCGGTGCAGCGCACGCGGATGCTGGCCTCGTAGCGGTCGGTGTGCTCCGTGCGGCGGTTGCAGTAATATCCCTTGCCGGGATAGACCTGCAGATACACGCCCATGTCCTCGATCATCCTGGCCACGGCCAGCGCGGTTTCGGCGGGAATGGCGTTGGCAAACAGCGTCTCGTCGGTTCGATGATCATAGATCATCGCGCCGTTATAGAGGATCATCGGCGCGTTCACGCCGAGCCGCTCGGCGAATGGAACCATCGCCTCGGTCATGCGCCCGCTGGACAGCGAAATCATCGCGCCCGCGTCCATCGCCCGGCGCAGCGCGCCGAGAGTGCGCGGAGTGACGTCGCTGTTGGCGTCCAGCAGCGTATCGTCCAGATCGGTGGCGATCAGGCGTATCATAGAGGATCCCTCCCAGGCATTCTTTCCACACATATTATTGTAATACATTTCCGTCCGGCATGCAATAGATCATCGGCAAACCTCGGGAAAATTTGTGCCCCTGCGCAAGGAATGGATGTTTCCTTTTGGCCGATTCGTGCTATAATAGGGATAAGTATCATCACGCAAGGAAGGAAATCCGCATGCAAGACCGTTTTCCCGTGCGCTTCGCGCTGTTTTTGATGGCGTATTACATGACCAACGCGGTGTTTCAGGGCTATACCAGCCTGTACTACACCTCCATCGGCTTCACCTCCGGGCAGATCGGCGCGATCTTCGCGGCCATCGCCCTGGTCAGCGTGTTCACCCAGCCCTTCTGGGGGCTCTGCGGCGACCGGGTGTCCAGCCGCAACCGGCTGATCCGCGGTCTGGTGGTCGCGGCGGCGCTGTCGGCGCTGTCCTTCCTGCTGACCAGGCAGTTCATCCCCTCGCTGCTGCTGGCCTGCGTGTTCTCCTGCTTTTACACGTCCATCCAGCCCATGGGCGATTCCGTGATTCTGGCCGCGCTGGAAAAGCACCGCCAGCCCTTCGGGCCGCTGCGCCTGGCGGGCGGCATGGCCTTCGCGATCACGTCGCTGGTGTTCGGCTCGCTGCTCAACGTCCCCGGACGGGAAACCTGGGCCATCTGGTTCACGGCGGGCCTGTGCCTGACCATGCTTCCGGCCTCCTACGCACTGCCGCCCACGCCGGGCTACCAGTCCGCCGGCGGCAAGCGCATGTCCTTCCGCGAGCTGTTCAAAAACCGGGACCTGATGCGGCTGATGGTGTTCATGCTGCCCATGCAGATGACCATGGGCTACTTCTACACCTTCTTCTCGCCGCTGTTCATGACCTTCGAGGGCGCCAACGGCACGCTGCTGGGCTGGTGCTATTTCATCTCCGCCGTGGGCGAGATCCCCTATCTGCTGCTGTCCGACAGGCTCTATGAGAAGCTGGGCGCGGGAAAGCTGATGTGCATCTCCGCCGCGGTGCTGACGCTGCGGTGGATCATCCTGGCCACCACGGGCAATGTGACCGTCACGCTGTTCAGCCAGCTGCTGCACGGCTGGGGCTTCATCGTGATGACCGTCTCCATGGCCAAGCACATCTCCCGCACCGTGCCCGCGGAGCTGCAGTCCTCGGGGCAGATGCTGCTGGCGATGGTCAGCTACGGGCTGGCCCGCGCCGCGGGCAATCTGGGCGGCGGGCTGCTGGCCAACGCCTTCGGTCAGCAGAACGTGTTCTTCCTGACCGCCGCCATCTGCGCCGTGACGCTGGTGATCTTCGCGCCGATGTTCCTGAAGAAGAAATCCGCCTGAAAAGGCAGACCATCCCGCCTTAAAGAACAACGCAGGAAGCGCATTGCACGCTTCCTGCGTTGTTTCATATTCCATACAGATGATGCCCGCGATAGACCAGTACCGTTCCATTCCCATCGTACAGGCCGACAAAGAATTCCCTGTCCCCTTTTTCGCCGCATTCGGAATAAAACTGCGCCTGATACGCTTCCGGCAGAGCACCGGCGTCCAGCTTTTCAAGGGCGGCTGCGCTCAAGCCGTAAACCTGCTGCGCTTCACGCAGAGAAACCGCGTCATTCCGCCAGCCGTCCGGAATCT
This sequence comes from Clostridiales bacterium, assembly GCA_004555155.1. GTDB lineage: Bacteria > Bacillota > Clostridia > Christensenellales > Aristaeellaceae > Faecivicinus. The sequence continues at coordinate 7,390 of SFJH01000030.1, forward strand.
TCCAATCCTCCGGAACGGAAATCACCAGAGCCTCGTAGCCGTCCGTATACTTCAGAAAGTCGTACCAGTACACCCTCTTCGCCACTGTGCAATCCCGCTTATCCATGCCCACCATCTGCAGGGCTCGTGTCGGGAGCTCCCAATTATGGCGGTACCCCTTCCACCCGGCAATCAGAATCGCCAATATGAATATGAGCGATATCATGCCCGCAAGCGCATGGCTTTTGTTCTTCATTTTCCACCTCCAGATCTACGGCAGAAACGCTGCAATCTCATCGAAGGACTTCCGGGGTCGGGGCGACGGATGCTCGTCGGGATAGCCCAGCGCCACCGCGCCCAGCAGCTGCCCGTCGATCGCCATCGCCTCGGCGATCGCGTCGTAGGCCAGGAACGTGTTCCCGATCCACAGCGTGCCCAGGCCCAGCGCATCGGCCTCCAGCAGCAGGTTCTCCACCGCCGCGCCCACGGAGACCGCATCCAGCAGCTCCAGCACCCGGTCCAGACCGGCGATCTCCCCGTAGGGATGGGTGCCCACGGGGCGGACAATCAGCACCAGCGCCGGCGCAGTCTTCATAATGCGCAGCGTAGCGGCCGCGCCGGCCAGGTAGGCGCGGTTGCCGCCGGACGCCATGCCCTCGCGAATGCCGCGCTCCATGGCGGACAGGCACCGCTCCCGGCTCTCCGGCCCCAGCGCCAGAAACCGCCACGGCTGATCGTTCTTCGCCGAGGGCGCGAGCCGCGCCGCCTCCAGCACTTGCCTGAGCAAATTCTCCGGCACCGGCTCCGGGCGGAATTTCCGAATGCTCCGCCGCGATTCAATTTCCTTCACCTTCATCCCGTTCAGCTCCTTGTATTCTTTATTTAGTCATTCTTCCGGCGCCTGCAGATTCCGCGCGGCGGCGCGCAGCAGCCTGCCCAGCGACAGAAACACCAGCGCGCGGGTGCGCAGGTCGAGGTCGTTGAAGGCGTTCAGCATCCGCCAGCCGGACTGCTGCCAGTGGGCGGACACCTCCCCCACGGTGCGCATGCCCGTGGCCTCGACGATTTCATACAGCGCGTCCACCAGCCGCTCTCTGTCCTCCGGGGACATGCCGTCCAGCCAGTCGGCGAGGGTGCGGTCGGCGTACAGGCTCTTCCAGTCCAGCGAATCCAGCAGCTCGAAGTCCTGCGGGCCGACCTGCCAGCTGTACGGGCTGTGCTGCATCACGCCCTCCGCCGAGGAGCGCACCACGTGGTACCGCTCCGCCTGCTCCATCAGGATGCCCACGATGGAGGATTCCGGCAGGAAGGTCTCGATGCGCGGCTCCACGGCGCGGTACTCCGGCGAACCCATCAGTCCGGGGCGTTGGCCGGGGCCGTCGAAGTTGTACACGGCTTCGATGCGCCGCTGATGCTTGCACTTCGCCGCCGCGTAGACCGCCAGATTGCCGCCCTTGGAGTGTCCGCCCACCCGGATCGGCAGCGGCGTGGACTCGGCGGCGCGGTTCAGCCAGGCCACGGCCTCCCGCTGGGCGGGAACCTCGTCGGAGAAGGCCATGTTGAAGTCCTCCTTCCAGCCGACCAGTGTAGAATCCGTGCCGCGAAAGGCGACGAACGCGCGGCCGTCGCCGGTGAGCACGGTCAGCGCGGCGAACTGAAGCTGCTCCTCCTCGCTGAACTTCTCCCCGAAGTTCAGCACGCGCATGCTCCGGAACCGCGCCGCGCCGGACAGCAGCGCGACAAACCGCTTTCCGTCCTCATCGGCCTGGTTCGCCGCCGCAGCTGCTTCGCCCAGCGTCCGCGGCAGCGGACTTTTCATCGGCATGGACGCCGACCAGGAGAGAACCAGCGCATCCACCGGATTGAACGCCGACTGCGCCAGCGTCAGATCGCCCCGCCAGTGCAGATAGTCCAGTATGTTCGCCATGAACCCCGCCTCCCCGCTTTTCCTGCATCCTATGCGGGCGATTGGGATTCGGGAACGACGGCGCAGATTTCATCGCTTCATTTGGATTATACCACACTCCCCCTGCGGCTGTCATCCTTCTCCAAAACGCCAAAGACCGGCTGAAAACAGCCGGTCTTTCATTCCAATCCTGTGCTTCTCAATCCTCCATCTCGGACACGAACTCCTTGATGCGGGCCATGCCCTCGACGATGTTCTGGCGGCTGGTGGCGTAGCTCAGGCGAACGTAGTTGTCGTCGCCGAAGGCCAGCGCAGGCACCACGGCCACGCGCTTCTCGTCCAGCAGCGTCTCGGCGAAGGAGGTGGAGCCGGTGATCTTCTTCCCCTTGTAGGAGCGGCCCAAGATCTCCTTGAGGCTGGCCATGATGTAGAACGCGCCCTTGGGCAGCTTGCAGCTCAGGCCGTCGATCTCGTTCACCAGGCGATACATCAGGCGGCGGCGGGCATTGTATTCGTCGATCATGGACAGAATGTACTTGTCGCCGCAGGACAGCGCGGTGGCGGCGGCATACTGGGCGATGGAGTTGGCGTTGCTGGAGGCATGGCTCTGGAAGGAGGTCATGGCCTTGATGATGTTCTTCGGGCCTGCCGCATAGCCGATGCGCCAGCCGGTCATGGCGTAGGTCTTGGAGACGCCGTTGATCACGATGCACTGCTTCTTGATCTCCGGGCCGAAGGAGGACATGCAGTAGTGCTTCTCATCGTCGTAGATCAGCTTTTCATAGATCTCGTCGGAGATCACATAGAAGCCGCACTCCACGGCCAGGTCGGCGATGGCCTTCAGCTCGTCGCGGCTCCAGACGCAGCCGTTGGGGTTGTTGGGGCTGTTGATGATCAGCGCCTTGGTGTGCTCGGTCACGAAGGGGCGCATCATCTCGGCGGTGACGACGAAGTTATTCTCCTCCCTGCCGTGCACCAGCACCGGCGTGCCGCCGGCCATGCGGATCATCTCCGGATAGCTCAGCCAGCAGGGCGAGGGCACCAGCACCTCGTCGCCGGGGTTGATGATGGCGGACAGCGCGGTGAACAGCGACTGCTTCGCGCCGCTGGACACGATCACCTCTGCGGGGGTATACTCGACGCCGTTGTCGTGAATGAACTTATCGCAGATCTTCTGGCGCAGGTCGAGGGTGCCGGCCACGGGCGTATAGCGCGTGATGCCCGCGTCGATGGCGAACTTGCCGGCGTCGTTGATGTATTCCGGCGTGCAGAAATCCGGCTCGCCGGCGGAGAAGCCGATGACGTCCAGTCCCTCGGCGCGGAGCTGCTTGGCGCGGGCGTCCACGGCCAGCGTGACGGACGGGGAAATGGAGAGCGTGCGTTCAGAAAGCGTAAGCGGCATGTCAAAAACGTCCTTTCAGCAGGAATCATCCTGCGCAAACTGTTACTATGCTATTCTATTCGATTTTACATGCCAGATTCCTGCGTGATTCTGGGATATTTTTGTTAATTTTGCATGTTCTTGATCGCTGTCCTGCAAAACAGTGCTTGCGCTTCCCCAATCGCCGCGCCCCGCCGCCAAAATTCTTCTTCATTTAATAACGACGAATTCAAGATTTGGATTTGCAGTTTTTCCCTGGATATGATATACTGAATCGTGATACAATCATAATGGATTCTCATGGAGGGGATTTCAATGCAATTTGAAAAGAAGAGCGTCGAGACCATCAAGGCCGAGCTCCTCGAAAAGCTGCGCACCGGTTTCGGCAGCGATCTGGGCGAAGCGACCAACGAGCAGATCTATCAGGCGCTGGCCATGATGGTCCGTGACGAGATTCTCGAGCGCCGCAGCGCTTCCCGCGGCATCCGCAAGTCCACCGGCGCGAAGAAGGTCTACTACCTCAGCGCCGAGTTCCTGGTTGGCCGCGCACTGCACAACAACATGGTCAACCTGGTCAACGAGGAGAACTACATCAAGGCCCTCGAGGAGCTGGGCATCGACAAGAACGTCATCTTCGAGGAAGAGCCCGAGCCCGGTCTGGGCAACGGCGGTCTGGGCCGCCTCGCCGCCTGCTTCCTGGATTCCCTGACCTCGCTGCAGCTGCCCGCCATGGGCTGCACCATCCGCTATGAGTTCGGCCTGTTCCGCCAGAAGCTGGTGGACGGCTATCAGGTGGAGGTTCCCGACAACTGGCTGGATTCCGGCAACATCTGGGAGATCCCGCGTCCCCATGAGACCGTGGAGGTTCACTTCGGCGGCCGCGTGGTGCCCTACGACGACGGCGGCCGCATGCGCTTCCGCCATGAGAATTACAATACCGTCGAGGCCGTTCCCTACGATATCCCGGTGATCGGCTATGACAACACCATGGTCAACATGCTGCGCACCTGGTCGGCCCGCTCGCCCAAGCGCATCGACATGCAGTCCTTCAACTCCGGTCAGTACGTCAAGGCCATGGCCGAGCGCGAACTCGCCGAAGTCATCTCCAAGATCCTCTATCCCAACGACGACAGCTATCAGGGCAAGGAGCTGCGCCTCAAGCAGCAGTACTTCTTCTCCTCCGCGTCCATCCAGTACGCGGTGGCGGACTTCCTGAAGGTCTACGGTCCCCAGTGGAACATCTTCTCCGACAAGGTGGCCGTGCACATCAACGACACCCATCCCGCCGTGGCCATCCCCGAGCTGATGCGCATCCTGATGGACGAGCACGACCTGGGCTGGGACGAGGCCGAGGAGATCTGCCACAAGACCTTCGCCTACACCAATCACACCGTGCTGCAGGAGGCGCTGGAGCGCTGGCCCGAGCAGCTCTTCGCCGAGCAGCTGCCCCGCATCTACATGATCCTGCAGGAGATGAACCGCCGCCTGTGCGCCAAGCTCTGGGACGCCTATCCCGGCCAGTGGGAGCGCATCGGCCACATGGCCATCATCGCCTACAATCAGGTGCACATGGCCAACCTGTGCGTGGCCTGCACCCACTCCGTCAACGGCGTGTCGGCCATCCACACCGACATCCTCAAGAAGCAAACCTTCCACGACTTCTACAACATGGAGCCGAAGAAGTTCGTGTCCATCACCAACGGCATCACCCATCGCCGCTGGCTGTTCCAGTGCAACCCCGCGCTGGCCAGCCTGATCGACGACGCCATCGGCACCAAGTGGCGCAAGGACATGGACCAGCTGCGCGACCTGGTTCCCTTCGCCGACGATCCCGCCTTCCGCGAGCAGTTCGCCCAGGTGAAGTACAACAACAAGCTGCGCCTGGCCGACCGCGTGCGGCGCATGCAGGGCGTCGAGATCAACCCCGACAGCCTGTTCGACGCCCAGGCTAAGCGCCTGCACGAGTACAAGCGCCAGCTGATGAACGCGCTGGGCATCCTGATGTTCTACAATACCATTGACGAGCATCCCGATCGCGAGTACCTGCCCCGCACCTACATCTTCGGCGCGAAGGCCGCTCCCGGCTATCAGCGCGCAAAGCTGACCATCAAGCTGATCAACGCCGTGGCGGATCTGGTGAAGAAGCATCCCGTGGCCTCCAAGTACATCAACGTGGTGTTCCTGGAGAACTACTGCGTCTCCCAGGCCGAGGTGCTCATGCCCGCCGCGGAGGTCTCCGAGCAGATCTCCACCGCCGGCAAGGAGGCCAGCGGCACCGGCAACATGAAGTTCATGATGAACGGCGCGGTCACCATCGGCACCATGGACGGCGCGAACTGCGAGATCTTCGATTCCGTCGGCGCGGACAACATCTACATCTTCGGTCTGACCGCCGAGCAGGTGGAGCGCGGCTACGCCAGCTATCGCTCCAGCGAGGTCTATGAGACCAACCCCGCCATCCGCAAGGTCATGGAGCAGCTGATCGACGGCACGCTGTGCCCCGAGCATCCGCGCATGTTCCAGGAGATCTACCACGGCCTGCTCTTCGGCGACGGCGGCGGAATGGCCGATCCCTACTTCGTGCTGAAGGATCTGCCGCAGTACGTGATCACCCAGAAGAAGATCTCCTCCGACTACACGGACAAGGACAAGTGGCTGCACAAGGCGATTATGAACACCGCCTGCTCCGGCGTCTTCTCCTCCGACCGCACCATCCGGGAATACAACGACAAAATCTGGCATCTGAAGCCGCTGGAGCTGTAATCGCTCCCGACGCGATGCCAATCAATCAAGCGCACCCCACGGGGACGTCCTCGGACGCCCCTGCGGTGTGCCTTTTGGAGCGGATTCATTGATATGATGATTTTTCACGACTCCCGAAGCGAGATCTACCGACTGCCCGCCGGCGCCATTCCCTGCGGCGAAGTGCTGTCCCTGCGCGTGCGCGCGGGCGGCATGCGCACCGTGCAGCTGCGCGTCTGGTGGAATGACGCCGAGACGCTGTACGCCATGTCCTCCATCGGCGGCGATCTCTACACCGTCGACCTCCCCATGCCGGGAACCCCCGGCGTGCTCTGGTATTATTTCAGGCTGACGGATGAGGATGGCAAGGTCTGGTACTTCGGAAATGCTTCCGACGGCCTGGGCGGCGTGGGCGAGCCCAGCCGCAAGGAACCGCCGTCCTATCAGGTGACGGTCTACGACCCCGACTTCCGCACGCCGGAATGGCTGCGCAATGGCGCCATGATGCAGATCATGGTGGACCGGTTCCATGCGTCCAAGTCGCCGGATCCCCATCTGCTGCCCCCCGGGAGCTTCTATCATCCCAACTGGAACGAGGATCCCGTGCTGGTGGTGAACGACCGGACGGGCGAGTACGCCGCCAACGATTTCTTCGGCGGCGATCTGAAGGGCGTGGAGCAGAAGCTGGACTATCTGGCCGACCTGGGCGTGACGGTGATCTACTTCAACCCCGTCTTCAAGGCCCACAGCAACCACAAGTATGACACCGGCGACTATATGACCATCGATCCGTCCTTCGGCACCGAGGAGGACTTCCGCCACCTCTGCGCGGCCGCCAAACGGCGCGGCATCCGCATCATTCTGGACGGCGTGTTCTCCCACACCGGCTCGGACAGCCTGTATTTCAACAAAAACGGCCGCTATGGCTCGGGCGGCGCATATCATGATCCCGAGTCCCCCTATTCCTCCTGGTTCCACTTCAGCAGGTGGCCGGATCAGTACGACAGCTGGTGGGGCTTCAACACCCTGCCCACGGTGAACAAGAACGACCCGTCCTTCCGCCGGTTCATCGTCTCCGGCCGCAACAGCGTGGTGGCGCACTGGCTGCGCGCGGGCGCGTCCGGCTGGCGCCTGGACGTGGCCGACGAGCTGCCCATGGACTTCATCCACGAGATCCGCGAGCGGGAAAAGAAAATCAACCCCGACGCCGCGCTGATCGGAGAGGTCTGGGAGGATCCCAGCAACAAGGTCGCCTACGGCAAGACGCGCTGCTACTGTCTGGGCGACACGCTGGACTGCACCATGAACTACCCCCTGCGCGACGCGATCCTTCTGTTCCTGCGCTGCCGCATCGACGCGGCCAGCTTCGTGCGCCGCGTGGACTCCATGCGTGAAAACCTGCCGAAGCCGTTCCTCTATTCCCAGATGAACCTGCTGGGCAGCCACGACAAGCCCCGGGCGCTGACCGTGCTGGCCGACATGGGCGACATGGAGCCGGAGCGCCGCTTCCGCCGCGCCTTCGACATGCCCGCCGAGGCCTACGCCTGCGGCAAGCGCCGCCTGATCGCCGCATGGAAGCTGATCTGCGCGCTGCCGGGCATGCCCTGCGTGTACTATGGCGACGAGGCCGGCCTGTACGGCATGTCCGATCCCATGTGCCGCGGCACCTATCCCTGGGGGCATGAGGATCAGGAGCTGGTTCAGGAATTCCGGGACGCGCTGCACCGCCGCGCCGCCTCCCCCGCGCTGCGCACCGGCAGCGTCAAGCTGGTGGCCTGCGGCACCGACGTGGTGATGATCCACCGCGAAATCTATCAGGGCCGCGATGTGTTCGGCAAGCCCGCGCAGAACGAGGAGGTCACCCTGGCGGTGAACCGCGCGCGCGAGGCCCGCTGGGTGGAATTTGACGGCCGCACCTTCGAGGTGCCCGCCGAGAGCGCCATCTGGCTCTCCCGCGACGCCGGAAAGGCCGAACCGGCCGCCGTCCGGCCGATGGAGGCCAAGGCATGACCGAGCTCGAGCTGTTTTCCATCCGCGAACATCCTGAATTGGCCGACGCCGCCATCGAATTCTTCCAGCGCCACTGGGCGTCGCCCGAATCCATGATGGTCTATGAGGACTGCATCCGCCATGCCATCGGCGCGGAAGGCCCGCTGCCCCAGTGGTATGTGCTGATGCTGAACGGCCGCATTGTGGCCGGCGCAGGGCTGATCCCCAACGACTTCATCAGCCGCATGGATCTGGGGCCCTGGCTCGCCGCGCTGTATGTGGAGGAGGAGTGCCGCGGCTGCGCGCTGGGGCGCGAGCTGATCCGCCATGCGCTGGAAGACGCCGGGCGGCTGGGCTTCGACAGGCTCTATCTGTGCTCGGATCACATCGGTTATTATGAAAAATACGGCTTCGCTGCCATCGCAGAGGGCTATCATCCGTGGGGCGAGCGTTCGCGCATCTTCTGTGCGCCGACGCGCAGGTGAGCGCTCCCCATGGCTTCAGCCGCAGCGCGCCTGAAATCCTGCGGGCCGGCACAAACGCCCCGCCCGCTTCGGAGGAATCGATCTATGGAAAAGGATATCATTGAAAGCGTCATCCGGGATATGCGCAGTGAAAAGCGCTTCATCTGCGAGGAAATGCCCGACCGCAGAACCATCGTGGGCATCATCAGCGATGTGCAGTCGTTCATGTTTCCGTCGTTCTCGGCGGAGCAGGGCGTTTCCGACCGGATGCTGCTGGAAAAGATCCGCTGGGAGCTGGCGCAGCAGATCCGCCGCGCCATGCGCTTCGCCGGCGACAAGGATCTGAATCCCTGCGTGCTGGCAGACGCGTTTCTGAGCAGGATCCCCGCCATCTACCGGATGCTGGTCAAGGACATCGAGGCGCTCTACGAGGGCGACCCCGCCGCCAGCAGCCGCGAGGAGGTCATCGTGGCCTATCCCGGCTTCTTTGCAATCCTGGTCTATCGCATCGCCCACGTGCTGTATGAAATGCACGTGCCGATCATCCCCCGGATCATGACGGAATTCGTGCATCAGAAGACCGGCATCGATATCCATGCCGGAGCGCAGATCGGCGAATACTTCTTCATCGACCATGGCACGGGCATCGTCATCGGCGAGACCACCGTCATCGGGGATCATGTCAAGCTCTATCAGGGCGTGACGCTGGGTGCAAAGAGCTTCGAGCTGGACGAAAACGGCAACCCGGTAAAGGGCATCAAGCGCCATCCCAACATCGGCAGCCACGTGGTGATCTACGCCAACGCCACCATCCTCGGCGGCACCACCACCATCGGCGACGGCTGCACCATCGGCGGCAACGTCTGGATCACAAAATCCGTTCCCGCCGGACAGACGGTCTACTACCGGGGCGAATGACTGCAGAAAGAGCTTTTCGCGGCTTGCGAAAAGCTCTTTCTGTGTCTCTGTTCCCCGCCGGATCGCCTTCGGGACAATCCTGAACGCGCGCCATCTGCGCTCACTTCGGCCCCGCCGCGCCGTACAGCATTGCGTTCAGCGCGCGCGGCGCCTCGGCAGGCGGGCGATCGTCTACTATCGGGACGAATGACTGCAGAAAGAGCTTTTCGCGGCTTGCGAAAAGCTCTCTCTGTGTCTCTGTTCCCCGCCGGATCGCCTTCGGGACAATCCTGAACGCGCGCCATCTGCGCTCACTGCGGCCCCGCCGCGCCGTACAGCATTGCGTTCAGCGCGCGCAGCACCTCGGCAGGCGGGCGATCGGTTTGCAGGACGCGCGTACAGCCCCGGAGAAGCAGCGGCTCGACCTCGGCCTTGTCGCGGACGATCTTCGCCCATTCCTCCTGCGTCTTGCCGAAGGGATTGTCCGTCCGCCTCATGATGCGCGCCCGCATGACCGGAAGCGGAGCGGTCAGCACGATGATCTCGTCGAGCTGTCCATACAGTTCGCCCTGATTGACCGCCGTCCCCGCCAGCACGATATGCCGGTTCCGGCAGGTATCGAACAGCCGCTCCACGCGGGGCACGTCGATGATCCGCTCGCCGTCCGGACTGCGCAGGAGCATCCAGCCCTCGTCCAGATCGACGCTCAGACAGCGCTCCGAGCGCAGCGCCCGCGCCAGTGTGGATTTTCCCACGCCGGACATGCCGGTCAGCAGCATTCTCTTCACGGCTCATCCTCCCCATCAGGGCATGCCGACGCCGCCGGAAGCTCAGGAGCGGCGGCGGGCTTCAACTTCCTCGGGACTGACCGCGCCAAACTGGCGCATGCGCTCCACAATTCCATCGGTGATCTGCTGATCCGTCAGGCCCTGTGCGCGCAGCTCGTTCATCTTCTGTGCGATGCGAGCCTCCTCGGCAAACATCCGGTCGCGGTACTCGCCCGCAGGGGTGACCGCGCCCACGCCGTAGGCGTCCAGTCCCGCATGGCGGCAGTCCTCCAGCGCGCGCTCCACGTGGTAATCGCTGGTCACCAGCGCCACCCGCTTGCCCTCTCCCAGCAGTCTTTTGGCGTTCAGAATATTCTCGATGGTAATGCGGGAGCGATCCTCCAGATGGATGATCTCCGCAGGCATACCCCGCTCCACGAGCATTTCCCGCATGACCTCGGCCTCGGTGCGGTCGTGGCCGGGGGTGATGCCGCCGCAGGGCATCACGATGGGCACGTTCGTCGCCTTCCAGTGCGCCACCGCACAGTCGATCCGGCGCACCAGATCCTCCGACGGTCTGCAGCCCTCCTCCAGTCTGTGTCCCAGAATGATCATGGCATCCGTCTTCTCCATCATAAAGCCTCCTTTGCCTTCACGGCCTTTCGTTCATTCCATTATACCACTTGGCCGATAGGATAGCAAACAAAATCGCCCAATGAATGGCATTCCCACGATGCGCGCAGAAAGCGCCCGGCTCAGGAGCTGTCTCCCGGGCCGGGCGCGGTTCTTCCGGATATTCATCATGGAATGCAGCAGCCATAGATCGCCGTGGACGTCTCCGGCACGGTTTCGCTGTCCACTGCGGTTGCCGCACCGCAGCAGCCGCCGGAATATGCAGCGCTGTCGAATCCCGCGTCCGATGCACCTGCGAGGACGGACGCGCAGCAGCCGACCAGATCGGATGCGCCGTTCACGCCGGCATCTATGATGGCCGCTTCGTTCAGATCGGCCTGTTCGATGAGGCTCTGCACCGCATCCGTATCCTCCAGGGAATCCACCACATAGATGCTGCCGTGAATCATGCCCATCCAGCAGGTATAGGGAATCGCGCCGCTGGCCGTGGGCGTAAACTCCACCACGTTGTCCCCTGCGGAAAGCGGGATGGTCAGACCGTACGCCGGCACGACAATTTCATTGTTGCAGCCGTTCAGGCGGCTCTCCTCCGCATGGATCGTCCACTCCACTGGGACGCCGGCCTGCACGGTGATGGCCGGATATCCGCCATAGTCGATCTCCGAGCGCACATACTGCCTGTCGCCCTGAATCACGGCAAAGCCGTCCTCGCCCATGGGCTTTGCCGCCACGCCGACGCCCGCAAGCGCCAGTCCGCTGGTCAGCATGCTCATGCCCATCAGCACCACCAGCAGCGCGGGGATCACGCGCATGGGCTTTGCGAATTTCTGATTCAGCCGTCCTCCCACAAGACCAATGCCCAGCATCAGCGGCACCGTGCCCAGACTGAAGCACAGCATCGAAAGCGCGCCCATCCACCATCTGCCCGTGGACAGCGCGAACAGCTGCATGGACTGCAGCGGTCCGCAGGGCATCAGGCCGTTGGCCAGGCCGATGATGAACGAGGACCGACCGGCGCTGCCCTTCTGAATGCGCGCGCTCAGCCCGCGTGGCAGGCTGAGCGTCAGCCTGCGCAGCCAGGAGAAGCCGCCCGCCAGGTTCAGCGCCATGATCAGCATGAATGCCGCCGCGGCGATCTGGATGCAGGCCTTGGCCATCGTGCTGATGCTGAACGCCATGCCCAGCGCGCCGATGATGCCGCCGATGACCGTATAGGAAATCACGCGGCCCAGATTGTACAGCACGTTCGCCCGTGCAGCGCGGTGGCCCTTCTGCGCCGCATTCGCGCTCTGGGCGATATTGATGCCGCCGCACATCGCCACACAGTGCAGCGATGTCATCAGGCCCACCACAAACAGCATTCCAAGGCTCATGCCCGCGCGCGCCACCGGGAATGCGCCCATCCAGTCGGCCACACAGGTGCGGGTCATGATCCAGTAGAGCGCCGCCAGCCCGGCGATCAGCAGCGCCAGCTTCAGCGCCTCCAGTCCCAGCGCCCGGCGCTTCTCCGGCTGCGCCAGCGCATAGCCCTCGCGCTTCAGCCGCGCGGCGATCTCCTTCTGCGGGAGCTTCTGCGCGTCCCACAGGGCGGTCAGCGTTCCTCTGCGATAGCTGGCATGAACTTCCCGAAGCCCCGGGAGGGACGACAGCGCCCGCTCAATGGTCGACTCGCAGTGCACACAGTGCATGCCCTCCACGCGCCACGTCCTGCGCTCAAAGCTCATTGAAACACCTTCCAGTTTTGAAACGCGGATGCCGCCTGGGCGAGCGTCTCCTCGGAGATGACCACCGCGTCGCCCTCCACCTGATATTCCGCCAACGGCTTCGGGTTGCATCCGCCGGACGCCTTGCCCACGGAAGCCAGGCCGAACCGGTTGCCGCAGTTCATGCACATCAGCACGCCGTCGCTGTATTCAAAATACGCGTAGGGAGATCCGGCGCAGACCTGGCAGGTGTTGTACGCCAGCTGAACCGCGCCCGAGCTGTCCTTGAGCGCAATGATCTGCATGGCCGTGCCGTCCTGATCCCAGTCGATGAACTCCGGCTCCGCAGACAGCGCGCCGATGTCGATCGTCAGGCCGGCCGACGCCGCCTGCTCTGCGGGCGCTTCCGTCGCAGCGGGTTCCTCCGTCGCAGCAGGGACTTCCGTCGCCGCGGCCGTCTTCGCAGCGGAGGTCGTACCGCCGCCCGAGCTGCAGCCCGCCAGTGCGAGAACCATGCACAACCGAATCAGCCATCCAAACATCTTTTTCATAAATCCCACTCTCATCTTCCGCTCTCGCACTCCTCTCCCGCAGGAAACCGCGCGCGGCATTCCTCCGGGACGCAACACCATTATACCATTTGCCTACTATTTTAATATAATTTGGCTGTTATTTAACTGTGAACAATCTCTGAACAGAAAAATCCTCCCGGAAGCGGGCGGATTGGAATTCAGCCTCTGGACATCTTTATCCGCATGGATTCAAGGCGGTTGAGCGCCTCGTTGAGCGTCTCCTCGCGCTTGGCGAAGTGCATGCGGATCAGATGGTTCACCGGCTCGTGGAAGAAGCTGGAGCCGGGCACCGCGCCGACGCCCACCTTCCGCGCAAGGTCCACGCAGAAATCCACGTCGCTGTCGTAGCCGAACTCGGAGACGTCCAGCAGCACATAGTAAGCGCCCTGGGGATCGGTGTGGGCGATCTTCAGCGCGTCCAGTCCGCTCAGGAACAGGCTGCGCTTCTCCGTGTAAGTCTGCTGAAGGGCGCGATAGTAGTCGTCGCCGAAGTTCAGGCCGGTGACGGCGGCCTCCTGCAGCGGCGCGGCGGCGCCCACGGTCAGGAAGTCGTGCACCTTGCGGGCCACGTCCACAATGCGCGCAGGCGCGATGATGTAGCCCAGCCGCCAGCCGGTGATGGAATAGGTCTTCGAAAGCGAGCTGCAGGAAAGCGTACGCTCGAACATCCCGGGCAGGGACGCGAAATAGACGTGCTCATGGGGCGCGTAGACGATGTACTCATACACCTCGTCGGTGATCACGTAGGCGTCGTACTTCTCGGCCAGCCGCGCGATGATCTCCAGCTCCGCGCGGGTGAACACCTTGCCGCAGGGGTTGGAGGGATTGCACAGGATCAGCGCCTTGGGGCGCTGCCGGAACGCATCCTCCAGCACGTCGGGATCAAAGTGGAAGTCCGGCGGCGCCAGCGGCACATAGATCGGCTCCGCGCCGGAGAGAATCGCGTCCGCGCCGTAGTTTTCATAGAACGGCGAAAAGACGATCACCTTGTCGCCGGGATCCGCCACGGTCATGACCGCGGCCATCATGGCCTCGGTGCTGCCGCAGGTCACCACAATCTGGGTGTTGGGATCGACGGGGATGCCCATAAACCGGCTCTGCTTGGCGGCCAGCGCCTCGCGGAAGTTCTGCGCGCCCCAGGTGATGGAATACTGGTGCGGCCCGCGCGCCGCCACCTGAGCGAGGCTGTCGAGGATCTCCTTCGGCGGATCAAAATCCGGAAAGCCCTGGGAGAGGTTCACCGCATCGTATTGCAGCGAAACGCGGGTCATGCGGCGGATGACGGAATCGGTAAAGGACGCGGTGCGCCCGGACAGCTCTCTCATAGCGTACTCCTCACTTCAGATAGGATATATGGTCGTTCAGGATGTGCTTCGAATCCAGCGCGTCCTTCACCGCGCGCATCACGCCCAGATTTTCCTCCGGCGTGTTGGACAGGAAGTAGGGGCGCTTGGCCAGCCCGATGCCGTGTTCGCCGGAGGTCAGTCCGCCCAGCTCGTAGGCCTTGTTGTACAGCGTGGTCATGTTGCGGCCCAGCTCGCTGTGCCAGGTCTGCTCGTCGCGGTCGCCGCGCACGATGCACAGGTGGACGTTGCCGTCCCCGGCGTGCCCGAAGGCGATAGTCGCCCAGTCCGCCCGCGCCGACGTAGCCGGCCATGGCGGTCAGTCCGATCAGATTGATCAGCGTGATGGTGGCGCCACGGGCGATGGCCGCGGCGCCCTCCGTCAGGTACACCCGGAGGATGATGCCCGCCGGGCGGCAGCCCATGGCCTTGGCGGCCTCGATCAGGCCGGGATCCACGCCGGCCAGCGCGGTCTCCACCTGCCGGGCGAAGAACGGCGCCGAGCCCGCCACCAGCGGCACGATCACGCCCCGCACGCCGATGCGCGTGTCCATGATCAGCCGGGTGACGTTCATCAGAAGCGCAATCAGAATGACGAACGGGATCGACCGGAACAGGTTGATCAGCTTGTCCAGCACCTGAAACACGGCGCGGTTCTGGAGGATTCCGTGCTCCTTCGTCACCACCAGCGCCACGCCCAGGATCAGCCCGAACAGGAACATCAGCGCGCCCGCCAAGCCCGTCATGATCAGCGTTTCGCAGATGCTCTCGTAGAACTCGGAGGGTTTTTCCGTCACATGGGGAAACCAGCTAGCCAGCAGCTCTTGCATCCGAAAGCACCTCCACTTCCACGTTCTTTTCCCGCAGATAATCGATCATTCGGCCGATGTTCTCCGCGCCTCCGCTGGCGATCACGATCAGTCCGCCCAGCGGATTGCCGCCGATCATGTCCACGCTGCCGCAGATGATGTTCAGATCCACCGAAAACCGGCAGGAGATCTGCGAAACCAGCGCCTCCGAGGCGCTTCTCTCCAGATACTTCATGCGGATGATGCACTCGCCCGGCTTCAGCTGCGTGATGGACGCGCCCTCCTCGATCAGCGTGTGAATCTGGGAGAGGTTGGTGGTGGTATCGATGAAGCTACGAGTCACCGGCTGCTGCGGATTGGCGAAGACCGAGAACACATCGCCCTCCTCCACCACGCGGCCGTTCTCCATCACGGCCACGCGGTCGCAGATCTCCTTGACCACCTGCATCTGATGGGTGATGATCACGATCGTGATGCCCAGCTCCGTGTTCAGCCGCCTGAGCAGCTTGAGGATTGAGCCCGTGGTCTGGGGATCCAGCGCGCTGGTGGCCTCGTCGCACAGCAGCACCTTCGGGGCGCTGGCCAGCGCGCGGGCGATCGCCACGCGCTGCTTCTGTCCGCCGGACAGCTGGGAAGGATAGGCGTCCTTCTTGTCCTCCAGCTCCACGAACCGGAGCAGCTCCTCGGCCTTCTTCCGGATGTCCTGCCGCCGCATGCCCCGATATTTCAGCGGGAAGACCACGTTCTCCAGCACCGTCCGGGTGGCGAACAGGTTGAACTGCTGAAAGATCATGCCGATCTTCCTGCGCTCCCGGCTCAGCGCCGCGCCCCTGAGCGCCGTCAGATCCACGCCGTCGACCAGCACGCGGCCCTTGTCCGGCCGCTCCAGCAGATTGATGCAGCGCACGAGCGTGGATTTGCCCGCGCCGGAGAAGCCCACGATGCCGTAGATCTCGCCGTCCTGAATCGTCAGGCTGACGTCGCGCACCGCCTGCACGTCTCCTCCGCCGCCGGGGAAAACCCTGCTGATGTGATCAAGAACGATCATCCAATCCATCCCTTCCGCGTCCGAAGTGTGTTTTCATGAAAAAAGGCGGGAAGCGCTTCGCTTCCCGCCTGAATTCACCCTGTTCTTCTCACAGCGATGAAAGACAGCCTTCGGCCGAACGCGCACGCAAACAGATGCACATGCTGCACATGCACATCATTCGGCCGTACATTTCATACTTCGCGCAACGCTTCATGACCGCTTCTCCTCCATCGCATTTCCCTATCGAGTTGATCTGATTATGCTCATTTCCACCCGTCCTGTCAACTGTTTTTTCCATTTTTACACAAACCGCCATTTCCGGTGATGTTTCACAAAGGAATCCGTCGGCGCTCGTGAAAAGCGGCGGCCTCTGCCACTCAGCGGAACGGCGTGAACAGATGGGTCTGCCCCACGGATTCCACATGGACGTACACGTCCATATAGCTTCTGCCGTCCCTTTCGTACTCGTGCTCGAAGCAGGGCAGGCAGTCCTCCGTCGGATTCTCGCGGAAGCCGTTGGCGTTCAGATACTCCATGATCCGCCCATACGCGCCCGGAATCGATTCAAACGGGCGGATGAACGGATCCGTCACCGTGATGCACGCGTAGGTGGCGCTGCCCTGGCTGGCCATCTCCACGCCGTCGCAGCATTCGGGCTCAAAGCCCTCCGGGAGCATCCACGCCGCCGCATAGCCCCTGAGGCCGAAGCGGCTCTGCTGCTCTTGCGAAACGAACGGAAAATCCCAGCCGATCCGCCGCGCGCCGGGGTGACCGCTCAAACCGTTCCTGTGCGCCCAGCGATCCATGTAATCCTTCACGTCGTTCTCGGGGTTCGGCGTGATCATCACATACCGCGCCATCCGGAACGCCTCCACCTTCCTCAGCTCCACCCCGGAATACACCGCCGACTTGCGCGGCATGTCCTCCCGGAGCACCTCGTCCACCTTGCAGCGGAACAGGTCGCAGATTTCCAGCAGCTTGCCGATCTCCGGCAGCGCCGCGCCCGTTTCCCTTAGTTAAAGATATTGTTGGGTATCTCAAGATGTGTCATTCGATTTTGCCGATAAAGCGGTAGAAGATTTCCACTTCCTGTTCCC
>SFJH01000061.1 GCA_004555155.1 Clostridiales bacterium
CATGGTCAACGTGACCGATGGTGCCAATGTTTACGTGAGGCTTATTGCGCTCAAACTTTGCCTTTGCCATTGGAAATTCCTCCCTAAAGATTGTTGTGATTTCGTATGGAGCGGGTGATGGGAATCGAACCCACGTGATCAGCTTGGGAAGCTGGAGCTCTGCCATTGAGCTACACCCGCGCATTCCCGCCGACATACGCCGTCATACGAAGATTATTGTACTTGAGAATTGGCGTTTTGTCAACACCAATACAGAAAAACCCTCAAAATTTTCCCTGCAGATTCAACATTTCACGGATGTTTAACCCAAAAATCACTTCTCGTCGAGATACTTCTGGAGCTTGCGCTTGATCCGCTGCAAGGCGTTGTCGACGCTCTTGACGTGCCGGTTCATCTCCTCGGAGATCTCGACATAGCTTTTTCCTTCGATATAGCGAATGAGCACCTGCTTTTCCAGCTCGGACAGCATCGAGCCGATGCGCCCCTCGATGACGGACAGATCCTCCCGGTCGATGAGCATCTCCTCGGGATTGCTGGGCGCGTCCTCGGTGATGACGTCGAGCAGCGTGCGGTCGGAGTCCTCCTCATAGATCGGGCGGTTCAGCGAGATATAGCTGTTGAGCGGGATGTGCTTCTGCCGCGTGGCGGTCTTGATGGCGGTGATGATCTGGCGGGTGATGCACAGCTCCGCGAACGCGCGGAAGGAGGAAAGCCGATCCTCGCGGTAGTCGCGGATGGCCTTGTACAGGCCGATCATGCCCTCCTGGACGATATCCTCGTGGTCTGCGCCGATCAGGAAGTAGCTGCGCGCCTTGGTGCGAACGAAGTTCTTGTACTTGTTCAGCAGATACTCCAGCGCCGCGCCGTCCCCGTCCTGCTGGGCCAGTCGGACGATCTCCTCGTCCGCCATATTCTCAAAGTCGTGATTCGTCATGGAAAACCTCCGGTTAATCTTTGGAACCCTCCCGAACCATGCTGCGCATGCGCTCGACCACCTCCGCCGGAATCCGGTCCGCCACGGTGGAGCGCTTCGGCGCGGTCTGCGCGCGGCTCACGCCGTGGGCGCGCACCTGCTGCATCTCCAGCAGCAGCTCCCGGGACGACAGGCGCGTCGCGCCCCGGCCCAGAATGATGGTCTGCTCCAGCGCGTCCGAGGTGGCCACGCGCACCTCCATCCGGCGGGCCTCGATGTCGTCGGCAAAGCCGTCGCACAGCCGTTCGATGTAGTGGTCGGCGGTCTCGCCCTTGCGGGTGAACACCACGCGCACGCCGCCGTGCTCCTCCTCGGAGCGGGTCTGCCGGTCGCCCTGCCACGCATCGAACACCAGCACAATCCGCTGGCCGGAAAATCCGGCGTAGTCCTGCAGCCGGGCGATCAGCGCGTCCCGGGCGTCGGACAGCGCCGACGCGCCCTCCAGCTGTCTGCGGGCGTTGAGCACATTGTAGCCGTCCACAATCAGCACGCGCTCCGGCCCGCTCCGGCGCTTCACAGCGCCCTCGCCCGGGCGATTTCGTACATCATCACGCCCGCGGCCACCGACGCGTTCAGCGATTCGATCCGCCCCTTCATGGGCAGCGTCACCCGGATGTCGCAGCGCTCCAGGGTCAGCTTCGAGATGCCGTCGCCCTCGGAGCCGATCACCAGCGCCATCGGGCCGGTCAGGTCGGCGGTGAAGGCATTCTTTCCGTCCATGGCCGTGCCGACGATCCACACGCCCTTCTCTTTCAGATCGTCGATGGTTCGGTTCAGATTGGTGACCCGCGCGATCTTCATGTGGTTCAGCGCGCCCGCGGCCGCCTTGGCTGCAGCCGGGGTCAGTCCCGCCGCCCGGCGCTCGGGGATGATCACGCCGTGGGCGCCCACGCATTCCGCCGTGCGGATGATCGCGCCCAGGTTGTGGGGATCCGTGATGCCGTCCAGCAGGATCAGGAAGGGCTCCTCCCCCTTCTCCGCCGCGTCCTCGAGCATCTCTTCCACCGTGGAATAGGGCACCGCCGCCACATAGGCCAGCAGCCCCTGGTGCGCCGGATAGATCTGATCCAGGCGGGACCGATCGACCATCTGCACGATGACGCCGGCTTCCCGCGCCAGCTTCACGATGTCCCGCGCCGCGCCGGACAGGTCGCCGGTCGCCACCAGCAGCTTCTCCACCGGCCGTCCCGCGCGCAGCGCCTCGCGGATGGGATTGCGCCCCGCCAGCAGATTTTCACGCTGCTCCGGCAGTCCCTCCGGGGCAAGGCCCGGCTCCGGCCGCCCGGCCGCCTCCGGCGCAACCGCCGCCCTCGGCGGACGGAGCTTCATGTTGCGCTTCTTGGGATCGCGCTCGGCGAAGCCGGGATCCTCCGGCGCGGGCTTGCCGGCGTAGCCGCCGGAGAGGCGCTTTTCGCCGTAGTGGGCGTCCACCCGCTGCGCCCGGGGCACATCCCGCGCGATGCGGCCGACCCGGGGGCCGGGGCCGTCCATGGGATAGGTGCGCCGGGCCGCGCCGGTGCGGGGAATCTTTTTATCCGGGCCGCGATCGCCGCGGCTTCCGCCTTCGTTGTACATAAGCGTCCTCCAGATGGTCAGATTTTATGCCTGTTCGATGATCTCGGGCGGCAGCGCGGCTTCCAGAATTTCGCGCATGCGCTCCAGCTGGCCGGTGGCGTACAGATAGCCGACCACCGCTTCCAGCGCCGTCGCCCGGTGGTATTCCGCAGCGTCGGCATGCTTGGGCGGGGACTGCTGGGCGTTGCGCGCACGCCGCGCCACGGCAGCCTCCTCCTCGCTGAGCCTGTCCTGCACCCGCCCGAGCGCTTCCGACTGCGCGTGGGCGCACACCAGTCGGATCGCCCGCCGGTGCAGCGCGCCCACCCTGCCGCCCTCCGCCACCAGATGAGAACGGACGTAGAGATCATAAACCGTATCGCCCAGGTACGCCAGCTCCAGCGAACCCGGCAGCACGTTGTGTTCAAACTTGAATTCCATCGGCGAAGTCGTTCACCTTTCAATCAATTTCAGATACCGCGCATAGGCCGCGTCCCAGTCCGCCGTGTTCTTCGGCTGGAAGCGCTCCGTGGGGAAGGAGTTTTCGACCACCGCGCGCAGCGCCTGCAGGTCGGAAATCGCGCCCACGGCCATCGCCTGCACCAGCAGGTTGCCGATGACCGTGCCCTCGCCGGGGCCGGCCGCCACCTCGCGCCCCAGCGCGTCGGCGGTAAACTGGTTCAGCATGGCGTTCTTGCTGCCGC
The DNA here is from genome assembly GCA_004555155.1 of Clostridiales bacterium. GTDB lineage: Bacteria > Bacillota > Clostridia > Christensenellales > Aristaeellaceae > Faecivicinus. Next base: position 3,232 of record SFJH01000061.1, read on the forward strand.
CGCCCACGATGTGCAGCACCGGAATCGGCCGATGCAGGATGTCCTGCTCCAGCCGCTCGATGGCCCATCGGTACTTCAGCGCCAGACTCTCGTAAATCACGCGGGAGATCTCGCCGCGCCCCTCCGGCACGGGCTGTCCGGTCTTCCGGCAGTATTCCTGGATGCGGGCGGGCATGTCGCCGGGAGCGAGGAACACGTCGTCGTCCACGTCGATGATCGCCTTGAACGCCGACGCCTGTTCCGCCAGCCTGACCAGTCCGGCGAAGTCCACCGCGTCGCTGCGGCGATCCCACTCGCGCTTGCACTCCTGGATGATCCACAGGCCCATGATGTTCTTCAGCAGGCGGATGGAGCCGTCCACCGCGCCCTCGTTGGTATAGCCCGCGTTGAGCACGCCGGGCTCGCACTTGGGCTCGTCCACCTCCACGCCCAGCAGCGACCAGGTGCCGGAGGACAGATACACAAAGTCTCTTCCCTGCGCAGGAACCGCGGCGACGGCGCTGGCGGTATCGTGTCCGCCCACGGCGTAGACCGGAATCTCATCGACGCCGCATTCCCGGGCGATCTCCGGCAGCAGCGTGCCGCGCAGCGCGCCGGGGCGCTGGATCGGCGCAGCCAGCCGCTTCGGCAGGCCCAGCCGGTCGAAGACCTCTCCGCACCAGTCCCGGGTGCGGGGATCGAGCAGCTGGCTGGTGGACGCGATGGTGTACTCCACGCCCTTCCTGCCCGTCAGGAAGTAGGCCAGAAGGTCGGGCATGAACAGCATGGATTCCGCCATCTCCAGCGCGGGGTCGCCCGCCTGCTTCATGGCGTAGAGCTGGTAGATCGTATTGAACTGGTTGAACGCCAGTCCGGTCATTCCGAACAGCTCCTCCTTCGGGATGATCCTGAACACCTCGTCCATCACGCCGTCGGTGCGGGCGTCGCGGTAGTGCACCGGCAGTCCCAGCAGATTGCCGTTTTTGTCCAGCAGGCCGAAGTCGACGCCCCAGGTGTCGATGCCGATGCCCGAAACCTTCACGCCCCGCCGGGACAGCTTGTTGAGCGCCTGCTTCATCTCGAAAACCATCCGCGGCAGATCCCACACGAACCGGCCGCAGAGCATCACGGGGTCGTTGGAAAAGCGGTGGATCTCCTCGATCTCCAGTTTCGTTCCTTCAAGGGTACCCAGCATCGCGCGGCCGCTGGACGCGCCAAAGTCAAAGCCCAGAAAATACAGTTTCTCCATGGGATCACGCTCCTCATCCATTCTCGTCCTGCAGGGATTCTGCCGTTCCTTCGAGCCGACGGCAGCTCGGCCTATTTTCTCTTTTTACAGTATATCATTAAATCCCGATTCTAACAAGTCGTTTGCGCAATTTCGTAAAATATTGATTCTGTCACAATCCACCCTCCTCCGTCCTGCATACCTGTCAGTGAATATACAATGCGTTTTCCCCGGATCAATCCACATTATCCACCTGGTTTTCCACAGTTATCCACCGGTAAAACCCTTTGTTCACGGCCTTTTTCACCCTTTTCCACACGTGTGGAATTTTCTGCATAGAATTTTTCAACAGACTATGGTCTTTTACGGTCTTTTTTCAGGCCACAATTGCCCCGGAATATGAC
>SFJH01000062.1 GCA_004555155.1 Clostridiales bacterium
CCGCTCTTTGACTGGACGCAAGATTGACGCTTGATTAGCGGCCCGCCCGACCCCACGCAGGGAGCTTGCTTCAATATTCAATCGGCCCGTCACGCATCGATCTTTTGCAGTCGGGCGGGCTGGTTTCTGTCCCGGCTTTCTTCAGCGTTACACGAGCGCCTCCGGCGGGCAGGGGCGCCGCCCCTGCACCCCGCCAGAGGGGATGATCCCCTCTGGACTCCTTCTCTCGCTGCCGCCTTTCCTATTCGGGGATATTCCTTACTCGGTCTTCCACTTCCGGTGCATGGCGAGGCAGACCATGCCGACGCCCACCAGACTGAACACCGTCCACGAGGCGAACACGGCGCTCCAGCCCAGCCAATCGTGCAGCATACCCGCGCACGTTCCCGAAAACGCACTGCCCACATAGATCATCGCATCAATCAACCCTGCGGCCATGCCCACTCTGCCCAGACTATGATAATCCATCGGCAAAAACGACGTCAGCAGCGGATTGATTCCATACGCCATCGCCGAGCACAGTCCCAGCAGCACCGTACACAGCCACGCATTCACCCCGTAAAACAGCATCAGCACCAGCGAAAACGCCGCGCACAATCCCAGCAGCGCCGCGCAGGTCTTCCTCACATTCTCCTTCAGCCGCTTATACGCGAACTTGCCCAGCTGGATGCCCGCAAAATTGATAATCGGTATGATCAGCACCACGCCCAGCGCGCTGCTCAGATCCACGCCCTGCGTATCCACCAGCATCTTCGGCGCCCAGTTCATGATGCTGTCGCGCACGTATCCGTTGAACATGCACCCCAGCAGCAGCAGAAACAGATCCGTTCCGAACACCAGCCTGACCACCGATACCCGGCTCACCGGCGCTTCCTCCGCCGTCTGCACCTCGGCCCGGCGCGTGTCCTTCAGCGCGAGGAAGCACCCCACGCCCAGCGCGCCCGTCACAAGGCCCGAAACCCGGAACGCCCACCGCCAGCTGACGTTGCCCGTCAGCAGTCCCGACAGCAGCCATGCCGCCAGATAGCCCACGATCAGCGTGATCGACACCGCGAACATCGCCCTCGGGCGCACGGATTCCTGATATTCCGTGGCCATGATGCGCACAATCGGCGTCCAGATCATCGACTGAAAGCAGCCGTTCAGACACCAGATTGCCAGCAGCAGCCCGTAGGAATTGGAGAACGAGAACAGCACGTTCATCAGCGCGGAGCCCACCAGGCCGATGAAGATGAAGCTGCGCGGGCGGAAGTGATCCGCCAGCGTGCCGTTCACCACCTGCCCCAGCGCGTAGGGCACCGCGAACAGCGTGGGCAGCAGGCCCACCTGCGCTGCGGTCAGGTGAAAGTGCGTCTGGATCGCGTCCAGCGCCGGGGAGAGGTTCGTCCGGGAGATGTACGCGGCCGTGTAGGCCACGAACAGGGTGATCAGCAGGCGCACCTGCCGCCGGGTATAGTGCTCCATGGCATTTGACCTCCGCTTGATTTCGTGTTTACACATTATAGCACAAATCATGACGAATGTATATGCCGAAAACAAAGCGCGGGAAGGGCGTGGGGGAGATGCTCCCCCGGACGCCTTCCCGCGCAGTCCTTCCTTTTACTCGTCCGTGAACAGGTCGTTCATTTCCTCCCTTGTGATCAGCACGCTTCTCGGCTTCGCGCCGTCGGCCTCGGAGACGATGCCTCTCTGCTCCATCTCGTCGATCAGCCTTCCCGCCCGGGCATAGCCCACGCGCATTCTCCGCTGCAGCATGCTCACCGAGGCCTGTCCGGCCTCCACCACGATCTCCACCGCCTCGGGCAGTCGGGGATCGTATTCCGAGGCGACCTCCTCCTTCTCCGCGTCGGTGCGGGCGGCGTTGTCCATCTTTTCGATCATGTCCACGTCGTAGGAGGTCTCGGAGCGCTCCTTGATGTACTCCACGATCGCGTGGACCTCCTCGTCCGACACCCACGCGCCCTGCACGCGCATCGGCTTGTTGATTCCGCTCGGCACGAACAGCATGTCGCCGTTGCCCAGCAGCTTCTCCGCGCCGCCGTGGTCGATCATCGTGCGGCTGTCCACCTGCGACGCCACGCAGAACGCGATTCGCGTGGGGATGTTCGCCTTGATGATGCCCGTGACCACGTTCACGCTCGGGCGCTGCGTGGCGATCACCAGATGCATGCCCGCCGCGCGCGCCAGCTGCGCCAAACGGCAGATGCTGTCCTCCACCTCGCCCGGCGCCACCATCATCAGGTCGGCCAGCTCGTCGATGATGATCACCATCTGCGGCATGGGCTTTTCGCCCTCGATCAGCGCCTTGTTGTAGCCCTTGATGTCGCGCACGCCCCGCTCCGCAAACCGCTTGTAGCGCATCGACATCTCCGCCACCGCCCAGTCCAGCGCGCTGGCCGCCTTCTTGCAGTCCGTCACCACGGGACAGACCAGGTGGGGGATGTCGTTGTAGATGCTCAGCTCCACCATCTTCGGGTCGATCAGGATCAGCCGCACCTCGTCCGGCGTGGCCCGGAACAGGATCGACGTGATGATCGAGTTGATGCACACCGATTTACCGGAGCCCGTCTGGCCCGCAATCAGCACGTGGGGCATCTTCGCGATGTCCGCCACGATGTACCGGCCCGAGTTGTCCTTGCCCAGGCCCACCGCAATCTTCGAAACGCTCTTGCGCGCCTCCGGGGATTCCAGCACGTCGCGCAGGCGCACCATCTCCACCTTGTCGTTGGGGATCTCCACGCCCACGGCGGCCTTGCCGGGGATTGGCGCTTCGATGCGCACGGACATGGCCGCAAGGTGCATGGCGATATCGTCCGAGAGGGATGTGATCCGGCTGACCTTCACGCCCGGCGCGGGCTGCAGCTCGAACCGCGTGACCGCCGGGCCGTGGGCGATGCCCGTCAGCCGCGTGGCGATGCCGAACTGCTTGAGCGTGTCCTCCAGCAGACCGGCCTTCTCCATGTCGGAATCCCGGTGGTTCTCCTGAATGTTCTCGCCCGCCTCCAGCAGGTCGATGGGCGGATAGTTGTAGGGATCCTCGTCCTCCGCCGCAGGCGCGGTGGGGCGACGCAGCTTCTTCATCGGCTTCTTTACCGGCATGTCGAAGGGCGGATCGTCGTTCTCCAGCACGTCGCAGGTCTCCGGCTCGATGGTCAGATCGTCGTCCATGGCGATCTGATGCTCCTCCGCCTTCACACCGCGCACGGATTCGGCATCAAACGCGGGCTTCTCCGGCTGGGATCTGCGGGGTCGGGCCTCGGCGGAGTTTGCGCGGCGGATGGATTCGGCTTCCTCTGCCGCCTGCGCAGAGCGGTCGGGACTGCCGCCGGCCGCGCTGTCGCCGCGGGGGGATTTCGGGGCGCGGCGGGCGCTGGCGGGCGCATCGGCGGGGTGGGCGGTCGCGTCTGCGGGCGCATTGGCGGCTTCGTCCGCGGTGCGGACGGGACGCCGCGGGGGGATCGACGCGCCCTCGCCGGGTCTGGCGGAGGGATTCGATGCGCTGTCTCCGGGCTTGGCGGCATGGGAATCGGGGGCGTTCGCGCCGCGTCGGCGGGGCGCTTCGTCGGCTTCGGACGCTTCCGCTGCCATCGGACGGCGGCGCTTTTTCACGGACTCGGGCACGTCGGGCTGGATGCGGCCGCGGGAGCGCCGGTGTGAACCGTCAAAGGCCGCCATGCTGGGGCCGTCGTCCCGGACGAGGCGCTTGACGAACGGCGCGTCGTCCAGCAGGCTCTCGCTCTCCGGACGGCTGCGGTCGGGCAGGTGCAGCTCGTCGCTGGCGGGATCCATGGCCCGGCGGCGGCGCGGCTGCTCCCCGTCAATTTCGAACATATGTTCATTTTCGCGCACCATGCGGCGCTGTTCGGTGTCATGCTGGATGTCCTCGGCGCGGTTTCCGGCCCAGCGCACGAGGCGCTGCAGACGGCCGGTGGCGGTCAGGGCCAGCAGGGCCAGCAGGATTGTGGCCAGGACGCCGCCCACCACGCCCAGCGACTGATACAGCGGCCAGGCCAGCAGTGCGCCGATTCCGCCGCCGCCTGCGCCGTAGGAATAGGATTTATTGACGTAATTGGCGAAGGTGAGGATGGTCATGCGGTTGCGGATGACGTCCTCGGTCACGGCCAGCTGGACGGCGGTGAACAGGCAGACGAACAGCACGCCGTCCACTGCGCTGCGCCAGACGGAGATCTTCCTGCCCGCGGCTGCGAGCACCAGCAGTGTGGCCAGCCAGCCGAAGATCAGCGGAATGACGATGGCCAGCGTGCCGCCCAGTCCGCGCAGCACGTTTTGGATCGCCACCATTGCCGTGCCGGCTTCCGGGGTGGCCAGTACGATATAGCCAAGCAGCAGCATTGCGCCGTACAGCGCCACGGCGGCCAGGATTCGTCCGACTCGTCCGGAGCCTTCGCGCTCTTCGAATTTCTCCGCGCTCTGTCTTTTCGCTGTCATTTGAACCTCCATTGAAAGCAGATTTTCCCAGTATCCTCTATTATAAGCGATTTGTTTGGGAAACTCAATTGCGAGGGCGACGGTCTTAATATTATCGAAAAGAAATCGAAAAGGGGGATGGAATAGGAAGGGGGATGGAATAGGAATGGCGGCAGCAAGAGAAGGGTCCAGGGGGATCATCCCCCTGGCGGGGTGCAGGGGCGGAGCCCCGCCCGCCGGAGGCACTCGTGGAGCGCTGAGGAAAGATGTGGTAGGAACGGCGGCAGCAGGAGAAGGGTCCAGGGGGATCATCCCCCTGGCGGGGTGCAGGGGCAGCGCCCCGCCCGCCGGAGGCACTCGTGGAGCGCTGAAGAA
>SFJH01000008.1 GCA_004555155.1 Clostridiales bacterium
CCAATTCTGCCAAGAAAAAGCCCATGAACCCCATCGACATCCTGCTGGGCAACAAGCCCAAGGAGCCGGAGCTCAGCGCCGAGGACCGCAGCCGTCTGGCCGTGCGCCAGGACGACGTGCGCACCCGCCTGCGCCGCGGCGAGCTGGAGCATGAGATCGTGGAGGTCGAGGTGGAAGAGGCTTCTCTCAAAACCGAAATCCCCGGCACGGATATGAACATGAACGACATGCTGGGCAGCATCCTCCCCAAGAAAACCAAGCTGCGCAAGGTGGAGGTGCGCGAGGCGCGCAAGATCCTGCTGGCCGAGGAAGAGCAGAACCTGATCGACATGGATCGCGTGTATACCGAGGCCATCGAGCGCGCGGAGCAGCACGGCATCGTGTTCCTGGACGAGATCGACAAGGTGGCCGGCCGCGGCGGCGGCCACGGCCCCGACGTCTCCCGCGAGGGCGTCCAGCGCGACATTCTGCCCATCGTGGAGGGCTCCACGGTGAACACCAAGTACGGCCCGGTGAAGACCGACCACGTGCTGTTCATCGCCGCAGGCGCGTTCCACGTCTCCAAGGTCACCGACCTGATTCCCGAGCTGCAGGGCCGCTTCCCGGTGCGCGTGGATCTGAAGCCGCTGACCGTGGAGGACTACAAGCGCATCCTGACGCAGCCGGAGAACGCGCTGATCCGCCAGTACCAGCTTCTGCTGGGCGTGGACGGCGTCTCGCTGGAGTTCGACGACTCCGCGCTGACCGCCATCGCCGAGTGCGCATGGCAGGACAACGAGACGAGCGAGAACATCGGCGCGCGCCGCCTGCATACGCTGATGGAGCGCATTCTCAACGACATCGCCTTCAACGCCGGCGGCGGCGATGCGCCGGAGGTCTGCGTGAAGATCGACGCGGACTACGTGCACCGCATGCTGGGCACGGATCTGCACCGGAAGGACGTGCGCAAGTACATCCTGTAAACGGGACTGCAATCCCCTGCGGGCAGCGCATGACTCCCCCGGTTTCCTTTTCATTCGCGCCGCATTTCCGCTTCGGCCGGTGCCTGCCGAAGCGGCGTCCACCGGGTATACCCGACAGCGCCGCATCCAAACGCCTCTGACCCATCGGTCAGAGGCGTTTCCCATATGCCTGAATGATCGCCGCAAGAACACCGTTGATCGGCTCTTGAATAAAGCAACAGTCTTTTCAAACAGCCGACGATCCACGCCATCCGCTGCGGCGACGGCGCAGCCATGGGCGCACTGCCGGGCATCCCAGCTGCCAGGACTGGCGTACCTGTATCTGCTGCGGGATCAGTTCGGCCTGCAGCACCATCCGCCGCTTTCCAGTCCGGCACAAAGCTGAAGGACTGCGTGATGCGCAGCCTGCCGATGACGCTGCGCCCCCAACGATGGCTTCATGCCATGCCGGCCATTGACATACAAAAAGCGCACCCTTGCGGGTGCGCCGTTTGTTTGACTTATCTAAGCGACTTGATTAGGCCAGCTCGGAGAAGTACTTGATGGTGCGGACCATCTGAGAAACGTAGCTGTTCTCATTGTCGTACCAGGAGACGACCTGAACCTGAGAGGTGCCGTTCTCGAGATTGACGACCATGGTCTGGGTGGCATCGAACAGGGAGCCATAGCGCATGCCGATGATGTCGGAGGACACGATCTCGTCGGTGTTGTAGCCGAAGGACTCGGTGGCCTGGGACTTCATCTGCTCGTTGATCTGCTCCTTGGTCACGGTGCCCTTGACGACAGCGGTCAGGATGGTGGTGGAGCCGGTGGGGGTGGGGATGCGCTGGGCCGCGCCGATCAGCTTGCCGTTCAGCTCGGGGATGACCAGGCCGATGGCCTTGGCAGCACCGGTGCTGTTGGGAACGATGTTGATCGCGCCGGCGCGGGAACGACGCAGATCGCCCTTGCGCTGCGGGCCGTCCAGGATCATCTGATCGCCGGTGTAGGCGTGAATGGTGCACATAATGCCGGACTCGATGGGAGCCAGGTCATTCAGAGCCTTCGCCATGGGCGCCAGGCAGTTGGTGGTGCAGGAAGCAGCGGAGATGATGGTGTCTTCCGCCTTCAGGGTCTTGTGGTTGACGTTATAGACGATGGTGGGCAGATCGTTGCCTGCGGGCGCAGAGATAACAACCTTGCGGGCGCCGGCGTCGATGTGCGCCTGAGCCTTGGCCTTGCTGGTATAGAAGCCGGTGCACTCCAGCACGACGTCAACACCCAGCTCGCCCCACGGCAGCTCGGCTGCGTTGGCCTTCGCATAGATGGTGATCTTCTTGCCGTCAACGGTGATGAAATCCTCGCCGGCCTCGACGACGTGACCCTGAGCGGCATAATTGCCCTGGGTGGAGTCGTACTTCAGCAGGTGAGCCAGCATCTTGGGGGAAGTCAGGTCGTTGATCGCGACAACCTCGTAACCCTCGGCGCCGAACATCTGACGGAAAGCAAGACGACCAATGCGGCCGAAACCGTTAATTGCAACCTTAACAGCCATTGGAATTACCTCCTAAAATTCATTTGGGATGCTTAAAGAGTTCCTTAAAAATCCCAGATTACACAATTATTGTACCCCATTGCCGAAAGAATGACAAGTGTTTTTTTCGTAAAATATGCGCCATACGTCTGTAACAAACAACCGCTACGACAGCGCAATTTCCGAATAGAACGACGTGCCGTCCAGCTTCTGGCGGCTGCCCAGCGCCTCCAGGATGGTGGCGGAGACGTCCGCGAAGGTCTTGCGCTCGCCCAGGTTGACGCCCTCCTCCAGGCCCAGTCCCCACGCCAGCAGCGGTACGCGCTCGCGGGTATGGTCGGTGGTGGGATAGGCGGGATCGCAGCCGTGGTCGGCGGTGACGATCAGCATGCCGTCGTCGCCCAGCAGGCGCATGATCTCGGGAAGCCTCCGGTCGAAGTCCTCCAGCGCGCGGGCAAAGCCGGCCACGTCGTTGCGATGGCCGTAGAGCATGTCGGTATCCACCAGATTGGCAAACAGCAGGCCGCGCCAGCCGTCCTTTTTCATGAAATCGACCATGGCGTCGGTGCAGGCCTCGTTTCCGGCGGCGTGATTGGACTGGGTCAGGCCGCGGTGGTTGAAGATATCCTCAATCTTGCCGACGCCCAGCACGTCCATGCCATCGCCCTTCAGCACGTCCAGCAGGGTCTTGCCCACGGGATCCACCGAGAAATCGCGGCGGTTGCCGGTGCGGGTAAAGGAGCCCGGATTGCCGATGAACGGGCGCGCGATCACGCGGCCGACGTTGTGTTCGCCCTTGAGCAGGCGGCGCGCAATGCGGCAGATGTGCCACAGCTCCGTCGGCGGCACGATGGCCTCGTGCGCCGCGATCTGGAAGACGCTGTCCGCCGAGGTGTAGACGATCAGCTTGCCCGTCTGGATGTGCTTGGGGCCCAGCTCCTCGATGATCGCCGTGCCCGAGGCCACCTTGTTTCCGATCACGCCCATGCCGGTCTCCTGTTCGAAGGCCGCAATCAGATCCTCCGGAAAGCCATTGGGGTAGGTCGGGAAGGGCTTGTCCAGCGTCAGGCCCGCCAGCTCCCAGTGGCCGGTGGTGGTATCCTTGCCCGCCGCGCGCTCCAGCATGGTGCCATAGCAGCCGAAGGGCTCGTCCTCATCCGCAGGGTGCATGCCGATGGTCTTCAGCAGACCCAACTCGGTGAGGTTTGGAATATCAGGGTGCATCTGTTCGATGACGTGACCGAGGGTATTTGCGCCCACGTCTCCATACTTGTCCGCATCGTGCTGCCAGCCTGCGCCGGCGCCGTCCAGCACGACCAGAACCACACGCTTCATCTTTTTCATGCTCTTCCCTCCCAACGTAGTATATCCGCGATTTGCGCAATCATTTCACCGCAGGTGGGACTGCCGCGCTTCGCGTCGATGGTATCTCCGAAAATTTTGTACTGCGCCTCCATCTCGCCCGAGCGCCAGGCCACGTCGATCACATGGCGGATCGCCCGTTCCACGTGCCGCGCATCGGCGCCGAATTCCTCCGCAACCGACGGATACAGCCGCGTGGTCAGCGCTTTCAGCAGCCTTTCGTCCAGCCAGGCGATCTCGATCGCCCGCAGCAGATAGTCCCTGCCGCAGTGATCGGGGATGCCGATGGAATCCAGCGCCTGCCGGGCCCGCTCCCGCTTTTTTCCGGGAACCGCGCGCCGTTCCGGCCGCAGGGCTTCCAGCGCTTCCGCCAGGCGCTCCCGCGTCACGGGCTTTTTCAGCACCGCCGCGCCGGTTTTCGGGCACATGCCCGGCACCGTCAGCAGCAGCACGCCCGGGTAGACCGAGAGCGGCAGCGACGCAACTTCCACTGCAAGCGAAGCGCCGTCCAGCACGGGCAGCACCGCGTCCGCGACAAGCCAGTCCGTCCGGCGTTGCCGGATCTGGGCGACCGCGCTCAGCCCGTCCGCCACGCAGACGACCTCGGAACAGCCAGAATCGCCCAGCATCACGCGCAGCGATTCCGCCTCGCCCGGCAGCGCCGTGGCGACAACCGCGCAGCCGCTGGATGAACGCATCTTCGATTCCTCCATTCAGAAGGTTATAATTCTACAGCTCCGCTTGGAATTCCTGCGTAGCGCCCTATTTTTTATGAAGTTAACGCGGATGATGCGGATTCGGCAAGCGGAACCGCATTCGCTTCTGAGCCGTCTCCCACCTGTCAATGCGATCTGAAAAACGCCGGAGGCGAGACCGCCTCCGGCGACGCTCTATCCCGCCGCGTCCAGCATCCACTCGAGATACACGCCGTAGCCCCGCGTCGGATCGCTGATGAAGACGTGCGTCACCGCGCCGACGAGCTTTCCATCCTGAATGATCGGCGAGCCGGACATGCCCTGCACGATTCCTCCGGTGCGCGCCAGCAGCTCCGGATCCGTGATGTGCACCACCATCGACCGCGCCTCCGGCTCGGACTGGCTGTACAGCTTCTCGATCTCGCAGTCATAGGCCCGGACGTTCTCCGCATCGATGGTGCTCAGGATCTGGGCCGCTCCGGTGTGGATCTCGTCGCGCCGTCCCACGGGCAGCCCCTCGGGATACAGACTGCCGTCGGCAATCTCCCCGTCCGCGCTGCCGAACACGCCAAATTCCGTGTTCCGCTCGATCCCGCCCAGTTCAATCTCCGTCTCAAAGAATTCCCCCGTCAGCTCCCCCGGAGCGTTTTCCGCGCCGCGGTTGATCCGCACGATCGCATTTTCGAACACCGCTCCCTCTCCCACCGGGAAGGCCACGCCGGTATCCACATCCGTGATGGCGTGCCCCAGCGCGCCGTATTCTCCTGAATCCGGGTCATAATAGGTGAGCGTGCCCACGCCCGCGGTGCTTTCCCGAACCCACACGCCCAGGCGATACGCGCCGTCCCGGGGATCCTCGGCCGGCGCGACGTCGATATCCATCGCTTCACCGTCCCGCAGTACGCCGAGCGTGACCGCCGCGCCATTCTGAATGCATTCGGAAAGCGCCGACGCGCTGCCAATCTGAACCCCATCGACGGACTGGATCACGTCGCCCGCGCGAACGCCCGCCATCCGCGCAGGGCTGGCCTTGCTGCCCAGATCGGACGCGCCGACCACCACCACGCCCTCCGTCTTCAGCGCCACGCCCAGCGTACGCCCGCCGGGCACCAGCACCCGCGGCTGCTCTACCGTCACCGTCATGGTCTTCACCGGCACAAGGCCCAGCAGTCTGAAGATCACCTGCGCCGTGCCGCTCTCCTCGCCCGCCGTCACGCTGACCCGGGAGCCCCTGTCGCCGGTGACGCTCGCAATGCCCTCGCCGCCCGCTGCCACCTCAGCGCGCAGCGGCAGCGACACCTGCACGCTGGTCGCGCTGCCCGCGTCCAGCACCAGCGCATCCGGGAGGCTTGCAATCGCTCCCACCTGCGGCGACAGCACGGACAGCGCCGCGACCGCCACCATCAGCGCCGCCAGCCGCCGCCGCATTTTCTCTTCCTTCATATACTTACCTCCTTCTTCAGATCTCTCCGCGATCCCTTTGCTAAGGTCTCCGAAGGAGTTCCCGCGTATGCTGGCAATTCAGCCGCGCCGTGGGAATGGATGGCTTCGCGCAAGGCGTCCGCCCCGATCTGTCAATATATATCCAGTATTTGCCGCAATTACCACGTTTTACACTGAATTCTCGGAAATGCGGTTGCCTTGTCACGTATTTTTGGATATAATGAGAATTATTGTGGAGGGGTATGTCATGAAGCGCACCTTGTCGCCTGATTTCTCCATTGCGCGGGGGAAGCGTCTGCTGATCGCGCTGTCCGGCGGCGCGGATTCCGTGGCGCTGACGCATCTGCTGGTTCAGGCGCGCGATCAGCTGGAGCTGACGCTCTTTGCCGCGCACATCGACCACCGCATCCGGGCGGACAGCGGCGGCGACGCAGCCTTCTGCCAGGCGCTCTGCCGCGCCATGAGCATTCCGCTTCAAGTGGAAGCGATCGACGTTCCATCCATCGCCGCACAATCCGGAGAGGGCCTCGAGACCGCCGCCCGCCGCCTCCGATACGAGGCGCTTCGCCGCATCAGGGAGGCGTTCGGCGCAGAGTGGATCGTGCTCGCCCATCACCAGAACGACCAGGCGGAGACGGTGCTGATGCATCTGCTGCGCGGCTGCGGGCCGGATGGCGCGGGCGGGATGGAAGCGCTGTCCGGCGATCTCTACCGGCCGCTGCTGCATATCCCCAAGCGCGAGCTGGAAGCCTGGCTCGCCGCGCGCGGCTTGCCCTGGCGGCAGGATCGGACGAACCTCGAGCCCTGCACGCCCCGCAACGCGCTGCGGCTGCATGGTCTGCCCGCGCTTGAGGAATCCTATCCCTCAGCAGCGGCGGCGCTGGCCCGCCATGCGGAATCGGCGCAGTGCGAAAACCGCTTCATGCGGCGGATGACCGGCGAATTTCTGAAAACGCATCTGGATCGTGGGCCCTACGGGGCGCGCATCCGTTCTCCCGGTACAGCGGATGAAGCCATTCTCCGCCGTGCAATCCGCGCCGTCTGCGGCGAAGCGCTGCCGCACGACCGCCTGGTGGAATTGACCGCGCTCTGCAAACGGCCGCGGGGGCGAATGGAGCTTCCCGGAAATCTGTTTGCCGAACGCACGCCGGGCGCGCTTTATTTTCTCCCGAAGCGCCCTGCTTTACCCGAGGCCGTCCTTCTGCCCTGCGAAGGGGATGTGCGCTTCGGCTCGCTCGGGGTTCTGCGGCTTCGGCCGCACCCGGCGATTCCCGTCCGGGACGATCCCAGCCGCCAGGTCGTCCGGCGCGACGCGCTCGCCGGCGCGGCGCTGCGCACACGCCGGGACGGCGACCGGATCCGGCCCCTGGGCGGCGGAGACAGGCTGCTTTCGGACTATCTCACCGACCGGAAGGTCGACCGTCCGCTGCGAGACTTTATCCCGCTGGTGACCGTCGGCGGCAGAGTTCTGTGGGCCGTCGGCCTGGGCATCGCCGAGGAGGCCCGGCTCGTCAGCGACCGGGACGACGCCGTGCTGCTGGAATGGCGGGGCGAACAGCCGTTATGAAACATCTTCACGTCAGATGATAATTTTATGGAGGGAACAATCATGGAAAAGGATATCGCTCAGGTGCTGCTTTCCGAGGAACAGCTTCAGACCCGCATCCGCGAGCTGGGTCAGCAGCTCGCTCAGGACTACCGCGGCAAGAACCCCACGATGGTCTGCATCCTGAAGGGCGCCATCATGTTTTACACCGATCTGCTGCGCGCGATGCCGATCCCGCTGTCCATGGACTTCATGGCCGTCTCCAGCTACGGCAACCGCACCAAGTCCAGCGGAGAAGTGGAAATCCGCAAGGATCTGTCCACCTCCATCGAGGGCAAGCACGTGGTCATCGTGGAGGACATCGTGGACTCCGGCTTCACCCTCACCTATCTGACCCGCCTGCTCCAGACCCGCGGCGCAGCCTCCATCAAGCTGTGCACGCTGCTGGACAAGCCCTCCCGCCGCGCGCCGGGCATCACCCTGAAGGCGGACTATTCCGGCTTTGAGGTCGGCAATGAATTCGTGGTGGGCTACGGTCTGGACTATGCAGAGCGCTACCGCAATCTGCCTTACATCGGCATTCTGAAGCCCGAGGTCTATGAAAACGCCTGAGGGCCGCAGGTTCCGGCGCGACGCCGCATGACTGCCGGATAGCGCCGCCCTTCAACGAGAAGGAAAGAGAGGATTTCAAGATTGGATAAAAAACCGATGCGCCGAATCACACTGGGCTTTCTGCCCTACCTGCTGGTTCTGGCCGTGATCCTGCTGATCGTGCAGATGATGGGATCCACGTCCCCCGTCAAGCCGGTGACCCTCAGCTACAGCACGCTGCTGGAATGGGTGGAGACCGACCTGCGCAACGATCTGGGCGAAACCGTCCCCGCGGAACAGCAGGCCATGACGATCGACCGCGTGATCATTCAGGAAAACACGCTGATCGGCCGTTCCGAGAACAGCATCATCTCCGATGCGGATTTCGGCGCGTACTATGATTTCAAGTGCGTTCTCCCATCGGAAGAGCAGTTCTACAGCGACGTCAACGTCATCTATGCCAGCGTTCTCGAGCGCCCCGTAAGTCCCACGGAATATCGCTTCCAGGTCACCACCCAGCTCCCCGCCTCGCGCCCCTGGTGGCTGGAGTTCATCCCCTATCTGATCACGTTCGCACTGTTCGGCCTGCTGTGGTTTTTCCTGATGCGCCAGCAGTCCGGCAGCGGCAAGGGCATGATGAACTTCGGCAAGTCCCGCGCGCGCCTGTCCGATCCCAACGGCGCCAAGGTCACCTTCTCGGATGTGGCCGGTGCTGAGGAGGAGAAGGAGGAGCTCAAGGAGATCGTCCAGTTCCTGAAGGATCCCCGGAAGTTCACCAAGCTGGGCGCGAAGATTCCCACCGGCGTGCTGCTGGTAGGCCCGCCCGGCACCGGCAAGACGCTGCTGGCCCGCGCCGTGGCAGGCGAGGCCGGCGTGCCCTTCTTCACCATCTCCGGCTCGGACTTCGTCGAGATGTTCGTCGGCGTGGGCGCCTCCCGCGTGCGCGACCTGTTCGATCAGGCCAAGAAGTCCGCGCCCTCGATCATCTTTATCGATGAGATCGACGCGGTCGGCCGCCAGCGCGGCGCCGGCCTGGGCGGCGGACACGACGAGCGCGAGCAGACCCTCAATCAGCTGCTGGTGGAAATGGACGGCTTCACCCAGAATCAGGGCGTGATCGTGATGGCGGCCACCAACCGCGCCGACATCCTCGACCCCGCGCTGCTGCGCCCCGGCCGCTTCGACCGCCGCATCACCGTGAACTATCCCGACGTGAACGGCCGCGAGGAGATCCTCAAGGTGCACGCGCGCAACAAGCCGCTGGCCGACGACGTCGATCTGTCCGTGCTCGCCCGCCGCACGCCCTATTTCACCGGTGCGGATCTGATGAACGTGATGAACGAGGCCGCGCTGCTGGCCGCCCGCCGCGACGCGGAGAAGATCGACATGCCGATGATCGAGGAGGCGATCACCCGCGTGATGGCCGGTCCGGAGAAGAAGTCCCGCCGCGTCACCGACGCCGACCGACGCCTTGTGGCCTACCACGAGGGCGGCCACGCCATCGTCTCCTACTACATCCCCGAGTGCGACAAGGTGCATGAGATCACCACGATCCCCCGCGGCTCCGCCGGCGGCTACACCATGTACCTTCCCCAGGAGGAGTTCAACTTCGTCACCACCGCGCGCCTGCGCGCCGAAATGGCCAGCCTGATGGGCGGCCGCGTGGCGGAGGCGCTCGTGTTCAAGGACATCTCCACCGGCGCTTCCAGCGACATCAAGCGCGCCACGGAAATCGCCCGCGGCATGGTCACCGAGTACGGCATGAGCGAAAAGCTCGGCCCGGTCTTCCTGGGCTCCGAGCACGAGGTCTTCCTCGGAAAGTCCTTCACGCAGCAGAACTCCGGCCTGTCCGAGCGCGTCAACACCGACATCGACGCCGAGGTGCACGCGCTAATCCAGGGCGCTTACAACCGCGCGGAAGCCATCCTGATCGAGCACCGCGATCAGCTGGATCACCTGGCCGCACTGCTCATCGAGCGCGAAAAGCTGGACGGCGAGCAGTTCGACCGCTTCATGCAGGGTCTCTTCCCCGCCGACGAAGCGGCTGCGCCCGAAACGCCCGCGGTCAACGACGATTCTGCGGAGGCCTAGCTTTCGCACGGTACGCGCATTCTCCCCGGCTTCACAAGTGAAGCCGGGATTTTTTGCGCAGCTCCCCGGTTCCGCTCAACTTCATTGTTTTTTTACACAGGGGCAAGAGAATCACGCTTAAATTCACTCCGTTTCTGTGATATAATATTTTATACATGTCGGGGACGGTTTCCGCATATACGCGTTCACCTGCGCAGATATTCTCTATGCGCGAAAAATTTGGATATGAACCGGCAAATGCGGAAATAACAATCACGCAGGTCCCCATTGTCTCGCGCAGCTGCCACAGCGCGGCACACAACAATGATCGCAACGGAGCAGTGAGCATGCAGAATCAAAACCATCGCGCGCGCGCCAACGGCCCGCGTACCGTGAGCGTGGCGCCGCGGCGCAATTCTCCGACGGCTTTGTCACGCTCTGCGCAGGGCTCAGGCCGCCGGACGCAGACGCGCCCCGCCGGCGCCGCTTCGCGCGCGCCGCGTCCGGACGGCCGCAGGCCCCAGTCTGCGCCGAGCCGTCCCCGAAGCGCCAGCGCTCCGCGTTCCCGGAATACCGGTCGGCCGGCAGCCCATTCCCAAACCGGCGCCCGCCGTCCCGGGCAGCCCGCCGGTCGTTCCGGCGCTCCGCGTCGTCCCGCTTCTTATAAAGCACCACGAAGAAGGCGAAAATACGGCCTCTTCGCTTTTGTTGTGCTTGCCTGCGCGGTGGTGATTGCGGTCTACTTCATCCGGCTGTTCTCCGTGGTGGGGATCGGCGAACAGACCTTCATCCAGAACGTCTACGTCAACAACATCAGCTTCGCCGGCATGACCAAGGCGGAGGGCTTTGCCGCCGCCCAGGCGATGAAGGAAGAATGGCTGAACACGGTGTATACCTTCTCCTACCTGGATCATTCGTGGAATTTCACCCGATCCATGGTCAATGCCGACATCGACTATGAAAGCCGCCTGGAATACGCCTGGAATCTCGGACATGTGGGCAATATCTTCGAGCGCAAGCGCGACATCGAGATGTTCGCCCGGAATCCCGTGTACCTGACCGTCGAGCCCACCTATGACGAGAGCCTGCTGAACGCGTTCATCGACGAAATCTGCTCCGCCATCGACGTGGAGGCCGTGGACGCGGTGGTGGTTTCGGACGTGGATCAGCCCGTGGTGCTCACCCAGTCCCAGACAGGGCTGCGGGTCAACCGCGAGCAGCTGAGCGAACAGATCGTGAGCTTGCTGACCTCCAACGACGTGGACACCGCGCTGCCGGTGGAGACCGTGTTCCCCGCCATCAATTCCGATGACGTCAGCTATCAGATCATCGGGCAGTTTTCCACCGACGTGTCCTTCCGCAACGGCAAGAGCCGCACCAACGTGCGCGTCGCGCTGAGCGCCTTCAACGGCGTCACCGTCATGCCCGGCGAAATCGTCAGCTTCAACGACGTCGTCGGCGAGCGCACGACGGCCAACGGCTTCCAGGAGGCCACGGAATACGCCGGAGACAAGACCACGCTGGGCGTGGGCGGCGGCGTCTGCCAGGCGTCCACCACGCTGTACAACGCTGTGATCATGGCCGGCATGACCATCACCGAGCGCTCCCAGCACACCATGACCGTCTCCTACGTGGATCCCAGCCTCGACGCGGCCGTCGCCTGGCCGAAGAAGGATCTGAAGTTCACCAACAACACGGAGTACCCCATCTACATCTATACGTCGGTCACCGACAAGGTTGCCACCGTGACCGTCTACGGCCACCGCCCCGACTACTTCTATCGGTTGGAATCCCTGGTCGTGGAGGAGAACATCCCCTCCACAAAGATCAACTACATCGAGGACACGGAGGGCACGCACGTCTACTACACCGACGAAAGCGTCCTCGAGTCCAAGGGCAAGCCCGGCTGCAAGAGCCAGGGCTGGATCGTGGCCTACGACTGGGAGACCAAGCAGGAGGTCTCCCGCACACAGATCTCCAACGACAGCTACTCTCCCGGCGCATCCGTCTACTATGTCGGCATCCATGACCGTGCCGCTGATCCCATGGCGCCCAGCACCTCCCCGGCGCTGACGCCCAATCAATAAGAAACGGAGTTGAATCCCTTGAAGAAGTGCTTTTTGACCCAGAATGGCCCGCGCGCCATCGGCCCGTATTCCACTGCCGTCGTTCACGGCGACACCTGCTATCTCTCTGGCATCATCCCCGTCGTGCCCGCTACGGGCAAGCTCGCGGAAGGCGATGCTGCAGCGCAGGCCCGTCAGGTGTTTGAAAACATGAAGGTCATCCTCTCCGAGCTGAACAGCTCCATGGCGGATGTTCTGAAGACCACGGTCTTCCTTCAGGATCTCGGCTCCTTCGGCGACGTCAACGCCGTGTACGCCGAGTACTTTGGTCCCGACTACCCCGCGCGCAGCTGCGTGGAGGTTTCCAAGCTTCCTATGGGAGCGCTGGTCGAAGTGGAAGCAATCATCAGGATGTAATGGGTTTCCCGGAGGCAAATGATAAAGGAGTGTGGGGTTTTGTATGTTTAACAGTGCTAAGATCTTCGCAGGCAGCGGCGGACAGGTATTTGCCGAGCGCATGTGCTCCTACATGGGCAAGAAGCTCAGCTCTTCTGAGGTGATCACCTTCTCCGAAGGCAATACCTTCGTTCGCATCAACGAGTCTGTCCGCGACTGCGACGTATTCTTGGTTCAGCCGATTGGCATGCATTCCAACGACGAATTCGTCGAGATCCTCTTCTGGATGGACGCCTTCAAGCGCGCCAATGCGCACACCGTCACGCTGGTCATGCCCTACTTTGGCTACGGCAAGGGCGACAAGAAGGATGAGCCCCGCGTTTCCATCCGCGCCCGCGTCTGCGCGGAGTGCATGGAGCTCGCCGGCGCCGACCGCTTTGTGACCATGGATCTGCATGCTCAGCAGATTCAGGGCTTCTTCAAGCGCCCGATGGACCATCTGTATGCGCAGCCGATGCTCAAGGAAGTCATCTCGCGCGTGGGAACCGAGAACATGGTCGTCGTCTCTCCCGACGCAGGCTACGCCAAGCAGGCCCGCAAGTTCGCGGCTTCTCTGAATCTGCCCATCGCCATCGGCGACAAGACCCGCACCGACCACAGCGAAAACGCGGAGGTGCTGGAGATCATCGGCGATGTGAAGGGCAAGAACTGCCTGATCGTGGACGATTTCACCATCTCCGGCGGCACGCTGGTGAACCTGGCCGAGGGACTGAAGGCCCGCGGCGCGCTGGACATCACCGCCATGCTCAGCCACAACATCATCTCCGCCCGCGGCGTCCAGAAGCTCAACGCCAGCCCCATCAAGACCATCTATTCCACCGACACCGTGTTCAATCCGAACATCGTCGGCCAGGAGAAGTTCAAGACCGTGTCCGTTGCTCCGATGTTCGCCGAAACCATCATGCGCTACTACCGGCACGATTCCATCAATCAGATGTTCTCCCAGCTTCCGGACCATGTCATCGAGGCGGGTATCAGCCTTGCCGGACTGGAGCTGTAAGCCTCTCCCTCTGCCCTGGCCGCTGCGCGGTCGGGGCACTGTTTGAATTGTAAAGAGCTGCGTCCCGTCAAGAACGGCGCAGCTCTTTTTCCGCATGTTCCCAATGCCGATGCGTTTCAATGCTTTGCTCCCCCGGCCTCATCCGCAGTGCGCCGGAAGTGAAGATGGAAGAACCGGTGCGGCAGCTCAAAGATCACCACAATGCCCAACACGATGGCGATCATGATCTTCAGCGCGGAAAAG
This sequence comes from Clostridiales bacterium, assembly GCA_004555155.1. Taxonomy (GTDB): domain Bacteria; phylum Bacillota; class Clostridia; order Christensenellales; family Aristaeellaceae; genus Faecivicinus. The sequence goes on from SFJH01000008.1 coordinate 13,948, forward strand.
CCGCTGGTCACCGCCTCGCCGAGCTGATCCGTCACCAGATAATAGGCCGCCCAGTAAATCTTCGCGCCCGGCACCAGCGGAAAGATGCCCGTAATGACAAAGATCGTCGCAGGACAGCGCTCCAGCACCGCCGTAAAGCGGCACAGCAGCACGACCAGCGCCGTTGCAAAAAAGGACGCCGTCGCCGCTCCCACGCTGGTCAATCCAACCAGCAGTCCGTAGGCCAGCCATCCCGCCGCGCCGATTGCGCCGCAGTAGAGATAGTATTTTCGCGGCACGCCGAACAGCAGCGCAAAGGCGATCGTACCGCAGGCCGCAGCTATCAGTTCAACGATCACAGCATGACGCCTCCCATCAGACCATGATAAATCGTGAACATCACGCCCACGCCGATGGCAATGCACAGAAACACCAGAATCGCGTCCAGCAGGCGCACCGCGCCTGAGATATAGTCCCCGTCGGCGATATCCCGAATGCCGTTGGTGAACGCGATTCCCGGCACCAGCGGCATGATGGCGCCGCTGATCATCGGGCTCAGCTTTCCTCCAAGCCCCAGCCGATAGCAGCCCAGGCAGACCAGAACCACCAGCATGCCGCCGCTGATATTGCTGACGATCTTGCTCAAATGCGCGCCGATGTACAGCTCAAAGATATACAGCAGCACGCCTGCGACAAAGGCTGCCAGGCCGTCGGCTGCGCCGCCGCCCATCAGAATGCAGAAAAAAGCGCTGCCTGCTCCGGAGGCCAGCACCTGCAGCCATTTCTTCGCCGGCGGCATGCGGTCAATCTCCCTCAGGCGCTGCTCCACATCCTCGATGTGCTCGTATTTTCCGTCCGCAATCTCCCGGGACAGCTGATTGACAGCCACCACCTTGTCCAGCTGCGCACCGCGAACGGGAATGTGCTGTACCCGCGCATAGGAATGATCGGAGCCATGACCGCCGGTCGTGAAGATCCCGTTGCTGAGCACGAAGAACTCGCCGGAATCCACGCCATAGTGGCGACAAATCCGCTCCATCGTCTCCTCCACCCGGGATATCTCCGCGCCATTCTGCAGCAGGATGTGTCCGGCCTCCATGGCCGCATCCAGTACCCGTCTCTTCTCGCAGCTCTGTGCCAGTTGCTTCAGTTGCTCCACCGCTGTTGATCCCCTTCCTGCCGTTCAAACCCCAATCCGACGCCCTCGGCAAAATCCCACCGTTTTCCCTGCTTTTCGTGATTCAGTATAGAACACAAACGAGCGATTTGTCAATGTCCGCTGCAACAAAAGTCTCCCGTTCCGCTCCCTTCTTCCCCCAATCGCCCGCCGGATCCCCTGAGCAAACGGGATTTCCCGGAAGGATTTCCGCAGTCCACCCTCCTCGGATTTTCATGGAAAGCGTCAAAGACGCTTTTTTGACATGCAAAGCGCCGCCCCGACAGGACGGCGCTTTTATCATGCTGTGCAGATGAACCAAAGCTGCGGAGACTCCCCGCTCTCCGGTCGATGTTCAGAACAGATCCAGCATATTGTCCAGATAGATTTCCTCTCGGACCTTCAGCTGATGCTCCGGCTTCGTCATGTAATAGAGCAGGAATTCCAGAATCAGAGCGCTGCCCAGCCCCCGGCCTTCGATCTTGAAATGGGAGAAGCCCATCGGCAGATAGGTGTTCACAATATCGCCGACGCCGATGAATCCGGGGTTCGTCATTGCTTTTGAAAAGCGATAACCGCCGTCGGCATCGGGCGCAGCGCAGCGATGCTCGGAGCGATCTTCGCCCAGATTCTTTCGGCTGACCTCCTCATAGCACCTCTTTCTGTCCCTGCAGCCAAACCAGCAGCATTCATTGCACAGAAATTCCACCTTGCCCTTCTGTTGCCCGGGCAGCGCGTTCAGCTCGGCAAACGCCTTGTTCAGCCGGAAGTCCGGCACGACAACCTGAAATTCCTCCCGCGCCAGTTCGCGCTCCAATTGCTGGAATTCCGTCAGCACCTTGGTGGTGGAGGAAACGAGATAAAGCCCCGGGTACCTGCGCTTCAGGTGATCCAGCAGGAGCTCCGAGTGGATGATCACGCCGTTCCGGGGGCCGCCGCTTTCCTCAAACATCCTGCAAAGCGCATTGCACCTTCTGTCTGCGAGATGCTCCTCCCGCAGCAGGGAATTGCTGAACGTCAGCCGGGCCGAGATCCCGTAGGCCCGCGTCAGAGCCAGAGCCGCCCGCGGATCGCAGGCGCCGCTTCCGACGCGGCCTCCGCCCCAAATGCAGTCCGCCGGAGCGCCATAGATCGAGCCGATCTCACACCAATCGTAGAAATACGCTCTGTGCTCATAAAACAGCGGCAGAAACATACGGTACAGATCATAGAACTCAAACAGGCCGGGAAGATGATAGTACGCAATACCCTCTCCCGATTTAGTCATCTCTGAATTGTTCGTCATTTCAATCACCAGGCATGCTCAGGTAGCCTGCGCCGCGCCCGCCATCCCGGAAACCGCAATCAGCGCCAGACAGCAAACAGCAGCAATCTTCCGCTTCAGCATGTTGCTTTCTCTCCCACGTTTCCTGATTCTGTTTTTCATTATACTCAGCGCTCCCGGCTTGTCAACCCGAACGGTCGGCGTTCCGCTCTCAGCAGCGCCGGAAACCGCCCAATCGCGGATTTGCGCCCTGCAAAGAGAGCGCAAGCCTGACCGAATACCAGATGACCTTCGGCGAATATCTGCAGCCATCGCGTTCCGGCCGATGAGGATTCCCATTCCATGCAGCGCCTCCGTTTGATCGGCAAACGGAGGCGCAAGTCATCCGATCACGGTCTGCCGCCCGCACAGTCCTCCGGCCTGTCCGTCCCGTTTCAGTTCCTCGCCAGCTTTTTCAGGGATATCAGCAGCAAAATGATTCCGACGCCGGTCAGACAATGGCCGATGCCCGCAATGCCGGAGATGGACGCGCTGGCCGCCGCGGACAGGGGTGTTCCCAGCACCTGAAAAACGCCGCGAACCACCATCATCGCCACAGTCAGCGCAACGCCCATGTCGTAGCTCCAGAGAAATGCGCGGAACGTCCTGAGCTTCCCAGGATCATTGTGCGCAGCGTACAGCGCAATCACCATGAAGACCAGCATTCCCAGCAGGAACAGGTGGTGATGTACCTTTCCCAGCACAGTGACGCCGCTGTAATGATTGAATTTCGTGAATTCCCGATAAAACACGCCGCCGACCATCGCCGCAATCGCATAAACCAGAGAAATGTTCAGATACTTTTTCATTGCCGGTCCTCCTTCTTCATCGCATTGTATCCAATCAGCACCGTCCAGACATAGGCGCAGGTCTTGGGAATCATGAGCATTCCCACGGCGGGCGCCGCATCAGCAAACAGCACCACGGGGATATAGCAGGCAAAGCTCAGCACCACCGTGAGCCACAGATGCCGGAAGGGCGCATCCTGCTTCTCTCCGGCGCTCCGAAAAAACAGCACGACGATCAGCGCGCCGAGGAAGGCGAAGGGAATGTTGCGATAGACGCCCCAGGAGAGCGGCGGCGTCGCGCTGGTCCACGCGTTCTGCGGCATCAGGCACAGCGCAATGCGCGCCAGAGCCAGCGCCCATACGGCGATGGACAGCCCCCTCCGCGCGGCAGCCCCATACCGGGCGCGCCACACATAATAAAGCAAAACATAGAACGCCGTCATGGTGACCGAGGTGATCAGCTTGCCAATCCCCAGCGCCGCTGTATAGTGATCCAATCCCGTGGTGCACAGCGCCACGGCGCGGGGAACCAGATGAAAGGCGTCCCCGCAGCCCAGCGTCACCGCCATGACGCCGAACAGCAGGTACTGCTTCCGTCCCCCGCTGCCGCGGATCATCCGGATTCCAAGAACAATGACCGTGGTCAGATATACAATGTCGAACAGCGTCTCAAAAATTGCCTGCATGGTTTCATTCCCCCCTGATGATATGGTTCAAATCTCCCTGCCCGCCGATCGCTCTGCGGATGATCTCCAGCAGCATGGTGCAGTCCGGCTGTCCCCGCATCAGCAGGAGCAGCAGGTTGTCCAGCACAAAGCCCGCAAACGCCTCTTCGGAAAGCTCCGGCGAGAAGGCGCTCTCCCGAACGGACGGATCGTTCCGCAGCGCCGACAGCATCCCGGCCCTGATCTGCGAAAGCGTATGATCCATCACATCCCTGGCCTCTCCTCTTCTGGCGCTGGCGATGGCGATGGAATGTCCCGTCAAGAACCCCGGATACGCCCGCGCTCCCCGCTGGATGCACGCATACAGATCCGCCACATAGTCCGGAAAGGAGCCCTTCGCCTGATTCTCATGCTCCGAATGAAAAATATCCTTCCAGATGCTCTCCACCGTGGCCAGAACCAGCGAATCCTTGTCCGCATAATAGTTGTACAGGGTTCCCAGCGCAACGTGACATTCACCGGCAACCCGCCGCATATTCAGCGCCTTCATCCCCTCGTCCGCCGCAATGCGCCTGCAGACCTGCATGATGGCTTCCCTGGACGTGATGCTTGCGTTCAAAATCAATCCCTCCAAGATGAACATTGTTCATTATAGCGCTTTTCTTCCGATTGCCAAGATGCAGATTCGATGCCTGCAGAAGACAAGCGGCATTCGAAGGACGTGCGCGCGTTTCCAAGCAAAAGCCAGCCGTGCGCGGGGAAATCTCCTTCCCCGTTCACAGCTGGCTTTTGACGCAACCCTTCGGTCGTCCCGAATCCTTCCACTTCAGGCCGATACATCGCGCCGGACAGAGCCTTCCGGCGCTCTCCCATGCGGCGGTTCGCTCCAGTCTGCGCCGCAGGCCGAACAGCCGTCAGGCGCGCCCATCGCCGCAGGGCGCATCCGCGACGGATTCGCGGCAAATCAGTTCCGGCGCAAGCTCGACGCTGGTTTGCGGAATGTCCGGGTGAACGATCCGTTCGATCATCATCTGCATCGCCAGTTCCCCCATGCGCGCCGCGTGCTGGTCAATGGTCGTCAGCTTGGGCGCGGAAAGACCGCTGTAGGAAACATTGTCGAATCCGACGATCGATATGTCCCGGGGAATCCTGAGTCCGGCATTGGAAAAGGTCTCCATCGCGCCCAGCGCAATCATATCGTTCAGACAGACGCAGGCGGTCGGGCGGCGCTTCAGACCGAGCATGTGCCGCGCCGCGGCGCGCCCGTTTTCGATTTCAAAAACGGTTCCCTGCTCCGCCTCGACGTCAGCCAGCCATACGCATTCCGCTCTTTCCGCCAGTCCGGCCTCCGCCAGCACCCGGCGATATCCGCTGAGCATCTGGATCCGGCTGGGCCGATCCAGCTGTGCGCCGAGAAACGCGATATCCCGATGGCCGTGCTCCATGAGATGCCGGGTGGCCAGCGCGCCGGCCAGCGCATAGTCGTAGCCCACATGAAGCTGCTGATCATCGATCACCTGTTCCACGGTGATGATCCGGCAGCCCAGCAGCCGGGCCTGTTCCAGGAGATCGCTCTTGCCGCCTATGCTCACCAGCAGGATTCCGTCCACCCGCTTTTTCATCATCATTCGGATATTGCTTCGCTCAATTTCGCTGTCGCGGCAGGAGCTGTACAGCAGCGTGTGATAGTCATTGCGAATCGCAACCGCCTGCATTCCCTCCACGAGCGCGGCATAGCACGGGTTGGAAACATTGGGAACAATCACGCCGATTTCCCGGGTACTCTGTTTTTTGAGCATTTTTCCCGTGTCATTGACCATATAGTTGAGCTCGCGGGCGGAATTGAGCACCTTCTGCCGTGTCGCCTCGCTGACAGGATACTTCGCCTTGGCCAGCACGCGCGAGACCGACGCAACCGACACGCCGCTGTGCGCGGCCACATCGTAGATTGTGACGTTCTTTCTCATTCCATTCTCCCCTCAGACGAGCTGATCCGCCGCGACGACCTCCGCATACCGGCTTCGATAGGCCTGGGGCGTCATGTTCTCCTTTTTTCTGAATGTCCGGCAGAAATAGTGGATGCTCTGAAAACCCGTTTCGCGCGCGATGTCCGTGATGCTCTTTTCCGTCGTTACCAGCAGTTCCTTCGCCCGCTCCATGCGCATTTCATTCAGATACTTCATCGGCGGCACGCCCATGGCATCCTTGAACCGCTCGATGAGATAGGACTCGTTGAAATGGATCAGACTGGCCAGCGTCTCCAGCGTGATTTTGTCCGCCAGATGCCGCTCCATATAGTCCACCAGGCGGATGAACTCCACATCGCTGTTGCGGCTGGCCGCAGTCGTATTGTCCGGCGTGAAGTCGAAATTCAGCGTCAGCAGCGCCTCTCCGTCGTCATGAACGTACTTGCGCAGCAGCCGGCACAGCAGCAGCTGCAGCGCCGCATTGGTGGTTTCATTGCAGAACAGCGCGTGGCTCAGCCCCTCGTTGGCAACCTCCTTGATACATCGCCGGAAGGAATGGTCGTCCGGCAGAGGCACCACGCTGGGCAGATGGGCCAGCTGCTCCGCCGTCTCTGCATCCTCGGCCAGAAACTTGATCTCTATCGCGCGCATATTGTTGCCGCGGCGCATCCCGTGGGGCTGCATGGGACGCATGAAGTACATCGTGCCCGGCTCGGCCTCATAGACGACCCCATCAATCTCCACGGTTCCCCCGGCCTTCTGACAATACAGGATCTGATAATAATCGTGCACATGCACAACGGTGGAAAAAGCCACGTGATCCGCGACCCACAATGTATGAACTCTCATCTCTGACCTCGCTTTCATGACAGATACGGATGGCGCCGTACGTCCATCCGTATTCTAACATAAATTCCACCATCGCTGCAACACGGGTGCACGAAGTTCAGACCCTGCCGCCGCTCAGAGCAGAGACGCGCTGTCCGCATCCAGGAACAGCTGAGCGTCGGAACAAAGGCGCAGCGCCGACGCCGGACATCCGCTGTCCACCGCGCCGCAGAGCGCCTCGCGAACCGCTGCGCGCTTGGAGGCCGCGGGTACGATGCAGAAATGCTGCGCCGCATCCATCAGCCGGGGCACGGTCAATGTGATCGCCGTCTTCGGCACGTCATCCAGACTCGCAAAGCAGCCGTCATGCACCTGCTGCATGCGGCATACCTCGTCCAACTCCACGGGCTTCACCGCCTCGGGATCCCGGAAATCCGCCGCGTGGGGATCGTTAAACGCGATATGGCCGTTCTCGCCGATGCCCATGCACACAATATCGATGGGCGCAGCCGCCAGCAGCGCGGCATACCGTCTGCACTCTGCATGCACATCCGCAGCATTGCCGTCGATGTAGTGCACCGCCCGGAAGGGCGCGAGCCCGAACAGCCGGTCGCGCAGAAAATTCCCGAAGCCCTGAACCGCGTCCGCCGCAAGGCCCACGTATTCATCCATGTGAAAGGCCTCGATGCGGCTGAAATCCACCCGGGAATCCTGAACGAAGCTCTTCAGGAACTCGTTCTGGGAAGGCGCAGCCGCAAAGATCATGCGCACCGTGTCCTGGGTCTCCAACCGCTTCCGCACGGCCCGGACAACGGCTTCCGCAGCGGCCCGGCCCATCTCTTCGCGATTGTCATAAATGACTGTCTGAAGCCTGAAGCGTTTCATTTCCATTTTATCCGTTCCTTTCCCATCGAATGATCCTGCCTCCGGAGACGACGCCCGCCACGCGCAGCCGTTCGTCCAGCAGCACGACGTCCGCATCATAGCCGGGCCGGAGCCGTCCCTTTTTGTCCGCCATGCCGATCCGTCCGGCAGGGTTGACCGTCAGCATTCTGAGGGCCTCCGTCCACGGGATCCCCGCGCCGGCAGCAACCCGCAGCAGCCGGTCCGTCGTGGCGACGCTGCCTGCAAAGGCCTCGCGGGACATCAGCTTCATCACGCCGTCCTCATAGACTACATCCATGCCGTTGCACTGCGTATACGTGCTGCCCTCCTCCAGCTCGGAAGCGGAAAAATCCAGCCCGTCCGTGACCAGCGTCAGCAGCTCCGTGCCCTTGGCCTTCCAGACCAGTCTGAGCATCGTATCCGGCAGATGCCTGCCGTCGGCGATGAGCTGGGCCGTCAGGCTGTCCCACGCCAGCGCGCATTCCACAACGCCGGGCACCCGGAAGCCGCCCCTGCGCACAAACGTAGAGCAGCAGGAGTACAGATGCGTCACATCGCTGAAGCCGTGCTCCACGGCCGCGCGCAGATCCTCCTCATAGGCCTGAGAGTGGGCGATTGAGCCCACGATTCCCCGTCTGGCCAGCGCGTCGCCCAGTGCCCGCGCACCCGGAAGTTCCGGCGCAGCGCCGACCATCCGAATACCGCTCCAGCGATCAATCAGACTCCGCCAATCCGCCTCCTCCGGCGTCTTCAGCACGCCCGGCGCCTGCGCGCCAGCCTGTTCCGGCGCGAGAAAGGGGCCCTCCAGGAATACGCCTGCGATGGTGGCGTCACAGGGAAGCGCCGTCGCCTCGCGCACCGCATCAATGGCGCGGCCGATCTCCTCCAGCGGTGCGGTCCAGGTCGTGGGCAGAATCGTCGTCGTTCCATACTGCGCGTGGGCATTGGCCATGGCCACCACGCTCTGCGCCGTGCCCTCCATGCAGCATCGCCCGCCGCCGCCATGCACGTGGATGTCGATAAACCCGGGAACGGCCCTCAGCCCGGACGCATCCAGCACGCGGCACCCGCTGAAACCGCCGTCGTGATCCGCAACGTCCAGAATCCTTCCGTCCTCGATCAGGATCGCCTTCTCTCCCACGGGATCCGGATCATACACACGGCTGTTGACAATCTTCAATCGCATCCTGAATCGCCGCCTTCCCACATCTCCAACAGGAAACGCATCGCCGTATCCTCCATGTCCGGGCAAACCTCGTGGCCGTAATCCGGCCACAGCTCACAGCGCTTGGGCGCGGTAATGGCGTTGTAGGCCGCGAACTGCGTGGACGGCGGACATTCGCGATCCATCAGCCCGGTGAGCAGCAGCGTCTTCGCGCGGATGCGGGGCGACAGATTCACGATATCGATGTAGCCCAGCCGCTCGTAGAAGGCGTTCTCGTTCCGGTGCCGCGGATCAATGAACCTGAAATAGTACATCAGCTCATAGATTGCGCCGTCCGGATTTCCGATTTCCCAGTTTCTGCGGAAATCGCACAGAAACGGCATCAGCGCCGCCGCGCGGTTGAGCCGCGGCGTCAGCGCAGCGCAGGCCAGCGCAAGTCCGCCGCCCTGGGACGCGCCCTGGGCGGCCACGCGCTCCGCATCCACCTCCGGCAGCCCCATGGCAATGCGCGCCAGCTGCGCGCAGTCCAGATAGATGGAGCGCATCAGCAGCTTCTCAGGATCGGGATCCATCGCGCCGCGAATGACGTGTCCGCGAATGGTCATCCCCTCCACACTGCCCGCGTCCCGGGAAAGACCGGCCTGACCGCGGCAGTCCAGCGCCAGCACGCAGAAGCCGGCGCCCACATAGCTCATCAGCGAGGCCCAGCTGCCGCAGTTCCGATGATAGCCGTGAAACAGAATTACAGCGGGGCATTTTGCCGCGCGATGGGCCGGGCGCAGATATTTCGCATGAACCCGCGCGCCGCCCACGCCCTCAAACCACAGGTCGAAGCATTCCGCGCCCGGCGCGCGGATATCCGCAGGCACGAGCGTGCATCCGTCGCCCAATGCCTCCATTTCCGCGATGCCCCGCGCCCAATAGGCGTCGAAATCCCCCGGAAGGATCGCGCTGCCCCGGTAGCCTCTCAGCTCCTCCACCGACATGTCAAACCGGGGCATCAGCCTTCACCTCTCTGGTTCAGCGTCACCGAAACGCCCTTTTGCGAGGATTCATATACCGACAGGATGATCTCCACAGGCTTGCGCCCCTCCCGCGCGTCAACCAGCAGCGCTTCCTCGCCCCGGATGGCCTTCACCATGTTCTCCAGCTGTCTGAGGTGCCCTGCGCTGCTGATCGCCGAGGGATCCGACGCCGCGCCGCTGTCATGCCGGAGCAGCTCGGGCCTTTCGCCGGGCAGATCCCAGCTGAGAATGTCCTCCTCCTGAAGCACGACGCTGCCGCGGTCGCCGCAGATCTCCAATCGACGGGGATAGCCGGGACAGCAGGTGGTGGAACCCTCCAGCGTGCCGACGGCGCCGCTGGCGAATTCCAGCACCGCCACGGCGGAATCCTCCACCTCCACCGGACGGGTCTGCGTCTTGCACAGGGCGGTTAGACGGTGTACCGGCCCGGCCAGATACTGCAGCAGATCCACGCCGTGAATGCCCTGATTCATCAGCGCGCCGCCGCCGTCCATCCTCCAGGTGCCGCGCCAGCCGGAGGCGGTGAAATAGCTCTCCTCCCGCCAGTACTTCATGGAGAGACTGGCGGACACGATTTTCCCAAACCTTCCCTCTCCGATCGCCCTCCTGACCGCCTGCACAGCGGGGGAAAACCTCAGCTGCGAGATGACGCAGACGCGGCGGTCGGCCGCATCTGCGGCCTCAATGATCGCATCCGCGTCGGCGAGGGTCAGTGCCATGGGCTTTTCAATGACCACATGCTTGCCTGCGCGAAGCGCCTGCAGCGCAATCGCCGCGTGCAGGCCGTTGGGCGTGCACACGCACACTGCGTCCACCTCGTCGCAGGCGAGCAGCTCCTCCAAGGTGCAAAATCCCGTCACGCCGTATCGCTGCGCGGCCCGTTTCATGGATTCGGGCACAGGGTCGAATACGCCCGCCAGTCGCGCGTCCGCCATCGCGGCGATCGCGTCTGCGTGGAACCGGGAAATCATTCCGCAGCCCACAATGCCGAAGCCGATCGGTTTCATATCATTCACGCTCCAAATCCGTATTTCCTGCGAAGCACTTCCAGACATGCCCGGCTGGCCGCCTCTCCGCCCAGGGAAAAGCCGCTGCCCTGCGGGCGGGTCATCAGCGCCTCGTCCATGCGCTGCCGAATCCTCCAGTGCGTTTCAAGCACCGCATAGCCGTCGTATCCATCCCGGCGCAGCGCGCCGAAGACTGCAGCGAAATCCACCTGGCCCTCGCCGATGCAGGCCGGATCGTATCCGTCCGCCGTGCGGATCATGTCCTTCACATGCACATGTGCCAGCCATGGCCGGAGGGCCTCGTAGCCCTGCGCGTGAGGCGGCGGCGCATCGGGATCACAGATCTCATTGCCGGGATCATACAGCGCCCGAAGCCGGGGATGGTTCACGCCCTTCAGGAATGCCGCCAGCTTCGCCATATTGCCCGCATTGACGGAGGGCTCGGATTCCAGCACCATCGTCATGTCCTCTTCCTCGAGGAGCTTCAGCACGGGCGCGAACCGGTCGGCAATCTGCGCCTCTGACAGGCCGTCGTCTCGCCAGAAGTTGAACCCCCGGATCAGCCTCGCTCCCAGAATGTGCGCGCCGCCAATGGCTCTGCGCAGTCCTTCCATATGTCCGGCCACCGCGCGCTCGTCGGAACAGCTGCATTTGAAGAAGGGACTGCCCACACAGCAAATCTCCAGACCTGCGCCACACGCCTGCTCATGGATGGCGCGATAGTCCGCCTCGCCCATTTGAAACGGGTTTTTCTCGCCGACCGACCGGATTTCCAACGCATCGAGATGATAGTCCTTCGCCACCCGAATGGCGTCATCCAGATTCTGGGAGACTTCGTCGGTTATGATGCCGGTTTTGAACATATCCGCTCCTCCGTCAGCCTTCCGGCTCGTTGAGATAGATCGGCGCCGCAGCCGCGCCGTAGCCGCGCTCGAATGCATCGCCGTCAAAGCCGGGGTCGTCCTCGGGGATTTCATCGATGCGTACGGGTTCGCCGCCCTTTTCCCGGGACAGTCGGCCTGCGAGCATGATCTTGATGGAATCCAAGATGTCCGAGACGGGACTCAATGCGCGCTTGCCGGTCTCGAGCTGGTCGCAAACGCGATCCAGCATGGCCTTGTAGACCTTTCCCGCATCCACATTGATATTATACACGCCCTTTGTCGTGGTTACAAGGAAGTTGCAGGGCAGCCAGACGCCCGTGACGGTGAGGTAGGTGGCCGTCTCGCCGCCTTCAAACTGCACCGTATAGCTCTCGGCCCTTCGGCCGTCCACCTCGCCAGCACCGTCAAAGCGCACGCTGACGGGCTTCTGCACCATTGCGCCTATGGATTCCACCACGTGAATGCCATAGTTGAATTCATCCACGCCGCAGGTGCCCATGATATTGAGCACCCGTCCGCGTTCCTCCTCGGGAATGGCGAGAAAGTCTGCAATTTCATTCGCGTAGCGCAGCGAGGAGCTTCCCAGAACCTTCAGGCCCCGGGACATCAGCGCCTCCAGCCTGCGGATGTCCTTCATGCAGCCCACCATGGGCTTGTCGATGAACACCGGCTTGCCCAGCTTCAGGAAGGGCTCCGCATAATCGAGATGCCTGTCCCAGTTGCAGCCCTGTATGAAGCCCACGTCCACCTTTTCCGCCAGCTCCTCCACGGTGGCGCAGCGGCACTCCAGTCCGCGCTTGCGGATAAAGGCGTCCACCTCCTCGTCCGAGCGAAAGCCATCGTTGTACACCGCTACATAGCGGGCGCGGTTCCCCTGCATCAGAATCTGGGAAAACGCCAGCGGATGAGAGACGTCGATGTTGATCACGCCGATACGAATCATAATTTCCTTCCTCTCTTCAAACCGGTTCTCCGCAGGCCACGGCCAGATAATGCGCGCTGTCCATCAGCACGCCGCCGGAGCGCCGGTAAAAATCATTGTCCAGGAAAAACTGCCCGTTCCGGGCGTCCACCCAGGGGCCCTCCGGAATGGGATGATAGCTGCGCAGCCGCGCCCAGTCCGGATAATTCTGCGGGCCGTTGGACTCCAGCGCTCCCACCTTCAGTCCGGGAATCGCGGGCAGCCGCGCGGCGACATTCTTGTTCCAGTCCACCATCAGCGGATTGACGGTGAGATCCGCACAGAAGCAGGGCACGCCTGCCTCGTGCGCACACTTCGCCACCTCCAGACTCACGGACAGGGTCTTTGCAATGGGCTTCAGCGCCATCGCGCCATATCCCAGCTCGATGAGCGACCGGGCGTCCCCGACGCCATGAGCGCTCTCATCCGCTGCGATGCGCACGGGAATGCCGCGCACATCGACGCCGCTGTTTTCCGGGAACGGCTCCTCCAGCAGAACGGTCTGCTCCAGCGCGCCGATGCGATCCAGATGATCCACCAAGCGCATCAGCCGGTCGCGGGAATCATATCGTCCATTGGCGTCGAAGTAGTAGGCCAGCCGCCCATTGTCGGTGAAGGGCGTCCGACCGTCCTTCAGCGCCGCATGGAGCTGTGAAACCCGCTGCATGTCCCATTGGAGCATCTTCTCCCGGTCCCCGTCCCCGTCCGGATCGCTGCCCAGCTTGATCTTCAGCAGGAAGTTCCCCTGCTGCGCCAGGCCGGACGCAGCATCGATATCCACATTGTAGGAGATCAGCGGGATACAGGCGAGCTGTCTGTGACGTGCGGACAGCGCCGGCCGGCAGGACTCGGGAATCAGCCCGTCGAAATCCGCGATTCCGTCGGCATGGGCATAGAGCTGCCATGCCGCCAGGTCCAGAGGCACCAGCGCGTTGAGCACGAAGGTAGGGCGAATCTCCTTCAGCCCGGTGATTTGGGCCGCATAGCGGCACAGAGGCTCCAGCAGGCTGTGCACCATCTGAATGGGATCGGAGAACGACTGCCCCCGAACCATCTCCACAGCGCGGCGGGTAATGCTGAACATCGCTTCGTTGCCGCCCTGCTGGCCGAGCGCCTCCATGACCGCCGCATCCGACCATACGATGCTCTGAACGCCCGGTGCGCAGCCCACATTGCCGTCGCCGTCCTGCAGAACGACGGCGCTCTGCCAGAGCACGTCTATGTGCTTCCCCTTGAATCCGAAGGGCGCGCTCAGCGGCTCGGCCTCAAACCCGCATCGCGCCCCGGCGATTTTCAGCATGCTCATTCCTCCATCCCCAGCGCTTCATGGCGATGGCGCAGCGCACGCGCCATGTAGTCGTCCAACAGCTCAATGCCGAATTCCTTCACCATTTCCGCCGCCGGAACATCGCATTCGCTGGTGATCAGCACGGAACCCAGCAGGCCCGGATCGTGCACCTGTACGCCCCGGCGATATTTCCTTCGAAGGGCGTCCAGCCTGTCCCAGTTGTAGTCGAGATGCACCACGGCATAGTCGAGATTGATCGTGTGCGCCACATAGGGATAGTAATTGGTGGACCGGGCCACGACCTCCCCGACCGGACTGATGACCGAGCAGGGAAGATTGCACACCGCGCCCACAAACCAGCTCCGGCAGGCATAGGCCCACTGCTGCTGCACAAAGCCCCCGTGATACATGGAGCAGAACACCAGCAGCTCCGGCCGGGACCGCTCGTACTTCATCCGCAGCTCGTCGAAGTTCAGGTCAAAGCAGGTCACCCCGGCGACGGTTCCGAAATCCATGTTCACCACCGGCGCATCCTCGCCGAATACGATGCCGTGCTCCGTGTTCTCCTCGCGAACCAGGTGGTTTTTGTCGTAATGGCCGCGGATCTCGCCATCCCGGCCGATAAAGCTGGTGCGATTGCGCAGCCGGCCGTCCTCTGCGGGATGCTCGGAGGAATAGGCAATATTCACGCCCTCTCGCCGGGCAACGGACTGCATGTGCTCGAGCACCGTCAGGCCCCGTTCGAAATAGTACGCCTTCTTCTCCCCGCTCGTCAGATTTGCCGGCCGGTCGCAGGCCTCGTGAAGCACGATCAGATCCGGCTCCTCCGGCAGCAGCTTATCGATCCATTCGTCCCAGTGCGCAATGGCTCTGCGCGCAATCTGATCCCATGCCAGACCCTTTTCCACGATGAACGGCGCAGGGCCAAGGGCGCCGATGCGAACATTTCTCGCCATAATTCTTCCTCCGTGCCCGCTGCCGCGGGCGTTCCGGGACGCGCGCCGGTTCGCAGCCGCGCCGCTTCAATCCAGAGCGCGGCGCTTCGCCGTCGAATCGGCGCGCAGTTTCCTGTCCGGGCGCAGCGCTCCTTCAGATGGTCTCGCGCATCAGCCGCTCCGCGAGCTTCATGGATTCCGCTGCGTCGGCAATGGTGCACAGGGGCTCGGTCCGGTTGAGCACGGCGTGGATGAAATCCGCGTCCTCCTGCTTGTATCCATAGTAGGCGTGATACTCGCTGGAACCGGCCAGCGCCTTGCCGTCGATCTCCTCGCGCTTGACTCCACCCACGCCGCCGGAGGCCATGGAGTACATCGAGCCGCCCTCGTTGTAGAGAATCGTCGCGGAAGCATCCGCCTCGCCGAACCCCAGGTTGATAAACGCGCTGGCGCCGGGGCCATGAATCTCAAAGGTATGCACCCGCGCCCCGGTCTGATAGTTGGATCGAAGCGTGCCGAGCACGCCGTTTTCAAACCGCATGATGCTGGCCCAGGCGTTATCCTTGGAGCATCCGGAGAACCGGCCGATGGCTGTGGCGCAGTCCTTCACCTCCGAGCCCGCCATGTATCGAACCAGATCCAGCGCATGGATGCCGTCGGTTGCAAAGGCGGAAGCGTAGTCCCACTCGTGGCCCAGATCGGTGTTCTTCATGAAGACGCCGTCCACCTGCGTGATGGTCGTGATTTCGCGCATGTGCCTGAGCACCTTCTGCACCACGGGCGCGTGACGACGGTTCATGGCCACCGCGCACATCACGCCCTGCTCCGCCGAAATGCGGGCCAGGGAATCGGCCTGATGGAAGGAGATGCCCGCAGGCTTCTCCATCAGAACGGGAATGCCGGCCATCATGACGTCCTTGGCGGCGCGGAACAGGCGATCGGGCTCAACCAGTACCAGCACGCCGTCCAGCTGTTCCTTCTCCAGCATCTCGTACATATTCCAATAGACATGCGTCTCAGCGCCGCCGAATTTCTTCGCGGCAGCTTCCGCCTTTTCCATTCGAAGATCGCAAATGGCCGCTAGCTCGGCCTCCTCCAGTTCCTTCAGGCTGGGCAGATGAACGCCGTTGGCAATGCCGCCCGCTCCGATCACGCCGATGCGCGCTTGTTTCCGATTCTTCACGATGAACAGGCTCCCTTCTATTCTCCCTTGTCCTGGAAAAGGCGGGGCCGAGCAACCGACCCCGCCCTTGATCCGTTTGAATTAGTTGTTGGTCAGTGCCTCCACGGTGTCGACCAGGCCCTCCATCGCCGTTTTGATGGTGGCAATGCCGGTATCAATATCCACAGCGCCGGAAACCATGGACTGGAAGTTGGCCGTCCAGGCGTTGCTGAGGGTACGGGAAACGGCGTGGTTCGGATCGCCCTTGACGGCGCCCAGGGAGTTCAGAATGATGTCATAGGCCTTGCCCTCCTTGCCGGTGGTTGCGCCGGTCTTGGGGGAGATGTAGCCGCCGAAGTCATTGAACGCAGCGTTGCGATCATTCTGCACAAAGAACTCGCACCACTTGGCAGCGGCTTCCACATTCTTGCAGTTGTTGGAGACGCCCACAGCCGCCACGGTGGAAATGCCGTACTGTCCGCCGTCGCCCTTCAGGATGGGGCCGGGCGCCCAGTTGAAGTCCAGCGTGGGCGCGATGCGGGTGTAGAAGCCCGCGCCGGCAGAGGAGATGCAGCTGGCGGCCTGGCCGGAGATGAACGTGGCGTCCTGATCCGCCACGGACAGGGAATCGACGGGCGAATATCCGTTCTGATACCAGGAAACCATGCGCTCAATGCACTTGCGGCCGGCTTCGTTGTCGATCACAACCTCGCCGTCGTCGGTCACCACGTCGCAGCCCTCAGAGAAGAACATGGAGTACGCGCCGCTGGAAATCAGGCCCAGGGAGTAGTTGAAGTACACGCCGGTGATGCCCTTTTCCTTCAGGGCTGCCAGCATCGCATCGTACTCATCCCAGGTCGTGGGCAGCGTTTCCTCGGTCATGCCGATCTCGGCCAGCAGATCCAGATTGTAGCAGGGCGTGCCGAGGTCGATCAGGCAGGGCAGGCCGTACACCTCGCCGTTCAGAATGACGGAGCCCTCCAGCAGGCTCTGCTCATACTCGCCCAGCGTCTCCTCGGAAACGTAGTCGGTGATGGGCGCCAGGATGCCGTACGCCTGGAAAAGCTTCAGGATATCGGAATTCAGATACATGACGTCCGGGCCGGCATTGGCGGCGATGGCCGTCAGCATCTTGGTCTCGCGGTTGCTCCAGGGAATGATCTCGACGGTCACGGTGATTCCGGGGTTCTCCGCCTCGAATTCCGCGATCATGGTATCGTACATCTCGCGCTCCTGGGCGGCGTTTTCGTCGGTGCTGAAGGGGAAGGTCCACATCGTCAGTTCGGTGGTTTCCTCCGCGAGGGCGAAGGGAACCAGGCTCAGCAGCATAAGCGCTGCAAGCAGCAGGGTCAGGAATTTCTTCATGGGGTGATCTCCTTTCATTTTGTTCTGTTTCATAAAACCCGGCAATGCCGGATCTGAACCGGAGGAAGCGGTCTAACCCTTCACGCTGCCAGTGACGATGCCTTCGATGAAATATCGCTGCAGGAAGAGATAGACGATGAAAATGGGCAGAACGGTGATGACGCTGGCGGTCATCTGCATGTTGAAGGAACCCGTTTTGGAGTTCAGCGTGGCCAGGCCCACGACCAGCGTGTACATGTCGCTGCTGGTGGTCATGACCAGCGGCCCCATAAAGCTGTTCCAGCTGTTCATGAAGGTGAACAGGGCCACGGTGCTCAGCGCCGTCTTGCACAGCGGCATGACGATCTGCAGGAAGGTGCGCCATTCACCCGCGCCGTCGATCCTCGCCGCCTCCAGCAGCGCGTCCGGCAGCGACATGATGTAATTGCGCATCATGAACATGTAGACCACGGTCCACATGCCGGGAATCAGGAACACCCAGTAGGTGTTGATCCAGCCCAGCCAGTTGTACACCAGATAGTTGGATACGATGGTCGCCTGCGAGGGAACCATGATGGCGACCATGAAATACCAGAAGACGACGTTCTTGCCCCGGAAGCGCTTCTTGGCAAAGATGTATCCCAGCAGCGGACAGATGAATACGGCGCACAGCGTGGGAATGACCGAGGTGATCATCGAATTCAGAATCCAGCGCAGCATGTCGTTGCCGATGGAGAGTACGTTTCCATAGGTTCGCATGGACCACACCTTCGGAATCCAGTTGGTCAGCGTAATGGCGTACTTCTGCTCGCCGTCAAAGGAGCCGAACACCATGATCAGAAAGGGAAGCAGAAACACCGCCGCCAGAAGGCTTGCCCCGATGTAGTACAGCGCCGCCGCCGCGTTTTTGCGCGCTTTCATGCGATTCCCTCCCTCACCTCGTATTGTCCTTGCTGGTCACGGCAAACTGGATGATGCTGATGATCAGAATCAGGAAGAACAGCACATAGGCGATCGTGCTGCCATATCCCATCTGCATCATCGTGAAGCTCGTGCGCCATGTGTGCATCACCAGCGTGTTGGCCGCGTTCATGGGGCCGCCCGTCTGGTTGAACATCATGTAGATGGAATCGTACACCTTCAGCGCGCCGCTGGTCATGATGATCAGCACATAGGCGAAGGTGGGCTTCAGCAGCGGCACCGTCACCCGGAAGAAGCTCTGCGCGCCGGTCGCGCCGTCCACCCTTGCAGCCTCGATCAGCTCGGTGGGAATCCCCTTCAGGCCCGCGTAGAAATAGACCATCGAGGTGCCCAGGCTCTGGAAGATGCCCAGCAGCGCCACCGTGAACAGCGCCAGATCCTGGCCGAAGAAGAACTGCGGCGGAATGCCGAAGAAGCCGATGAGCTGGTTGATGACGCCCGTATCCGTCGCGACGAACAGCCACTTCCATATGCTGGCCAGAACGATGCTGGACGTGATGACCGGGAAGAAATAGGTCGCCTTATAGAAGCCGACGAACCGCCGCCGCTGATTGATGATCAGCGCCAGCACCAGGCCCAGCACGACCACCGGGATGACCACATAGAGCGCATAGATGATCGTGACCTTCAGCGAATTCCATACCTCGGGATCGCTGAACAGCCGCCGCCAGTTCTCCAGCCCGATAAAGTGCTTCGCGCCCACCAGGCCCCAGTCCGTAAAGGTGAGCACAAAGCTCATCGCCATCGGAAGCATGGTCGTTACGGTGTACTGAATCAGGATCGGTATCAGCACCACCCAGATGAAGCCCAGGCTGCGCCAGTGGTCGGAACGGAAGCCGCGCTTCTTCTTTGTGGACGTTTGCATGTGCTCGCCGCCTTTCTGAAATAGTAATCGTTTACTGCATCTCTATATTTAATATACCACTCGCTTTGTAAAATGTATTTGCACAAAATTTATCCATTGTTGCATAATCTTCCGTTGCTTATTGAATGCGCGAAGAATGTGCAAAAAACCGCCTCCTTTCCGGATAAGTTTCAAAGCCAAGCCCTGTGAAATCGAATATAATGGATACAATCAGAAAAAAGGAGGAGGAATCCGCCATGGATGCACTGAATATCGCCGTGGTATGCGGCACCGGGAACACCCGTCGCCTGTTCACTCCGCACGCACTGGATCGCCTGCGCGCACTCGGCAAGCTGACCGTCAACGACGAGGCGGAGGAGCCGACGCCAGAACGCCTGACGGAGCTGGCCGCAGACGCGGACGTCATCGTCACCTCTTGGGGAACCCCTCAGCTGACCGCCGAGGTCATGGCCAGGCTGCCGAGGCTCAGGTATGTCGCCCATGCGGCCGGAAGCGTCAAGCCCATCGTCTCCGACGCGATGTTCGCCCAGGGCGTTCGGGTGACCAGCTCCGCGAAGGTGCTCGGCATGGGCGTGGCGGAGACGGCGCTCGGCTATACGCTTGCGTGCGTAAAAAACCTGTTCAACGTCTCGCGGGGCATCGCCGCCGGCGGATGGACGGCGGAGCGCCCTCTGAAGGAGTACGACGACATCCGGGAGATGTTTGAGATCAAGATCGGCGTGGTCAGCGCCGGCAACGCCGGCGGGCATTTCATGAAGCTTCTGTCCATGTTCGACGTCGACGTTCTGCTCTACGAGCCCTTCATCACCGATGAGCAGGCGAAGGAGCGCTTCGGCGCGACCCGGGTTTCCTTTGAAACCCTGCTTGAGCAGTCCGACGTGGTGTCCATTCACGCGCCCTCCATCCCCGAGACCTACCACATGTTCAATGCCGAGTCTCTGAAGCTGATGAAGAAGGACGCCTCCCTGATCAACACCGCGCGCGGCAGCATCGTGGACGAGCAGGCTCTCTATGATCATATGAAGGCCGGCAACCTGAAATACGCCTGTCTCGACGTCTTCGATCCTCACGAGCCGCCGCTTCCCGACAACCCGCTCCGCACGCTGCCCAACTGCATCATGTCGCCGCACCTCGCGGGACTGACGCACAACGGGCTGCTGCGCATCGGCGCGCACTGCGCATCTGAAATCGAACGCTTCGCCGCCGGCGAACCGCTCACCACCGAGATCACACAGGCCCAGCTGAAAACCTCTGCCTGACGGCCTGATCCCGAAAAAGCGCCGCCACGATCCAAAAGGATCCTGGCGGCGTCAGACCATCATCGGACTTCCGACTGAGATGACCGCTGCTCAGGCAGGCGGTCATTTTTCTGATTCACTTTTCCCGCACGGTCAGGGCCGAGCTGCTTCGCCGGGCGCGCTGTCGGCAGCCCGCTTCCCGCGGCCGGGGCGATCCCTCTCTCTGCGCCCTTCGGCTCCAGAGGACGAGAAAGACCGTGTTCAGAACGATTCCGAAGATCGTGGCTGCAGGCGCCGAAAGGCCGATGTTTCTCAGACTCGCGTTGGGCTGAATGCTCATGGAATACGCCAGCGGCAGGCGGACGAGCAATGTCTGTATCAATCCCTGAATCATCACCCACAGCGTCTTGTCGTGGCCGTTGAAATACCCGATCATGCTGAACAGGATGGCCGTTACAATGGTCTCCGGAGCGAAGCCCTTCAGATACTCGAATCCATTCCGAATCACCGGTTCATCCGTCGTGAACAGGCCTGTCAGCGCGTCTCCCTTCAGCAGGATGCCTGCAAACACCACGCATCCGACGGCGACGCCGACGCCGATGCCGGTAAACAGCGCTCTCTTCGCCCGCTTCTCGTTGCCTGCGCCTACGTTCTGCGCGACGAAGGACGCCATCGACTGCATCAGCGCGCTCGGCACGAGCATGGCAAAATTCACGAGCTTGCAGGCAACGCCGTATCCGGACGACGCTTCCAGACCGAGCCGGTTGACGAAGGCACACAGCGCGAGAAAGGAGAGCTGCGTCAGGATTTCCTGCAGCGCCAGCGGCGTGCCAATGCCCAGAAAACGTCTGCACTGCGCATTCAACCGGAAATCCCGCCTCGTCAGTCTGAACGGAAGCTTTCTCTTCCTCAGAAGAAAGACCGCAAAGACCACGCTGACTGCCTGAGCAAATACGGTGGCAATGGCGGCGCCCGCCGCATCCATGTGCAGACCCGCCACGAGAACGAGATCGCCGATGATGTTGACCACGCATGCAACCGCCACAAAGATGAGCGGCGACCGACTGTCGCCCAGACCTCTGAAGATTGCGGAGAGCAGATTATAGGCGACAATGAAGAATATGCCCCCGCCGCAGATGCGCACATATACCGCCGTCAGGCCGACCGCCTCCGCGGGCGCCTGCATGAGCACCGATATCGGACGCGCGAAAGGCACCATCACCAGAAAGAGCACCGCCGAGATGGCGGCGAACACAACCGCCGATCCGCCGATCACAGAGCCGATCTGCTCCGGCCGCTTCTCCCCGAGATATCGCGCGACCAGCACGGTGATTCCCATCGCAAGCTGCGCGACGGCAAAGGTCACCAGATTGAGCACCTGACTTCCCGTGGATACCGCCGACAGCCCCGACGTGGTGCCGAACCTCCCGACGACGAGCAGATCCACCGCGCCGTATGCCGCCTGCAGCACCAGCGCGCCGAAGATCGGCATCATAAAGCGAACCAGCTTTTTGAGAATGCTTCCCTGGGTAAAATCGGATATCTCATGCATCAAGATCGATTCTCCTCTCGTTCATCACTTGATACAGCGCCCGGATCGTCCGGATCATGCAGTCGGCGTCCTCCTCCGGGATATCGGACAGATACCCGGACAGCCGGCCGTAGTATTTGCAGTCGTACTTGTCCGACAGCGCCTTTCCCGCTTCCGTAATCGTAATCTGGATCATGCGTCCGTCTTCGCCCGAAGCGGCCTTTTTCAGATACCCCTTCGCCTCCATCTCCTTGATCGTCCTGGTCACACCGGGGCGCGGAAGCCCCAGCGCCTCGCTGACGTCGCCGACCCTGACCCTTCCGTTCCGATCCTCCAGCCTGCGAATGGTGTCCAGATACTGGATAAAGGACGGTGATACGCCGCTGGGCAGCGCCGGCAGCATGTCGCGAATCCTCTTGGCCAGGTAGCAGGCGTCGATCATCTCCTTGATCTTTTCCGGTCTCATAGCCGCCTCCATATGATTACCACATGTAATTACCATCGATAATTATATAGATGTTCGTCTCTCCTGTCAAGCCGTCTGCACCGTTTTAACGGAATGTCGGACAGCTCTGGCCGTTGCAATCGAAAACGCGCGATGGGACGAAGCCGGATTCCTCCGTTCGCCGCATCGCGCGCTGCGTTTCTGATTCTCAGCCAAGAACGCCTGCAGGCCCGTCAGGTGGCAAAGCCCGCGTACTGGGTCATGTACAGATCGTAGTACCGGCCCTTCTTCGCCAGGAGCCCGTCGTGATTGCCGCTTTCGACGATGCGGCCCTGATCCATGACGATGATCACGTCCGAATCGCGAATGGTGGACAGGCGATGGGCGATGACAATGCTGGTGCGGTTCTTCATCACCAGCTGCATCGCGTCCTGAATGGCCTTCTCCGTGCGGGTATCGACATTGGAGGTCGCCTCGTCCAGAATCAGGATCTTCGGATCCGCCACGAAGGCGCGGGCGATGGCCAGAAGCTGGCGCTGTCCCTGGCTGATGTTCGCGCCCGCCGCGGCCAGCATGGTGTCAAAGCCCTGGGGCAGCAGCCGCAGCATCTCCTCACAGCGGCTCATGCGCACGGCATTGTCCAGCTGCTCCTGCGTCGCCGCTTCGTTGGCGTACTTCAGATTGTTGCGGATGGTATCGGAAAACAGCACGGTGTCCTGCAGCACAATCGCCACGTCCCGGCGCAGGCTGCTTCGGGAAAGATCCTCAATGTTCTGACGGTTGATCCTGATCTCGCCGCTGTCGATGTCATAGAATCGCATCAGCAGGTTGACCACGGTGGTCTTGCCGCTGCCGGTGGAACCCACCAGCGCAACCTTCTTGCCGGACGGTACCGTCAGCGTGAAGTCCTTCAGCACGGGATGTCCCGGAACATAGGAGAACTGAACATTTTTGAACGTGACGGCAGCCTCGGCGCTGTCCTCCAGCTGCGCGCCGGACATGTCCTCGCTGACCTCATCCAGCACGATAAACACGCGCTCTGCGCCGGCGATCGCCGTCTGCAGCTGGCCGTAGATCTGGGCAATTTCGTTGATCGGGCGGCTGAACTGCTTCGCATAGACGATGAAAGCCGAGATCACGCCGACGGAGATCAGACCGTTGATCGCAAAGAATCCGCCGAAGGCCGCGATGATGACGAAGCCGACATTGCCGATGCAGTTCATGATCGGGCCCATGACGCCGCTGAAGACGTCCGTGCGGATGCCCGCCCTGGTGAGGGAATCGGAGGTCTGGCAGAACTCCTCCGTGGTCACGCCCTGGTGGTTATAGGCCACGACGGTGCGGTAGCCGGAGATCATCTCCTCCACCGTGCCGTTGAGCTGTCCCAGCAGCTGCTGGCGCTTGCGCGAGAATTTGCGCACCTGCTTGGAGAGCAGCTTGGTGGCGAGCAGCGTCAGCAGCACCGTGGCAAAGCTCAGCAGCGCGAGCTGCCAGCAGTACCACAGCATGATCGACACCGTGCCCGCAATGGTCAGCACGCCGGAGAACAGCGAGGGCAGCGACTGCGAAACGGTCGTGGAGATGTTTTCGATGTCGTTGGTCATGCGGCTCATCACGTCGCCGTGGGAATGGCTGTCCAGATATTTGACAGGCAGGTCCACGATCTTGCCGAACAGCTCCTCGCGCATCCGCTTGACGATGCGCTGGCTGAGTCTGGCGCTGAACAGTCCCTGCAGCAGCTGGCTGCCAGCGTACAGCAGATAGTCGATCAGCATCAGAATCAGCGTCTTGAAAAGCGCGCCGCTCGCGCTCCCGGCGATGATATCAATCGCCGTGCTCTGAAGGCTCGGCGCATAGACGCCGCACAGCGTGCCGAACACGACCACGGCCAGCATGGCGATGAGCATGGTCTTTTCCTTGGCGAAGTACGTCCAGATGCGCTTGAGGGTTGCGCCCACGTTTTCCGCGTATTCCACCTCGGCAAACCTGGCGCTGTGATTCGGACGGCCGGGGAGATAGCGGTCCGCCACTTTCTTCTCAGACATCGCTCTCACCCTCCTTTCCCATCTGGGAATCATAGATATCGCGGTAGGTCTTGCAGCTCTTCATCAGTTCCTCATGGGTGCCGCAGGCGGCAATGGCGCCGTTCTCCAGCAGCACGATCCGGTCGGCCCGGCGCACCGACGCAATGCGCTGCGCGATGATCAGCTTGGTGCTCTCCGGATTCGCCTGCTTCAGCGCGGCGTAGAGGTCGGCCTCCGTCTTCAGATCCAGCGCGCTGGTGGAATCGTCGAAGATCAGAATCTCCGCCGCCTTCAGCACGGCGCGGGAGATCGATATGCGCTGCTTCTAGCCGCCGGACAGGCTCGTGCCGTGCTCGGCCACCATGGTATCATAGGATTCGGGCGTAGAGGAGATGAATCCGTCCGCCTGGGCCACCTTCGCAGCTGCGCGCACCGCGTCCGCATCCGCGCTCCGGTCGCCCCAGGCGATGTTTTCGCGAATGGTCGTGCTGAACAGCTCGCTCTTCTGCAGGGCGATGGCGATCTTGTCGCGCAGCGCCTTCTGGTTGTACTCGCGCACGTCCACGCCGTCCACCAGCAATGCGCCGCCGGTGACGTCGTAGAAGCGCGGGATCAGGTTGACCAGCGAGGACTTGCCGCAGCCGGTCGCGCCCATGACGCCCACGGTTTCGCCGGGCTGAATCGTCAGATTGACGTGGTCGAGCACCACCTGACTGCTGCCGGGATAGGCAAAGGACACGTCCCTGAATTCGATCTTACCGCGCACCGCGGTCTTTCCATCGAAGCCGCCGTCCTTGATCTGGGGCTCGCAGTGCAGGATCTCCCGGACGCGCTTCCAGGAGACATAGCCGCGGGAGATGTTCTGGAACAGCATCACCAGCATCAGAACGCCGTTGAGCATCTGCGTGGTGTAGGTAATCGTCGCCATGATCGCGCCGGGCGTGGCCGTGCCTCCGCCGACCTGCCAGGAGCCGGACAGCAGAATCAGCACCACCACCACATACATCAGCGCATTGACGATGGGGTTCATGAACGCGAAGATGGTCAGCACCAGCAGCTGCGTGCCGATCAGCGCATCGTTGGCCTTTCCGAAGCGCACCTTCTCATACAGCTCGCGCACGCAGGCCTTGATGATGCGGATGCCCGCCACATCCTCCTGCATGATGGCGTTGATCCCGTCCAGCTACGCCTGCAGCCGGGAGAACAGCGGGCTGGCCTTGCTCAGGCAGAGCGCCAGACAGCCCACGATGAACGGCAGCGCGCACAGCACGATGACGCCGAACTGCCGGTTCAGGTGGAAGATAAAGATGATGCTGCCGAACGTCAGCATGCCGGTGCGGATCATGCCGCGGATGAAGGAGGAGACGAAGTTCTGCACCTGTGTGATGTCGTTGGTCACGCGGGTGACGAGCGATCCCGTTCCAAACCGATCCACCTGCGGAAAGGAGAAGGTCATGATGTTTCTGAACGCGCCCTTGCGCATCTCATTGCCGATGTTCTGGCTGGACAGGTGGGAGAACACATTGTTCATCGAACCGCTCAAACCGCCGAGAAGCACCAGGCCGATCATCATCAGGCCCAGCTTCCAGATCAGCGCCATATCGCCGACGCCGCCGTTGTTGACGCCCAGCACGCCGTCGTCCACAATCCGGCTCATGATGTTCGGCTGCAGCAGATCCATCAGCACCTCGCCCACCATGAACAGTCCGGCAAGCACCGCATAAGGCAGGTATCTCTTGACATATTTCCACATATTGCTTCACTCCCGTTTCAGCGGCGGTTTCCGCCGCAATGGTGCTCCTTGCGATGGGTACAGGAGGGCTCGCCCTGGCGGTAGCGCACGTCCCAGTCCGCATTGATCCTCTCCAGCAGAGCGCGCAGCGTCTCCTTCTCATCGTCCGTCAGACAGGAAAACATCTCCTGATGCCGCTTTTCCCTGGCCATGGCCGCCTCCCGCCCCAGGGCAGCGCCCGCTTCGGTCAGGGTGATGTCCGTGGTTCTCCGATCGATTTCGCTGGGGGTCCGGCGGATCAGGCCCGCGCCCTCCAGCTTGCCCAGCACCTCGCTGGCGGAGCCGGGCTGGATGCCGAGCCGCTGCGTCAGCTCGCTCTGTGTGATGCTCGACCCCTCCTCCAGCAGAATGATCAGAATCCGGCGCTGACTCCCCTTCCCCTCCGAGATATGCCGCATGGTATGACCGATATCGTGAAAATTCAAGATGAGCTTGTCGTTCATCCCCAGCGTATAATACCGCTCAATCATTCCTCGTTCTCCCTTCCATTCATTCAGGTACCTTGATAATTATAGCAAAAAAGCCAAAATTGCAAAGGTACCTTGAAAAAAACATTTCTGGGCTATACTGTAGCTACAGCGCGTTGCTCCAGTGCGTAAGTCCAGCTGGAGTCCAACGCGCCATTTTTGATGAGGAGGAACCGATCATGGAGAAAAACTGTCCGCAGTGCGAAAACCATTGCCCGGTCGAGGATCTGAAGTGCGGCGAGGGCCGCAGCTACTTCGGCATTGAGAAGGGGGATCGTCGTGAGGCCCGGCCTGAGCGTCCGGAGGAGCGAATGATCACGCTGCTTCGAAAGTGCGGTCACTACCTGCATCACAGCGTCGGCCCCGACGCCGATCTGTCGGCAATGGTGAACGTCCTGTCCCCCGACGAGCGCGCCACGCTGGAGCGCCTTCTGGAAAAGTGCCTCGGGAAATGGCAGAGCAGATGACGGCCGTCTGCAGGCAAAAGCGCGCCCCGGACGCAA
The DNA here is from genome assembly GCA_004555155.1 of Clostridiales bacterium. Classification (GTDB taxonomy): domain Bacteria; phylum Bacillota; class Clostridia; order Christensenellales; family Aristaeellaceae; genus Faecivicinus. Next base: position 41,136 of record SFJH01000008.1, read on the forward strand.
TGTCCGGGGCGCGCCTTTGCGCAAATGGACCTCAATCCACCTTCAGTTGGTCTCCCTTCCAGGTCAGTTCCATCCGGCTGCCGGGCGTCAGCTCCACCGTTGTGCATGCGCCGGATCCAACGGATACCCGCAGCCGCTGCGCCGCATCGCTTTGCAGGCGCGCGCTGCCCTCGTCGCCGTCCCATGTGATATCCACGCGAACGCGTCCCCGGGCTCTCAGGCCGCTGATGCTGCCCCTGGCCCACGCCTTCGGCAGGGCCGGCAGCAGGAGCATCCGGTCGCCGCGGCTCTGGAGGAGCATTTCCGCAATGCCGGCGGTCACGCCGAAATTACCGTCGATCTGGAACGGCGGATGGGCGCAGAACAGATTGGCATAGCTTCCGCCGCCGGAATAGTGGGTACCGTTCTCCTCGATCATCCGCAGCTGCAGATTGAGCACCTTCAGCGCATGCTCCCCATCGCCGTGGCGCGCCCACTGGCTCACCTTCCACGCCAGACTCCAGCCGGTGCTCTCGTCACCGCGGCCCTCCAGCGAGCGGCGGCAGGCCTCCATCAGCTCGGGCGTCTCCTCGCGGTTGATCCGGCTTCCGGGATGCACGGCGTACAGGTGCGACAGATGGCGATGGTGCGGCTCGTCCTCCTCGTGCTCCTCAAAATACTCCAGCAGCCGTCCGTCGCTGCCGATGTGATCCGGCCGCAGCCGCGCCATCGTCGCCCGCAGCTTCTGGGCAAAATCGCCGTCCGCGCCCAGCACCTCGCAGGCCTTCACGCAGTTGCCGAACAGCTCGCGCGCCAGCGCCATCGACATGGCAGAGGTGCGATCCGTCGCCGTGTGCCGACCCGCAATGCTGAAGCCGTTTTCCGGCGACGTGGCCGGACAGACGATCAGATTGCCCTCGCCGTCCTCCACCAGAAGGCTCAGCACAAATTCTGCCGCCGCACGCATCACGGGATAGGCGGTTTCGCGCAGATACGCCTCGTCCAGCGTATACGCATACCGGTCAAAGAGCTGTCCGCACAGCCATGGGCCGGACATATTCCAAAATGCGTAGCCCACGCAGCCGCGGTTTCGATCGCCCACCGGCCAGGTGAACCGCCACAGATCGGTGTTGTGATGGCTGACAAATCCCGGCGCTCCGTAGAGCTGCCGTGCCGTCTCCCGTCCGCTCTGCGCCAGATCGCACGCCAGATCGATCAGCGGCAGCTGCATCTCCTCCAGCCCGCAGGACAGCGCGGGCCAGTAATTCATCTGGGTGTTGATGTTGATGGTATAGTTGCTGCTCCACGGCGGGCGCACCTCTTTGTTCCAGATGCCCTGCAGGTTGAGCGCCTGCGTGCCCGGCCGCGAACCCGCGATCATCAGATACCGACCATACTGGAACAGCAGCGGATACAGCCCCAGATCCGGCCGGGCAGGATCGAACCGCCGCAGCCGCTCATCCGTGGGAAGATCCGCGCCCCCGTCCGGGCCGAGGTCAAACGCCACCCGCTGCATATAGCGCCGGTGATCGAGCACATGCTCCTCCCGCAATTCCGCATAGTCCTTCACCCCTGCGAGATCGGCCAGACACTGCGCGCGGAGCTCTTCGTCCGGCCGGTCGGGCGCGAGATCAAACCTGCGGAAGCTGGTGCGCGCGGCGAGCAGAATCACCGCGCAGTCCGCGCGCTCGATCCGGATGCGTCCTCCCTCGCAGCGCATCGAGCCGCCCTCCAGGCGCACCTGAACCGCCGTCCAGGCGCGCACGCCGCGCTCACCGGGCGCATCGCTGTACTGCACGGGCTCCTTCAGCGCATGGTGATAATTCGGCTCCACCAGAGAGGGCGCCTGCGTCTGCATCCAGAGCACGCCCTCTTCCCACCGGACTTCGTGCCGGATGGGCGCATCCATGCTCAGTTCAAAGGAAACCGCGCCGGGACGATCCGCGCTCACGCGCATGGCCATCACCTGCCGCGGCGCAGAAACCAGCAGCTCCCGCCGGAAGCGCACGCCTCCCGCGCGGTACTCCACACTCAGAAGCGCATCGTCCAGACACAGCTCCCGGCGATAATCCTCCGCCTGTTCGGAACCGAAATCCAGCTTCAGTGAACCCAGCGGCTGATAGGATTCGCCCCAGGGAAAGCTCATCCGATCCTCAAAGAGCTCCTCCGCCTCCTGATAGCGGCGCTGAAAGATCAGCTCGCGGATCTTGCGGAAGTCCTCAACCGTGTCGACATGCTCCAGCCGTCTCGGATAGCCCGACCAGAACGTATCCTCGTTCAGATCGATCCGCTCGTGCTCCGAACCTCCGGCCACCATCGCGCCGATTCTGCCGTTTCCGGCCGGCAGCGCTTCCGTCCAGCAGGCCGCCGGACGATCATACCACAGTTTCATTCGCCTTCTTCCCCTTTCTTTCTCAAACACCTCCGGCAAAACCGGTCAATTCAGTTTTTCCTCCAGCTTCCCGACCAGCTCCAGAAGCTCCCGTGGATCGCGAATCACGTAATCCGCCACCTCGTCCGCACAGCGCGCGGAAATGGGATGCCGCTCGGACCACAGCAGCTGCACCGACGTGATGCCGAACCGGTTGGCGCCGGCCACATCGCGCTCCACATTGTTGCCCACCATGATCACCCGGGGCTTGTCCGCATCGGTCAGCCCCAGCGCATCCATCGCCGCCTGGAACATCCTCGCATCCGGCTTATGGGTATTCAGCACCTCTGAAATAACCTTCGCACGGAAGATATGCTCAAGGCCGTTCTGGGTCATTGTGTTGTGAAATGATTCCACCAGTCCGTCGGCCACCATGACGATGGGATAGCCCTGCGCATATAGCTCGAGCATGGTCTCCTTTGCGCCGGGTATGCAGTCCGCGCGAAGCACCACGCCCTCCGGAACCTCGCGCACCTCGGTTCCTTCGTCTATAATTGTGTCTCCGATGTCTGTGAAAATAACCAGCTTGTGTTCCATATCCTCCATCCTCAAATCCGACTGTTTCAATTCGCTTCGGGAGAGCCTCCGCGCGCACTGCTCCATCCGCATCCGACGCCAGCATTTCGCCCCGGGATTCCAGAATGTCGCTCGTCCGAGCTGCGCGTCCGCCCTCCAGGCAGAGCGCCGCCGACCGTTCCATCGCGTTGAACAGACGCATGATGGTTCCTCGGCCGTCCGCCGCGGTCTTCAGGCCGATGCAGATCAGCCCTTCCCCGCTCCATTTCAGGCACGAATGCCGCTCCCGAGCCGGGTCTGGAATTCGTAGGCCATGCGATAACCCTCCGCATTTCTCAGGGGAATCAGCGCCCGTTCTGCGCAGAACGGTTCTGTCCTCCTATATATTACTGCCTATCGATCCAAATTGCAAGCCCCGCCAGCGCTCGCCGCGCCGAACCAGCGGCGGGAACTGCGTGGCTTCATTTACAACAGCGGCGGCAGAGTTTCATTCTCCGCCGCCTTCATCCCGTCGTCAGTCCTTTTTCACAAACCGGCATTCAACCTCCTCGCCCGGCCCCACGGGAATCTCCGCAAAGGAGACGCGCCCGCCGGTCAGGGGATCGGTGCGCACCCTCGTGCAATGGCCCTCCACCGTTCCCTCGCCGCGGAAGCAGGCCCGCCATATCAACGGGGCGCCGGATTCGTGGGTCAGCGCGGACGCCGATTCCCCGCGATGCGCCACTGCGATCTCCGCGCCGCAGACCGGAACATGGAGCAGCCTGCATTCCAGATCTCCGGACAGTCCGGACAGCGTGGCCACCGTGGAGGACGCGGCGTCGGGATCGATGCCCATCAGACCGGCGGCCGTCGCGCCGACAGCTGAGAAGCTGACCTCCGGATATTCCCTTCGGCGCAGCGTCGGGGACATCATTCTCCACAGCGCCTCCAGCCCCTCCCGGTTCATGCCGCAGGCAAACAGAATCTCCGGAACGTGGCTGGCGCGCTCGACGATCATCTCCGGGAATTCCTTCCAGACCTGCCTTGCACATTCCAGCGCCTGTTCCGGCGGCAGCACGCGGTAGTACAGAAGCGTCTTCAGGTGCTGGTGTCCGGTATAAACCGGCGCGCCGTCAAAGCCCACGCCCTCGGGAAAGCCGCGCTCGGGATCCCGCATCGAGAACAGCCGGTCCAGCAGCCTCCGCGCCTTTCCTTCATAGACGCGTCTGAGCTCGTCCTGGCCGCGCAGGCCGTACATTGCGGCGGCGCTCAGCGTGCCGCGCGCCTGAATGGCGATCAGGTCGCCGCCCACCTTGAGCCGGTTGCAGGCAAACTCGGATTCATCATATGACGCCAGTCCGCGCCGTCCCTCCGACAGCACGCGATCGGGAATTCCGTCGCCGTCGCGATCCCAGCGCCTGACATAATTCTCCAGCGTGACGGCGATAAACCGCCTGAAGTCGGGATCATCCAGATAGTCGCCGTCGCCGCTCCACCGGTAGAGCCGGTAGAGCGCATCCGTCACGTCAAAATTGGCCGGCAGATTGTACCAGAAATCATCGTCACCGGCGTAGTCCACCGGACAGGGACGGCCATAGCGGTCGATCTCCCACCAGGAGCACCAGTCGGTGCTCTCCCCGGGCACCCGGGCGAACCACCGCATCATATTCTTGTTGTGGGCATGCAATCCCAGCACCTCGGCGCCAATGCACTGATGGCTCACGTCGCGCATGCAGAAGGCCTCGCGGCCGGGAAGCGCAGCCTCATAGGTCAGCCCGGCCTCCCCATCGTCAAACGCCCAGCTGAGCGCCTGCTGCTTGACGCGGTCAAAGCCCTCCTCCAGCGCGCGGTCATTGGAAAACAGAATCACCTTGCTGTTCGTATGAAGCGCCATGGAAAACCTCCTGACTGAATCTGAGATGGCGGCGTTCTCCCCGCGCTTGAAAGCTCCGGTGAGCGCACATCCTCCGCGCATCAGATCACGACCGCATGTTCGCGAACATCTCCCAGCTCTCTCCGTGCAGCTTTCTGCGGAACGGGAACAGCGCGGAGCTCTCGCGGGTGGGATAGACCCGGTTGGACAGCAGCAGCACCCAGAAGCCGGATTCCGGCTCCACCAGCAGGCTGGTTCCCGTAAATCCCGTATGTCCAAAGCAGGTTTCCGGAACGCGATTGCTGAAGAAGCAGCCCTCGGAGCCCGCAATCTGGAAGCCCAGTCCGCGATGCTCGTCCTGACCGGGCGTATAATTCCGGATCGCGCGTTCCATCACGCCGCGCCCCAGTAGTCCCTCGCCCATGCAGCTCAGCATGGACGCAAAGCGGATTCCATCGCACAGCGGCATGAACACGCCCGCGTTGCCGGAAACCCCTCGCAGAAAGCGCGCGTTCTCATCGTGCACCACGCCGATCCAGGGCCGTCCTGTGGCGGGAGCCACCTCCGTCGCCGCGCAGACCGCATCCTCTCCAGGGCAGTACCCCGTCTCCGTCATGCCCAGCGGTTCAAAGACCCGCTCCCGCGCCAGCCGGGCAAGGGGCGCGCCAAATCGCTTCTCCAGGATCTTCCCCAGCAGAATATAGCCCATGCAGGAATAGATCGGCCTCGCACCCGGCTTCTCCAGCAGCGGCTGGGCCAGAATTCCGCGGGCCGCTTCCTCGGGGCGCTCCACCAGCTGATCCAGCCGGAAGGATGGATGAAAGCCTCCGGTATGCGTCATCAGCATGAAGATCGTAATCTCCCGCTTGTCTGCGGGCGCATCGGGAAAGAAGTCCGAGACGCAGTTGTCCAGGCGAAGCGTCCCGTCCTCAATCGCCTTCAGCGCAATCATGGTCGGCCCGAGGATCTTGGAAAGCGACGCCATGTCGTAGCGCGTGTGCTCGTCCACGGAGCGCCCGCCGGGAACCGGAGCCTCACCAATGCACGCCTTCGCCAGCAGCGCATGCTTCACGCCGATGGCCGCCGCCGCCGAGGGAAAGCAGCCCGATTCGCGTCCCTCCGCCAGCATTCTCTCAAGATAGCTTTGAAATTGACAAATCATCGCTCATGCCTCCATGCACCCGAAAAGTTGCCTCCCGCCGTCCGTTTGTCCGCGGACGTAAAAGCGTCCCGCCGCAAGGGCATGAAATCCCCTGCGGCGATCCCCGCAGTCCCGGCCGCCGCTGCTTCCCCGCCGCAGAAACCGGAGGGAGCATCCGGCCGTTCTCGCGATCCAGGATCAACGTTTCGCCGACCGCTCCCTGCAGCAAAGCCGTTCCCCCTCGCCCTGCGGAAGGAACGGCTTTTGCCTGCGGCGTGCTTCCCGCCGTCCCCGGATGCGAGCGCACCTTCTGCAGATCATCGCTCCCGGGCAGTGCGGACGGCGCGTTTATCGTTTGATTCACCCGTTACGCCAGATGCTTCTTCAGCGCAGCGCGGACGGCTCCGGGGCCTGCGATTTCCTCGCGGAGGATCTCCTCGATCCGGTCGCCGATGCCCGCCTCATAGAGATCCACGCCGAAGATATTCACATTCGAAAGGATGCCCCGCACCTGATCCTTCAGGCTGGAGGGATCGCCCACCTTCACGCCCGACAGCTGCGCCGTCAGCTCCGGCAGCATCGGGTCGGGCGCCAGCTCGAAGGGCTCGCCCCTGTCGTCCACCGCCAGCAGGTAGCGCAGCCAGCCGGCAATGGCGATGGGGATCGCCTGCAGCCGCTTCGCATCCCCGTACCTGGCGACATACGCCTTCACGGTCTCGCCGAAGCGAACGCCCACGCCCTGGGAGACGTCCACAGAAAGCCGCTGCGTCGTATCGCCCAGATAGGGGTTCGGGAACCGCTCCTGAATCACCTCGTCCAGGAAGGCTTTCGGAGACAGAATGCCCGGATCCGGCACCACTTCCATGCCCTCGACATAGCCGACCCGGCGCGCCAGCTCCAGCATCTGGGGATCCCGCATCTCATCCGAGAACAGCTCGTAGCCCAGCACGCAGCCGTAGGGGCCCAGCGCGGTGTGAATGGGATTCAGGCACGCGGTCACCTTCATCCGCTCGGACTTGTTGACCGTATCCCGATCCGTCATGAACACGCCGGTTCTCTCCAGCGGCGGCCGTCCGTTGGGGAAGCTGTCCTCCACCACCAGATACTGCGGGCCCTCCGCGTTGATGAACGGCGCAATATAGGTCTTCTTCGAGGTAATCACCGGCTGCATGTTCTCCACGCCGGCGGCCTCCAGCATGTCGGCCACGCGCTCGCTGGGGCGGGGCGTGATCTTGTCGATCATGGTCCAGGGGAAGGACACCTGCTTCTCATCGCTGATATAATCGATGAACGCCTGATCCACAAAGCCGCGCTCCTTCCACGCCCCGGCCATGGTCAGCACCGACCGGCGCAGCAGCGAGCCGTTCTGGGAGCAGTTGTCCATCGACACCAGCGCGATGGGCGCGCCGCCGCAGCGGAAGCGCTCCAGCAGCATGGCCGCCACGACCGCCATCGCGCCCGTCGGCTTTGCGGGGCCGTTTTCGATGTCCGCCTGAACGAAGCTGAAGTATTCTCCGCTCGCGTTCTTCAGCGCGTAGCCCTTCTCCGTGATCGTAAAGGACACCAGCTGCAGCCCCGGCGCGCGGAAGATCTCCTTCAGGCGGCTCCAGGACGCGGGATCGGCGGACTGCGCCCTGACCGCCTCCGTCAGCGAGCCCAGCACCCGGCTGTCGGTGGTTCCGTCGCCGTGCAGCGTCACGCTCAGCGCGAGGTTGTCAAACGGCGCGTAGATCTTGTCCACCACATCGTAATCGAAGGTCTCGACGCAGGTTATGCCCTTGTCCGTCAGACCCTCCCTCAGCAGCTGATCCGCAATTCCGCCGATGAAGATGCGGAAAATATTGCCAATGCCCATGTGCACCCATACCGGGGCCTCCCGGGTCGCCCGGGCCACTGCAGCCACGTCATAAGAGGGAAGCGCGATTCCCGCCTTGCTCCAGCTCTCCCGATCCTTCAGTCCTTCCAACGTCAGTTTCATCTGTGCATCCTCCGTTTCCGATTCCTGCAGCGCAGGTCTTTCCCCAATCCGCGCCTGCAGACCATCCATCGCAGGTTCTGGTTTTGCTTTATTTTACCATGCGCGCATTTTCCCGTCAATCGTTTTGCATCCAGTCTTTTTTCGCTTCTCCAGCCGCTTGTCAAACCTGCGCGAGTCGTGTACAATAGGATTAACAAAATAAACGCAATGAGGAGTGATCACCATGCAGTCCATCCCCCGTCCCGAACATCCCCGTCCCCAATTTGTCCGGCCGTCCTGGCTCAACCTGAATGGCGACTGGCAGTTTGAAATCGATCACGGCGCCTCCGGCCGCGCCCGCGGTCTGGTGGAAAAGGATCCGCTGGACGCGTCCATCCTCGTCCCCTTCTGCCCGGAGAGCGGGCTCTCCGGCGTCAGCCACAAGGATTTCATGGCGGCCGTGTGGTACCGCCGCAGCTTTACCCTGCCGGAGGAGGCCGCCGGCTGCCGCGTACTGCTGCACTTCGGCGCGGTGGACTATCGGTGTGAAGCGTGGGTGAACGGCCAGTCCGTCGGCGTGCACGAGGGCGGCTACGCCTCCTTCACCTTCGAGATCACCGACCAGCTCAAATCCGGCGAAAACACGCTGGTGGTCTGCGCGGACGACAATCTGCGCAGCGGCCGCCAGCCCTACGGCAAGCAGAGCAGCCGCTACGCCTCCTTTGGATGCAGCTACACGCGCACCACCGGCATCTGGCAGACCGTCTGGCTGGAATGGGTGCCGAAGACGTACATCTCCTCCGTGCGCATGATCCCCGACGTCGCAAACGGCTGCATGCACCTTGACGCCGCCGTTTGCGGCCGCGCCGACGGCATGGCCCTGTCTGCGGAAGCGTCGTTCTGCGGCGCGCCGCAGGGCTCCGCCCGGTGTCTGGTGGACGGCGGTCGGGCGAGGCTGACGCTGAGCGTGCGCGACGTCCATCTCTGGAATGTCGGCGAGGGCAACCTCTACGACCTGCGCCTGTCTCTGAAGCAGGGCGACGCGGACGTAGACACGGTGGACAGCTACTTCGCGCTGCGCACCATCTCCTTCGACGGCAAGAAGTGCCTGATCAACGGCAGGCCCGTCTTCCAGCGCCTGGTGCTCGACCAGGGCTTCTATCCCGACGGCATCTACACCGCGCCCTCCGACGAGGCGCTCCGGGGCGACATCGAGCTCTCCCTGGCCATGGGCTTCAACGGCGCGCGGCTGCACCAGAAGGTGTTCGAGCAGCGCTACCTCTACTGGGCCGACCGGCTCGGCTACCTCTGCTGGGGCGAGATGGCCAGCTGGGGCATCGATCCCGCCCGCCCGCACACCATGGGCATCTTCCTGCGCGAGTGGCTGGAGGTGGTTGCGCGCGACTTCAATGTGCCCTGCATCGTGGGCTGGTGCCCCTACAACGAGGTCTGGGGCGAATCCAACGACGGCCTGCGCGAGCTGACGCTGCAGATGACCTATCGTGCCACCAAGGCCGCGGATCCCACCCGCCCGGTGATCGACGCCAGCGGCGGACTGCACGCCGAGACCGACATCTACGACACTCACGACTACGAGCAGAAGCCCGAGGTCTACGAGGCGCGCTACAAGCCCGGCGAGCCGCTCTACGATCAGTTCGCCCGCCGCCAGAAGTACGATGGAAAGAAGCCCATGTTCGTCAGCGAGTACGGCGGCATCGGCTGATCCGTGGCGAACACCGGCTGGAGCTACGGCAACGCGCCCGCCACGGAGGAGGAGTTCATCGATCGCTACACCCGGCTGACCACCGCGCTGATGAAGAATCCCGAGCACATGGGCTTCTGCTACACGCAGCTGACCGACGTGGAGCAGGAGCAGAACGGCCTGTACACCTATGATCGCAGGCCGAAATTCCCGTCGGAAGTGATTGCCGCCGTCAATCGCCAGAAGGCCGCAATCGAAGAATGATCCCTGCGGCGCGTCCCATTCAGCGTCGCATTGCATGAATTTCGCCTGCAAAGCACTCCAAGCGAAGTGCTTTGCAGGCGATTTTCATCGATTGTCTGTGCCGTTCGTCCCGGGTGAGGCCGCGCTTTGCGCCCTATCCCGCTCCCATGGCCAGTCCGATCCCCAGCCGGACCGCGCCGCAGAGGAGCATCACGCCGATGGGATTCCACTTCAGCTTTCTCAGCAGCAGAAAGGCGCCCGCGAAAATACAGAGGCCCGTCCAGTCGACGTTCTGCAGTGCAGCACTCTGACCGCCAAAGGCCGTCGCCTGAAGGATCGAAAGCCCCGCCGACGCGATCAGCGCCACCACCGCCGGCCGCAGCGCCGCCAGCACGCTCTGCAGCATGGAGAGCTTCCTGTACCGGTAGTAGACAAATGCCAGCAGCGACACGATGAAGCACGAGGGCAGAATACAGCCCAGCGTGGCCGCCGCCGCTCCGGGCAGGCCCGCGATGCGCGCGCCGACAAAGGTGGCTGAGTTGACGGCAATCGGGCCCGGCGTCATCTCCGCGATGGTGATCAGGTCGGTGAATTCGAGCATGGTCATCCAGCCGTATTTTTCAACCACCTGGCTCTGGATCAGCGGCATGGCCGCATAGCCTCCGCCGACGGAGAACAGGCCGACCTGCGCGAAGCTCAGAAACAGCTGGAGGAGAATCATCCGTCCGCCCCCTTCCGCCGGAACAGCGCCGTCAGCGCGCCGATCAGCGCCGCGGCCAGAACGACGTGCATCACATTGACGCCGAAGACCGCAACCGCGACAAACGCCGCCGCCATCATGCCAATCTGCACCGGCGAGCGCGATCTCACCACCTTGCCGCCCAGCCCGCAGACCACGTCCAGAATGACCGCGGCCACGCCGGCCTGCATGCCCTTCAGCGCCAGCGCCACCCAAGGGTTGGCCGCAAACGCCGCATAGAAGAACGATATCGCATACAGAATCGCCATCGGCGGCAGGATAGTTCCCAGAATCGCGGTCAGCATGCCCGCAAATCCCGCCGTGCGCCAGCCCACGAGAATGGCGGCGTTCACGGCGATTGCTCCCGGCGACGACTGGGCCAGCGCGGTCAGATCCAGCATCTCCTGCTCGTCGATCCAGCCAAGCTCGTCCACGAATTTGCGCTTCATGAACGTAACGATCACGAAGCCTCCGCCAAAGGTAAAGGCGCTGATGTACAGCGTGCTGAAAAACAGCTTCCACAGCCGTCTGCGCTTACTTTCCAATCTTCATTCCATCCTTGAAAGCGTTTCCAACCTTTTCTCCCAGCCTGCGGTACGCATAGTGCACCGGATCGAAAACCACCGGCTGTAGCTTGTCAGGATCGATCCTGCCCTTTTCGTCCAGCACGCCCTCGTCGGCGCTGACGTTGACGATCTCGCCGATGACCACGCCGTCCTCGTTGAACTTGATCAGCCTGCACTCGATCGCCATGGGGAACTCGTCGATCAGCGGCGCGTCCACGAACGCGCTGCGGGTCGTGTGCAAGCCTGCGCGCGCCAGCTTGTCGGGCACCTTGTTCGCCGAGACGATGCCCACATAGTCCGACTCCGTCGTGTGGGCTGCGTCCGCGAAGCTGACGGTAAACGCGCCCCTTTCGCGGATGTTCCGGGTGGTCTTGTGCTCCTGGCTCAGGCTGAGCATCACCTGGTTCTCCTCGTACACGCCGCCCCAGGCCGCGTTCATTGCGTCGGGATTGCCGTCGGCGTCATAGGTCGCGATGATCAGCACCGGCATCGGATAAACCCAGGTCTTCGCTCCGAAATTCTTTCTCATGTCCAGTCCTCCTTCCATCGCGCAGACCAGCGCGTGCCGCCTGCGCTGTTCACAATTATATCGCAAATCCGGCATTGTGGGAAGGTCTTTCCGGCGCTGTATTGCCAAAAAACACATCAAATGCTATAATATGTGCACATGATCTTTCGAATTCAGGAGGCCTGACATGTCCATCATTCCCCAGGATTACATCGAGCGCTGCTACGCCGGCTGGCTGGCAAAGCTGATCGGCATCCGCTACGGCGCGCCCATCGAGGGCTGGACCTACGATCAGATCGCCGGGATCTACGGCGATCTGGACGGCTACATCGTCGATTACCGGATGTTCGCCGCCGACGACGATTCCAACGGACCCATGATCTTTATCCGCGCCCTGAACGACGCGACCTGCACCCGCGCGCTCACGCCGCAGCAGATCGCCGAAACCTGGCTGAACTACGCGCCTTACGAGCACGGCTTCTACTGGTGGGGCGGCTACGGCAAATCCACCGAGCACACCGCCTACCTCAACCTGCGCGCCGGCATCCCCGCGCCCCGCTCCGGATCCATCGAACAGAACGGCGCCGCCATCGCCGAGCAGATCGGCGGACAGATCTTCATCGACACATGGGGGCTGGTGCTGCCCAATCAGCCGGCGCTGGCCGCGGAGTACGCGGGCAAAGCCGCCTCCGTCAGCCACGGCGGCAACGGCGTCTACGGCGGGCAGTTCGTGGCGACCGCCATTTCGCTGGCCTTCACCGCCTCGTCCGTCCGGGAAATCATCGAGGGCGCGCTGAAGTACATTCCCGACGACTGCGAATACGCCCGCGCCGTCCGGGACGTCATTCGCTATTACGACGCGCATCGCGGCGACAGCTGGCGCGACGGCTTCCTGTACGTGCGGGAGCGCTGGGGCTATCACCGCTATCCCGGCGCCTGCCATATCATTCCCAATGCCGCCGTGATGATTCTCTCCCTGCTGTATGGCGAAGGGGACTTCGACCGCACGCTCAGCATCTGCAACATGTGCGGCTGGGATACGGACTGCAACGTGGGCAATGTGGCCGCCATCATGGGCGTGTTCTGCGGCCTCGACGCCATCGGCATGCGCAAATGGCGCGCCCCGGTCAACGATTTCTTCGCCGTTTCCAGCGTGCTCGGATGCCTGAACGCCATGGACGTGCCCTGGTGCGTCGCCTATCTGGCAGAGCTGGCCTATCGCATGGCCGGCGAGGAGATGCCCGCGCGCTGGAAGCCCTATATGAACCCCGACGAGCAGCTCTTCCACTTTCAGCTGCCCGGCTCCACCCATGGCTTCACCGTCGTGGCCGAGCGCGAGCAGGCGGTGGAAACCCTTTGCGTCAACAGCGGTCACGGCAGTCTGCGGGCGGGCATGGACCGCATGAACCCGACGGACGCCTTCCGCATCGCCCGTCGCACGTATTTCCATCCCGACGATTTCCACGACAACCGATATGATCCCGCCTTCTCGCCGCTGCTCTATCCGGGGCAGACCGTCTCCGCCGAGGTCGTCCAGCCCGAGCACTGCGGCATGGAGCTGTACGCCAGTCTCTGCGTCCGCGACCGCAACAGCGGCGCGCTGATCGAGGGCGAGCGCGTTCGCCTGATCCCCGGCCGGAAGCAGGCGCTTTGCTTCCGCATCCCCTCCAACCCCCACATGCTGATCGACGAGGTGAGCGTGCGCGTCGCCGCAGGCGGCTGTACCGGCGGCTTCGGTCTGGTCGAGCTGTGCGGGATGCGCTTTTCCGGCGAGCCGCGGTATGACATCGACTTTGCCCACGAGCGCATGGAGGTCTATACGCCCATGCACCGGGAGGTCAGCCAGTTCACCTATCTCAAGGGCAACTGGACGCTGGACGAGGGGCGGCTCATGGGCTCCGTCTGCGATTACGGCGAGGCCTATACCGGCGACCTCCGCTGGCGGGACTACGCGCTGGAGGGCAGCCTGACCCTTGCCTGCGAAGGACTGGCCGCGCTGAACGTCCGCGTGCAGGGCGCGATGCGCTCCTATGCCGTCGCCCTGCATCAGGGGCGGCTGATGATTCAGAAGAACGCCTGCGGCTACCGCACGCTGGCGGAATGTCCCCATGAGACCCGGATCGGCGAGACCTATCGGCTGCGCGTCGAGGTCACAGGCAGCCGGATCTGCGTCATCGAACGGGGACGAACGCTGCTGGAAGCCGAGGACACGGATCATCCCTATCTGAACGGCTGCATCGGCTGTTCCCTGCGCGAGGGTGCAAGGGCCTGGTTTGACCATTTCACCATCAATGAATAGCGCGGCTGAGGAGGGTTCGCTATGAAAAAATGTGCCGTTATCGGTTCGATCAACATGGATCTGGTGCTCCGCGTGCCGAGGTTCCCCCGCCCGGGCGAATCGCTGATCGGCAGCTCCTTCAAAACCACCTTCGGAGGAAAGGGCGCCAATCAGGCCGTCGCGCTGGGCAAGCTGGGCATTCCGGTGCGCATGGCCGGGCAAGTGGGCGGAGACGCCTTCGGCGAGGCGTACTGCGAGCACTTTCAAAGCTGCGGCGTGGACGTGCGCGCCGTGCAGCGCGCCCAGGATCTGACGACCGCCGTCGCCGACATCTTCGTCAACGACGCCGGAGAAAACTTCATCGGAACCGATCCGGGCGCAAACCTCGCGTGCACCCCCGAATGGCTCGACCGCATTCTTCCCGGGCTGATGGATTGCGACATCTTCCTCCTTCAGCTGGAAATCCCTCTGGAGAGCGTCTTCTGCGCATTGAAGCGCCTGCATGCCGCCGGCAAAACCGTTATTCTCGATCCCGCTTCTGCGGCGCCTCTGCCGGAAGAGGCGCTGGCCTGCGTGGATTACCTGACGCCCAACGAAACCGAGCTGCGTACGCTCACCGGGAACCTTCCGGAAGCCTCCGGCACGGAGGAGCGGATCCGCGCGCTCATCGGCGGCAGCGACCGGGTTGTCGTGCACAAAAGCGGCGCCCACGGCGCGTATATCGGCACGCGCCATGGGATCACGCACGTGCCCGGCTATCCGGTCAAGGCGGTGGACACCACCGCTGCCGGCGACACCTTCAACGCCGGTCTGGCCGCGGGTCTGGCCATGGGCCGGTCGCTGGAGGAATCCGTGCGCCTTGCCAACGCTGCCGGCGCGCTGGCCGTCACCGCGCTGGGCGCACAGGCCGGCATGCCCACGCTCGAAGCCGCGGAATCCCTGATGGCAAACAGCGCTTCAACCCTGCGCTGATTCTGTCCGGCGCGGGCTGCCGGAAAAGGATGCGCGAGCGCCCCGCAGCCCGCCTGGATTTCTGCCGCGCACAGCGAGCCGCGGCGAAGAATCCCATTGGCACAAAACCGTTTCCGCGTCCAATCCCACCAGACTCGCGCGCTTTTTCATCGGCCTGCGGCGTCCAAGGAAGATTGGACGCCGCTTTTTTTCGCAGACGTCGGATTCTTCCCGGAAATTCTGTGCGCGGGGGATCTTCTCAAAATCGGTCAACAGCTTTATAATGGTCATTGACCGGTCCGGTCTATGGAGGCGACGCCATGAACGAGAAATTCCACGCCCTGCCGGAGGCAAAGCAGCAGGCCATCCTCAACGCAGGCTACCGGGTGTTTTCCCAAAACGCCTACAAGAACAGCCCCATGAGCGAAATCGCAGAAGCCGCAGGCATCAGCAAATCCCTCTTGTTTCACTATTTTCACAACAAGAAGGAGCTGTATCTGTTCCTGTGGGAGAAGTGCGCCGAGACGACCATCGAATACCTGACCCGCTACGGCTGCTATGAACAGCAGGAGCTCTTCGAAAGCATGTACCGGGGCATGCAGGCCAAGATGGAAATTCTCCGCCGGTATCCGGACATGGGCCTGTTCACGATCAAGGCCTTTTACGAAAAGGATCCCGAAATCAACGCCGCCGTGCAGGAAAGCTTCCGCCGCTACTTCAATCTGAAGGCCGACAGGATGCGTCTGAACCTCTCCTCTGACCAGTTCATCCCGGGGTTGGACGTCGAAATGATGTACCGGGAGATGTACTGGGCCTCTGAGGGATATCTCTGGGAGATGGTTCAGCGCGGCGAGGTGGACTTCGACCGGCTTGAGCGCGGTTTTCTTCGGCTTCTGCAGTTCTGGAAGAGCATCTATCTTCGAAAGGAGTGATCACATGGACGCGATTCGCACGGAAAATCTGACCAAGTTCTACGGAAAGGCCCGCGGAATCGAACAGGTGAACCTCACCGTTGCCCGGGGCGAATTCTTTGGATTCATCGGCCCCAACGGCGCCGGAAAATCCACCACCATCCGCACATTGCTGGGCCTGATCCGCCCCAGCTCCGGCACGGCCTCCGTGCTGGGGATGGACGTCGCGAGGGATCGGGAGCGCATCCTGGCCCAGGTCGGCTATCTGCCGTCCGAAACCGCCTTCTATCCCGGCATGCGGGTGCGGGATATCCTGAAGCTGTCCGCCAGCCTGCGCAGAATGGACTGCAGCGCCGCCGCCGCCCGGCTGTGCCGCCAGCTCCAGGTTGAGCCCGACCGAAAGGCCGAGGAGCTGTCCTTCGGCAACCGGAAAAAGGTCTCCATCATCTGCGCTCTGCAGCACGATCCGGCGCTGCTGATTCTGGACGAGCCGACCACCGGCCTCGATCCGCTGATGCAGCGGGAATTCTTTGACATTCTGCAGGAGCGCAACCGTGCCGGCGCGACGATCTTTCTCTCCAGCCATATCCTCTCGGAAATCCAGCGCCACTGCACGCGTGCCGCCATCATCCGCGAGGGCCGCATCATCGCCTGCGACAGCGTTGAAGCGCTGTCCCGAACCAGCGCCAAGCGGATCAGCCTCCGCGGAAGCGCGGATCTGAGCGGACTCGACGGCGTGCGCGATCTTCAGTCGTCTGCGGACGGCGCCAGCTTCCTTTACAGCGGAGACATCCGCGCGCTGCTGTCCGCCCTTGCGCGCAGCAGCATCCAGGATCTCTCCGTCTCCGACCCGGATCTCGAGGAGATTTTCCTGCACTGTTACGAGAACGGAGGCGATCCTGCATGACCATCTTCCATCATGAGCTCCGACAGGGACGTCTCTCCTTCTGCATCTGGACGGCTTCCATCGCATTCCTGATGGCGGTCTGCATCTTTCTGTTTCCAGAGATGAAGGGCGAGATGAGCGCCATGGGAAACCTGTTTGCCTCCATGGGCAGCTTCACCGCCGCCTTCGGCATGGACCGGCTGAACTTCGGCACCCTGACCGGCTTTTACGCCATCGAGTGCGGCAACATCATGGGGCTTGGCGGCGCTTTCTACGCCTCGCTGGTCGGCATTGCGGCCCTGTCCGGCGAGGAGAAGGGGCATACCGCCGAATTTCTGCTGGTGCATCCGGTCTCCCGGATTCGCGTGATCGCGGAGAAGCTGCTGGCCGTACTGGCACAGCTTCTCGCCATGAACGCCATCATTCTCGCGCTGTCGCTGGGCTCCATCGCCGCGGTCGGCGAACCGATTCCCTGGAGGGAGCTGCTTCTGCTGCACGGCGCTTATCTGTTGCTGCAGATCGAGCTGGCGGGCGTCTGTTTCGGCATTTCGGCCTTCCTCCATCGCGGCGGCGTCGGCATTGGCCTGGGACTGGCCGCGATGATGTACTTCCTGAACCTGATCGCCAATCTGGCGCAGCGCATGGACTTCCTGAAGTACATCACTCCCTTCGGCTACTGCGAAGGCGCGGACATCGTCGCCTCCGGCCGTCTCGATCCAGCGATGGTGTGCTGCGGAATGCTCTGCACGGCCGTCTGCATCGCCGCAGCCTTTGTTCAATACGCCCGCAAGGATATTCGGATCTGAATCCGTCCCGGACGCTCCGCGCAGAGCGTCCGGGATCCTTTTTTGCCTGCGCACAGGCCTTTTCAGGCGCAAACCGCCGGCGGAATCCGATGCGATTCCGCCGGCGGTTCTCATGGAGCTTCAGCGCCTTCCGCGCCGTTGGTTATTCGTATTCGAGATTGACCCGCACGTCGTCGACGCTGACCTCGCCCTCGATCAGGCCCTGCGCGCGCATCCAGTCGATGTTCTCCTGCCAGCATTTGTCGGACTGGGACAGGAACGCCGCGTCCTCCGTCTCCATCAGCGGCAGCAGCACGGCCATGCTCTGGCGCTCCACCGTTTCGGACAGCGGGAAGTTCTCCGCGTTCTGATTGGCCAGCAGAATCTGCAGCGCCGCTTCAGGATCCGCCTTCATATCGGCGAAGCCCCTGGCGGAGGCTCGCAGGAACGCGGCCAGCGTCTCCGGTTCTTCCGCAATCATCTGGTCATTGGCGAGAAACACGCCTTCATAATAGGTAGGCACGCCGTAGTCATCCAGGTCGAACCAGCGCACGGCAAAGCCCTCCTCCTCCATCTGGGGCACCTCGTGATTCACCAGACACCCGATGGTCGCATTCACGTTGCCGGTGGTCATGGAGCTCATCAGGTCAAAGCCCACGTCGATCATGGTCACGTCGCTGTAATCCGCGCCGACGTCCGCCATGATGCT
Source organism: Clostridiales bacterium (assembly GCA_004555155.1). Lineage (GTDB taxonomy): Bacteria > Bacillota > Clostridia > Christensenellales > Aristaeellaceae > Faecivicinus. Next base: position 59,290 of record SFJH01000008.1, read on the forward strand.
GCGAATCAGCGCCTCCGACAGCTCCGTGCCGGCATAGCCGATGGTTTTGCCCACCAGATCCCTGGGAGAGGCGATGTTTTCCTCCGCAAGGGACAGCACGATATTCAGCGGCGCCTGAACCACGGCGCCGATGGATTTCACCGGCACGTTCTGATTGGCCCGCACCTGAATGACGTCCTGCTGATAGTACAGGCCGATTTCCGCGCGTCCCGCCGCAACGAGCGCGATCGCGTCGTTGACGTTGGAGGGAAAGCGAATGTTCACCTGCAGGCCCTCCTCCGCATAGTAGCCCTTTTCAATCGCCACATACAGGAAGGCGTGAAGGGCGTTCGGATACCAGTCGAGCACCACGTCCATTTCCTTCAGCTCCTGATCCTCCGCCAGGCCGCAGCCCGTCATCAGCATCCAGCAAGCCAGCATAACAGCAAGAATACGCTTCATATTGCAAAACTCCTTTTCCTAAACTTCGCCGCGCCAGCGCACGACCTTTCTCTCCAGCAGCGCGATCAGCCCGACGGCGAGCATCGCGACCGCCGACAGTAGCACGATCGGCGCGAACACGCCCGCGCCGTCCAGCTGCGTCATCATGCGGCGGGAAAAATAGCCCAGGCCGCTCTGCGCGCCCAGCCATTCGCCAATGGCCGCGCCGATGATGCTCATCGGAATCGCCATCTTGATCGCGGAGAAAAAGTACGGCAGCGTACACGGCGCCTTGATCTTGAAGAAGATGTCCCGTTTCGTTGCGCCGTAGGTCAGCAGCAGCTCCATCATCTCGATGCGGGCAGACTGCAGACCGTCATAGACGGTAATGGTGATCGGAAAAAAGGTGATCAGCACGGCCACCAGCACCTTGCTCCAGATGCCGTAGCCGAACCACAGCACGAACAGCGGCGCGATGGCGGTCGTCGGAATGGTCTGGGACGACACAACCAGTGGATACAGCGCCTTCCGGCAGAGGGGACTGGCGTCCATCAGCACGGCAAGGCCCAGGCCGAGTATCAGAGAAATGGCCAGTCCCAGCGCCGTTACGCCCATGGTTGCCGGGAGGTGAACCGTAAAGAGAACCATCCTCAGCTCCCACAGCTTTTCCAGAATCTGAACCGGCGTGGGCAGGATGTACGCGGCGTCCAGCTTCATCGCGCCCAGCTGCCAGCAAAACAGCAGCATGAACAGCAGAATCATCGCAGGCAGATTTCCCCTGTTGGCTCTCCTCATCCCGCCACCTGCTTTCTGAGCATGCCGATCAGATTTTCCCGCAGCTCGATCATCGCCGGGCAGGCGAGATCCCTTCTGCTGCGCGGCTCCTCCAGGGGAACGTGGATCTCCCGGAGCGCGCGAACCGGCGTCTCCTCGACGACCAGCACGCTGGAAGAGAGGAACAGCGCCTCCTCCACATCGTGGGTGATGAACAGAATGGTCTTGCGCGTCCTCTGCCACTGCTCCAGCAGCCATTCCTGCATGGAGATGCGCGTGAGATAGTCCAGCGCCGAGAAGGGCTCGTCCAGCAGGAGCAGGTCGCTGCCGGCGAGCATGGTGCGGGCAAAGGCGGCGCGCTGGCGCATGCCTCCGGAGAGCTCGTCCGGCCGCTTGTCCGCGCATCCGGCCAGGCCCACCTCCGCGAGCGCCGCTTCGATCCTTTCCCGCTGCTCCCGCTTGCCCAGCCTGCGCTGGATTTCCAGCGGCAGCGCGAGGTTTTCGCCCACACTGCGCCATGGGAACAGCAAATCCTTCTGGGGCATGTAGCCGCAGTAATGCTTCTGCGCCTCAATGGGCACACCGTTTACGCGAATCCCGCCCTTTTTGGGGCGCAGCAGACCGTTGATCATGCGGAAGATGGTGCTCTTGCCGCAGCCGCTCACGCCCAGTATGCAGTGAAAGGCGCCGGGCTTGACCTCCAGGGAAAGCCCGTCGATGATGTCGAAATCCTCTCCGGGATATTGATAGGATACGCGATCCAGGCTCAGCACACTCATACGCGCATTTCCCACGCCATGTCCCAGAAGCCCAGCTCATAGCGGCTGCAGTTGACGAAGATCCCGGTCAGATCCCGCATCTGCGCCTCAGAGGCGTCCTTTGCCAGGTCATTCATCAATTCGATCAGCGCCGCATTGGCGGCCGCGTATTCCCCGCCGGCATACCCCTGAATCCACTCGCCGTAGAAGGGGTGCTCCAGCGCGCCGGGAATCCTCGCCAGCGCCTGGCCGATCTCCGCATAGCTCCATGAGCAGGCGAGAATGGATGCGACGATCTCCGCAGGCGTGCCCACCCCGGCGACGGAGAGCATGTAATTCGTGTAGGACAGATTGTCCAGCGCGGGCCTGACGGCCAAGACCTGCGCTTCGGTAATGCCAAGGCGCTTCATATAGGAGCGGTGGAGGCTCATCTCGCCGTTGAGAACCGATTCCACGTTCCCGGCAAAGATGCGCATCAGTTCGGGATCCCGCGCTTTGACCACGCCCAGCGCAAACACCTTCGCATAGTCGAACAGATAGAGATAGTCCTGCAGCATGAAATACCGGAACTTTTCCACGTCGAGGGTGCCGTCGCCGATTCCGGTGACGAACGGATGGCTGAGGCATTTTGCCCAGATGGGCGCTGCAGCCTCGTGCAGTCTTTCAGAAACAGAGAGATTGCTCATTCTTCAACCTCCCTGATGTATTCGCTCTTCAGATCAAACAGATGGTTCATCGGGCCCCGGCCCTTTCCCAGATCCAGCATCGCCGCCAGCGCGCCGGAGATGTACTCCTTCGCCCGCTTCACGGCCTCGTCCAGCTCACAGCCGTATGCCAGATTGGATGCGATGGCGCTGGACAGGGTGCAGCCGGTGCCATGGGTGTTGGGATTGTCGATGCGGCGGCCATGGAACCATCGCGCCGTGCCGTTGCGGTACAGCAGATCGTTGGCGTCGTTCAGGTCGTGTCCGCCCTTGAGCAGCACGGCGCAGGAATAGGCGTCCGCGATTTGCTTCGCCGCATCCTCCATGTCCTTCTGATTCCTGATTTCCCGGCCGGAGAGGATCTCCGCCTCGGGAATATTGGGCGTCACCAGCTCGGCCAGCGGCAGCAGCTCGCGCTCGAGCGTATCAACCGCCTCGTTCTGCATCAGCCTGGAGCCGGAGGTCGCCACCATGACGGGATCGACCACAATGTGCCTCGCGCCGTACTGCTTCAGCTTCTGCGCGATCACGCAGATCAGCGACGCATTGGATACCATGCCGATCTTCACCGCGTCCGGGAAGATATCGGTAAACACCGCGTCCAGCTGGTCGGCCAGGAATTGAGGCGTTGCCTCCAGGATGCTTGTAACGCCGGTTGTGTTCTGCGCAGTCAGTGCGGTGACAGCCGTCATGGCATAGATGCCATGGGCCGACATCGTCTTCATGTCCGCCTGAATACCGGCGCCTCCGCTGGAATCGCTTCCGGCGATGGATAATGCTGTTCTCATCTTCTCACACATTGTGATTCTCCTTTCGTTGCTCAGCATTACTTTTCTATAGCGGCAGAGAGTGGTGCCCCCGGTCTGCCGCTTGAAGGTTCCGGCCATCCGCCGGAACGAGCTTCCCAAGCTCCGGCTGCGGTCCCGGACCGCAGCCGGAATGCATCCGTATCAGTTCAGTCTGTTCAGCATGGAATTCAGCGCGCCGTTCTTCTGCAGCGCAAAGAGGATTGCGCCGGCGATGATGGAGCCCGCCGCCGTGGAAATCAGGAAGGGAACGATATAGGCATAGAACCCGACGCTGGCAGCGGATACGCCCATAAACGCAATGGCAATGGGATACGCCAGCAGACCGCCGATCACGCCGGTGCCGAATACCTCGCCGACCAGCGCAGGCAGCAGCTTTTTGCTGGTTTTCCAAACCAGGCCGCACAGCAGCGCGCCGCACATGCCGCCCGGGAAGGCCAGCAGGCTGCCCAGACCCAGCAGATTCCGGATCAGCGCGGCGAGAAAGGCCGCGCCCAGCGCGTACCAGGGGCCGAGAAGAATGCCGCAGACGACGTTCACCATGTGCTGTACCGGCGAGCACTTGCTGCCGAACACCGGGAACGAGAACATGCTGCCGACGACGGCGACAGCGACCAGAATGCCTGCAATGGTCAGGCGGACTGTACGATTGCGATTCATTTGAGATTCCTCCTGTCTGTATGGTTCGAGGGCGGCAAAGCACGACAAAAACAGCCTCCCTCACGAGAACAGCATGATATGCAAATCCTATCTGCTGGTCGGTCGAGACTCGCTGGTCTCCTCTCACGCCGGAACACGGCTTCCCATCGCTGTTTTCACATCGCAGGGCGCTCCCCCTCCGATGAGCTCTCCCGAGCTGTGCTCTCCCGCGATCCCCCTCTCCATTCAATTCTCAAATGCCATCGGCATGATGAGTCACCTGAATGCGGCGATCTGTTCCGCCGCGCTGCGCAGGCAGCGGCACTCCTGCTCGATATCCTCCGCCGCGAAGATGCCCGACACGACGGCTACGCCGCTGACGCTCGTTCCCGCCAGCTCCAGGATGTTCTCCCGGTTGATGCCGCCGATGGCGACGACGGGAATCGATACCGCCCGGCTGATCGAGCTGAGAAGAGACTTCGTCATTGGCCTGGCGTTCAGCTTCGTCGTGGAGCCGAACACCGCGCCGCTGCCCAGATAATCCGCGCCCGCGTCCTGCGCGCGAAGCGCCTGTTCGACCGTCTTGGCGGTTACGCCGACGATCATCTCGGAGCCGAGAATGCTGCGGACTGCTCCGGCTTCCATATCCTCCTGTCCCACATGCACGCCGTCCGCTCCGCTGTGTCTGGCGACGTTCACATTGTCATTGATCAGCAGCGGCACGCCATAGCGGTGGCACAGCTTCGCCATTTCCACGGCTTCCCGCAGAAAGGCGTCCTCGTCCAGTTCCTTCTCTCTCAGCTGCACCATGGTCGTTCCGCCGATCAGCGCGAGCTCCACCTGCTCCAGCAGCGTCCTCCCCCGCAGCCAGCTGCGATCCGTCACGGCATACAGCCGCATCCTTTCACCGGTCAGTTTCATATCGGGCTCCCCTCTCCAAGGTCTCCGGCGTCAGCCGGAAGACGGCGTCTATGATATAGTTGCGGTAGCTGGCGTTGCCGTCCTGCGGCGACAGCCGGGCGTGGGCGATCTCTCCGCACAGGCCCATGGCGCACACCGCCGCCAGCGCGGCCTGCAGCGGACGGTCGGGATTCGCCGTCACATACGCGCCCAGCAGCGCCGACAGCTGACATCCGGCGCCGGTCACCGCCTGCATCATGCTATGGCCGTTGTGAACGCGATACACCGTCTTCCCGTCCGTCACGATATCCGTGTTTCCCGTGGCAACGACGATCGCGCTGCTCTCCCGCGCCAGGCGCACGGCGCTCTCCTCCGCTCCGTCCGCGCCATCGCCTCCGGCTTCGTCGGCGTCGACGCCCCGGTGCGCGGCCGTTCCATGGACGAGCGCGGCAATCTCCGTCGCGTTTCCCCGAATGGCCGCAAAGCGCACCGACGCAAGAAGCCGTTTCCCCGCTTCTCTGCGCATGGCCGAGCTTCCGACGCCCACCGGATCCAGAACCACCGGATGTCCCAGCCGGTTGGCCGCCTGCCCCGCCCGCAGCAGCGCTTCCAGCCTGCGCGGGTTCGGCGTGCCCATATTCAGCACAAGGCCGCCGCACGCCGCCGTGATCTCCGCCGCCTCATCGGGGTCGTCGGCCATGATCGCCGACCCGCCGCAGGCGAGCAGGATGTTCGCGCAATCGTTCGCCGTGACATAATTGGTCATGCAATGCACCAGCGGCCTGCACTTCCGGCTCTGCGAAACAATCTCTCCCAGCATATCTTCCTCCAGGCAAGCAGACAAAGAAAAAGCGCTCCGCCGTCGGGAACGCTTCACAAACGTCTTCGCTCCCTGCGACGGCATTGTCCGTATCAGGTAAAAGGGTCGAAGGTACAGCCTTCCTCTCAGCCTGCCAGCACAAGCTCCCCTGCTCAAAATAGAAATAAAAGGAGTACCACCCGACCGGTGATACTCCGCAAAAAGCATGAAACCCTCTTCCTACGGCGGCATTATCCGCATCAGGTGCAAGGGTCGAAGGTAACGCCTTCCTCTCAGCCTGGCCACACAAGCTCCCCTGTGGAACAGTATATCACTTTCTTCTGTTTCTGTCAATGAATGGATTGTCTTCCACGAAATCTGCCTGTAGTGTTACAATAGATGTGAGACCAAAAAGGGTAGAAAAAGACGATTGAGAACATTAGAATAAAGCTACCACACCCAAACTAATGAAAGGACTCAA
>SFJH01000001.1 GCA_004555155.1 Clostridiales bacterium
GCGGCGCAGTCCAGCGTCGGGAAGGTCTTGTCCAGCTGGGCCATGCGGCCGCCGATGGTGGGCGACTTTTCAACGATGTCCACCTCATAGCCGGCGTCCGCCACGTCCAGCGCGGTCTGGATGCCCGCAATGCCGCCGCCGATGACCAGCGCGCGCTTGGTGACCGGGCTGGTTCCCGCGGTCAGCGGCGCGTTCAGGTGCAGCTTCGCGATGGCCGCGCGGGCCAGGATGATCGCCTTTTCGGTGCCCTCGGGCATGTCCTTGTGAATCCAGGAGCACTGCTCGCGGATGTTGGCGATCTCCACCATGTAGGGATTCAATCCCGCCAGCATCGCGGTCTTGCGGAAGGTCGCCTCGTGCATGCGCGGCGAACAGGAGCAGATCACGACGCCGGTCAGGCCATACTCCTTGATGGCCTCGCGGATCATCGCCTGGCCGTTTTCGGAGCACATATACTGATATTCGGTGCTGAAGACAACGCCGGGTTCGCTTTTTACCGCTTCAGCGACGGCCTTCACGTCCACCGTCGCGGCGATATTGCTTCCGCACCAGCATACAAATACGCCAATTTTCTGCATTGTCCTCTCTCCTACTTTCTATACTTGCGCAGGGCGCTGACGATGGCCTGCTGGGGAAGCTTCTCGTCCAGCTTTTCGGGGATATCGCCGGCGGTCATGTGATCCTGGCCCTGCTGGCGGATGACCGCCAGGCGCACCGCCTCGATGAGCTTGGCAGGCTCCACATTGCGGGGGCAGCGCTCCACGCAGGCGAAGCAGGACAGGCACCTGTAGATCGACTTCGACGCCATCAGCTTCTCGATCTGGCCCTTGCGCACCATGGCGACAAACTGATGCGGATGATATTCCATCTCGTCATAGCTGGGGCAGGTGCCGGAGCACTTGCCGCACTGCATGCACTTGCGGGGATTCACGCCGCTGATGCGGAGGATGTCCTCGCGGGTCACCTCATTGGTCAGGCTCATGCATCTCCCTCCTTCACGCCCAGCGCCTCGGCCAGCAGCTCGGTGAAGTACTTCACCGGAACGGCGTGCTTCGTGGCGTTGGCGTCCAGATTGTACATGCACAGCGGGCAGGCGGTGACAATCGTCTCCGCGCCGGCGCTCTGCGCGCTTTCGAGGATCGCGTCCACGCGCTTCTGCGCCGCCGCCCTGTCCTCCAGGGCGATGTAGCCGCCGCAGCACTCGTTGCGCAGCGAATACTTCACCGGCATGGCGCCGATGGCCTTGATGAAGTCCTCGATGATCGTCGGGTTCTCCGGATCGTCGAAGGCCATGACCTTGCTGGGCCTGAGCAGCAGGCAGCCGTAGTAGGCGGCGATCTTCCGGCCCTTCAGCGGGTTCACGACGGCCTTCTTCAGATTGTCAAAGCCCACGCGGTCGCGGAGCATCTCCAGATAGTGGATGACGTGCGTCTCGCCGGCATAGGGCGCGTCCAGCTTGAGGTAGTTGTTGGCGCGCAGGCGGATGTACTCGCTAGTCGCCATATCGTTGTTCACGCGCTTGAGCACGTGATGGCAGGCAGAGCACAGCGTCAGCAGCTCCTGATTCTTCTGTTTCGCAGCGTCCAGCGCGCGCACGGCGCTGAGCTTCGTGGCGATCTCGTCCTCCGCCTGGGGATAGACCGCGCCGCAGCACTGCCAGTTTTCGATCTCTTCAAGCTCCACGCCCAGCTTTGCCGCAGAGAGACGACCGTAGGCGTCCAGCTCTTTGGCCTTGGTCTTGAGCGTACAGCCCGGATAATAGCTGAATTTCATATCAGAACCCCCAAATCTCGAATCAGACCATCTCTTCGGGATGGAAAACCTCGTCGAACTTCTCCGGCGTGAGGAAGCCCAGCGCCACGCAGGCCTCCTTCAGCGAGATGTTTTCCGCATGGGCCTTCTTGGCGGTCTTGGCGGCGTTGTCGTAGCCGATGTAGGGGTTCAGCGCGGTGACCAGCATCAGGGAATTGTGCAGGTTGTGGCGCATCTTGTCGCGGTTGGCGGTGATGCCCACCACGCAGTTGTCGTGGAAGGAACGCATGCCGTCGGCCAGCAGGCGCACGGACTGCAGGAAATTGTAGATGCACACCGGCATGAAGACGTTCAGCTCGAAGTTGCCCTGAGAGGCCGCCATACCCACGGCGACGTCGTTGGCGATGACCTGCACGGCCACCATGGTCATGGACTCGCACTGCGTGGGGTTGACCTTGCCGGGCATGATGGAGGAGCCGGGCTCGTTTTCGGGGATGTGAATCTCGCCCAGTCCGCAGCGGGGACCGGAGGCCAGCCAGCGCACGTCGTTGGCGATCTTCATCAGGTTGGCGGCCAGCGCCTTCAGCGCGCCGTGGGCGAACACCAGCTCGTCCTTGGCGGTCAGCGCGTGGAACTTGTTGGGCGCGGTGACGAACGCCTTGCCGGTCTCCTCGGAGACGGCCTTCGCCACCGCCGCGTCGAAGCCCTTGGGGCAGTTCAACCCGGTGCCGACGGCGGTGCCGCCCAGGGCCAGCTCCTTGAGGCCCGGCAGCGCCAGCTTCAGCATCTCCATGGGCTTTTCGATCATGCCGCGCCAGCCGGAGATCTCCTGGGAGAACTTGATGGGCGTGGCGTCCTGCAGATGGGTGCGGCCGGACTTGACCACGTCGTCGTTCTCCTTCTCCAGCCGCCTGAGCGTCTCAATGAACATCTCCATCACCGGAAGCAGAGCGTCTTCAATGCCCAGCACGGCGGCGATGTGCATGGCGGTCGGGAAGGTGTCGTTGGAGCTCTGGGACATGTTCACGTCGTCGTTGGGATGCAGCAGCTTCCTGCCGGCGATCTCGTTGCCCCGGTTGGCGATGACCTCGTTGGCGTTCATGTTGGACTGTGTGCCGCTGCCGGTCTGCCAGACCACCAGCGGGAAGTGATCGTTCAGCTTGCCCGCGATCACCTCGTCGCAGGCGGTGCAGATGGCCTGCAGCTTCTCGTCGGTCATCCTTTCGGGGCGCACCTGGTGATTGGCGATGGCCGCCGCCTTCTTCAGGATGCCGAAGGCATGCGTGATCTCCCTGGGCATCAGCTCGCCGCCGATGCGGAAGTTCTGGTAGCTGCGCTGCGTCTGCGCGGCCCAGTAGCGATCCGCAGGTACCTGCATCTCGCCCATGGAATCCCTCTCAATGCGATAGTTCATAGTTGTTCTCCCTTCTGTTATGAATGTATCTATCTCTTTCTATCTCTCGCGCTCAATGAGTTTTCACCCTGTTTATATTCTATCAAGATTCCTTCTATAAGGAAAGTGTTTTTTGTTATATCGTTATTGATTTATCGATTAAAATCTACCGATTGAATCACATGAAAACTTAATATTTCATTCCAACTTTCTCAATTCAAACATCATTTGAGAATTTTTTGTTAAGTATCCACCGATTTCGCGCCGTTTTGCGCATCTCACGTTAAGAGTTATCAATTCCTAATTCATATTCTGCAAACGTCATTCCAACATTTCGCATGTCCGCCACGGTCATCGTTCTGTTCGTTGCACGGAAAAAGGGCGTTTTTCACAGAATAGAGATTCTGCAAAAAACGCCCTTCAGGCGCTCTGCGCGGCAACTGTGGGAAAGGCCCCCGCGCCGTTCACCGGCCTGCGATCAGCTCGTCAATGATGGCGTGCATCTGCTCGTTCTTGCTCTCCACGTCCTCCAGCAGCTTCATCTGGGCGTGGGCGCGGATCAGGTTGTGATCCGGAGACTTGACGCGGAAATAGACGTCCCCCTCGATGTAATCGGTGAGGAACCGCATGGCCAGCTCGCAGGTCATCGTCTCAATGCTCAGCGGCAGGCACCGGATCTCCTCCTCGGTCAGCAGATCGCCCACCTCGGAGAGGAAGCCTGCGGTGAATTCGCGGAACAGGTTCAGATCCAGGCTGATCCTGGAGGTGTCCGGCTCGTCCTCTGCGGCAGTGGACGCGCCGAAGCGGATGGCGTCGCCGTAGTCGAACAGCGCCGATCCCGCCATCACGGTATCCAGATCGATCACGCAGACGGCGCGGCCGGTCTTTTCATCGATCATGACGTTGTTGATCTTGGTATCGTTGTGCGTCACGCGCAGGGGGATGCGCCCGTCCTCGATGCGGCGCACAATGCGCGACATGCGCTTGCGGCGATCGAAGAAGAAGTCGATCTCCTGCTCCAGATCGGCCACGCGCCCGACCTTATCCTCGGCCACCGCGGCGACAAAGGCATAAAAGCGCCGGCGCGTGTCATGGAAGTGCGGAATTGTGTCGTACAGATCCTCTGCCGGGAAATCCGAAAGCATGCGCTGGAATTCGCCGAAGGCGCGGCCCGCCTCCCGGAAGTGCTCCGGCTTCTCCACGCGGTCATAGGCAAACGCGCTGTGAATATACCGATAGGCGCGCCAGTAGCGCCCCTGGCCGTCGCGATACATGAACTCGCCGGTGCGGGTGGGAATGCAGGTCAGCACGCGATTGTCCGGATCCTCCCCCGCGTCCAGCATGCTCCTGCGCAGATGCGCCGTCACAGCGAGGATGTTGTGCATGACCTCCTCGGGCCGTTTGAATGCATAGGTGTTGATCTGCTGGAGCACATAGTCGGACTTTCCGCCGTCCTGGGTATTGTAGAACAGGCGGTAGGTGTTGTTCACATTTCCGGAATGCAGCTCCTCCGCGCCGATGTACTTTCCCTCGAACCGAAACTGTCGGATCACGTCCTTGATCTCATTATAAACCATGCTGCTCCTCCGTCAATCAGCCGAAGATCGCATCCACGAATTCCTTCGCGTCGAACGGCTGCATGTCATCGATCTGCTCGCCCAGGCCGATGTAGCGCACCGGAAGCCCCAGTTCATTGCGAATGGCAATGGCGATGCCGCCCTTGGCGGTGCCGTCCAGCTTGGTCAGCACGATGCCCTGCAGGTTGGCCACCTCGCTGAACACCTTCGCCTGCGCCAGGCCGTTCTGGCCGGTGGTGGCGTCGATGACCAGCAGCGCGCCCAGCGCCGCCTCGGGGAACTCGCGCTCCACCACGCGGCTGATCTTGCGCAGCTCCTCCATCAGGTGCGCCTTGTTGTGCAGGCGGCCGGCGGTGTCCACGATCAATACGTCGGCATGGCGGCTCTTGGCGGCCTGAACGCCGTCGAACACCACCGACGCGGGATCCGCGCCCTCAAACTGCTTCACAATCGGCACATTCGCGCGCTCCGCCCACACCGTCAGCTGATCCGCGGCGGCTGCGCGGAAGGTATCGCCCGCGCAGATCACCACGCGGCGACCCATGACCTTCAGGCGCGAAGCCAGCTTGCCGATGGACGTGGTCTTGCCCACGCCGTTGACGCCGATGATCAGAAGCACCATCGGGCTCTTGAGCTGCATCGGCTCGGCCTTCAGGATGTCCACCAGAATCTCCTTCAGCGCATCCTTCGCCCTGGCCGGATCGCCGATCTTCTCGCGCGTGCACTTTTCGCGCAGCCGGTTCACCGCCAGCTCGGTGGTGGCCATGCCCACGTCCGCCATGATGAGGATGTCGGTCAGATCCTCATAAAAGTCATCGTCCAGCTCCTTGTAGTTCTCGACGAGCTCATCCATGCGGCCGGAAAACACCTCGCGGGTGCGCTTCATGCCGTTTTTGATCTTGTCAAACAGTCCCATTCGGAACCTCCCCTTCCCTGATCAGACCGCCTCGTTCAGCATGACCGAAACCGTCTTCGAAATGCCCTTCTCCTCCATCACCACGCCGTAGAGCGAATCGCAGCGCTCCATGGTGCCCTTGCGGTGGGTGATGACGATGAACTGGGTGTTTTGTGAATACGCCTTGAGATAATCGGCGTAGGTGTCGATGTTCGCGTCGTCCAGCGCCGCCTCGATCTCGTCGAGAATGCAGAACGGCGTGGGCTTCAGATCCAGAATTGCGAACAGAATCGCGATGGCCGTCAGCGCGCGCTCGCCGCCCGAGAGCAGCGAGAGCATCTGCAGCTTCTTGCCCGGCGGCTGGGCCACGATCTCGATGCCGCAGTTCAGCGAATCCTTCGGATCGGTGAGCCGCAGCTCCGCCTTGCCGCCGCCGAACAGCTTCACAAACGTGCGCTGGAAATTCTCGTTCATCAGCGCAAACTGCTGGCGGAACTGGGTTTCCATCTTCTGCTCCAGCTCCTCGACGATGTGCTGCAGATCCGCCTCCGCCTTGAGCAGGTCGTCCCGCTGGGCGGTCATCTCGTCCACGCGCTCGCAGGTATGGCGGTATTCGTCCACCGCGGCCACGTTCACCGTGCCCATCGCGCGGATGCGCTGGCGGATCGCGGCGATGCGCTTTTCCGATTCGGACAATTTGAAATCCGCCTGCCGGAAGCTCTCCGCGCCGGCATAGGTCAGCTCGTAGTCCTCCCAGATGCGATCCTGCAGCTGCTTGAACTCGGCCTCCACGCGGGCCAGCTGCAGCTCTGAGCGATGGTGCCTGTTGCTGAAGTCGTCCAGATTGGCGCGCAGCGCGTCGATCTCGTCATTCAGCGCCTGCAGACGCTTCTGAGAAGCCTTTCGCTTTTCCTCGGCAGCGTCGAAGTTCTTCCGCGCTTCATTCAGCTCGCGCTTTCCGGACTCCAGCGCCTCGGAATCGCGGCTCAGCGCCCCGGAATTCTCCGCAAGCTCGCTGAGACACGCCTTCAGGGTTTCCTCGCTCTCGGCCAGCATGCGCTCGGTGTCCTCCGCCTCGGCGGCAAATCGATCCCGCTCGGCAATGCGCGCCTCCAGGCCGCGCTTTCGCGAAGCCAGGTTCACGCGCTCGTCGCTCACCTCCGAACGCAGCTTTTCGGTCTCGCCGCGCAGGGCATAGATCTCCTGCTGCAGCTGTCTGACCGCCGCCTGACGGTCGTCCGTAGAACTCTCCGCGTCCTGCTGCTGGCTCTCCAGATGCGCAAGGGACGCCTGCACTTCCTCCAGCTGGGCGCTCAGTCTCGCCCGCTCCTGCACCACGCGCTCCACGCGGCGGTTGTTGCCGTTCTGCTCGTCCAGCGCCGCCTTGAGCTGGGTCTCCGCCCGGGCGCAGGCGACCTCCTGCCGGTGCAGCTCATCGTAGAGCCCGGCGCGCTCCTGCTTGAGCGACGCGCGCTCCTCCTCGCCCTTTGCATACTCCGCGCGAAGGCTGCTGAATTCCTGCTCCAGGCGCGCGAGCGCCTTTTCCGTTTCCTCGATCTCGCGGGTGCGGGACAGGAGGCTGGTCATGCGGGACTGCACGCTGCCGCCGGTCATGGAGCCGCCGGAGTGCATCACGTCGCCCTCCAGCGTCACCAGCCGGAACTGATACCTTCCCGCCCGCTGGATGGCGATGCCCGCGTTCAGATCCTCGGCCACTACGGTACGGCCCAGCAAATTGTCGACCACGCCCTGATATTTCCCATCGAACGCGATCAGCTCCGACGCCAGTCCCACGCAGCCGGGCATGCTCAATACCTGCCGCTCCTGCGGCGTGAGCGTGCGCCCGCGCACCGACGAAATCGGCAAAAAGGTCGCGCGCCCGAACCGGTTCCTGCGCAGGTATTCGATCATGCGCTTGGCGTCCTCATCCCGGTCCACCACGATGTTCTGCAGCGCGCCGCCCAGCACCATGTCGATGGCGCGCTCCAGCTTCTCCGGCACGTGGATCAGATCGGCGACCACGCCATGCACGCCGCTGCCGCTCTGCCTTCTGGCCTGCAGCAGCACCTGCTTGACGGAATTGTTGTAGCCCTCGTAGTCCCGCTGCATCTCCCGCAGCAGCTTCAGACGGGAATCGCGCTGCTGACGCTCGCTCTGCAGGGCGTTCACCCGCTGCCCCAGCTCCGACGTTCGTTCGCTGAGCTCCTGCAGCCGGCCTGTCAGCGCCTCCAGCTGTTCAGACAGCTCCTTCCGGCGCGTCTGTTCGGTTTCCAGGCGCTCCTGCGCGTCGCGCACCTGCTCGTTCAGCGATTCCACGCCGGCCTGCTCGCGGGCGCGCTCGCCCTCCATGCTGTTCAGCTGATTCTCCAGCGCCGTTTTCATGGCGCTCAGACGCGCCCGCTGGGAACGCACGTCGCCCAGTCGGTTCATCGCCTGGATGATCTGCTGCTTCTCAGCCTCCGCGCGGGTTTCAAGCCCGGAGAGGCGCGTTTCGGAATCCGCCAGCTGGCTTTCCAGAATCGCCTGTCTCGAATCCGCCTCGCGCAGCTCCTGCGTCTCGCTGTCAATGAAGCAGGACATCTTCACAATGCGGCTGCGGATGCCCTCTCGCCCCTCGGCGGCGGCGCTTCTCTCCGCCGTGATGCGGTCGCGCTCGCGGACGCAGGAGGCAATGCGCTCGCGCACCACCTGCACCGCGCCCTCGCGGGCTTCCACCTCCCGGATCAGCCGCTGCACGATCTCGCGCTTCTCGGCGGTCTCCGCCTCGCAGGCTTCCAGCTGCGCCTGCACCGCTTCGCGATCGGCGCCGGAGCGCTCCAGTCCCTGATTGGCCTGCAGAATGGACTCGCCCAGGGATTCCACGCTCTGCCTGAGATCGCGGATGCGCGCCTCGTAGCGTTCGCTGCGCAGCAAAAACACGTTGAGCTCCAGCAGCTTCAGCTCATCGCGCAACGCAATGTATTCTCGTGCGGTCTCGCTCTGCTGCCTGAGGGGCTCCACGCGCTCCGTAAGCTCCGCGAGGATATCCTCCACGCGGCTGAGATTGTCGCGGGTATGTTCCATGCGCCGCTGGGCTTCCAGCTTGCGCGCCTTGTATTTTACAATGCCGGCGGCCTCCTCAAAGACCTGTCGGCGCTCCTCCGACTTCTGGGACAGGATCTCGTCGATGCGCCCCTGTCCGATCAGAGAATAGCCGTCTTTGCCGACGCCCGTATCCCGGAACAGCTCGACAATATCCTTCAGGCGGCAGCTCGTGCCATTGAGCTTGTATTCGCCTTCGCCGCTGCGATAGACCCTTCGGGTGACGGAAACCTCGGTAAAATCAATCGGCAGGGATTTGTCCTCGTTGTCGAACACCAGCGTCACCTCGCAGAACGCGAGACGGCGGCGCTTTTCCGTGCCGTTGAAGATGACGTCCTCCATCTTCGCGCCGCGCAGCGTCTTGGCGCTCTGCTCTCCGAGCACCCAGCGCACCGCGTCGGCAATATTGGATTTTCCGCACCCGTTCGGGCCGACCACGCCGGTGATTCCTCCGTCAAAGGAGAGCTCCACCCGGTCGGCAAAGGATTTGAAGCCGTGGATGATGAGTTTCTTCAGTCGCAATTCAGGACAACGCTCCCATTCTCTTCAGTGCATCTGACGCGGCCGCCTGCTGGGCGTTCTGCTTGCTGGAGCCGCTGCCTGAGCCCAAAACACGTTCGCCGTCGCACACGCGATAGAAAAACACCGGCGCATGCGGCGGTCCTTCCATGGAGAGATATTCATAGCTGGGCATTCCGCCGTCGCGCTGCAGAAGTTCCTGCAGGCGGGATTTCGCATCCAGCGGATCCGCCAGCGAACGCGGATTCAGCTCGTCGCGCAGCGCGATGCGAACGACCTGCACGGCGCGCTCAAACCCTCCGTCCAGATACACCGCGGCGAACACGGCCTCCATCACATCCGACAGGATGGACGGCTTGTTGCGTCCGCCGGAGCGCTCCTCGCCCACGGACAGGCGGATGAACTCGCCCAGTCCGATGCGCCTTGCCGCCCTGCAGAGGGTCTCCTCCCGCACCAGCGCCGCGCGTATGCGCGTCAGTCTCCCCTCGTCCACCTCGGGGAGCTCGGAATACAGATATTCGCTCACCGCCAGCTCCAGCACCGCGTCGCCCAGAAATTCCAGGCGCTGATAGTGCGGCACATGATGATCCCCCCCATAGGAGGGATGCGTCAGCGCCGTCACCAGCAGCTCTCGGTTTTTGAAGCGGTAGCCGAGCTTATCGCACAGCCGTTCCACTTCCTCAGGCCTTCTTCACGATGTAATCCACGATATCGCCCACGGTATGAATGGCCGTGATGGCGTCGTCCTCCACCGTCATGTTGAACTCCGCCTCCAGATCCATCACCAGCATCATCAGATTCGCGCTGTCCGCGCCCAGATCCTCCACCATGGCGGCGGACTCGGTCACGCGGTCAGGGCTGACGCTCAGCTGGTCCAGAATATACTTCTTGACGGTCTCAAAAACCTGTGCTCTTTCCATGTTGATCTCGCTCCTTTATCTCAGTTCTCACCGCCGAGACCCGAAAGCCCCTCGCGGATCTTTTCCACGACACGGCCCTCCAGCATGGTTCGCGCCTGGCGAATCGCATTCTGAACGGCCTCGCCGCCCGAGCTGCCGTGGGCCTTGACCACGGCGCCCTCCACGCCCAGCAGCGGCGCGCCGCCGTAGGCGTTGTAATCCATCTTCTTCTTGAAATCCCGGAAGCCGGGCTTGCACAGCAGCGCGCCCAGCTTGGTGCCCGCGCTGGCCATCAGGCTCTCCTTGAGCATGCTCATCATCGCGCCCGCAAGGCCCTCGGTGTACTTCAGGATGATATTGCCGTCGAAGCCGTCGGTCACCACCACGTCAAAGTCGCCGCTGGGAATCTCCCGCGCCTCGCAGTTGCCGCAGAAGCGGTAGCTGGTCTGCGCACGCATTTTCTCATAGGTTTCCTTTGCCAGGCGGTTGCCCTTCTCGACCTCCGTGCCGATGTTCACCAGACCTACCCTGGGATCAGCCACGCCCATCACGCTCTTCATGTAGACGCTGCCCATCAGTCCGAACTGCACCAGATACTTCGGCTGGCAATCCACATTCGCGCCGCAGTCGATCAGCATCCACGGCCCCTTCACGCCGGGCAGCACCGGCGCCAGCGCCGGCCGTTCAATGCCGGGAATGCGCCCCAGACGGAGCATGCCGCAGGCCAGCAGCGCGCCCGTGGAACCGGCGGAGACCATCGCGCCGGCGCGGCCCTCGCGCACCGCCAGCATCGCCTGCACCATGGACGAACGGATTTTCTTCCGCACCGCGAGCATCGGCGAATCGTCCATGCCGATCACCTCGTCGGCCGGAATGATGCCGATGCGGCTGCGCACCTCCCCAGCCGACGCCACCAGCGCCTTCAGTCTGTCCTCCGGCCCGGCCAGCTCGATTCGGACATCCTCAAATTGTCTCAGCGCACCGATCGCGCCCTGCACCATGGCGTCCGGCGCGTGATCGCCCCCCATGGCGTCCAGCGCAATGACATACTTCTCCATCCAAGCCCTCCTCATTCCTGGCAGGCCGACCTGCAGGCGCGCCTGACCCGGGTATACTTTTCAATTTTATCAGAAAGAAGCGGATTTATCAAGGCTTTTTCGCAAAGAAGCCGGAATTTCTCCCATCCATCCGGGCGCGGCGCAGGGTTTCCGCCAGAAAGCACCTTGTTCCGGGGCGTCGTTTCCCCCTTCTTTGGCCCCTGTCACAGATTTTTGAAGAAGTTCACAAAAACCCCCTTGCCTTTTCCCGTTCAATGGAGTATAATAGGAAAATGTAAGCGCCCGTGGCCTAGTGGATAGGGCATCTGACTCCGACTCAGAAGACCGTGGGTTCGAATCCCGCCGGGCGCGCCAGAATATCACACAGCTTTCAAGTTCGAGGGCTGTGTTTTTTGTCGTTCGCCCTTTTCAAAGGGAATCCGAAGGAAAATGGCCCGCCGCTCCTTTCCCTGCACGCTCTCCTCCGGCCATTCCGTTCATGTTATGATTGACACACATTTATAACTGTTCTATAATGAATATGCCGATTGTCACGAAAAGCATTTCCTTTACAGAACACCCTTATCGATCAAATGAATAAATGAAGGAGGAACATCACATGAACAAAAAGGTTCTGGGCGCCATTCTGCCCGGAAACAGCACGGTCGAACTGAAGGAGTTTGACGTTCCGAAGCCGGGGCACGGGCAGGTACTGGTCAAGACGAAGGCGTCCACCATCTGCGGCTCCGATATCCGCTGCATCTATCGCGCGCATGTGGGCAAGGGCCCCGAGGGCTATCAGCCCGGCATGGTCGCCGGACATGAGCCCGCGGGCATCATCGTGGAAGAAGGCGAAGGACTGAAGCGCTTCAAGAAGGGCGACCGCGTCATCGTCTACCATATTTCCGGTTGCGGCGTATGCTACGACTGCCGCCGCGGATACTACATCTCCTGCAAAAGTCCCCTGCGCGCCGCATACGGCTGGCAGCGCAACGGCGGCATGTCCCCCTACATTCTCTGCGATGAGAAGGATCTGATCGCGCTGCCCGACGAGCTTTCCTATGAGGACGGCGCGCAGGTGGCCTGCGGCTTCGGCACCTGCTATGAGGCGCTGATGAAGGTGGGCATCTCCGGCAACGACCGCGTGCTGGTCACCGGCCTGGGGCCGGTGGGCCTGGCCACGCTGATGCTGGCCAAGGCCATGGGCTGCGACGCCACCATCGGCTGCGATGTGAACGAAGAGCGCATGCAGCTGGCCAGGGAGCTCGGCCTCGCGGACCATGTCTTCAATTCCATGAACCCCGAGGAATGCGAAAAGAACATCATGGAAGTGACCGGCGGCTATGGCTGCGAACGCGCCGTCGACTGCTCTGCAAACAATTCCGCCCGCGCGCTGGCCATCCGCTGCACCCGCGAATGGGGCAAGATGGTCATGGTCGGCGAGGGCAACGACGTCACCTTCAACCCGTCTCCCGACATCATGCACGGACAGAAGACCATCTACGGCTCCTGGGTCACCTCCCTGTGGCGCATGGAGGAGCTGGTGGAGCACCTCGTCCGCTGGGGCATCCATCCCGACAGGCTCATCACCCACCGCTTCCCGCTGGAGAAGGCCGGAGAAGCCTATGCGCTGATGGCTTCCGGCCGGTGCGGCAAGGTCGCCATTACCTACGACGACGGCGACGATTAACCCTTCCAGGCCGCTTCCGGGGTCGCTTTCATAGGAACGTCCGGTTCATGAAATGCGGCCCCGTTTTTCTGTCCGATTGACTATGCCGATTGCACAACCGTTCCCCGGAGCTCCGTCTCCACTATTCCCAAACGTCATTCGAATCATCCTCAACACATTTCGCAGATTCAATAATTTCCGTCCAATATGTTTGGCATTTGCGGTAAATTCCGTAATGAACAGTTGACAAACTCTCAAACAACAGATAGAATAAGGTTATAGTTTGACAATACTGGGCATGGGTCTCTCAACTGTCAGGATATGTCGAACTGAAAAGACTTTGAAAGAGGTAAGCCGTATGGGAGAAACCATTCTGACGATGAAGGGCATTGACAAGTCCTTTCCCGGCGTGCATGCTCTGGATCACGTCGACCTGGAGGTTCGCAGAGGAGAGGTTCATGCCCTGATGGGAGAAAACGGCGCCGGAAAGTCCACGCTGATGAAGGTGCTCACGGGCATCTACACCAAGGACTCCGGAACCATCACCTATGAAGGCAAGGAAATCGAGTTTCACAATCCGAAGGAGGCGCAGGAGGCCGGCATCGTCATCGTTCATCAGGAGCTGAACATGATGAACCACCTCACCGTCGCCCAGAACATCTTCATCGGCCGCGAGTTCATGAAGGGCGCCATGATCGACGACGCCCGGATGAACGTGGAATCCAAAAAGCTCTTCAACCAGCTGGGCATCAACATCGACCCTTCTGAGAAGATGGGAAATCTGACCGTCGGCAAGCAGCAGATGTGCGAAATCGCCAAGGCCATCTCCCATCAGGCAAAGGTCATCATCTTTGACGAGCCGTCCGCCGCGCTGACGGAAGCCGAAATCGAAGAGCTGTTCAAGATCATCCGCGATCTGCGCGATCGCCAGCTTGGCATCGTCTACATCTCGCACCGCATGGACGAGATCAAGGTCATCACCGACCGCGTCACCGTCATGCGCGACGGCGGCTATGTCGGCACGCTGATCACCAGGGACTGCACCAAGGATGACATCATCAACATGATGGTCGGACGCGTGATTTACGAGGATCCCAAGACAAAGAGCATGGTTGCGCCGGACGCGCCCGTCGTGCTGAAGGTCGAACACCTCTGCGCCGGCAAGATGGTGCAGGACGTGAGCTTTGAGCTGCACAAGGGCGAAATTCTGGGCTTCTCCGGCCTGATGGGCGCCGGACGCACCGAGACCGCCCGCGCGCTCTTCGGCGCGGATCCCAAGGAGCGCGGCGATATCTACATCAACGGCAAAAAGGTCGACATCCGGAGTCCGAAGGACGCGGTCGCGCTGGGCATCGGCTATCTGTCCGAGGACAGAAAGCGGTATGGCATCGTCGTAGACAAGAGCGTTGCCGAAAACTCCACCATGGCCAATCTGAAGAACTTCATCAAGGGCATCTTCATCGATAAAAAGGAAGAAGACAGCGTTACGAAGACCTACATTCAGCGCCTGAACACCAAGACGCCGGGCACCGATCAGCTCGTGGTCAACCTTTCCGGCGGCAACCAGCAGAAGGTCGTGCTGGCCAAGTGGCTGGTCAAGGACTGCGACATCCTGATCTTCGACGAGCCCACCCGCGGCATTGACGTCGGCGCAAAGAGCGAGATTTACCATCTGATGAACGAGCTGGTTGCCCAGGGCAAATCCATCATCATGATCTCCTCGGAAATGACGGAGATCCTTCGCATGAGCGACCGCATCGTGGTCATGTGCGAGGGCCGGAAGACCGCAGAGATCGACATCGCCGATGCAACTCAGGAAAACATCATGCACGCCGCGACGATGCGTTGACAGGAGGGTAATTATGGAGAAATTCAAGAATCTGCCAATTGTCAAAAAATTGGGATTCAACCGCATCGTGCTGGTTGTAATCATGGTTTTGCTGTATTTCCTGTTCTCCGTGAAAAGCGGCCGTCCCCTGGACATGGGCAACGTGCTCAATACGGTGGACTTCATGGGCTTCCTCGCGCTCGGCGTCACCTTCGTCATCGCCACCGGCGGCATCGACTTCTCCATCGGCCCGGTGATGTTCTGCGCCGGTCTGGTCGGCGGACAGCTTCTGGTGGTCAACGGCTGGCCGCTGTGGCTCTGCCTGATCGTCACCATCATGGTTGGCCTGGCCTTCGGCATTGCCAACGGCATTATGGTCGCTTACATGAAGCTTCCTTCCTTCATCTCCTCGATGGCCTCCATGCGCATCGCAAAGGGCATCGGCCTGCTGGTGACCAATTCCGCCGGCGTCAGCTGGCCCTCCAGCGGCGCTGAAAACGACTGGTACCGCAACCTGGTCAATTACAACGGCATTCCGGTGGGCCTGATCATCCTGCTGGTCACTGCGGTGATCTGCGCCATCGTTCTGAACAAGACCCGCGTCGGCCGTTACATCCTCTGCATCGGCTCCAACCGCGAGGCGCTGCGCCTCTCCGGCGTCGACACGCGCAAGTGGGAAGCGCTGGCCTATGTCATCTGCGGACTGCTGGCCGGCGTCGCCGCCATCATGTACGCGGGCGCCATCACCAAGTATGCGGCCGGCCAGGGCGACGTCTTCAACAACAACGCGATCGCAGCCTGCGTCATGGGCGGCACGTCCATGGCGGGCGGCACGGCCTCCATCGCCGGCAGCCTGATCGGCATCTTCATCATCTCCATGCTGCGCGTCGGCATCACCGCCATGAAGTTCAGCCCCGATTGGCAGTATATCATCACCGGCGTCATCGTCGCCCTTTGCGTATTTGCCGACATCCGCAGCCGCGCACGCAAAAAGTAACAGCCTGAGGAACAGGAGGACAGAATATGCAAACGTTAAAGAAGAGCGGTTCTACCCGCAAGTTTGATCTCCAGCGAATCGTTGTTCTCGGTGTTGCGATCGTGCTGGCTGCGTTTTTCAGCATCGCAAGCAAGGAGTTCCGCCAGTATACGACCATCGTGACGCTCCTGGACTCCTTCTACTATTTCGCGTTCATGGCCATCGGCGTCACCTTCTGTCTGATCTCCGGCGGCAACGACCTGTCCGTCGGCACCGGCATGGTGTGCTATGCGATGATCGCCGGCATGATGGTGAAGGACTTCGGCTGTCCGGTCTGGATGGGCATCATCATCGCCCTCGTGCTGGGCGTCGCCATCGGAGCGCTGAACGGCGTCATGGTCGCCATCATGAACCTTCCGGCCTTCATCGCCACGCTCTGCACCATGCTGATCACCCGCGGTCTCAGCTCGGTCGTCTGCAGCGGCGCCTCCATTTCCTGGCCCGCGCGCGCCTCTGAGGAGGGCTGGTTCCGCAACATCTTCAAGTACATGATGCCCAACGCCCTCGGCAAGAAGACCCCCATTCCCACCGGCTTGATCGTCGTGATCATCGCAGTGATCATCATGGCGTTCATTCTGAACAAGACGCGCGTCGGCCGCTACATCATTGCCATCGGCTCCAACAAGGAGGCTGCGCGCCTTTCCGGCGTGAACGTCGTGAAATACGAGATGCTCGCCTACATCATCTCCGGTCTGTTCGCCGGCATCGCGGGCATTGCCTTTGCCGCGAGCAACGCCTCGTCCATCACGGCCTCCTCGGGCCTCGGACTTGAGCTGGACGCCATCGGCGGCGCGATCATCGGCGGCACGTCCATGACGGGCGGTTCCGGCAGCATCGTCGGATCCATGATCGGCATCCTGATCCTGGCGCTTCTGAAAAACGGCCTGCCCAAGATCGGCCTGACCGGCGACTGGCAGCACGTCATCACCGGCGTGATCTTGATTGCCGCCATCTGGTTTGACGTCATCAAGAATCGCAAAAAGGCATAATCTGTTCGTCAATCAGTTTATGAGCAATATGTTTTTTTGTGAAAACAGTTGACGCGAAACGGATTTGGGCGTATAATATTAACCGTATCCAAACAATTATTGCCGCACAGGAGCGGTAATTATAAAAATTAAGGAGGAACTCTCAATGAAGAAAATCCTGGCTCTCGTTCTCGCTATGCTGATGGTATTCGGCATGACCGCCGCTATCGCCGAAGGCGAGCACATCGAAATCGTCTCCAAGGGATTCCAGCACGAGTATTGGCAGGCCGTCAAGAAGGGCGCCGAAGCCAAGGCTGAAGAACTGGGCGTTACCGTGAACTTTGTCGGCCCCGCTTCCGAGTCCGAGTATGCCGAGCAGCTGGAGCAGCTGAAGGCCGCCATCGACGCCAAGCCCGCCGCCATCGGCCTGGCCGCCCTGTCCACCGAGACCTGCCTGGACGCCATCGCAGACGCTCAGAGCAAGGGCATCCCGATCATCGGCTTCGACTCCGGCGTTCCGGGCGCTCCCGAAGGCGCGATCCTGGCCAATGCCGCGACCGACAACTATGCTGCCGGCGCCATGGCTGCCGAGAAGGTTTACGAAGCCATCGCCGCCCGCATTGAGGCTGCTGAAGGCACCGTCCGCATCGGCGTGTCCGCTCAGGACAACGTTTCCGAGTCCGTGACTCTGCGCGGCCTGGGCTTCATCGACAAGATGGCCGAGCTGTGCGGCTCCGTGAAGCTGGAAGGCGACACCTTCTACTGCGAGCATGCCACCTGCGGTTCCGACGATGCCGCGAAGGTCATCATCGAGACGCTGGTTCCCGCTCAGGTTACCGCTGAGCTCTCTCTGATCGACTGCAACACCCTGCTGTCCAAGGATGACACCATCGCCATCTACGGCTCCAACCAGCACTCTGCCGAGGCGATCATCTCCGCCAACGAGAACCTGCAGGTCTGCGGCACCGGCGACACCGACATCATCGCTGCCGGCTTCGACTCCGGCGCGGTCATCAAGGGCGCTGTTTCCGAAGGCATCATGCTGGGCGCGATCACCCAGGCTCCCTTCGCGATGGGCGCTGCTGTGGTTGAGCTGTGCGTGGCCGCCGCCAACGGCGAGACCGTTGCCGACGTCGACACCGGCTGCCAGTGGTATACCGCTGAGAACATGGACAGCGAGGAAATCGCCGTCAACCTGTACAACTAATCTCTGACGAGACAGTTACAGTTTGAACGCGGATAGAAAGGCACACCGCGGCTGTCCGCGTTGATGTTCAAACGGCTGCGCTTTAAGCGCAGCCGTTTTCTGTACCGGAGTTCCCATCAAATAACACTGGCAAAAGGAGCTGTTTACAATGGTTGATCCGAATCTGGTGCCGAAGGTTCGTCTGGCAGACGGCACGCTCGTACCCGCCGTCGGCATCGGCACATTTGCATCCGATAACTATACAAGCGATGTGGTGAGCGCCGCCGTGGAAGGCGCGATCCGCAGCGGATATCGACTGATTGACTGCGCAAGCGTCTATGGAAATGAAGCGGAAATCGGCGAAGTTTTCAGCAGGCTCTTTGCAGAAGGCGTCGTCACCCGGGATGAGATGTTCATCACATCCAAGGTCTGGAACGATATGCACGGCCGCGGAGACGTCCTCCTCTCCTGCGCAAAAACGCTGAAGGATCTGCAGCTGGAGCAGCTCGACATCTACTTTCTGCATTGGCCCTTCCCGAATTACCATGCGCCGGGATGCGACGGCAGCAGCCGCAATCCCGATTCCAAGCCGTTTTCCGTGGAACGTTTCATGGCAACCTGGAGACAGCTGGAGCGCCTGGTCGATATGGGACTCACCAAGCGCATCGGCATGTCGAACATGACCATTCCGAAGCTTGAGGCCGTGCTTCCCCTCTGCCGCATCCAGCCGGCAATGATCGAGATGGAGCTGCATCCCAGCTTCCAGCAGCAGGAGCTCTTCGATTACTGCATGCAGCGCGGCATTCAGGTGATCGGCTTCTGCCCGCTCGGCTCCCCCAAACGTCCGGAACGCGACCGCACACCCGACGATGTAGCGGATATGGAGATGCCTGAAGTTGTGCAGATTGCCCAGGCCCATGGCATTCATCCCTCCGCTGTCTGTCTCAAATGGGGCGTACAGCGCGGCCAGATTGTCATTCCCTTCTCCGTGAAAGAGAAAAACTATGTGAGCAATCTTGCCTGCGTCACCGCGGATCCCCTGACCGATGCGGAGATGAAATCCATGTCCACCCTGGATCGCAACTGCCGGCTGGTCAAAGGGCAGGTGTTCCTGTGGCCGGGCGCCACAAAGTGGGAAGATCTCTGGGATCTGAACGGGGTCATTGCAGAGTAGATCAACATCGGGAGAGGATCACCAGCTGCGCCTCTCCCGCCGTCCGGCAACGGACAGCATTCTGCCAATCGATACCGTTTTCAACCTTTGATTTCTCCGGAAGTCTCTTTTTCCAAACAGACAAACGCCCTGCACAGCTCTGTGCAGGGTGTTTTGTGCGGGATTTCTATGCTTTCCTTTGATTTACAGGCAGATCTCGCTGTTCAGAAGTCCGGCCAGCAGCTTTGCACCGTTCTGTGCGTCTGCGATGGAGATCACTTCGCAGGCAGAATGTACATAACGGCAAGCGACCGACAGCACACCGCAGGGAACGCCCGCGCGGGTCTTCTGCATCGCACCGGCGTCGGTGCCGCCGCCGGTGAGCACCTCGCGCTGCGCTGCGATGCCTTCGCGTTCTGCCGCAGTCTCCATCAGCGCAACCACCTTCGGCGAACAGATGACCGAATTGTCCAAAACCTTGATGCAGGGACCATTGCCAACGCTGACCGCGATCCGCGGGCCCTTCGGCGTATCGCCGGACATGGTGACGTCCAGCGCAATGCCCATCTCCGGATCAATGCCATAGGCCGCGGCCACTGCGCCGCGAAGTCCAACCTCCTCCTGCACAGTGAACACCGCGCAAACCTCGTTGGGACAGTCCTTCAACCGCCTCAGCGTGTCGATCAGCACAGCGCAGCCCACCCGGTTGTCCATGGCGGGGCTGCCCATCAGATCATCGCCCAGCTCGAACACATCCGGCACGTAGACTGCCACGTCGCCGATCTGAACCTTCCGCTCTGCGTCCGCGCGATCCTTCGCGCCGATGTCGATGAACAGCGGACGCATGGAGTTTTCGCCGGGCTTGAAGCCCTCCTGCTCATAGGAAACCACGCCATGCACGCCGTTTTCGAACACCACATGGCGATTCAGCGAAACGATGCTCCGGATACCGCCGACATTGAACACGCGCAAAAATCCCTTTTCATCGATCTCCGAAACCACGAAGCCAATCTGATCCATGTGCGCCGCCAGCATCACGCGCCGACCTGCGCCCTTTTTCACGCAGATCAGATTGCCCAGCGCGTCCACCTCGATCGAATCCACCCAGGGCTCTACCATCTCGCGAATCACTTCGCGGACAGCTTCCTCATGTCCGGTCGCGCCATAAGCGTTCAAAAGCCGCTTCAAAGTCTCTCTCATCGTTCTATTCCTCCGCTTCAGAATGCTCCGCCCGCCGTCAGGAAGGCTTCCACGAGGCGATACTGCGCCTCGATATCGGAAAATGCCGCCACGCACGACGGCGAATGAATGTACCGGCAAGGCGTACTCAATACGCACACCGGCCGCGCGCCGCCCTCTCTCTGGAAGGGGCCCGCGTCGTTGCCGCCGGTCACGCCCTGCTTGATCTGCCAGGGAATGTCGTTTTCAACTGCCAGCTGGCGCATGCGCCTGAACAGCGGTCCGCAGGCGATCGAGGTGCGATCCATGAACGAAATCGCAACGCCCTTCTTTACGCAGCAAACCCTATTGCCCGCCTCGGGATCGCCCATGTCGTTCGCCGCCGTCGCCTCCAGAATGATGGCCGCGTCAGACTGCACATGATATGCGGCGGCTGTCGCTCCGCGAAGTCCGATTTCCTCCTGCACGGTGAAGACACAGGTCACATCGCAGGGATATTCCCCTTCCAGGATGCTCATCAGCACCATGCACCCGATGCGATCGTCCAGCGCGCGGGATTTCACCAACCCGTCTCCGAATTCCACCCAACGGCTTTCAAAGGAAATATAGTCGCCGGGTTCCACCAGCTTCTCTGCAGAAGCCCTGTCCTTTGCGCCGACGTCGATGTAGAGTTCATCGTGCGGGAGCATCGTCTCGCGCTCTTTGGCAGACTGCAGATGGATGGCCTTCGCGCCGATCACTCCCGGAACCTCATTTTCTCCGATGCGCACCGGCTTGGAAATCACCGCGCGGGGGTCGATGCTGCCGACGGTGTCATACCGGATCAATCCGCTGTCGTCCGCGCCCAGCGCAATCATGCCGACTTCGTCCATATGGGCAACCAGCGCGATGTGGCGGCGCCGCTCTCCCGTGCCCTGCTTGAAGGCGATCAGGTTGCCCATGCGATCCACCGTTACCCGGGTAGCGAACGGCGTCACGCGCTCGCGGATGAATTCCCGCACCCGGCGCTCGTCGCCGCTCACTCCGCGAAGGGCGCACAATTCTCTCAAGACCATTGGAAGTCCTCCCATTCATCCGCCATTGCGGCGATTGTCAGCGCCATCAGCCGTCCTGCGTCGCGGACGACGTCCAGCCGAAGTGTCTCCACGGTGGTGTGCATATAGCGCAGCGGAATGGACAGGAGCGCCGTGGGGATGCCGCCGCGCACAAACTGAACGGAATCCGCGTCCGTCCACGTTTCCCCGCCGCCGGCGGAAATCTCATAGGGAATGCGATACTCCTTCGCGACGGACTCCAGCTTGCGGCCCAGCGCGCGATGGATCAGCGGTCCGCGCTCAATCGTAATTCTGTCCAGCGGATGGGCTTCGAACTTCGCCGTGCCCGGGCCCTCGCCGTGGGTGACGTCGATGGCGATCGCCCAGTCGGGGTTCACGCCGAACGCCGCCGCAGTCGCGCCATAGGCGCCGACCTCCTCCTGAGAGGTTGCCGCAAAGAACACCCGCATCTTCACAGGCATGCGCTTCAATTCCTCCGCTGCCACCAGCATTGCCGCGACGCTAGCGCGATCGTCCATGGTTTTGGAAGCCATCGCACCGTCGGCCAGCATCTGAGGCTCGGCCAGCATCACCACGGAATCTCCCACCCGCACCAGCTCGCGCACCTGTTCAGCGGGATATCCGGTATCCACGTAGACGTCCTCGAACGTTACGGCCTTCCGACCGTCGCCGGGTGCCTGAAGATGCGGCGGCAGCGAGCCAATCACGCCGTAAACCGGGCCGCGGCGGCCCTGAATCTCCACCTCGAGTCCAGGCAGGATCCGGGGATCCACACCGCCGTTTCTGCGCAGGCGCAGCGAACCATTGTCCTCGATCTTCGTCACCGCCATGCCGATCTCGTCCTGATGCGCACAGATCAGCACCTTGGGGCCCTCGCAGCCCACGCGGGCGATGACGTTCTGCATCCTGTCGATTGTGACAGCATCCGCCAGCGATCTGAACTGCTCCGCTATGTAGCCATTCACGCCGCACTCATAGCCGGACACTCCAGGCTTGCGTGTCGCCTCCCGAATGAATTTTTCAAGATCCACATTTCTCACTTCCTTCATTTATAGCAAGGGGCGGCATTGGGATCGCCGCCCCTTTTATATTCATGATTCAATTAAAGATACGCCTTCGACGGGCGGATAATCGCCCGGCCCGTGGCCTGTTCAAAGCCCTCCAGCACCAGCAGCGAGCGTGCACCCTCCACGCGCTTCACCTCGGGCTCCGCGGTGGCAATCATCACTCCGACGCCCACAACCTCGGCCTGGAACTCCTTCATCATGTCCACCATACCCTGAAGCGTTCCGCCGCCCTTCATGAAGTCGTCGATGATCAGCGCGCGCTGACCGGGCGATACCGCACGGCGCGCCAGCGCCATGGTCTCGATGCGCTCGTTTCCGCCGCCGGCGATATAGTTGATCTTCACCGCAGATCCCTCATAGGCCCTGCTGTCGCGACGGGCGATCACCAGCGGCACATCCAGCATCCGCGCCGTCATCAGCGCAATGGGAATGCCCTTGGTCTCCATCGTCAGCACGAAGTGGGGCTGGCGGTCATAGTACTGCGCAGCCAGGATCTCTCCCATCGCCTGCGCCGTTACCGACTCGGCCGTCACGTCCGAAGTATATAGGAACCCGCCGGGCAGCATACGGCCCGGCTGCGACAGCCGCTCCGCCAGCTCCGCCAGCACGCGGCAGGTTCGCGCACGGCTGGGAATGGCGCGATAGCGCACACCGCCGGCAGCGCCGGCGACGGTTTCGATCCTGCCCAGATCAAAGCGCTCAAAGGATGCGCTCACCAGATCGATATCCTCGCTGATGGTGGACTTCGCCGCACCGAAAAGCTCGCAGAATTCTCCCAGCGTATGAATACGGTTGGGCGTATCCGTGAGAATTCTCGTCATCGCGCCCAGGCGCTCATTGCGCTTGATCTTATCCATGGTTTTCTCCTCGTTCCCGAATAATTCCGATGTGGATATCATTATAATTCGGAATTGTTAGCTTTCCAACGGCGTTTTGAGAATTTTGACATAAAACCGAACATTTAACCTTGTGTTCATGCCATTTGAAAGGATTTGCTTGCAGGAAACGGAAATATCCATTATAATAGGATAGAAGAGCCATCATCAGCAATTTCTGCCGCCAGCTGCGCGGCGTCTGCATACGGAGGGAATTCCATGACCGCCAATATCTACGACTATCAGAACCAGCGCGTTCATTTTATCGGCATCGGCGGAAGCTCGATGTCGGGCCTCGCCTCTCTGCTTCACGAAGAGGGATACCAGGTCAGCGGCTCTGACCGCGCGCGCTCCCACAAGACGGACGCTCTGGCAGAGAAGGGCGTCGAAATTCACATCGGCCACGATGCACAAAACGTGCGCGGTGCAGACGTCGTCGTGTTCTCCGCGGCCATTCCCGCCGAGAATGCCGAGCGCGCAGAGGCCTTCCGCTTGGGCATTCCCCAGATCGAGCGCTGCGACCTCATCGGCCAGCTGATGGAGAACTATCCCTTCGCCATCGGCGTTTCCGGCACCCACGGCAAGACCACCACCACCTCCATGCTGGCCCAGGCGTTCCTGCAGGCGGGCGCTGATCCCACGATCCACATCGGCGGCGAGCTGGACTTCATCGGCGGCTCCACCCGGCGCGGCGACCAGCGCGACTTCATCGTGGAAGCCTGTGAATTCCATGCCAGCTTCCTTCACTTCCACCCCACGGTAGCCATCGTGCTGAACATCGACGAGGATCACCTCGACTTCTTCCGCGATATCGATCACATCGAGCAGACCTTTGCAGAATATGTGTCCCTGGTGCCGGAAGACGGCTGGTGCATCGCCTGGGGCGACGATTTCCGTGCGCGGCGCGTGTGTGAAAATGCAAAGTGCAACCATCTGACCTATGGTCTGGGCGAGCACTGCATGCTGCGCGCCGTCGACGTGGAATACGATGCGCGCGGCTGCGCCACCTATACCGCAGTGCTCAACGGCACGGCGCTCGGCCGCTTCCACGTGGGCGTGTCCAGCCAGGCGAACATGCTGGATAGCCTGGCCGTCGTTGCCGCCGCATCTATCCGCGGACTGGACATGGAGAAAATCGCCGAGGCACTGGCGAACTTCATCGGCGCCCATCGCCGCTTTGAGCTCACCAGCACCACGGACGGCGTTCGCTGCTACACCGACTACGGCCACAACCCTGCCGAGATTCAGAATGCCATCCAGATCGCTTCCATGCAGCCCCACAACACGCTGTGGTCTGTCTGGCAGCCCCACACCTATTCCCGCACCAAGACGCTGTTCAACGCCTTTTTGGAGACCTTCGACCGCGTCGACAAACTGCTGATCACGGATATTTGCGCTGCCCGCGAATCGGATCCCGGCGATATCCGCTCCGAAATGCTGATCGAGCCGCTGCGCAAACGCGGCGTGGACGCGGTGCTCACCCCCACCTTCGACGATGCGGAAGCCTATCTGCGCGCCCACTGGCGCGCCGGCGATGTCATGATCAGCCACGGCTGCGGCGACATCGATCTGCTCAATGAACAGATCGCTCTGCACGGCGACACGCCCTGCGGCCATTGATACGCACCATGAAGCGCAAATTTCTCAATGACGGAGGGATTCTATTGAAAAAAACTGCAGCGCTGATGCTCGTGTGCATTTTTCTGACGGCAATGCTCGCGGGGTGTTCCAACGACCGCACGCCCGTTGCAGATGAGGAAGTATCCGCCAACTTTCTGCCGGACAGCACTGCCGCGGCAACGGAGGATGCCTCTGCAACGCCGGAACCGACGCTTCCCGCCGCGATTGACATCCCGCTGGAAGGCCCGCAGGATCTGCCTCTGGAGGACGCCGTGCTCCCGGATGCCGCGCCCTCTTTTGCGGATTACAGCTACGCTACGCTGACGGACACATCCTTCGGCTTTGTTTTCGCCTATCCCACGACCTGGAGAAATCTCCCCGGCAAGTACACCGTGTGCTTCCAGGAGCAGCCCTCGGACGGCGATTTCCCGGCGCGCGTGGCCGTGACCAGCAAGACGCTGGCGCACAAGCCCGACAGCGACACAGTGCTGAGTCAGTTTCAGGCCTATGCAAAGCTGATCTACGACCAGTACGATCCCAATACCTTTGAGTTTGGAGAACTGGATTCCAGCACGACTTTCATGGGCAAGCAAGCCTGCGCCATCACCTATCTCGCCTATTCCGGCGATATTGAGATCCAGGGCTACATGTGCTGCTGTGCCATTGATTATACGCTCTACGTCTTCCACTTCTGCTCCTCTTACAGCGATTACGAGGCAATGGGATCTGTGATGACGCGCATGCGCGACTCCGTCACGCTGGTCAAATAGACGACAATGCCTCCCGGCTGAAGGGCTCGGGAGGTCTTTTCTGTACCGCTTCACTTCAAATGCGAGGTGCGTTTACGTGCAAAGCTACTATGAATCCGATCGCGACAGCATGCGGCTTCCACTGACGTGGTATGACCGGGTCATCAGCTGCATGCCCCACTTTCACGCCGGAATCGAGCTGGTTTACGTGCTGGAGGGCAATTTCAGCGCCACCATCA
Source organism: Clostridiales bacterium (assembly GCA_004555155.1). GTDB lineage: Bacteria > Bacillota > Clostridia > Christensenellales > Aristaeellaceae > Faecivicinus. The sequence continues at coordinate 25,778 of SFJH01000001.1, forward strand.
ACGGCCAGACGTTATCCGTACGGTCCGGAGAACTGCTGGTCAACAACTGCTATTCCGTTCATACCTACGAAGCTTCGGATTGCTATGCCATCATCACAGTGATTCCGCTGGCGGTCGTGCCCTCCATCCAGAAGCTGCTGACTTCCAACCGCTTCCGCGCCCACACGATTCAGGATGACGCACGCCGCTCTCTGGAGTTTTTCATGCGCACCATGGCCGATAATCCGGAAAACGAAATCCTGCAGAAGGGCGTCAGCTATTCGCTGTTGGGCTATCTTGCGGGCAGGATTCCCCTCGACCCGGTCAGCTCGTCGGATCAGGCGGACGTCATTTGCCGGATTCTCAACTATCTGAACGACAATTTCTCTCAGCGTCTGACGGTCGAGCAGGTCGCGGCGCACTTCGGCTACAGCCGCAGCCGGTTCTCCCACCTGTTCAAGAGCACCATCGGCTACAGCCTTCCCCAATATCTGAACATGCTGCGCTGCCGCAGCGTCTCCGAGCAGTTGCTGTCTACGGATACGCCGGTGGTGGATCTCGCCGTCTGCGCAGGCTTCAACAACGCGCACACCTTCTATTCCGCCTTCAAGGCCTACTATCACATGACGCCCCGGGAATACGTTCGCATGCGCAAGGGCGGCGGCGCCGATCTTCGCGACCGTTTCAACGGCTGCGATGATTGCGAAGCACCCGCTCAGCCTCCCCAATAGGCGCATAAAACAGCGCCCGTGCAGCAATCCTGCCGCACGGGCGCTGTTTTGATCACGCGGTCGTCGCTTCCCTGGCGCTCTGGGAAAGATCCATGAACCAGGTGTATTCGCCCTTCCAGCCCAGTTTCACTGTGCCCAGCGAACCGTTTCTCTGTTTGGCGATGATGATTTCCGCGATGTTTTTTTCCTCCGTCTCAGGGTCATAATAATCCTCACGATGGATGAACATCACCACATCGGCGTCCTGCTCGATGGCGCCGGATTCGCGGATATCCGAAAGCATGGGGCGATGGTTGGATCGGCCCGCCGGCGCACGGGAAAGCTGCTGAAGCGCGATGACCGGAACGCCCAGCTCTATGGCCAGCGCCTTCAGCGATCGGGAAATCGACGAAACCTCTTCCTGTCGGCTGCCGAACTTGCCCACGCCGGTCATCAGCGACAGATAATCGATCATGATGACGTCCAGGCCATGCTCCAGCTGGAGTCTGCGCGCCTTGGAGCGCACGCCCGAAACCGTAATGCCCGGCGTCGCGTCCACATAGATCGACGAGGGGCCAATGCTGATCATGGCGTCGCACAGCTTCTGCCATTCATCGTCCGAAAGCTGGCCGCGGCGCACGCGCTGCATGTCCACGCGCGCTTCGGTGCACAGCATGCGCATCGCCAGCTGCTCAGCCGGCATTTCCAGCGAAAAAACCGCCGCCTTCTTTCCTGCACGAATGGCTGCGTTTTCGATAAAATTCATTCCGATACTGGTTTTGCCCATGGAGGGGCGGCCAGCCACCAGCACCAGCTCTCCGGGATGAAGCCCCGTCAGCATATCGTCCAGATCCGTATAACCTGTGGGAACGCCCTCGACCCGGCCGTTGTTCTTCACCAGCAGTTCGATCTTTTCAAAGGTCGTCAGCAGCACCGGTTGAATCGGCTGCAGCTCCTCGCCGCCCTTGCGCATGGTGATATCATAGATCGCTTTTTCCGCTTCCTCCAGCACCGCCTGCGTTTCCTCTTCCTCCGCATAGCACGCCTGCAGAATCTTTTCGGAGGCGGCAATCAGCTTTCGCAGCGTGGACTTCTCATCCACAATCCGGATATAGGCGCGGGCATTGGCTGCGGACGGCACCGAACGGCTCAGCTCCACCAGGTAAGCCGCTCCGCCCACCGCTTCCAGCTTTCCGCGGCGGGTCAGTTCCTCGTCCAGCGTAACGAGATCAATCGAGCGGGAGGCCATCGCCATCGTCTGCATGGCGGAATAGACCTCGCGGTTGGCGGGGTCGTAGAAATCCTCCGGCTGAAGCGTCTCGATGGCAAGAAGCGCCGCTTCTCGGGAGCGAATCATCGCACCCAGAACGCTGCGCTCCGATTCCAGATGGTTGGGCGGCGTGCGCACGCCATCCGGCTGCGGGGTATACTGTTCCATGCTTTTTCCCTTGTAATCTCAGATTTACTTCGTGACGACCTTGACGTTGACGATCATCCGGGTGGAAATGCCCGCCATCAGTTTCAGCGTTACGAAGCTCTGGCCGGCGTTTTTAATGGGCTCGTCCAGCTCCAGCTTGCGCTTGTCGACTTCATAGCCGTGCTGCTCCTTGAGCGCTGCGGCGATCTGATCGTTGGTAATCGCGCCGTAGAGCTTGCCATTGTCTCCGCCGCGCACCGTCAGCTGAATGACCTTGCCCTTCAGCTCCCGGGCCTTGGTCTCCGCTTCCGCGCGCTTGACCGCTTCGCGATGCTTGTCCGCGCTCTTCGCCTTTTCGATGGAGTTCAGCGCTTCGGCAGTGGCCTCCTTCGCCAGCTTGCGGGGAATCAGATAATTGCGGGCAAAGCCGTCGGACGCCTCGATGATCTGATCCTTCTTGCCCGTTCCCTTGATATCCTGAAGCAGAATGACTTTCATGATGTTTCCCTCCTGTGATCAACGGTCGTCGCCGTCCATCATTTCCTTGATTTTATTGATCAGAGGCCGCGCAGCGCCCTTCCTGCCGAACAGCGCCGACATGCAGCCCAGAACCGACAACAGATTGAAAATGCTGAGTCCGCCCAAAATCCGTCCAAAGATCGCCCCCATCAGCAGCAACAGCACCGTCATTGCCGTGCGCCTGCCGACTGCAGCGCCATTCTGGCGCATGCGCCGGTTCAGCGCGGCCAGACACTGCGTGATGAACGCCACTGAGCACAGATTGCCAACGACAACCCAAGCCATTTCCGCGCCCTGAACCCCCAGCTGGGTCAACACGCTGCTCACTGCCAACGTCAGCAGCAGGCCAAAGGTCGTATTGGAGGGCAGATACCAGTCGCTCAGTCCACGGAAGCTCTCCGGCGTCGCATCGCCCCGACGGGCCACCAGCCAGTTTCCCCACAGCACGCTCAGCATTGCGGAGACCGCCGCGCCGCTCAGCAGGTTGGACAGCAGGTTGTATTCGTAATAGAGCTGGATCTGATTGAAAAGGTCATAGTAGACCGAGACAAACGCATCCTCGGTCAGCTTTCCTTCAAAAGCAGGCGAAAACATCGCCCAAAGCTGCTGCTTTTGCTGTTCAAAGGTAGCGCGCACCTGATCCACCGCGCTGGCAACCATGTCCGATCCGAAGAACAGGGCCATCGCCGCCGTCGCCGCCGCAGCCATCAGGACTGCCGCAGCAATCGTGCGCGAAAGCTGACGGAAAAACGGCTCCCGCTTTCCAACACCCTGAATCGCCAGAATTGCAGGGCCGAGCCAGAGCAGCAGCGACGCCACGCCCATCGGAACGCCCAGCATCCACAGCGAGCTGATTGCGCCGCATGCGCCCAGAAGGGCAGCGGGAACCCCGCCCGCATAGGCGTACAGCGCCACCATCAGCAGCATGGCCAAACTGACGCCCGGCATCGGAAGAACCACCTGCAGCGCCAACGCCGCTGGCTGGAGCAATCCGAGGATCAGCGCAAGCGCCGAGCACACAACCACCCTTCCTCGCGGCGGTTTGAAACCCATACTCCGGTTCAACGTGTTTTCCTCCAACTGGCAATATCTCAATTTATTATAACACAGTCCAATGCGGAGTTCAAGATTGATTTTGACTGCAAATAAGTGTATAATAATTGGATAGAGAAGGGAAGTGGGCCAATGCGGAGCAATGCCAGACGCGCGTATGCGCTGCTGCGACGATCCTGGAAGACGCTGATCCTTTTCGAACTGCTCTTCCGTTTTTTCTCCACCTATCTGGTATTTCCCGCATGCAGATGGCTGTTCAACAGCTGCCTGCGCATCACCGGGTTCAACTGTCTGACCGCGGACAATCTGCTCCGGATTCTCTCCAACCCCGTGATGATCGCCTGCTTTGCCGTCATTCTGCTGCTGTTTTCGCTCTGCACGATCATCGAGATTTCCTGTTTGATCACCTGCCTTCATTCCTCTGAAGTGGATTCCACGCTGGGGATTTTCCAGCTGATCTTTGAGGGACTGCGCGATTCCATCCGGCTGCTGCATCCACAGAATCTTCCGCTGCTGCTGGTCACAGCGCTGCTGATTCCCATCACGCAGCTGCCCACCAGCACCAGTCCGCTGCGCCTGATCAATCTGCCATGGAAGTCGCTGGCAGATTACGCCCTGCAGTTTCCCTATATTCTCCTCATCATCGCCTACCTGGCCGGCGGGCTGCTGTTCTTCGCCTGCGCGATGTGCATCTATCATTGCTATGTGCTGGAAGATCTTTCCGCCTCAAAGGCCCTTTCCGGCGCAGTGCGGCTGAACCGCGGGCGCAGGATCTCCCGGTTGATTCGCCTTGCCACGCTGATGGCCATCACCTGCACGGTGGTCTTTGGCGGCTCCGCACTGATCCTGCGCGGATTGGGTCGGCTGATTCCCTGCTTCACCGATGACCTGAACCTGCAGTACAGGATTCGCCTGCCCTTCGACGCCCTTTTCAGCTTCATCAAGAGCAGCGTACCGCCGATGATCAGCTATGCCTGCATCAGCGCCGTCTACTATGAAGGCAAGCGGGCGCTGAAAGAACCGCTGCCCGGCCAGGCGCTGCCCTATCGAAAGAACGCCGCGCATTTCAACGCGATCGTCTTCTACATCGCCATCACCGTCGCCGCGCTGTGCGTACTGCTTTACGATACCGTGCTGCGCCCGGCGCTGGTACGCTTTGACGCGCTGGAATACGTCATGGACAGCCCGACGCTGGTCATCGCCCATCGCGGCTATTTCACCGATTCGGACGAGAACACGCTGTCCGCCTTTCAATCGGCCATCGAACTGGGCGTCGACTATGTGGAGCTGGACGTCCAGCAGACGGCGGACGGGGTCGTCATCGTCAACCACGACAGCACCTTCCGCCGCGTCTTTGGCAGCAGCCGGAAGGTGTGGGAAGCGACCTACGATGAAGTTCGCGCGCTCTCCGCGCCCAATTCCGGTGAATGTCCGCCGACCCTCTACGAGGTGCTGACCCTCTGCGATCCTCAAGCCAACCTGCTCATCGAATTGAAGAGCAACGGTCACAATCCGAATCTGGCTCAGGCGGTCTATGACATTCTCGAGGAATACCAGTGCCTGGATCGCTGCATCATCCAGTCGACCTCCTATCGCATGTTGAGCGACTTCAAGGCTCTCGCGCCCGACGTTCGCTGCGGCTATATCCTGTCCTTCGCGCTGGGGCAGTACGCCTCGCTGCCTGCCGCGGATTTCTTCAGCATCGACGCAAGCTTTATCAGCGAAGACGTGGTCACGGCCATTCATCGCACGGGCAAGGATCTCTACGCCTGGACGGTGAATGACGAAGCGCTCATGCGAAAGATGCAGTCGCTGGGCGTGGACGGCATCATCACCGACGACGCGCCGCTGGCGAAGGCGACGCTGCTGAGCCTGAACAGCAGCCCCCTTGACGAGCTGATCACCGGCCAGCTGGAGGAAGCGCTCTCCTCGCCAGAAGGCGAGGCGGAGAACCCTTCTGAACCTTAAACGCTCCTTTCTGCAAAAGCGCTCCCGCAGCCCTTGGCTGCGGGAGCTTCATTCAATAGACGATCACCTTGGTGTTTCTCGGGCAGTTGTTGTAAATCCACTTCGCGTCCTCTACGCTCAGACGAACGCAGCCGTGGGAGGCCTTTCTTCCGAGATTGTTGACCGAACTCTGGGTCACCGGGCCATCCTTCTGATTGTACAGCACGGAATGGAACAGGATATCGCCCTGGATATAGTAGGCGTACTGTGCCCAGCAATCATATTTCTTGAAATAGTGCCAGCGCGCGCCGGGGCCGGTGCCGTTTTCAAAGGCGCCCTTGGGCGTCGGCGTCGCATCCTTGCCGGTGGAGCACTTCATGGTGCGCACGAGCACGGTGTACTCGCCCCTGTCGTCCAGCCCATAGGCGTACACGCGCTGATCGGCCGTGCTGACCTTCAGCACATACGGCTTGAGCGCCTTCTTTGCATCCTCGGAGAACAGCAGTTTCAGTGTGTCTGACCCGGCCACGCCGGACTGTTCCAGACCGTTGCGCTTCTGGAAAGCGCGCACCGCGCTCTCCGTGCCGTTTCCATAGTCCCCGTCCAGAACGCCATAATAGTATTCGAGGCAGTTCAGCCTGCGCTGAAGGCGCACGACGTCGATGCCGGACGCGCCGCTCTGCATGGCGCTCGGGACAGCCGGGAAATCCTCGTCATAGAAATCGTCCAGCAGAATCGGATCGGCAACGCCGTTGACCTCAACCGTCAGCAGCGAAGAGATGTCCTCTCCCGTCGCTTCCAACCGGCTCATGACCTCTGCATCCTCGCGAATCCCGATCTCTTCAAGATCACGCATATACTGCTGGAGTGCCCTGACTCCGGACGTGGTTGCCGCGCCGTAATCGCCATCCACCGAGCCATTCATGAAGCCCAGTATGCGAAGCCGAAGCTGGAGCTTCTTGACCGCATCGCCGGATGAGCCCTCCGCCAGCATCGGATTGGCAGGCTCCTTCGCGCGCTCGGAAAAGAGCAGCTCCTGCAGTGCAACGTCCGCGACTCCGTTGAGCTCCATATCATTGTAATACTGGAAGATGCGAACTGCACGCGCAGTGCTGCCTCCATAGATCCCATCGGCTGCATCCGCAAGGTAGCCGAGTCCGGACAGCCTGCGCTGCAGTCTCAGCACGGCGTTTCCGGTATCCCCGATGGACAGCCGGCCGCGCGTCACCTTGAAGTCGCCGCTTTGCAGATAGGCCTGGAGCATCGCGTCCGCCACGCCGTCCACCGGAGTGGCAGGCGTTGGGCCGGGCTCTGCCGTCGCTTCAGGTTCCGCCGACGCGTCCGGCGCAATCGTCGCATCTGCCGGCGCATCAAGCGGCGCGGAGGAATCCGCGGCGGCCGTCGGAGAAGGCTCCGGCGTTGCTGTTGGCGCGACGGTGGGCCGCGCATCGATTACATCCTGCTCCAGCTCCCGCACATATGCTTCCAGCTGCTCAACCGCCGCCTTCGTCTTCGCACCAAAGTAGCCGTCCGCCACATCGTCCAGATACCCAAGCTGAATCAGCTTTTCCTGAAGCTTCTGCGTCGCAGAGCCGTTCACGCCCTCGGACAGTTCAGGATAATAGGGAATCGTGACCGTCAGATCCGTCAGCAGCAGCGCATCGTTCGCCCAGACCGGGAGGGGTTCCCCCGTCGCCGCGCCCGCGCTCTTCCGGCTGCGCTCAACTGCGGACGCAATCGCCTGCGCCATCGCCTCCGTGTCGATCGCAACGCCGACGATCGCCTGATCCACGGTCTCCTCGAGCCAGGCCTCCAGCGCATCCTCATCCGCCTCCGCAAGCTCTGCGGGAACCAGAAAGCCAAAGGCCGCGCACATCGTCAAACCGCTTCCGTTGATCCGTTCCACGGAAAAGCGTCGCGCCCGTCTGTCATCCTCCTCAGCAACCGAATGGTCATATTGAATCGTCGTCGATTTCGGCGCGTAGGAATCATCCATCAGCTTTCGTATATCCGCCTGCCAGTCCTCCTCCACCTGCACCTCTGCAGTCGACATCGCGACCAGAGATCCCAGGAGCGTGACTGCCAGCACGAGCAGCAGTATCATCGAAACCTTTCTCATCGTCCGCCCTCCGGTTCACAATTTGGGTTGCATTTTATAGACGCACCGGAAGCCGCATTTGTTGCAGTATTTCGACACGATTCGATGGAAAATTTCGGCATCAGCCCCGCTTCGCCGTCCCCTGCGCCGACCCGCGCACCCCTCTCCCGTTCTTGCGCAAAAAAACAGCCCGCTGCCAAAGCAGCAAGGCTGTCTGTGAATCCGGATATGAGGTTTCAGGCGCGTGATTCCCGCCAGTCAAACGAGTTCGTCAGAATGCGCACATCATCCTGTGCTACATAGATCATGCCGCCGGAGACGTCGGCTTCCCGGGCCGCGCCGTCAACGGTGACCTTTGCGCGCCCTGTGCCCAGAGAAGCTGCATAATCGATGTGCTTTGGAAGAATGCACACATCGCCGCCCGTCGTGCGCACCAGCACGCGATCGGCAGGCCCGTCAAAGAGCTTGCCCTCCGGGGTCACGATGGTTAGATGAAGCTGCGCCATGCGTCATTCTCCTTTTTTCGCCTTTGCGACGGCCTCGTCAATGGTGCCGACGAACAGGAATGCGCTCTCGGGCAGATCGTCGTGCTTGCCCTCGATGATCTCCTTGAAGCCGCGGATGGTCTCCTTCAGCGGCACATACTTGCCCTCCATGCCGGTGAACTGTTCCGCAACCGTGAACGACTGGCTCAGGAAGCGCTGCACCTTGCGGGCGCGGTTGACGGTCAGCTTGTCCTCCTCGGACAGCTCGTCCATGCCCATGATGGCAATGATGTCCTGCAGCTCCTTATAGCGCTGAAGGATGCTCTGTACGCCCTGCGCCACATCGTAGTGCTCCTGTCCGACCACCTCGGGCGTCAGAATGCGGCTGGTGGAATCCAGGGGATCCACGGCCGGATAGATGCCCAGCGACGCGATGTTGCGGCTCAAAACCGTCGTGGCGTCCAGATGGGCGAACGTGGTCGCCGGAGCCGGGTCGGTCAGGTCGTCCGCGGGGACATAGACTGCCTGCACAGACGTGATCGAGCCCTTCTTCGTGGACGTAATGCGCTCCTGCAGCGCGCCCATCTCCGTGGCCAGCGTGGGCTGATAGCCGACGGCAGAGGGCATGCGGCCCAGCAGCGCCGAAACCTCGCTGCCCGCCTGGGTGAAGCGGAAGATGTTGTCGATAAACAGCAGCACGTCCTGATTCTTCTGATCGCGGAAGTATTCCGCCATCGTCAGTCCCGACAGCGCCACGCGCATGCGGGCTCCCGGCGGCTCGTTCATCTGTCCATAGACGAGGGCGGTCTTGCTCAGCACGCCGCTCTCCTTCATTTCGTTGTAGAGGTCGTTGCCCTCGCGGGTGCGCTCGCCGACGCCTGCAAACACGGACAGACCGCCGTGCTGACGCGCGATATTGTTGATCAGCTCCATGATCAGAACCGTCTTGCCCACGCCCGCGCCGCCGAACAGGCCGATCTTGCCGCCCTTGGCGTAGGGGCAAATCAGGTCGACGACCTTGATGCCGGTCTCCAGGATCTCCGTCGTGGACTCCTGCTCGTCATAAGCCGGCGGCTGGCGATGGATAGGCCACCGCTCCTGCGCGTCCGGGGCGGGCTGATTGTCGATCGGATCGCCCAGCAGGTTGAACATGCGGCCGAGGCACTCCTCGCCGACGGGAACGCTGATGGGCGCGCCCGTGTCCACCGCCTCAATGCCGCGGCGCAGGCCGTCCGTGCTGCTCATGGCGATGCAGCGCACCACGTTGTCTCCGATGTGCTGCGCGACTTCCGCCACGACCTTCCGGCCGTCATAGTCGATTTCGATGGCGGAGAGCAGATTGGGCAGCTCGCCGTCCTGAAATCTGATGTCCAGCACAGGGCCGATGACCTGCGACACCGTGCCGATATTACGCTTTTCCATCTCTTATCTCCTATCCAATCAATGCTCCGATCCGGCGACGATCTCGGTGATCTCCTGCGTGATGGAGCCCTGACGCGCGCGATTGTAGCGCAGCGAAAGATCCTCGATCATCTCTCCAGCATTCTTCGTAGCGGAATCCATGGCAACCCTGCGCGCCGCCTGTTCGCTGGCGACGGAATCGCAGGCCGCCGCATAGATCGCGCCCGCCAGATATTCCGGCAGGAAGCGGTTCAGCAGCGCGTCCACGCCGGGTTCAAAGATCATCTGACGTCCCATGCGCTCGCTCTCCCCGTGTTCCACCGGAAGAAGCCGCGCAACCCTCGGCTTTTGCGTCAGCACAGAGACAAACGTGGTGTATACCAGGCAAACCTCGTCGTACTCCCCTGCCTTGAATCCGCGCATCAGCTCGCGAGCCACGGGCTCGCACTGCTTTGCCGTCAGCCCATCCACCTTCTGGATGTCGCTGTCGATCAGCCTGCAGTCGCCGCGGACATAGCGCTCCTTCGCTTTGCGTCCGATGGGTAATACACAGGTCTCCACATCGAACAGCTCCCCGGCTGCCTTGAAGACGTTGGCGTTGTAGCTGCCCGCGAGACCGCGGTCGCCTGCGATCACAACGACACAGCGGCGCTTGACCTCGCGCGGCGTCAGAAAGGCCGACACGCTGCCCGTATTGTGCGCGGCAATTTCAGAAATCACCCGCCGCGCTGTTTCCAGATAGGGCCGGCTGTCCTCCATCCTGCGGCGCGCGCCTCTGAGCTTGGAAGACGCCACCAGCTGCATCGCCTTCGTAATCTGCATCGTGTTTTCCACGCTGCGGATGCGAAGCTTGATGTCCTTCATCGATGCTCCGGCCATTCAATCATTCCTCCCGTGCGTGGCTACTGAGGAAATCCTCCGTATAGGACGCAATCGCCGTGCGCAGGCGCTCCTCCTGGCCGGAAGTCAGATCGCCGTTGATGCGAATGGCGTCCAGCACATCGGCATACTGCGAGCTCATGCGCTCGTAGAGACCGGATTCATATTCCGGAATCAGCGCCACGGGCACATCCTTCAGATAATCGCGCGTGACCGCATAGAGGATGCACACCTGATTTTCCACCGGAACCGGCGAGTTCTTGTTCTGCTTGAGCACCGCCACGATTCGCTCGCCCTGGCCCAGTCGCGCGCGGGTATCCGCGTCCAGGTCGGAGCCAAACTGCGCGAAGCTCTGAAGCTCGCGGTACTGGCTGTACAGCAGCTTCAGCGTGCCGGCGACCTTCTTCATGATCTTGATCTGGGCATTGCCGCCGACGCGGGACACCGAAATGCCCGGGTTCACCGCAGGGCGGATGCCCTCATGGAACAGCTCCGTCTCCAGGAAGATCTGGCCGTCGGTAATGGAGATGACGTTGGTGGGAATGTAGGCCGACACGTCGCCCGCCTGCGTCTCGATGATCGGAATCGCCGTCAGCGATCCTCCGCCGTACTCCGGCGACATCCGGGCCGCGCGCTCCAGCAGTCTGCTGTGCAGATAGAACACGTCGCCCGGATAGGCCTCGCGTCCCGGCGGGCGGCGGATCAGCAGCGACAGCGCGCGATACGCCACGGCGTGCTTGGACAGATCGTCGTAGATGATCAGCGCGTCCCTGCCCTGCTGCATGAAGTACTCGCCCATGGTGCAGCCGGAATAGGGCGCGATATACTGAAGCGGAGCCAGCTCGGAAGCCGTCGCGGAAACCACGATGGTGTAGTCCATCGCGCCCGCCGCGGTCAGATCCTCGACCACCTTTGCAACGGTCGAGCGCTTCTGGCCGATGGCCACGTAGATGCACACGACGTTCTGGCCCTTCTGATTGATGATCGTATCGGTGGCCAGCGTGGTCTTGCCGGTCTGGCGGTCGCCGATGATCAGTTCGCGCTGGCCGCGGCCGATGGGAATCATGCTGTCGATGGCCTTGATGCCGGTCTGCAGCGGCACAGAGACGCTCTTGCGCTCGATGATGCCCGGCGCGGGACTCTCAATGCGGCGGTGTTCCGCTGCATCGATGGGGCCCTTGCCGTCAATGGGCTGGCCCAGCGCATCCACGACGCGGCCGATCAGACAATCGCCCACCGGAACCGAGACGACTTCGCCGGTGCGCTGCACCGTGCTGCCCTCCTTGATTCCCTCGTCGTCGCCCAGCATGACCACCGCCACGGACTCCTCCTCCAGATTCAGCGCCATACCGTAAACGCCGGTGGAGAAACGCACCAGCTCGTTGGACATGCACTGATCCAGACCGGACACGCGGGCAATTCCATCGCCCACGAGCAGCACCGTGCCGACGTCGCTCTGGTTGATTTTATTGTCATAATCCCGGATCTTCTGCTTGATGATCTTCGAGATTTCCTCGGGTCTTAACTGCATTGATTTGCCCTCTTTTCCTAAAAGCTCCCGGTCAGACTGCGCCGCAGCTGCTCAAGCCGCGATTGAATCGTGTTGTCCAGCCGACGGCCGTCCAGCTCCACGCGGACGCCGCCCAGCAGCTTCGGATCCACCGACTCGCGCATCCGGATCCGCTTGCCGGAGATGCTCTCCAGCTTTCTGCGAAGCGCCTCGGCCTGATCCCGCGACAGCGGCGCTGCGGTGGAAACAAGCGCTTCGCCGATGCCAAAGTCCTCGTTAAACCGGCGGCGGTAGTACTGCGCGCATTCCGCAAACGCGGAAATGGCGCCGCGCTCGCAGAGGATCTTCATGAAATTGAGAATGTACGGATGCACCTTGCCGCGAAGCACCTCATCCAGCACAGAAAAGCGCTCCTGAAGCGGGATGCCGTGGGTGTTCAACAGGCGGAGAAAATCGGGATCCTTTCTGAAGCACTCGGCCAGCGCATCCAGCTGTTCGCAGAGCTCCTCGCGGAGATTCTCCTCCGTCGCCAGCTCATACAGGCCTGCGCCGTACTCCTTCGCCAGCTCCGTCACTTCGCATCACCCGCATTCCGAATGAAATCGTCGACCAGCGCCTGATAATCCCTGTCGTTGATCTCGCGTCCGACCATCTTCTCTGCGATATCCACCGCCATGCCGGACAGCTCGCCCTGCAGTTCGACGAACGCCTTGCGCTTCTCCTGCTCGATCTCGCTCTGCGCCTTCTGTTTCATGCGCGCCGCCTGCGAATTGGCCTCGCTGACGATGGCGTCGCTCTTGCGCCTTGCGGAATCCATGGCCGTGCGCACAATGCCGTCGGCCTCCGCGCGCGCGCCGGACATTTTCCGGGTGTACTCCGCCTTGAGCGCCTCGGCGTCGCTGCGATCCTTGTCCGCCGCGCCGTAGATATCGTCAATCTCCTTCTGGCGGGCTTCCAGCACCGACATCACCGGCTTGAACAGAAACTTCTTGATCAGCGCGCACAGAATCAGCAGGTTGCAGATCGAAAAGACAATCGTCCACGGCGTGATCGAAATAAACTCCTGTACCGTGTTCACGTTTCTTCCTCCCCTGCGCGCCCGATCAACCCAGCTTGCCGATGAACGGATTGACGAACAGCAGAATCAGCGCAACGATGAAGCCGTAGATACCGGTGGTTTCCGCAACCGCGCAGCCCAGCAGCATCGTGGAGGTCACCTGACCCTTGCACTCCGGCTGACGGCCGATGGCCTCGCAGGCCTTGCCGACCGCGTAGCCTTCACCAATACCAGGGCCGATACCGGCGATCATCGCCAGGCCCGCGCCGATAGCAGAGCAACCCAGAACAATAGCTTTTTCCAACATGATCGTATCCTCCTGAAATGTCGTATCGTTGATGGGGGTATGTCAATCCTCTGCAGCCGCCGCACCGATGTACATCATGGTCAGCATGCAGAAGATAAACGCCTGAAGGCAGCTCGAGAACAGGTCAAAGTACACCGAGAGCACCGCAGGTATACCGACCTGAAGGATGGGGATCTGGCCCAAAATCTCTCCCAGCGCGCCCGGCAGCCAGCTGAACAGCGCGTTGGACAGCGCCGCCAGCGCCGCATAGACCAGCGCAGTGATCACCGAACCGGAAGCGATGTTGCCGAAATGACGGAACGCCATGGAAACCGGCGTGGCGATTTCGCTGATGATATTGAACGGGGTCAGAATGGCGATGGGCTCGGTATATCCCTTGAAGTAGCCCAGAATTCCGTTGGTGCGGATCTTCGTATAGGTGATCATCACGAACACCAGCAGCGCCCAGCCCAGCAGCACCGAAAGATCCGACGTCGGCGCGTACATGCCCAGCATGCTCGACAGCGAACACAGCGCCGACAGCGACATCAGCGCCGCGATGAACGGCCCGAAGCCCGCGAATTTCTGCCCCATGTTTTCCTGCACCATGCCGTTCACCTTTTTCACGATGAACTCGGCGATGATCTGGCGCTTCGTCCGCGCATGCACCTGCATGCCGCGCGTCAGAAAGATGCAGAGTCCCACGATGACGGCCATGACGATCCACATATTCACGATCGTCTGCGTCAGCACCGGTCCGCCCAGCTCGGGGATGTCGATCAGCACCCGCGCGCCCGATACCTCAACATTCATTCTTTCTCACTTCCTTTGGACGATACATGGCTCTTGATGCTCATGACCGCAATGGTAATTCTCGGAAACAGCAGCGGCAGCAGCGAAGCCAGAGGATCCAGCTTCAGCACGGCGATGGCCAGCACCGCCAGGCCGAAAACCGCGAGCGTGCGCATGCTGTAGGAGAGCTGCACCCTGGAGCGGGCGTTTTTCGATTGCGCTTCATCCTCGCTCTGGATGCCGTCCACCGCATTTTGCACCGTCATGCCCAGCGCGAAAAAATTCAGCACGGCCACGACGCCCGCGTACAGCCCGCCCAGCAGAACATTCGCGTCCAGCCGGCCGACGATCGCATACACGGCGTACATAATCGCCACAAGCACCGCCGTACCCACGGCGATGTTCCGCGTTTCCTTCACGACCGCTTCCTGCGGTTTCATGATGCAGACACCTCGCTTTATCCATCATTATACCAAGAAATTATAAAATATTTATAAACTGTCCTGTAAAATTTGGCGAGACCATTTTTAACAATTTTGCCTTTCCGCCGCCCTTCGCCCGCACGCACTTTGCATAGAAAGCGAATTTATACTGTATTGTACCATGTTTCTTCGGGGATTTCAACCAACAAAAAGCCAGAACTGCCCAATACAAGGCTTTCCGATCTTGCCTCCCCGCATACGCAAAGGCCGGAATCGCTGCCGCGATTCCGGCGTCCTCTTTCCGTTAAAACTCGTCCGGCGCAGCCGCGTACAGCGGAAGCGGGAACCATCCCTGCGGCGTCTTCGGCCTGCCCTCGTAGAGGAAAGGGTACATGAACAGCCGCGTCGCCTCCAGTCGGCTCAGCTGCAGCGCGCCCTCGCCGCCATCCTCAACGCGCACCTCGCCGTTGCAAACCGTCACCTTGAAGCAGTCGCCCTCCACGTCGAAGGACATGGCTCCGTCTGCCAGAGCCGCATATCCCGCCTTTACGCGCAGCAGCGCGGACACCACGCGCCGGGGATTCAGCACGCACGACTGCACCTTCTCCTGCATGTGAATGTTCTCCGCATAGCTGCCCAGATGGGCGAGCATCTCCTGCTCCCATTCCGGGAACATCAGCTGCATGCGGTTCACGCCGAATTCCGCCATCCACGCCTTGATCGCCGCATCGAAGTCCGCGGCAGTGACCGTACAGGTTTCCACAATGAAGTTCTTCTTTTCATTGCTCACGAAATACCCCACGAATTCGCCGTCGCGCAGAATCGCCCATGGATGGTTCAGATACGTGCGGCAGCAATCGACAAACTGCTCCGAATCTCTGCGGAAGTGCACGATCCGCTTCTCGAACAGGCGGCGCGCAGGCTCGCGCCAGGGGCTGTTCCCATCGATCTCCTCAAAGGTCACGCCCTCCGCGCTGACGTTCTTCAGCGCATGGCGCACGTTGCGCGTCTCCACGTCGATGATATAGCCCACGCCGCCCTTGACATACCCGAAATACTCATAGCGCTGCCGCTGGCCGTTGAGCAGCGCCAGATCCACGCCCTGTGCAAGCATCTCATCCATGCACATCCGCATGAGCTTTTTCATATGGCCCTCGCCCCGTGCATGCGGATGCACGCTGACCGTGCCGACAAAGCCGGTCTTCAGCGTTTCCCCGCCGACATACAGCTCGTTGGGCATGACGGCAATCAGGCCGCGGATTCCCTTTTCATCGTCCACTGCAATGTTCTGCATGTGCGCGCTGTCCACGCCCTTTCCATAGACCTTGGGAATGGACGCCTCAAAGCTGAGCGGTACGCCGTCCGCCGTCGTAAACACCATGTCTGCAAAATCGATGTAGCTCTCGCGCTCCTCAGGCTTTGCCTTTCGATAGATGACCATAAACTCCCTCCCGCGTTTTTTCCTGTTTCCATTATATCAAGCCCGGCGCGCAAAAACAAGGCGGAAACGCAAAATGGTTTCCTTTGGATGCAGCCTGCGCACAGCAAAAACCGGGCGCGGCGGCGTGTACGGCGCGCCCGTATTTTTCCGCAAGCGTCAGCGGCGGAAGAATAGATCCTTCCGTCAGGAAATCGCCCGGAAAATCGTGAGATTTTCAGATTTCCGCAGTTTTCTTCCTTCTCGATGAAAATCCTCAGATTTTCATCGAAAGTGTCAAAAATTCTTTTTTGACACGCAAACCGGCGGCGCAGTGCGCCGCCGGTGGGGATTATTTTGCGAAATAGTCCACTGCTGCCCGGAACATACCGTTGTCGTAATTGCCGTTCACGTTGACATACAGCGGGCGCTTCCAGCCCACGCGTTCGCTGTGACCCATCTTGCCGAACACGCGGCCGTCCGGGGACGTGATGCCCTCGATGGCGTCGACGGAGCCGTTGGGATTGAACTTGAGATCCATCGTCGGGACGCCGCTGTTGTCGCAGTACTGGGTTGCAATCTGACCGTTCTCGGAGAGCGTCTTCAGCAGCTCCGCCGAAGCGATGAACTTGCCTTCGCCATGAGAAATCGGGCAGGTGTACACATCGCCGGGCTTCGTATACATCAGCCAGGGCGACTTATTGGACGCCACGCGCGCGCGCACCAGCCGGGACTGATGGCGGCCGATATCGTTGAACGTCAGCGTCGCCTCGCAGTCCTCCGCCGCGCGGATCTCGCCATAGGGCACCAGACCCAGCTTGATCAGCGCCTGGAAGCCGTTGCAGATGCCGCCGATCAGGCCGTCGCGTCTGCCCAGCAGCTCATGCACGCGATCTGCAATCACAGGATTGCGGAAGAACGCGGTGATGAACTTGCCGGAGCCGTCCGGCTCGTCGCCGCCGGAAAAACCGCCGGGAATGAAGATGATCTGACTGCGGGAAATCGCGTCTGCGAACGCCTTCGCGGACTCCGCGACCGCCGACGCGGACAGGTTGCGGATCACCATGATCTCGGGCGAACCGCCTGCCGCAAGGAATGCGCGCTCGGTGTCGAATTCACAGTTCGTGCCGGGGAACACCGGGATCAGCACTCTGGGCTTCGCAATCTTCACCGCCGCCTTCGGATGCGCGTCGGCGCTGAAATGATAGGTCTTCAACGCAGGATAGGTCTTGCCCGCCTCGGTCGGGAAGATCTTCTCCAATTTGCCCTGCCACAGCGCTTCCAGTTCCTCCATGGAAACGGCATCGCTGCCATGGGCAAACGTGCGCTCGCAGGTCACCTCGCCGACCACATGCTCTGCGTCAGCGGCAAACTCCACCAGGAACGCGCCGTACTTCGCCGCAAACAGCTCCTTGGCAGGCTCATCGAACCGGAAGCCGAAGCCGTTGCCGACGGCCATCTTGAACGCCGCAGCCGCCATGCCGCCCGCACCGATGGCATAGGCCGCCACCGCCCTGCCGCTGCGCAGCAGCTTCGTCACCTTCGCGAACACTTCCTTCTGACTCTCGGGATCCGGAAGTCCGTTCTCGCGATAGACGGGGGCGATCAGGCCAACCTTGTTTCCGGCATGCTTGAACTCGTTGGAGCGGACGTCCTTCGCATCGCATACGCCCACCGCAAAGGAAACCAGCGTCGGCGGCACGTGAATATCCTCAAAGGTACCGGACATGGAGTCCTTGCCGCCGATGGCCGCGGCCTTGAAGTCGATCTGCGCCTCCAGCGCGCCCAGCAGTGCGGACAGGGGCTTGCCCCAGGTTTCCGGGCACTGCGTCATGCGCTCGAAGTACTCCTGGAAGGTCAGGTGCACGTTCTCCGTACCTGCGCCGGCTGCGACCAGCTTGGCGATGGAGTGCACCACAGCCAGATATGCGCCGCGATAGGGGCTTTGCTCGCTCAGATAGGGATCGAAGCCATAGGCCATCACGGAAGCGGTGTCGCTCTCCTTGCCCTGCACGGAAATGCGGGAAGCCATGGCCTGCACCGGCGTCAGCTGCCGCTCGCCGCCGAAGGGCATCAGCAGGCTGGCCGCGCCGTTGGTGGAGTCAAAGCGCTCCGCCAGACCGCGCTGAGAGCATTCGTTCAGATCGGACACGACATCGCGCATGTTCCGGGCGAAGTCGATGGAGGCCTCCTTGCGCACGGATTCCTGCTTGACGACCTTCGCCTTCGCAAATTTCGGCGCGCCGTTGGAATTCAGGAAGTCGCGAGCGATGTCGACGATGGTACGGCCGTTCCAGTGCATCACCAGTCGGGGCTGCTCGGTCACCTTTGCCACCGCCGTGCACTCGATGTTTTCGCTCTCCGCCAGCGCTTCGAACGCCGCCACGTCCTCCGGCGCCAGCACGACCGCCATGCGCTCCTGGGATTCGGAGATGGCCAGCTCCGTGCCGTCCAAACCGTCGTACTTGCGCGGAACCCTGTTCAGATCGATCTCCAGGCCGTCCGCAAGTTCGCCAATGGCCACGGATACGCCGCCCGCGCCGAAGTCGTTGCAGCGCTTGATCATCTGCGCCGCGCGCTCATTGCGGAACAGCCGCTGCAGCTTGCGCTCCTCGGGCGCGTTGCCCTTCTGAACTTCTGCGCCGCAGGTCGTCAGGGATTCCGCGGTGTGCGATTTGCTGGAGCCCGTCGCGCCGCCGCAGCCATCGCGGCCCGTGCGTCCGCCCAGCAGCAGCACGATGTCTCCGGGCGCGGGCGTCTCGCGCCGGACGTTCTTCTGAGGCGCAGCGCCGATCACCGCGCCGATCTCCATGCGCTTGGCCGCGTAGCCGGGATGGTAGATCTCCTCCACCAGGCCGGTGGCCAGACCGATCTGATTGCCATAGGAGCTGTAGCCTGCGGCCGCAGTCGTCACAAGGCGGCGCTGGGGCAGCTTGTTCGGCAGCGTCTTTTCAATGGGCTGCGTGGGATCCGCTGCGCCGGTCACGCGCATCGCCTGATACACATAGCTGCGTCCGGACAGCGGATCGCGGATCGCGCCGCCGATGCAGGTGGCCGCGCCGCCGAAGGGCTCGATCTCCGTGGGATGATTGTGCGTCTCGTTTTTGAACAGCAGCAGCCAGTCCTGCTGCTCTCCTTCGACGTCCGCCTTGATCTTGATGGTGCAGGCGTTGATCTCCTCGGACTCGTCCAGATCGGTCAGCTCGCCGCGCTTCACCAGCACCTTTGCGCCGATCGTCGCGATGTCCATCAGCGTCACCGGCTTGGTGCGGCCGATCTCCGCGCGCATCGCCAGATACTTCTCATACGCCTGCTGCACGTCCGCGTCCTCAAAGCTGACGTCGGTCAGCTCCGTCAAGAAGGTGGTGTGGCGGCAGTGGTCGGACCAATAGGTGTCCAGCATGCGCAGCTCGGTCAGCGTGGGATCGCGCTGAATGCTGCGGAAATAATCGCGGCAGAAGGCGATATCCGCGCGGTCCATCGCCAGCGCGTAGGTCTTGATCAGCGCAAACAGCGCCTCATCGTCCAGCTGCGTAAAGCCGTCCAGCGTGGCCACCGTCTCCGGGAGCTCATACTCCATCTTCAGAGAATCCACGCGCTCGAGGGAGGCTTCGCGGCGCTCAACGGGGTTGATGACGTGGCGCTTGATCTTTGCGATGTCCTCGTCCGTCAGCGCGCCGTTCATCAGATACACGGTGGCGGTGCGCACGGTGGGACGCTCGCACTGCGCCATCAGCTGGATGCACTGGGCGGCGGAGTCGGCGCGCTGGTCGAATTGTCCGGGAAGGTACTCGGCGGCCAGCACATAGTCCGCGCCCTCGGGCAGCTCCTCGCAGACGTCGTCCAGCTGAGGCTCGGAGAACACGCCGCTGATCGCGCGGCGATAGATCTCCGGATCCAGATTCTCCACGTCATAGCGATTCAGCACGCGCAGCCCGTTCAGATTCTTCACGCCCAGAAAGGAGCGAATCTCAGCCAGCAGGCCCTGTGCCTCGTGATCGAATCCGGGCTTCTTTTCCACATACAGTCTGTAAACCATCGTCATTCCTCCGTCTTGTTCAGGCCGGCCAGCGCACGCGCGCCGATATCCGTGCGCATGTGCAGCTTGTCAAAGCGCACCTGGTTCGCTGCGGCATAGGCGGCGCTGACGGCCTCGCGCAGCGTATCGCGCACGCAGCACACGCCCAGTACGCGTCCGCCTGCGGTCACCAGCTCGCCGTCGGCATTTCTGCCGGTGCCGCTGTGGAAGACCTCGGCCATCTCGGGCGCCTTGCCCAGATCGATGACCTTGCCCTTTTCGTAGCTCTCCGGATAGCCGCCGGACGCCAGCATCACGCAGCAGGCGGAAGCATCGGAGAATTGTACGTCAACATCCGCCAGCGTGCCGTTCTCGACGGCGCGCATGATGTCGAACAGATCGCTCTTCAGCAGCGGCAGCACCACCTGGGTTTCCGGATCGCCAAAGCGGCAGTTGTACTCGATGACCTTGGGGCCGTCCGCGGTGATCATCAGGCCGAAATACAGACAGCCCTTGAACGTGCGACCCTCCGCCTTCATCGCGCGAATGGTGGGCAGGAAGATCTCCTGCATGCAGCGCTGCGCGACCTCGGGCGTGTAGTAAGGATTGGGGGCGATCGTGCCCATGCCGCCGGTGTTCAGGCCCTCGTCGCCGTCGTTGGCACGCTTGTGATCCATGGAGGACGTCATCGGTCGAACCACGTTGCCGTCGGTGAACGCCAGCACAGAGACCTCCGGGCCTTCGAGGAATTCCTCGACGACGATGGTCGCGCCGCTGCTGCCAAAGCGGTTTTCCAGCATCATGGAGCGCACTGCTTCCTCGGCCTCGGCGTTCGTCCGGCAGATCAGCACACCCTTGCCCAGCGCAAGGCCGTCCGCCTTGACGACCACGGGGCACTTTACGCCCCGAACATAGTCGAGCGCAGCCTGAGCATCCTCAAATACCTCAAAAGCCGCCGTGGGAATGCCGTATTTCTTCATCATCTGCTTGGCGAAGGCCTTGCTGCTCTCGATCTGCGCAGCCTTTGCCACGGGGCCAAAGCAGGGAATGCCCTTCGCGTGCAGCGCGTCCACCGCGCCCATGGCGAGGGGATCGTCCGGCGCGACGACGGCAAATTCAATGCCCTGTCCGACGGCGAAGTTCACGATGCCGTCGATGTCCGTAGCCTTCACATTGACGCAGGTTGCATCCTGCGCAATGCCGGCATTGCCCGGAAGGGCAAAGATTTCCGTGACGGAGGGATTTTCGCGCAGCTTGCGGATGATCGCGTGTTCGCGTCCGCCGCCGCCGACCACCATAATCTTCATGTAATCTTCCTCCGGATTTCTTAGTGATGGAACAGCCGCAGACCGGTGAAGGCCATGGCGATGCCGTATTCATTGCACTTTTCAATGACCAGATCGTCGCGAATGGAGCCGCCGGGCTGGGCGATGCAGGTCACGCCGCTGCGGCGCGCGCGCACGATGTTGTCGCCAAAGGGGAAGAACGCGTCGCTGCCCAGCGCCACGCCGGTGACTCCGGCCAGATAGGCCTTCTTCTCCTCGCGCGTCAGCGGCTCGGGCTGGCGGGTGAAGCAATCCTGCCACACGCCGTCGCCGATGACGTCCTCATAGTCGTCGGAGATGTACACGTCGATGGCGTTATCGCGCTCCGGACGGCCCAGTTCCTCCTTGAACGGCAGGGCAAGCACCTTTTCATGCTGGCGCAGGTGCCAGTTGTCGGCCTTGTTGCCCGCCAGACGGGTGCAGTGAATGCGGGACTGCTGGCCCGCGCCGATGCCGATGGCCTGGCCGTCCTTGACATAGCACACGGAATTGGACTGGGTGTACTTCAGCGTGATCAGTGCGATCACCAGGTCGCGCTTCTGCTCCGCAGTCAGCGCCGCGTTCTTTGTGACGACATTGGAGAGCATCTCCCCGTCGATCTTTACGGCATTGCGGCCCTGCTCGAAGGTCACGCCGTAGCACATCTTGCGCTCCAGCTCCGCAGGCACGTAGTCGGGATCGATCTTCACGATGTTGTAATTGCCCTTGCGCTTGCCCTTGAGGATCTCCAGGGCTTCAGGCTCGTAGCCGGGGGCAATGACGCCGTCGGACACCTCGCGGGCAATCAGCTTCGCGGTGGGCACGTCGCAGACGTCGCTCAGGGCGATGAAGTCGCCGAAGGAGGACATGCGATCCGCGCCGCGGGCGCGGGCATAGGCGCAGGCCAGCGGAGACAGCTCCAATTCAGAAGGAACAAAATAGATGGTCTTCAGCACGTCGCTCAGCGGCAGTCCGATGGACGCGCCCGCGGGGCTGACATGCTTGAAGGACGCAGCGGCGGGAACGCCGGTGGCGGCCTTCAGCTCGCTCACCAGCTGCCAGCTGTTCAGCGCGTCGAGAAAATTGATATAGCCGGGGCGGCCATTGAGCACCTCGATGGGCAGCTCGCCGTTCTCCATGAAGATGCGCGAGGGCTTCTGGTTCGGATTGCAGCCGTACTTCAGTGCGATTTCATGCGCCATTGCATTGTTCCTCCTCATGCGTTGCGGTTGATGATGCGCTGTTCGAAATCACCCGTTTCCAGGTCGGTATAGCGCACGAACAACGAAATCTTGTTGTTTGCATCCAGGTTCTGCCACAGCTCATCGGTGAATTCGCCGATGTCCGCCGGGATGGCGACGCGCTCGGGCTCGCCCTGGAAGGTGGGGATCACGGGATTGCCGTCGCACACATAGGTGTGCAGGAAGTGACCCAGTCCGGCGATCGCAGGATATTCATAGAAGAATCGCGCGCAGGCAGAGCCCTCCGCGTCGGCAGATTTCAGGATGGACAGCTTGTAGCTGCCGTCCTTCGCCTGCAGGCCGGAGATGCGGGGCGTCCAGTTGGGGCCGTCGTCCTCGAACCTGCGGGTGCGCAGCGCCGCTTCCCAGCTCTCGCCCCTCGCGAGGAACTCCCAGATGGTGTCGGTCTGGTCGCCGTTGGTGACGATCAGCCCGCCGCCGATTTCACGCACGGGATGATAGATGATCAGATGCGGATCCACCATCAGGCTGGGATCGTGGGCTTCGGTGCGAATGCCGTCCGGCTCCTTCACAAACACGCGATTGCGGGAGTTGACGCTGCGGCCCATGATGAAGTAAGCCGCAACCGCCTTTCTGCCGTCGGGCGTCACGCCCAGCACGATTCCGCGTCCAGGGTACGTATTTCCATCCAGGCGCTCGCGCATGGACTTGGTTTCATAAACGTTCATGCCTTATTCTCCTTTGATGATCACAGTTCTCCCCTGTACGGCCAGTCTGTCCTCGCAGAACAGCGCAACGGCCCGGGGCAGCAGCTTCCATTCGGCTTCCTCCATGATCCGGCGCTGCAGGGTCTCCGGCGTGTCGTCCTCGCGGACGGCGACTGCCTTCTGCAAAATGATTGGGCCGCCGTCGCACTCCTCGCTGACGAAGTGCACCGTCGCTCCGGAGAGCTTCACCCCGTAGCGCAGCGCCGCCTCATGCACATGCAGTCCGTAGAAGCCCTTGCCGCAGAACGCAGGAATCAGCGCCGGATGGACGTTCATCACAGCGTTCGGATAGGCGTCGACCAGCTCCTGGGTGAAGATGATCATGCAGCCCGCCAGAACGACAAGATCGATCCCGAGCTTGTTCAGCATCTCCACCAGCGCCAGGGTCATGGCCCGATTGGAATCGAAATTCTTTCGCGGGAGCACATAACCGGGAATGCCGGCCTTCGCCGCGCGTTCGAGCGCATACGCGCCGGCCTTGGAGGACACGACGGCAATGATCTCTCCGCCGCCCAGCTCTCCCCTCGCCTGCGCGTCGATCAGCGCCTGCAGATTGGTTCCGCCGCCGGAAACCAGTACGGCAATTCTCTTTTTCATCCCAGAATCACCTTGTCCCCGGACTCGACGATCTCGCCGATGACGTAGGCGTCCTCGCCGTTGGCGCGCAGGATCTCCAGCGCGGTCTCCGCTTCCGCAGCAGGAACCACCACGCTCATGCCCACGCCCATGTTGTAGGTGTTGAACATGTCGCGCTCGGGGATATTGCCGGTCTTCGCGATCAGATCGAAGATGGGCAGCACCTTGACGGCGGACTTGTCGATCTTCGCGCCCAGTCCGTCGGGGATGGAGCGCGGGATGTTCTCGTAGAAGCCGCCGCCGGTGATGTGGCTGATGCCCCTGACGTCCACCTTCTCAAGCAGCGCCAGAATGCTCTTTACGTAGATCTTCGTGGGGGTCAGCAGCGTCTCGGCGATGCTCTTTCCGCCCAGCTCCTCCCGCGCCTCGTACAGGCTGTCGGGATTGCTGTCGATGTCGAACACCTTCCGGCACAGGCTGAAGCCGTTGGAGTGAATGCCGGTGGAGGCCAGGCCGATCACGACGTCGCCGGGCTTCATCCGGTTCTTGTCGATGATCTTCTTCTTGTCCACGATGCCCACGGCGAACCCGGCCAGATCGTAGTCCTCCACAGGCATCATGCCGGGATGCTCGGCCGTCTCGCCGCCGATCAGCGCAGCGCCGGACTGGACGCAGCCCTCGGCCACGCCGCTGACGATCCCGGCGATCTTTTCGGGGATGTTCTTGCCGCAGGCGATGTAGTCCAGGAAGAACAGGGGCTTCGCGCCGCAGCAGATGATGTCGTTGACGCACATGGCGACGGCGTCGATGCCGATGGTGTCGTGCTTGTCCATCAGGATGGCCAGCTTCACCTTCGTGCCGCATCCATCGGTGCCGGACACCAGCACGGGCTCTTCCATGCCCGCCAGGTTCAGCCCGAAGCAGCCGCCAAAGCCGCCCACATCGTCCACACAGCCCTCGTTGCGGGTGCGGGCGATGTGCTTCTTCATCAGTTCAACCGCCTTGTAGCCAGCGGTGATATCAACGCCGGCCGCGCGGTAGCTTTCACTGAAACTCTTCATCATTCGTTAACCTCCGATAATCTGCGTTCAAACAGGCACTTTCCGGGATTTTTGGGCGGATCGCAGGGGTAATCGCCGTCAAAGCAGGCGGTGCAGAAGCCATGGCAGTTGTCCGCCAGCAGCTTCGCGCTCTCCACGCTGAGATAGCCCAGGGAATCCACGCCGATGATGTCCTTGATCTTTTCGATGGGATACTTGCACGCGATCAGCTTGTCGCAGCTGTCCACATCCGTGCCGAAATAGCAGGGATGCATGAACGGCGGAGCCGACGAGCGCATGTGCACCTCGGTGGCGCCCGCCTCGCGAAGCATCTTCACGATGCGCGCCGAGGTGGTTCCGCGCACGATGGAATCGTCCACCAGCACCACGCGCTTGCCCTTCACCACCGACGAGACCACGTTGAGCTTGATGCGCACCTTGTTCTCGCGGTCGGCCTGCGTGGGCTGGATGAACGTGCGGCCGATGTACTTGTTCTTGATGAATCCGATCTCATAGGGAATGCCGGACTGGCGCGAAAAGCCGATGGCCGCGTCGATGCCGGAATCCGGCACGCCGATCACCACGTCCGCCTGCGCCGGATGCTCCAGCGCCAGGAACGCTCCCGCGCGCAGGCGGGCCGTGTGCACGGAGCTGCCGTCGATGACGGAATCCGGCCGGGCGAAGTAGATGTACTCGAACACGCAGGTCGTCTTGGGCTTCGTGCCCACGTGCGTGGTATCGTTGCGCACGCCGTTTTTGTCGACGATCACGATCTCGCCGGGCTCCAGATCGCGCTCGAAGGTCGCGCCGATGGCGTCCAGCGCGCAGCTCTCCGAGGCGAAGACCACGTTTTCGCCGATTCTGCCCATGCACAGCGGCCGGAAGCCGTGGGGATCGCGGGCGGCGATCAGCTTCTGGGGCGACATCACGATCAGCGAATACGCGCCGGCGATGACGTCCATGCTCCGGCAAACAGCCTCCTCGATGGACTTCGAGTTCAGCCGTTCCCGGGTGATGATGTAGGAAATGACCTCGGTGTCGCTGGTCATGTGGAAGATGGAGCCCTTCAGCTCCAGCTCCTCCCGCAGCTCGCGGGCATTGGTCAGCGCACCGTTGTGCGCAAGGGCCATGTAGCCCTTGACGTGATTGACCACCAATGGCTGAGCATTCTGGCGCGGATCCGCGCCGGAGGTGCCATAGCGTACATGGCCGACGGCCATCTTTCCCGTGCCCAGGGTCTCCACCGCTTCGCGGGTGATGACCTCGTTCACCAGGCCGGGATTCTTAACGCAGCGGATTACGCCGTCGTCATTGACCGCGATGCCGCAGCTCTCCTGTCCGCGATGCTGCAGTGCGTACAGCGCATAGTAGGAGGCAGAGACGACGTTCATGTCGTCGCGACAGTAAATTCCAAATACACCGCATTCCTCGTGAAGATTGCTCATGCGCACACTCCTTAGTCCGCCATCATGCGGCGCATCACTTCGTTGTACGCATCCTCGACGCCGCCCAGATCGCGGCGGAAGCGGTCCTTGTCCAGCTTCTCATGGGTCGTGGAATCCCAAAAGCGGCAGGTGTCGGGAGAGATCTCGTCGGCCAGCACGATGGTGCCGTCGGCCAGGCGGCCGAACTCCAGCTTGAAGTCCACCAGCGTGATGTTCACCTTCGCGAAGCGCTCCTTGAGCAGCTCGTTGATTTTGAACGCCATGGACTTGATCGTCTCGATCTCAGCCTTGGTGGCCAGCTTGAGCGCCAGCGCGTGATATTCGTTGATCAGCGGATCGCCCAGATCGTCGTTCTTGTAGGAGAACTCGATGGTCGGCTCGTCGAAGACGATGCCCTCCTCCACGCCGTAGCGCTTGGCGAAGGAGCCGGCGGAGATGTTGCGGATGATGACCTCCAGCGGCACGATGGAGACCTTCCTGACCACGGTATCGCGCTCGGAGAGCTCCTCTACGAAGTGGGTCGGCACGCCGTTCTTCTCCAGCATCTGCATCAGCATGTTGGACATGCGGTTGTTGATGACGCCCTTGCCGGAGATGGTGCCCTTCTTCAGGCCGTTGAACGCGGTCGCGTCGTCCTTGTAGGAAACGATCACCAGGTTTTCATCGTTGGTTGCGAAGACCTTCTTCGCCTTGCCCTCGTAGAGCTGAACCGTCTTTTCCATTTTTTTCATCCTCCATCATTGATCGGTCAGGCAAACTGTTCGCGGATTTTGCGATCCTTGGCTTCCACCGCTTCGGTCATTTCCCGGCGCATGGTCTTGATCGCGGCATTGAGGTTTTCGTCCGTCAGGGCCAGAATCTGCGCGGCCAGAATGGCGGCGTTCTCCGCGCCGTCGATGGCCACCGTGGCCACCGGCATGCCGGAGGGCATCTGCACGGTGGACAGCAGCGCGTCCAGACCGTCCAGCGTGGACGATTTCACCGGAACGCCGATCACCGGCAGCGTGGTGTTCGCGGCGATGGCGCCCGCCAGGTGCGCGGCCTTGCCCGCCGCGGCGATGATCACGCCGAAGCCGTTCTCCTCCGCGCTTCTGGAAAACTGCGCGCAGGCCTCGGGCGTGCGATGGGCGGAGAGAATCCGCACCTCGCAGGCAATATGAAGCGACCTGAGTTTATCGATGGCTTTCTGCATCGTTCCCAGATCGCTGTCACTTCCCATTACGATTGCAACCTTCCTCATTGAAATTCCTCCAATTTGAAAACGTTGATCTCTCTAAATGAAAGGTACATCTTATTATCGCACAGTTTGTGAATATCTGCAAATCGGGGATGATAATTGTTCGGAAATTCTTCGTAAACTCGCATATCGTTCGGATGAATGTTCGGAAATGCCGCAAAATGCGCAACAGCGCGTTGCTTGTCATTCGGGTTTTTATGGATTATAATGGTTCCAGGAACATCCGAAGGAGGCTGAATCGATGAAGGAAATCCTGCTCGAGCTGCGCAAGCGCCACCATCTCTCCCAGAGCGAGATGGCGGAGCAGCTGTTTGTCACGCGCCAGGCCGTCTCCAGGTGGGAGTGCGGCGAGACCATCCCGAATACCGACACGCTGAAGCTGATCGCCGACCGGTTCGACATCTCCGTCGACACGCTTCTGGGCGTAACCCGCAGACACATCTGCCAGAGCTGCGGCATGCCGCTGGACGACGAATCCCTGCGCGCGCCGGAGCCCGAGGGAGAGCTCAGCGGGAAATACTGCAAGTGGTGCTACTCCGACGGCCGCTTCATCCGCGACTGCACGCGGGATGAAATGGTGGAACAGTGCCTGCCCCACATGCAGTGCGACAATGTCGAAGCCTGCCGCACCTACCTCCGCGACCTGCTCTCGAAGCTTGAACGCTGGCAATAATCGCCGCCCATCCGCGCTTGCCGGGTCTGAAGCGCCGGTTCCTCCGCTGGAACCGGCGCTTATATTTGTGTCCAATTCTGGAAATACTGATTCAAAAAGCGCCGGAGGTGATCCCATGGCTGAACAGCCAAACGCCAAGCTGCTTCGCTCGGAGCTCACGACCTCATTGAAACAAAATCTGAAGTCCATCAAAACCCTGCTGAACGTCCCCTCCAACAAGGACGTGGTGCTGCGCAGCTATGAATGCGGCGATATTTCGCTGTGCGCCGTCTATATCGAAGGCATGGCGGACGACAAGAAGATCTCCGAATTCATCCTGCACGCCTGCAAGGAGGCGTCGTCCCCGGAGGAGATCCCGCCGGAGCAGCGCGCGGAACAGCTGATGAACCGCTATCTCGAGATCGCGCAATGCGAGCGGGAATCGCGGATGTCGGAGATCATCTCCTCGGTGATCGGCGGCATGACCGCGGTGATGATCGATGGCTCTGCCGAGGCGCTGCTGCTGGATACCCGCGGCTTCGCCCATCGCCAGGTGGACAAGCCCTCCAACGAGGCCGTGGTCATCGGCGCGCAGGAGGGCTTCGTCGAGAATCTGCGCACGAACATCACCCTGCTGCGCCGCTATGTGCAGTCCAACGAGCTCGTCACGGAGCGCATGACCGTGGGCACGAAGATTCCTTCCAACGTCGCGCTTCTGTACCTCAAGGGCGTGGCCGATGAAAAGCTCATCGACGAGGCCCGACGTCGGCTGAACAGCATTCAGGCCGCCAGCATTCAGGGCGTCGGCAGCATTCAGCAGCTGCTCGAAGATCAGCCCCACGCGCTGTTTCCCCAGATGCTGCAGACGGAGCGTCCGGACCGCGCCGCCTCCTGCCTGAAGGAGGGGCAGTTCGTCATCCTCGCGGACAATTCGCCCTACGCGCTCACCGCGCCGATCACGCTGTTTCACCTGATTCACGCATCGGACGACACCTTTCTGCGCTGGCAGTACGCCACCTTTCTGCGCCTGATCCGCATCGTGGGCATCGTCATTTCGCTGTTTCTGCCCGGGCTCTATGTGGCGCTGATGCTTCACCACACCCATCTGGTGCCGTTCACGCTGCTGCTGTCCATCGCCGAGACCCGTGCGGACGTGCCCTTCAGCATCCTCCTCGAGGTGCTGATCATGGAGTTCTGCTTCTATCTGATCAACGAGGCCGGGACGCGCATTCCCTCCCAGATCGGCTCGACCATCAGCATTGTCGGCGCGCTGATCCTCGGGCAGGCGGCCGTATCCGCGTCGATCATCAGCCCGATTCTAATCATCCTCATCGCGCTGACGGGATTGGGCAATTACGCTGTGCCGAATTACAGCCTCAATCTGTCGCTGATTCTCTGCCGTCAGCTGCTGATTCTGGCCGGAGGATTCCTCGGGCTGTACGGACTGCTGGGCGGGGCGATCATCATCAGCGTGCACCTGTGCAGCATCCACTCCTTCGGCGTGCCCTATCTCGCCCCCGTATCGCCCTATCGCCCCCACAATCCGGACATTCTTCTGCGCCTTTCACTGCGCCGACAGCACCGGCTGATGTTCTTTGCGCGCCGCGACAGCTGGATGAAAACCGGGGAGGAAGAGACACAATGAAGCTTCAGATTTCCGACAACGCCGCCTGCTCTCTGGCAGGGCTGGCGATCGCGGCGCGCCTCGTCCACGGCGTCGTCGTCGACCTGCCGGAGCTGCTCAACGCGGGCTGGCTGGCCATCCTGCTGGGCGGCGCCATCGCCGCGATTCCCGCGCTCGCGCTCTGCGCGCTCCTCAAGCAGCGCAGAAGCGCTTCGGTGCTCGCGTGCATTGCCCATCCGCTGCGCCGGGTGACCTGCGCCGCATTCTTCGCGCTGATCGCCTGCGACGCTGCCGTCGTCTCCTCCGCCATCGCCGATTCCGCCAGCATCATGGCGCTCACCGACGTGGCGGCCGTCTATCTCATGCTGCCCCTGCTGGCGATCTGCCTGGCCTGTCTTCGTCTCAACGGCGACGCCCTCGGCCGGAGCGCCGCCATCTGGAACAGGGCGCTGCCATGGCTGCTGCTGCTCGTCATCGTGCTGGAATTCCGGGATTACCGCTTCAACTGGCTGACGCCCGTGCTGGGGCCGGGCGTGTCCACGCTGCTGGACGGCGCAGTTCGGGCGGCCGGTTGGCTGAGCCTGCCCGCTGCGCTGTTTCTCACTGCAGTGCCCGACGAGCGGAATGTCCATTCCCATCTGCTTCCGCTCAAGGCGCTGGAGTCCTCCGCCGGATTTGCCGTCCTGGTCGCCCTGATGTACGGCATGATGACGCCCGCGATTCCGGACAGCAGTCTGTTCTCGCGAAGCTTTCGGCTCGACACGCTGCTGGCCAACGGACGCACCGGGCTTTCGCTGCAGTTGCCCACCAATGTGCTATGGTACGTCAGTCTGCTGTATGCGCTGCTGTTCGATGTTTTCACCAGCGCAGCGATGCTGCAGGGCGCGCTGCCGCGCTTCGGAAATCGCACCTGCACGGTGCTGGCCCTGTTTGCCATCAGTCTGCTCTCCGTCAGCCGTCTCTCCGGTCGCGCGCCGGGACTGCGCGCCGCCGTCTGGCTTTTCCCCTGCATTGGTCTGCTGCTGTCCATCCTCATGATCTCCGTCTTTTTTGCAAAGGGGGCACGGAAACATGTGTAGAAGGCTTCTGGCTGGGCTACTGTGCGTCTGCGCCGCGCTGCTGACGGGCTGTTCGACGCTGAATCAGGCGGAGGATCTGGCCTTCGCCGTGATTCTCGGCGTCGATCTGACCGGGCAGGGCGAGATTGAAATCTGCATTCAGGTGCCCAAAATTACCGGGCAGCAATCCGAAGGCGAATCCGGCAGCTCCGGCTCCTCCGATCATCTGGTTTACTCCGCCGTCGGCAGGGACTTCGACGAGGCGCTCACCCTGCTGCAATGGGCGGTTCCCCGCAAGCTCGACCTGTCCCAGCTCAACCTCATCGTCATCTCCGAAAAGCTGGCGAAGGACGACAACTTCAGCAGGATCGCCGACGCCGTCATGGCCATGCCGCGCCTGTACACCGCCGCGCGCCTCGCCGTCTGCGAGGGCAGCGCGCTGGCGTTCGTCAGCGCCGAAAAGCCCGTGATCGGCACAAGGATGTCCACGGAACTGACGGCAACCTTTGAGGACTATGTTAAGAACGGCTTTATCCCCGACACGACCTTTGCCGATGTGTATTATCTGAGCAAGTCGGTCTACTCCGACGCGCTGGCCGTGTACGCGGAAACCGCGCCCGGCTCCGGTGAATCCGAACAAGCGGCGGCGGCCTCCGCGGTGATTCCTGACGCATCCAGCGCATCCAGGTCGGAAACGCAGCAGAGCAACCGCTTTCTGGGCGCAGCCGTGTTCCGCAACGGTTCGATGGCGGGGCGGCTGAGCGGCGAGGAATTTCTCTACTGCAAAATTCTCCAGGGGGAGCGGCAGACGTTCGCCTTCACGCTTGGCGAGCAAACCGTCGGTCTCACAACGCTCGGCGCGCCCTCCGTGACGATCGACACGTCTGCCTCTCCCGTGAAGATTGACCTTGGCCTCCGCTTCTCCATCGCCGCCAGCAGCAAAAACGCATCCCGCGAAGCGCTGGAAGCCGCGCTGGAGGAGGCGCTGCTTCGAACGGTCAGCGTCTGCAAGTCGATGGGCGCGGAGCCGCTGAATCTCGCAGAAATTGCGTCGGGACAGTTCCTCACCATCGATGACTGGATCGCTTTCAGCTGGAGAGAGCGCTTTCTCGAGAGCGACGTTCAGATTGACGTCCGCGTCTTCACCTCGGAATCCTGACGCAAAGCGCCGCATGTACCCATGGGTACATGCGGCGTCTTGCGCGTCATGCTTCGCCAGTCAATCCTCCGACCACAGCACGATCCTTCCCTCGGCGCGGGTGCGGTTCAGATCGATGATGCGCTGGTTGGAGGAACCCCGGAACTGCAGCGACAGGTCGCGCAGCGCATCCACATAGCGACCGTCCACCAGCACATCGATCATGGAAAGCATCTCGTCGGTGACCTCGCACCGGGCATGACTCTCCTTCAGCAGCTCCTCATCCAGCACAAAGCCGGTGAAGGCCCAGATATCCTTCCGCGGATAGACCTCCCGAACCCTCCGCAGCACCTTCACCAGCGCGCGCTGATTCTCAGGCTCGAAGGGCTCGCCGCCCAGCAGCGTCAGGCCGCGCACATAACCGGGGCGAAGCGCGTCGATCAGCTCCGTCATCGTCTCATCGGTGAACTCCCGTCCGTAATGGAAGTCCCAGGTTTGGGGCTGAAAACAGTTTTCGCAATGATTGGTACATCCAGACACGAACAGCGTTGCGCGAACGCCGACGCCATTGGCGACGTCCAACCGCTTGATCTCGCCGTAATGCATAGGATACTTCCTTTCAAATACAGGCCGGCGCATCGCCGGCCTGTTCTGTTCATCGGCGCATTCTCACAGATGCAGCACGCGCTCGCGGATCTCCTGGGTGCGGCCCTGGTTCCAGAACTGGGTGCCGATGTAGCCGCAGGTGCGACGGGCCACGTTCATCTTGCTCTGGTCGCGGTTGCCGCAGTTGGGGCAGACCCACACCAGCTTGCCGTCGGCGTCCTCCTCGATGGCGATTTCGCCGTCGAAGCCGCAGACCTGGCAGTAGTCGCTCTTGGTGTTCAGCTCGGCATACATGATGTTGTCGTAGATGAACTTGATGACCTCCAGCACGGCGGGCACATTGTTCTGCATGTTCGGCACCTCGACGTAGCTGATCGCGCCGCCGGTGGACAGCGCCTGGAACTGGGCCTCAAAGGACAACTTGCTGAAGGCGTCGATCTCCTCGGTGACGTGCACGTGATAGCTGTTGGTGATGTACGCCTTGTCCGTCACGCCGGGCACGATGCCGAAGCGCTTCTGCAGACACTTGGCGAACTTGTACGTCGTGGACTCCAGCGGCGTGCCGTAGATGCCGAAGCCGATGGAGGTCTCCTTCTTCCAGCGCTCGCAGGCCTCGTTCATGTGCTTCATGATTTCGATGGCGAAGGGCGTCGCAGCCGGATCGGTGTGGGGCTTGCCGGTCATGTAGCGCACGCACTCGCACAGTCCCGCGTAGCCCAGGGAAATGGTGGAGTAGCCGCCGTAGAGCAGCTTGTCGATCTTCTCGCCCTTGTCCAGCCGGGCGATCGCGCCGTCCTGCCAGAGGATGGGCGCAGCGTCGGACAGCGTGCCCTTCAGACGGTTGTGGCGGCACATCAGCGCCTTGTAGCACAGCTCCAGCCGCTCATCAAAGATCTTCCAGAACTTCTCCATGTCGCCGCCGGAGGACAATGCGACGTCCGGCAGGTTCAGCGTGACCACGCCCTGGTTGAACCGGCCATAGAACTTGTAGTTGCCCTCCTCGTCCTTCCAGGGGCTCAGCGCGCTGCGGCAGCCCATCACGGGGAAGCAGTTGCCCTCCTTGAGCTCCTTCATCTTCTTTTCGGAGATGTAGTCGGGCACCAGGCGCTTGGCGGTGCACTTGGCCGCCATCCTGGTCAGGTACCAGTATTCGGAATCCTCGCGGATGTTGTCCTCCTCCAGCACGTAGATGAGCTTCGGGAACGCGGGCGTGACCCACACGCCGATCTCATTCTTGACGCCCTCGTAGCGCTGCTGGAGCACCTCCTCGATGATCATGGCCAGGTCGCGCTTCTCCTGCGGGTTCTTCGCCTCGTTGAGGTACATGAACACCGTGACAAACGGCGCCTGACCGTTGGTGGTCATCAGCGTGACCACCTGATACTGTATGGTCTGAACGCCCTTGTTCACCTCGTCGCGCAGACGGCGCTCGACGATGCGGGAAATGGTCTCCTCATCGCGCTTGCCGCCCAGCTCGGCGACCTCCTCCAGCACCTCCGCGCGGATCTTTTCGCGGGAGACCTGCACGAACGGCGCGAGATGGGCCAGCGAAATGCTCTGGCCGCCATACTGATTGCTGGCCACCTGCGCGATGATCTGGGTGGCAATATTGCACGCCGTGGAGAAGCTGTGGGGCTTCTCGATCATCGTTCCGGAGATGACGGTGCCGTTCTGCAGCATGTCCTCCAGGTTGACCAGATCGCAGTTGTGCATGTGCTGGGCATAGTAGTCCATGTCGTGGAAATGGATGATGCCCTCGTTGTGCGCGTTGACGATCTCCTCCGGCAGCAGCAGTCTGCGGGTGATATCCTTGCTGACCTCGCCGGCCATATAGTCGCGCTGCACGCTGTTGACGGTGGGATTTTTGTTGGCGTTCTCCTGCTTGACCTCTTCGTTATTGCATTCGATGAGGCTGAGAATGCGGTTGTCGGTGGTGTTGGAGCGGCGCACCAGCGTGCGGGTATAGCGATAGCGGATATACTGCTTGGCAACCTCGAAGGCGCCCTGCTCCATGATCGACGTCTCCACCATCTCCTGGATCTCCTCCACGGACGGCGCGCGGCCCATGCGCACGCAATCCTCCTCGATGGTCGCGGCGATGCCCACAATCTGCTCCTGATTCATGCGGGCGTTTTCGGCGACGGTTTTGTTCGCCTTTTCGATCGCCGCAATAATCTTTGAAATGTCGAAAACGGCCTCGGAGCCGTTTCTCTTAATGATCTTCATCCCAATGTTACCCCCAAATGTTGTCATCCGAAGAAGACTATACCACAATATCTATGGTTTGTCCAGTGTCTTCCCCACATTTATTCTACACTCAACATACTGTTCGCTTTTCGTCCCGAAGAATCCAACATTTTGTATTTTGTTCGAAACAAAAGCACAACATATAGTGTTCCACGCTCCATTCCAACCGGAATAAACTTTTTTTGCCCGGGATCTTGCATTTCGCGCCGCGTATTCTTATAATAAAATCAGAAGAATTTCACAGGAGGACACCAAAATGCGGAAATTCCTGGACAATCTCGAAAACGCCGCGTACAAGCTGCAGGATCTCGGAGAAAAGGCCATCCGAAACGCAAAGCCCGCTCTGGACAAGGCCATCGACAGTGCAAAGGACGCCTGTGAAAAAGCTGCGCCCGCCATCGAAGACGGTCTGGATCGTGCATTGCAGAGCGCGAAGAACGCCTGCGCGCAGGCCAGACCCGTGGTCGAGGAGCATCTGGGCCGGGCGGTGGACGAAGCCAAGAACCTGTTCGCTCCGGCGGACGCCGAAGCAGAAGACGGCGCGCCCTCCGGGGCCGACGCTCCGGATGCGCCCGAAGCGCCCCGATCCGCCGACGAACAGATCGATCTCGACGTGGAAGCGCAGCTCGAGAAGATTCGCGCCGCTCAGCATACGCCCGGCGCTTTCTCGGATTACATCTCGCAAAAGTACGGCAAGCACAATTCCTGATTCCAATTCGAATCTGAAAGGAGACCAGATCATGTCCATTACCTATCTCTCCGATGCCCGCAGCTTCTATCTCTCCGGCGGCGACGTCAGCTATGTGCTGCACATCGCCGAAGGCGGACAACTGCTGAACCTGTACTGGGGCAAGCGCGTACCCGACGGGGCCATCCCCGCAGAGCTCATGGGTTATTCCTACGGCGCGTCCTTCGACCTTCCCGCCAACCGCCTGCCCCATGAGCTGGCCGTGCGCGGCAGCGGCTGGTACGGCACGCCCGCGGTATCCGTGCGCAATGCGCAGGGCAACGACGTCGTCGTGCTGGAGTACGTCAGCCACGCCGTCTATGCCGGCAAAAAGCCGCTGCCCGGACTTCCCGCCACCTATGTGGAGAGCGACAGCGAGGCGACGAGCCTCGAAATCGAGCTGACGGATCCTCTGACGAAGCTGCACGTGACGGCGGTCTACACGATCTTTGAGGAGACCGGCGCAATCACCCGCAGCCTGCGCATCGCCAATGCCGGTGCGGAAGACCTGGTGCTCAACGGCGCGATGGCGGCTTCCGTGCCGCTGTATGGCCGCGACTATGAGATCATCCACCTCAAGGGCGCATGGGCGCGCGAGCGACATGTCGTCCGCACCCCCGTCGGACAGGGCGAATACCGCATCTTCAGCCAGCGCGGCGCCTCCGGACACGAGGCCAATCCCTTCCTCGCCCTGTGCGCGCCCAGCGCCACCGAGCACTCCGGCGAGGTCTGGAGCATGAACCTGGTGTACAGCGGCAGCTTCCTGGCCACCGCCTATGTGGACAACAACGACAACACCCGCCTCTCCATCGGCATGAATCCCGACGTATTCGCGTGGAAGCTGGCGCCCGGCGAGACCTTCGTCACCCCGGAGGCCGTCATGGTCTATTCGGACGCGGGCCTGAACGGCATGTCCCACCTGTATCACCGCCTGTACCGCACCCGTCTGGTGCGCGGCAGCTGGCGCGACAGGGTGCGCCCGATCCTGATCAACAACTGGGAGGCCACCTACTTCAACTTCAACGCTGAAAAGATCCTCACCATCGCCCGCCGCGCGAAGGAGCTGGGCATTGAGCTGTTCGTGCTGGACGACGGCTGGTTCGGCAAGCGCGACATCGACAACTGCTCTCTGGGAGACTGGGTGGTCGACCGCAGAAAGCTCCCGGATGGCATCGACGGACTGGTGCGCCAGATCAACGGCCTCGGTCTGAAGTTCGGCCTGTGGTTTGAGCCGGAGATGGTCTCCCCCGACAGCGATCTCTACCGCGCCCATCCCGACTGGTGCCTGCACGTGGACGGCCGCAGGCGCACCGAATCCCGCAACCAGCTGATTCTCGATCTGTCCCGCACCGAGGTACAGGATTACATCATCGAGGCCATCAGCGCCGTGCTGCGCTCGGCCAACATCGAGTATGTGAAGTGGGACATGAACCGCAACATGACCGAGGCCTTCTCCGGCACGCAGTGCCCGGAGCGCCAGATGGAGACCCAGCATCGCTACATGCTCGGCCTCTACCGCGTGATGGATGCGATTGTGACCGCATTCCCGAACGTGCTGTTCGAATCCTGCTCCGGCGGCGGCGGACGCTTCGACGCAGGTCTGCTGTATTACATGCCCCAGACCTGGACCAGCGACGATACCGACGCGGTGGAACGCCTGTCGATCCAGTATGGCACCTCCTTCGCCTACCCCGTGGCGGCCATGGGCGCGCATGTCAGCGCGGTGCCGAACCATCAGAATGGCCGCGTCACCCCCATGCAGATGCGCGGCGATGTGGCGCTGGCCGGCAACTTCGGCTTTGAGCTCGACCTGTCCAAGCTCTCCGACGAGGATACCGAGACGGCCCGCAAGCTGGTTGAGCAGGTCAAATCCCTGCGCGAGCTGACGCAGAAGGGCGAATTCACCCGCCTGCTCTCCCCCTTTGAGGGACAGTATACGGCCTGGCAATTCGTCTCCGAAAGCAAGGACGAGGCGCTGCTGTGCGTCTATCGCGCGCTGTGCAAGCCGAACACCCCTGCGATCTGCGTAAAAATGGCCGGCCTCGACCCCAACGCGACCTACGCCGACGACCAGGGCGCAGCCTTCAACGGCGCGGCGCTGATGTTCAAGGGCATGTGGATGAGGCTGAACGGCGATTTCAGCAGCAATATCGTTCACCTGAAGAAGATCTGATGCCCGATCTGCAAAAAACAGTCTCCGGCCAGCGCGGCCGGAGACTGTTTTTCTGCAGATTCCGATGCGATATCCATCGCCTTTCAACAATGCCCTTGATTCCAGGAACGCCAGAGCAGCTCGATCGATCCGCGCCGCCTCCGCCGTCCTCACTCGGCAACATATCGTGCAAGCGCAAGGGCAATGTCAAAATGTCCCGGATCGTGCTGTGTGTCTTTTATCTGATTCTTCTTCATTCTCGCGTCCCATTCCGGCGCATCCAGCAGGTCGCCGCTTGTAAAGAAGAAGTAGACGTTCAGATTTCTGAAATCACACATCGCCCGAACGGCTGCGCACTCCATTTCGACGGATATACAGCCCTCCTTCTTGCGCTTCTCAAAATTCCCAACCGTTTCCCTGTGAATCGCGTCCGTCGTCCATGTTTTTCCCTTCACATACGGCAGTCCTTCCGCTTCCAGAAACGATGCAACCGCATCCGCGTTCTTCACGGCGATGTAATCCGAGCTCTTCGCATAATGGTATGAGGTGCCCTCGTCTCTGTAAGCTGCGGTCGGCACCATCACCTTGCCCCGCGCGATTTCACGGTTCAGACAGCCCGCTCCGCCAAATACAACGAACTTGCCGGTATTGATCAGGGACAGCACGTCCTCCATATTGGCCACGCATCCGGGCGCTCCGGTGCAGGACATGTACACTGCAAAACGTTTTCCTTCATATTCAAACCCGTATACCGGATTCTCCCCATTTGCAGAACACAGGTTTCCGATCAATGTGCACGCATAGTTCCCCAGAACATACTTCAGGATCTCATTGGAAAAGGTGAGAATACAGACATCCACGCTCTGCGCCGTCTCATTTCGCGTCACCTTTATGATCTCCTCCGTCAGATTGTCAAATGTATCTGTGATCATTTCGCTTCACCCCAATCCGGAATTGCATCCGTTCCCGCAGGTCAACAGCACGCCTGCACAGCTCTCTACGGCCAGCGATCCACCGCCGCCCGCTTCCGGTGTGATTTCAATCTCGCCTGCGCCGCCGAACGCCTGAATCCTTTTCGACGACTTGAAATGGATGCGCGCCTTGTGCGGATGCTCGTCCTGCGGATCGCCGGCCGCACAGATCATCAGCGCGGTCCGCCCGTCGTCACATCGGGACGCCATTTCGCCCACGATCAGCCGCTCGCCGTCTTCCGCGCAGACCTGCCGGAATGCGCCCGCATCCAGCGGCTCACCGTCGATGATATGGGTTTTCACACAGCGGAATTTCATGTACTCCGCTCCCAGACCGTGCAGCTCACCATTGACGCGCCTGAGCTTGTCGTACTGTTCTGTCCGATTGCCCTGTTCGTCCAGCACCTGATGATACCACCAGCCCGCAGTATAGCAGGCCCAGAAGATGCTCTCCGCCCCGAACGCCATCGCCGCATAAGCCTGAAAGAGCATCCGGTTTTCGCTGGTCCAGACCTCCGGCCGATGGGAATTGACCTGCAGCACCACCCACAGGCTTCTTCCATACTTCCGACAGGCCTCGGAAACGGTGTGCAGATTGCTGAGAAAGCCCTCCACATCCGCCGCGTATGGATAAAAATCGAAACAGATATAGTCCGAAGCCACGCTGCGGCAATACCGTTCGATATACTCCGCATAATCCGACGTGCCGAGCTGGAACGCCTTCTCCTCCGGCGTATTCCACGGAACCATGGCATAGCCTGGATACAGGTTCAGATAGGGAAACTGATTCGGAAACAGCCTCCTGACACGATCAAACACCTTCCCGTAGTGAGGGAAGTCCAGCGATGAAGGCTCGTCGCCGATGTCGATCCCCCACACAGCCGGGTGATCTTCAAACTGCCGCGCCGCGCGCTCATATTCTTCCAGAGGATTTTGGATGGCCATCTGTCCCGCCTGCTCGCCCTGGCCGCCAAACCAGCCCGGCACAGCGCCGCTGACCACCGCGCCGACTCCCTGATCCGCCAGCTTGTCCAGCAGCGCGCGATCGTTCGGCACGCACAGCATCACGTCAATGCCGCATTCCGCAATCTCCCGCACATGCTCCATCGTATGCGCATACGGCGCAAGACAATATGCTCCAATCTGCAGTCGCTCCCGATTCATCCTCATTCGCTTCCCCCCGTTCACTTCGATATAAAAAATCTGCCGGCTTCCATCGAACCGGCAGATGATATGGTGGGGTTAGTAGGGCTCGAACCTATGACCTTCACGATGTCAACGTGACGCTCTAACCAACTGAGCTATAACCCCAAACACTGATATTATATACCATCATTCTGAATTTGTCAATATGTTTTCTGACTTTTCTGGAATATTTTGTCAGTCCCAGGCAGACGCCCCGACTGCAGAAAATTCAGCCGTTCCAACAAGCGCCGCTGAAACAGGACGCAAAAACGCCGGGACACCATCCCCGGCACAACCGCTGGAAGCGCCGGGAACGGGTGTCCCCAACCGAAGCGATCAGATCTCCAGATAGGAGTCTGCGTACAGGTTGTTGTTCTTGATGATGTCGCAGCTCTTGATGGTCTCCATCAGGCGCAGGTCGCAGGGATTGACGATAGCGGAGGTCAGGCCCTGCATCATGCACATAGCCACCATGGCAGAGTCCATGATGGGACGGATGTGCTTGGGCATACCGTTGGAGTTGTTGGACAGGCCGCCGGTGGAGTTCAGGCCCATGTCGGAGAACATCTTGATGGCCTCGAGAAATTCCATCTGCTTATCCTGCATGCCCTTGATGACCAGGAACAGCGGGTCAAACCACAGGTCGTCGCTCTCCATGCCCAGCATCATGCCATGCTCCAGCATGTTCTGGCAGTGCATCATGCGCTCGTCGTTGTCCGCGGCGATGCCGTTGGCAGAGCACAGCGCGATGACGATGGCGTCGTTGGCGGCAGCCAGGTCGATGTAGCCGATGCGGTCGCCGGCGTCGGCGGAGTTGACGATCGGCTTGCCCTTGGAGCGATTGTAAACGGAGATGCCGGCCTCAATCGCCTTCATGTTGGCGGTATCCAGGGCCAGGGGCACGTTGTCAAAGTTCTCCTGAAGCAGCTTGACCGCCCACTTCATGAGGTCTTCGCCATCGTTCTCGGCAGGGCCGATGTTGACGTCGAGGTAAGTAGCGCCGGCGTCAAGCTGCTCCTTCGCGCGCTTGAGGATCGGCTCGGGATCGCGCTCGGCCATCGCCTTGCGGATAACGGGCGAGATGCAGTGGATGCGCTCGCCGATGGTGATGAACTTCGCCATAATCGTATTCTCCTTTATCCGTTTCTATCAGAAATAATGCGTACACAGTCCCAATCCGCGGCGCACTGCGGCGCGGATTGGGACCGATTCAGTTGGAATCAGCCCTGGAAGTCCTTGATGAACTTCACCAGCTGGACGGCCTCCATCGGGCCAACCACGACGTTCCAGCCGGGCAGCTTGGCTTCGATCTCGCCCTTCATGACGGCGACCTTGCCGGGGATGATCAGCGTACGGGACTTGATCTTCTCCTCGATCTTGTGCTCGTCGAAGAACTTCTTGATGGTGCCGGCGGAGAACTTGCCCGCGGCCCACGCCGTCAGAACGGACATGCCGCTGGCGTCGGAGATCAGCAGGTTGACCGGGCACTTGGAGCGCTCGTACTCGCCGGAGACCAGGAAGTAGGTCAGCGCGAAGTCGACGGTCAGGGAGCAGGGAGAATTCTCATCCGCGCCGTTGAGGGCGTAGATGCCCGGCTCGACCTTCATGGGCTTCTGGGGATCGGTGTAGATATTCTGGCGCAGGCCGTAGAGAGCCAGAGCCTCGGCGTAGCCGATCTTGTCCATCACCAGGATGGAGCCGTACTTCAGCGTGAACGCAGCGGCCAGAGCGGTCTCCATGTGCGCGTCGCCGCCGGCGATCTTCGCGATATTCACGATGGACGGATAGCCGAAGGTGCGGTCGCCGTCCTTCAGGTTCGTGCGGCGCACGAGCACCGCGTTGGCGAAGGTTTCCTTAGCGTTCGCACCGGTCACGTCGATGACCAGCTTCTTGTTGCCCTTGCCTTCCAGCGCCTTGACGTTGTCATAGATCTCGGAGATGTCCGCGCCGGTCACGCCCAGAACCACGCCCGCCTCGGTGGCGACGGCGTTCATGGCGTCCAGATTGTCCTTGTTCGCGCCGTTCAGGATCGGCTTGCCGTCCTTGCAGACAGCCAGAGCAGCCTTGGCGACCTCAGCGTCCGCGCAGTCGAGGATCAGCGCGCGGTCGGCCGCAGCGGCCTTCTTCACGAGCTCGACATACTTGTCGGCGCCGTTGTCAGCATAGTGGACGAACAGGAACTCGACGAACTCGCGCTCGCCGATGCGGTCGTAGTCGATCTTCTTGAGCTCGGCGATCTTCGCATCGACCTCGGCGTCGTCCATGCAGGAGCACAGTGCGCCCGCATACAGGTTCTTGCTGACCAGGGTCTTCTCATGACGGAACAGCACGGTTTCGCCGCCCAGCTTGTGGGCATTGTCGCCGGCGCCGACCTCGATGGTCTTCATCAGGGGCGCGGTGGCCTCGGACAGGGTATCCAGCGCATCCTGGGACATGTAGGGGCACTTGTCGATGGAAACAGCGCCCTGGGCGACCTTCATGGAGAAAGCCATACACGTGGGGCTGCCGCATTCCTTACAATTCTTTTTGGGAGTGAGCTTAAAGATGTCAAGACCTTTCAGTGCCATGGTATATTTCCTCCTTCCCTGCTTACATCAGGCTGTCGATGAACTTCGCAATCGTAGCGATGGAAGCGGGATGCTTCATGATGACAACATTGGAACCGCCGACCAGGCAAGCGGACGCGGTGGTGATTTCCATCTCGATGCCGCGCTCTTCCTGGGAGCCCCAATCCGGAGCCTCGGCCTCAGAGAGCATGGCTTCCTTGGTGGTCCAGGTCTCGGTGGAGATGGGGGTCACGATGGGCATCTGCAGCATGGCGTCGTTCTGCGCCAGAGCGGCCGCCTTCACGCGATCCAGCGTGGAGGACAGGTACTCGTAGCCGTAACCGGCGGCGGAGGAACCCAGGTTCATGCAGACGCTGGCAGCGGGAACGCCCAGCTGGGACAGCAGAACGTTGAGCTGCTTGGCCAGGTTGATGTCAACAGCGGACTCCGCGCCGACCTTCTGATTGTAGGCCAGACCCGCGGAAGCGCCGACGGTCTTGTAGTTCTCTTCACGGGAGGAAA
Organism: Clostridiales bacterium; assembly: GCA_004555155.1. Classification (GTDB taxonomy): domain Bacteria; phylum Bacillota; class Clostridia; order Christensenellales; family Aristaeellaceae; genus Faecivicinus. The sequence continues at coordinate 68,767 of SFJH01000001.1, forward strand.
GGACGAGGATGTTCTTGCCCTGCAGTGCGTCGGAAACGGCGTTGAACAGCTGGGCGTCCTTCTCGACATTCTTGCAGCCCATGACGATGATGGGCATGCTCACGGCGTCGGCAACGGCCTTGGCCAGCTCGACGCACTCCTCAACGGGCTTGTTCGCGCCGTTGGGATCCGCGCTCTCGAAGTGCAGGCAGATGGCGGAAGCGCCCTCCATCGTCTCGGCCTTCTTGGCCATGTCGACGACGGACGTGCAGCCCTCATAGAAGGCCAGCAGGCCGGGCGCGGTCTCGCCCTCGAGGCCGGTGTCGCGGATCTCGACCGCGATCGCGGGCTTGTTGGGCATTTCCGCGTCAAAGGTATAGAACGGCAGGACGTTCTCGCCGCCAATCACGATGCTCTTTTCACCCGTTCCAAGGGTAACGGCATTGATCTTAGCGTTGAAAGCCTGCTTTTTCGGAGTGAAAGCCATATTCGTATCCCCCTAGCATATTGTGATCAAGATTACAGGTTCAGCTTGTCCATGACCGCGTTCAGCGCGACCTTCACCGGCGAATCCTCCGGCACCTTCGCGCTGGGCTTGCCTTCGCAATCCGCCTCATAGACATTTTCATCCTGAGGAAGTACGCCGAGAAGCTTCAGCCCATGCTTCTCGATCTCCTCGCGAACGCCTTCATTGAGCTCGCCGTTGGGCGCACGGTTGACGATCAGCTGCATCGTGCCGGGCTTCAGTTCCAAATCCTCCACCATCTCGGCGATGCGCGCCACGGCCTGAATGCCGCGGCGGGAGCAGTCGCTGATCAGAAGAAGCGTGTCCACATGGGGCAGCGTGCCGCGGCTGATGTGCTCAAGGCCGGCTTCGTTGTCAATCACCATGTACGCATAGTGATCCACATACTTGTCAATCTGCGCCTTCAGTACGCCGTTGACATAGCAATAGCAGCCCTTGCCCTGAGTACGCCCCATGACCAGCATGTCAAAATCGTCCTCTTCAATCAGCGCGGAATTGAATTTATACTCGGCGTACTCCTGCTTCGTCATGCCCGAAGGAATCGGGCTGACCTTCATGAGTTCTGCGCGGGCCATCTCCTCGCGGATGTCGCCCAGCGTGGTTTCCACCTCTACGCCGAGCACCTCGTTGAGATTGGAATTCGCGTCCGCGTCCACGACCAGCAAAGGACCTTTCTCCCGCCGGGTCAGCGCTTCGATAATCAGGCCGCAGGTCGTCGTCTTGCCGACGCCGCCCTTGCCGGCCACCGCAATGATGTGTGCCATAACGCAAGCTCCTTGAAATGCGAATCCATTGGATTCGCGTTGATTCGCTTTCCAATCGGCATGAATCCTCGAATTCACGCCGGTTGGAAAGCATTTCCAGCCTTCAGGCCGCGTCGGAAGCGAACCTGTTCAATCCGGTTCGCCTCCGCGCAATCCTGATTAGCCGATGTAATCCATGATGCCGGATTCCTTGACGAGACGGGTAACGTCCTCGTACTTGTTCAGCGCATACAGATGGATACCATCGATGCCGCAGACGCGATACTCGTCGATGAGTTTGATGGTGTACTCCATGCCGGCTTCCTTGAACGCAGCCTTCTTCTTCGCGATGGACTCTTCGCTCTCGTTGGGCGCGAAGGGATTCGGGAAGATCCAGTTCTTGGAGATGACTTCCGCCAGCGCACGGGGCATGACGCAGCCGTTGCGGGACAGCGCCATGTTGATGGTCGCGGCAGCGTCCAGAACGGGCATGATGCCGACGTCCACAGGCAGCCAGATGCCGGCGCCGCGGATCGCGTCCATCCACCAGCGGAACTGATCCATATCCCAGCACAGCTGAGTCATGATGTAGTCGGCGCCCTCATCCTGCTTCTGCTTCAGGAAGGAGATGTCCGCCTCGATGCTGCGGCAGGCGATGTGGCCTTCCGGAGAACCCGCAACAGCGATGGTGAACTTGTCGCCGAACTCCTTGCGGACGAACTTCACCAGCTCAGTGGCATAGTGCAGGTCGCCGTTGGTGCCGGTCCAGCCGAAGGGGATGTCGCCGCGCAGCGCGAGCATGTGATCGATGCCATGATCGAGATAGGTCTGCAGCTGATCCTTGATGCCTTCCTTGGTGTTGGCCACGCAGGTGAAATGGGTCACCGGGATCGCCTTGCCGTCCTTCTTGATCTTGTCCAGAACCTCAAGGTTCTTGCCGACATTCGTTCCGCCAGCGCCGTAGGTGCAGGAGATGTAGTCGGGGTTCAGCTCGTAAAGATGGTCAAGAACGCCACCCTCACCGCAGAGCTTCTCCATACCAACATCCGTCTTCGGCGGGAAAACCTCAAAGGAAAAGGCCATACGATTCTTCAGGATTTCTGCAACACTCATTGTCTTTCTCCTCCTAATGTGTCGGATAATGCAAGGTAAGGCAACAGACCTATACCCATTAGCATATTTTATCTTACCACAAACCTCTGTTAAGTGCAAGTATCAATTCAAATTTCCGCCTTAAATTCGAGAAAATACAAACTTCTGAACGACGCCTGAACAGCTCGCATACACGATGATGTTCTCTCCGTCGCCCTCGTCCACGGTCAGTTCCAGGTTCTGTTCGTCGCGCAGCATCTGCCGCACCGCCTGAACCGGATCGTCGGTTTCGATTTCATCGAAGAACACGTCCCGCATCTGATTGCGCGCGCATTCGTTCTGAATCTCCCGAACCACCTCGTACAGCGCCACGAAATCCCTCCTTTACAGAAAAGGCCGACAGCAATGCGCAGTCGGCCTTTGTTCCCGTCAGTTCTTCGGCGCGACCACGACGGTGCCGCCCGTCAGATCCGCCGATTTGATCTCGCCCCTGATCTTTTCCTCTCTGCCCATGATGTCCGTCAGCGTCACCACGCCGTCACTGCATTCAATGAGCATGACATTCTTCAGAATTTCGTTTTCCGGCGCCTTCGCGCCGCGATAGACTGTGGAAAGGCACATGAAAATCGCTTCCTTTCGAATCCTGCGGGATTACTGCGGAATGTTCATGGCCGCCAGCACGGCGGACAGCCGCATATTTCCCTTTTCAAAATCGGAAACCGCCGCCATCACCTGCTCGAAGGCCGTGCTGTCGCCCAGCTCCTTCAGCTGCTTCGCCAGGCCGGCCAGCTCGTTGGCGTGCGCGGCATTGTGGTTGACCATGTACTTCATCATGGCAATCAGCTCTGCCCGGGGATCGCCGCCGCACTTGGCGCAGTCGCCGTGGCAGTGCGCCTGCTCCGGCTCATGGCAATGCTCGTGGTCGTGGCCGTGGTCGTGATCGTGGCTATGGGGAATATTGTGCTCGTGCATATATTCATGATCGTGATGTTCGTGTCCCATGATCGGTCTGCTCCTTTGATTTTGATTTCCATCTCTTGGTCATTATACAACAGCCGTCCGGCTTTGTCAAAAGCTTCCGCATTATATCTACCCCGTCGGCCGCCGCCAGAATCAATATACCTCAAAACTTTACGTTCAGCAAGCCTCCACGGGGGATATTTCCCGGAATTCTTCTTATTTAATTAACACGATCTCATCGATTTTACATTGCATTCCCGCGCTTCATATCGTAAAATGAACCCGAGAGGTGAAACCCGATGCACGAGATTCATGAAAACGATCACGACGCCCTGCATGCCGCAGGCATCCCCCATTCCCACGATCACGAGGCGCTGACCGACGAGGCGCACGCCGCTCTGCACGCCGCCGGTATTCCTCACGCCCACCACGGCCACACGCATACCCATGAAAATACAAAGGCCGTCCTGAACCGCCTTTCCCGCGCCATCGGGCATCTGCAGTCCGTCAAGCGCATGGTGGAAGAAGGGCGCGACTGCTCGGAGGTGCTGGTGCAGATCGCCGCCGTGCGCTCCGCCATCGACAACACCGGCAAGGTCATCCTTCAGGATCACCTGAAGCACTGCATCGTCGACGCAGCCCGCGAAGGCGACCAGCAGGCCATCGACGATCTCTGCGCCGCCATTGAAAAATATATGAAATAAACGCAGCGAACGATCCGCCGTCTTTTCAGGATCCCGGGCCATCCTTTTCCCACGGCACACCGCAAAGCATTCATGCTGAAATTCAGGAGGGAATCCTTTTGACACAGAAGGAACGCATGGAAGCAGGTCTTGTCTACGATCCTGCCGATCAGGAGATCATGGACGATCAGGCTCAAAGACTTGAACTGATGTATGATTTCAACGCCTGCCGCCCGAGCGAGTATGAAAAGCGCACGGAATTGCTGCACAGGATGCTCGGAAAAATGGGAGAAGGATGCTACATTGAGCCGCCTTTCAGAGCCAACTGGGCGGGAAAGCATCTGTATCTTGGCAATCATGTCTATGTGAACTTCAACCTGACCATCGTGGATGACGCGGACATTTTCATCGGCGACAAGGTCATGATTGGGCCGAATGTGACGATTGCGACCGCCAATCACCCGATTGCCCCTGAGCTGCGCGCCCGGGCGCTGCAATACAACCGGAGCGTGCACATTGGAAACAACGTCTGGATCGGCGCCGGAGCGATTCTCCTGCCGGGCATCTCGATCGGCGACAATTCGGTCATCGGCGCAGGAAGCGTCGTCACCAAGGACATTCCGGCCAACGTGGTTGCGGTCGGCAATCCCTGCAAAGTCCTCCGCGAAATCGGAGAGCGGGATCAGACGTATTTCTACAAGAGCGAAAGGATCGACTGGGATAATCTGAAATGACAGACTGACCGCGATTCATTTCGAAAAAAGCAGAGCCTGACGCGCTGAATCTTCAGCCGTCAGGCTCTGCCTTTTACAGAATGTCTTCAGAAAACGTGCGCAGGATTGTCCGCCGCACTTTTCTTATTCGAAGTCGTCCTCGTAGGAAACGACCTCTCCCGTCTTCTTGTCCAGGACAATCGTCGCATAGCCCACGTTGACCAGCGCGTCATCCGCCTTTGCCTTGGACTTGGAGTAGCCGTTGAGCGTCTCCAGACCGTAGGTGGACTCGGAATTCTCCGCCAGCTTCTCGGCGATGTTGGCCTCCAGCTCGGCCTGATCCACGGTATAGACCGCGACGGAATAGGTCACATTCGGATCGAGGAACTTGGGATAGGCGCTCTCGATGATGGTGACCACCGTCTCGCCCTCAAGGGACGCGTTGTTTTCCACCACGATCGGCGCCATCGACATGTTCTTCTCCAGCCGCTCGGAGGCGGTGTAGCTCGCGCTCAGAGAGGTCACGTTGTAAGAATAGACGGAGTAGCCGAACACGGCCGCCGCTCCGACGACCACGAGCACGACCAGCGCGACGATGCTCTTCTTGGTGAAGCGCAGCTTGTCATAATCGCAAACCATCAGGTTCATCTGCTTCGCGGCGGGGATCAGCGCGCGGAACAGCACCGTCAGAACAAAGGATTCGACCGGGATTTCGGCCAGATTCTTCACGATGCGCAGCATGTCGACGGGCGCATAATACTTGCCCAGGATCATGTCATAGTAGAGCATCATGATCGGCGTGTTGATGAGGATATTCACGCCGAAGTTGATCAGAAAGCTTGCGAAAATGATGCGTCCAATGCTGATCTTCGAACGATAGAAGCACAGCGCATAGAACAGCGAGCCTGCGATCTCCACGAAAATGAACGGGAAGAAATACACGCCCGTCGGGAAGAGAATGCATCCGAGCGTATCGGTAATGGCCGCCGCCACAATCGCCACGACCGGCCCGAACACCGCCGCGCCGAAGGCGTTGACGATGAACGCCGTATTGATGCGCAGATCCGGCGCAATCGGGATGCTGACCATCTTCAGAACGACGCGCAGCGCGATCATCAGCGCCGCAAAGACGAGAATCTTCGTCTTTTTGAATTCGCTGGCGGCCTGTTTCCAGTAGGCCTTGGAGAACGGGTGCGGGAAGAGTTCGGGTGCCTGGGAGCCATTCATGGACATAAAAAAACCTCCTTTCAGAGCAAACACTTGCTGCATAAGGAGGTGTAAAGATTTCTCCATATGTGGTTCAGCGGGTGCGGGTTCCCAACCGCGGCTTTCGCCTTCGTCCGCCAGACAACTCCCCATTTTGGCGGCACTTAACGAAGAGAACCCTACTCTGTCAGAGGCTATTATAAACCATTCTCCAGAAAATGGCAAGTTCGTTTTCCCATTTTCAGAAGAAAAAGTTGCCGCTTGATTTTTGGTGAATCCGGTCGTATAATCATTGCGTCCGGGTGATTCCAGAACAGGGAGGTCTTCTCGCATGCACACGCTGATCCTCAACGGCTCTCCGCATCCGAAGGGCGACACAGCGCATCTGATCGCGGCGCTGCGCGCACAGCTGCAGGGCGCCGTCACGCAGATCGACTGCTATCGCGCGGGAATTTCTCCCTGCGTGGACTGCCGCCGGTGCGTCAGCCAGCCCGGCTGCGCCATTCAGGACGGCATGCAGGAGCTCTACCCGATCATTGAACGCTGCGACGCGCTCGTCATCGCATCGCCGGTCTATTTTTCACTGCCCACGCCGCCGGTGCTCTCCGTCTGCAGCCGTCTGCAGACCTACTTCTGCGCCGCACACTTCCGGAAGCAGTCCTCCCCCATCCGCCCCAAGCGCGGCGGAATTCTTCTGACCGGCGGCGGCAGCGGCAGCGCCGTGCCCGCGGAAGAGACCGCGCGAAGACTGCTGAAGGCCATGAAGGCCAGCGCAATCGGGCCCGTGGCCGCCAGCCTGTCCACTGACCGCCTGCCCGCGCGGGACGATCCCGGCGTCTCCGCGCAAATCTCTGCGCTGGCGGCCTTTCTCAACGGCGCTTGCGCATAGCTTAACCTTTTCAATGGTTGATTTCCGCAGGGGATTGTGATACTATATAAGATGGTAAGTTTGCGAGTCTTTCCGACATCAAGCATTTCGAACAACCAATCAAGCTGAGGAGATGGAATCCATGTTCAAGATTCTCAAGAAGCAGCCTCTGAATTCAACCGTCACCAAGATGGTCATCGAGGCTCCGCTGATCGCTAAGAAGGCAAAGGCCGGTCAGTTCATCATCCTGCGCGCTTCCGAGGACGGCGAGCGCATCCCGCTGACCATTGCCGGCTATGACCGCGAGGCCGGCACCGTCGATATCATCTTCCAGATCGTCGGCGGCACCACCATGGAGCTCAACGCGCTCAACGAGGGCGATTTCCTGCCCGACTTCGTGGGACCGCTGGGCAAGGCCACCAAGGTGGACGGCATGAAGAAGGTCGCGATCGTGGGCGGCGGCGTCGGCTGCGCCATCGCGCTGCCCGTGGCCCAGGCCATGCACGCCAACGGCATCGAAGTGCACTCCATCGTCGGCTTCCGCACCAAGGATCTTGTAATCCTCGAGGACGAGTTCAACGCCTGCTCCGACAAGGTCTGCATGATGACCGACGACGGCTCCTACGGCACCAAGGGCCTGGTCACCAACGCCCTGGAGCAGCTGATCCAGGAAGGCAACGAATATGACGAGGTCATCGCCATCGGCCCGGTCATCATGATGAAGTTCGTCTGCCTGACCACCAAGAAGTACAACGTCAAGACCGTGATCTCCATGAACCCCATCATGATCGACGGCACCGGCATGTGCGGCGGCTGCCGCCTGACCGTGGGCGGCGAGACCAAGTTCGCCTGCGTGGACGGCCCCGAGTTCGACGGCCATCTGGTGGACTTCGACGAGGCCATGAGCCGCGGCGCGATGTATCGCGATTTCGAAGCCCATAAGCGCGATGAAATGTGCAACCTGCTGAAGAAGGAGGCCGAGTAAAATGGCACAGAAAAACATGAGCCTGACCAAGTGCCCCATGCCCTCCCTGGCGCCGGACTACCGCAACAAGGTGTTCGAGGAGGTCGCCACCGGCTACACCTATGAGATGGCCGTCGAGGAGGCGCGCCGCTGCCTGCACTGCAAGAACAAGCCCTGCGTCTCCGCCTGCCCCGTGAACATCGACATCCCCGCCTTCATCGAAAAGGTGGCCAACGAGGATATCGAGGGCGCTTTTGAGGTGCTGAACAAGCAGTCCTCCCTGCCCGCCGTCTGCGGCCGCGTCTGCCCGCAGGAGACCCAGTGCGAATCCAAGTGCGTGCGCGGCATCAAGGGCGAGCCCGTGGGCATCGGCCGTCTGGAGCGCTTCGTGGCCGACTGGCATCGCGAGCACTCCACCGAGGCGCCCAAGGCGCCCGAGTGCAACGGTCACAAGGTGGCCGTCATCGGCGCAGGCCCTGCCGGCCTGACCTGCGCGGGCGATCTGGCTCGCCTGGGCTACAAGGTCACCGTCTACGAGGCCCTGCACGTGGCCGGCGGCGTGCTGAGCTACGGCATTCCCGAGTTCCGTCTGCCCAAGGCCATCGTGAACAAGGAAGTCGACAACCTGAAGGCCATGGGCGTTGACATCATCACCGACGCCGTCATCGGCAAGGTGCTGACCATCGACGAGCTGTTCGAGGACGGCTTTGAGGCCGTGTTCATCGGCACCGGCGCGGGTCTGCCCCGCTTCATGGGTATCCCCGGCGAGAGCCTGAAGGGCGTCTATTCCGCCAACGAGTTCCTGACCCGCATCAATCTGATGAAGGCCTACAAGCCCGACAGCAAGACCCCCATCCGCCGCGGCAAGAACGTGGCCGTGGTCGGCGGCGGCAACGTGGCCATGGACGCGGCGCGCTGCGCCAAGCGTCTGGGCGCGGAGAACGTGTACATCGTCTACCGCCGCGGCATGCAGGAGCTGCCCGCCCGCCGCGAGGAGGTCGAGCACGCGCAGGAGGAGGGCATCATCTTCAAGACCCTCACCAACCCCGTCGAGGTGATCGGCTACAACAATCCCGACGACAAGCGCGATCCCCGCAACGGCGAGGTCATCGGCATGAAGTGCGTGGAGATGGAGCTGGGCGAACCCGATGCGTCCGGACGCCGCCGCCCGATCGTGAAGGAGGGCAGCGAGTTCACGCTGGATATCGACACCATGATCATGGCGCTGGGCACCAGCCCCAACCCGCTGATCCGCTCCACCACCCCCGGTCTGGACACCAACAAGCACGGCTGCATCGTAACCCAGGGTGAAAACGGCCTGACCAGCCGCGAAGGCGTGTACGCCGGCGGCGACGCCGTCACCGGCGCGGCCACCGTCATTCTCGCCATGGGTGCCGGCAAGAACGCCGCCGCCGCCATCGACGAGTATATCAAGAGCAAGTAAACCTCAAGTCATCGGCCGACCGAAGCAAAAGCTCCGGCCGGCCGATTTTCTGATTCTTTCCAGCAGCGCTTGCGAAAAAAGACCGGCCTTTGGCGTATGCCAAAGACCGGTCTTTGCTGTTTCAGCTTTGCTTCTCCATGCTCACCGCCAGCAGCGCCAGCGACACGGCGAAGTCCTCGTGGCGAACCACCACATTGGCCGGCGCGCGCAGATGTGCAGGCGCAAAATTCAGAATTCCCCGAATTCCCGCCGCCACCATCCGGTCGCAGACCTCCTGCGCGCAAGGCGCCGGTACGGCGATGATGCCAATGCTGGTACCGTTTTTTTGAATGAATGAATACAGGTTGTTGATGTGATAGACCGTCTTGCCGTTGATCTCGCTGCCCACCACGCGGCTGTCCACGTCGAAGCCCGCGAGTATCTGCATGCCATAGTGCTCGAAGCCCTTGTAGCACATCAGCGCATGGCCGAGATTGCCCACGCCCACAAGCACTGCGGTGCTGCATTCTCCGCTGCCCAGCACCTCTGTGATGCGCTCGATCAGCTCTTCGCGGCGATGGCCCACGCGGGGCCGGCCGCTGGCAATGCAGGCCAGGTCTTTGCGCACCGTGATGGCGGACAGGTTCATCTCCTGGGCAATCACCGTAGAGGAAATGCGCTCGTACTCCGGCCCCGTCTTCATGCGCAGGAAATTCAGATAGCCCGGCAGCCGTTCCATCGTGGTTCTGGGGATCGGTCCGTGCGTTCTCTGATTCTCATCCATCTCAACAGCCTCACTTCAAAGCCTTAAAGGTTGATCTGCGCAATGACATTCTTCAGCATCTCAGCGCTGTGACGCAGCTTCTCCACTTCCTCGTCGGTCATGTCCGGCAGCACCTTGCCCACGGAGCCCGCCGCATTGACGATGGTGGGGATGCTCAGGCAGCAATCCTCGATGCCGTATTCTCCATGCATCATCGTGGAGACGGAGATAATGGCGTTGGCGTTGTCAAAGATACATTCGCAGATATGGCAGACAGACATGGCGATGGCATAGAACGTCGCGCCCTTGCGCTGAATGATCTTGCCGCCGGAGGTGCGCATGTAGCTCTCGATCTCCTCATAATTGAGATCGGCATTGATGAAGCCCTTGTCGCTGACGCAGTCCTTGAACTTCTCAATGGGCACATTGCAGACGCGGGCGGAGGACCACGGCACAAAGGAGCTGTCGCCGTGCTCGCCCAGCACATAGGCGTGCACGTTCTTCTGGCTGACGTTCATATATTCCGCAATGCGGGAGCGGAGGCGCGCGGTGTCCAGAAGCGTGCCGGTGCCGATGATGCGGTTTTCCGGAATATTGGTGACCTTGTTGAACACATAGGTCAGCACGTCCACAGGATTGCTGACAATGACGTACACCGCGTCCGGCGCGACCACGGAGATCTCCGCCGCAATGGACTTCATGATATTGACGTTGGTCTGCGCCAGCTCCAGACGGGTCTGGCCCGGCTTGCGGCCGATGCCCGAAGTGATCACCACGATGTCGGAGCCCTTCGCGTCCTCATAGCGGCCCGCATAGATCTTGCAGGGATCGCAGAACGGAATGCCCTGGCGGATGTCCATCGCCTCGCCGAGCGCCTTCTTTTCGTTGATATCGATGATGACGATTTCGGCTGCAATGCCTTTCACCGCCATCATGAACGCAATGGTAGAGCCGACGCTGCCCGCACCAATCACAGTCACCTTGTTTGCCATAGTATTTTCCTCCATGTTCTCTCAATGTCTCCAGGATGAAAAATCGATATTTCTTTATCTATATAATACGACCATGTGTCCCGCGCTGTCAAGCGCCTATACAAGAATTAACGACCTCTTGATGAAAACGCGGGATGGCTTCCAATCCATGGAATTCGCCCGACCGCGCTTGACATCGCCCCAGTGAACGTATATAATAAGGTTGTATTTTACATTAAGGAGATTGAGCTATGGGCACGATTTGCATTCTTCTGGGGCTCATCATTTTTCTGGGTTCCATCTTTCTCGGCTTTGCGGGCGCGTCTTCCTTCCTGAATTCCTCCCTCGCCATCACCTTCGGCATCACCGCCAGCGGTACGGAGACTTACGTCATCGTGGTCAGCATCTGCGCGTTTATTGGCCTTCTGATCTGCCTCAACCTGGTCATGCACGGTCTGACTTACAACAAGCTTTCCAAGCTCAATCGCCGCAAGTGACACGCTGACCACCGCCCCGGCCTCCAGCCGCGCGGCGGCTATGCTGAAATGGCGAAATGGCAGACGCAGCGGACTTAAAATCCGCTGTCCGAGAGGGCGTGCGGGTTCGAGTCCCGCTTTCAGCACCACATCCGGACGTCGATTCTGATACAATGGGTATCATGATCGGCGTCCGTTTTTTCAGATGTTCCCCGTATGGAAAGAGCACAGAAATGCCATCTCACACAACAGGCTCTGCAGCAACTCGGAAACGGTCGCTGCAGAGCCTGTTTGTCTTTGGGGAGATACACATTCTAAGCAAAGGAACTGCGAAAGAGCGCATTGCGTTCGGAGAAGCCGCTCCTTTTATCGCAGATCGTATCCGAACAGGGCATCATGAACGGAATGAGACAAAAGGACGTCTGCCTGTGCGGGGATACAGGTTTCTAAGGAGCAGACCCGCTGTCTGCAGCTTTCGGAGCATGCGGCTACTCCTTATAGGGGCAGCGGGTGCAGTCATTGCCTGTAAGAGGACAATGGTTGCAGTCGGGACCGTAACTGACGGGAGTCCTTTGCATCTGGGATTTCTTATTCTTCTCTGGTTTTTCGGACAGCACCTGGCAGGCAGCAAAGCATCCTACTGCAATGAAAAGGGAAGCAAGCAGTGCCAACTGACCGGCGATCCTGCTGTCCGGAAGAGCCGCGCAAATCATCACCAGCACGGCCAATCCCAGAGATACAGAGCCCAGGATCGCGCCCCATTTGGCCCTGGACGCCTCCTTATTGCCGGAAGCTGCACCCTCCCATCTCTGGCATAGAATCGCCAAAGCCAGCGCCAGCACACCAGGGACAACAAAAACACAAAGGGGCAGTGACAACATCCCGCAGATCAAGCTGAGCAATCCATACCGTTTCTTCACGATACCCCCGCCTTGTTCAACAAACTTGGTCTCAGAGCTCCTGATCGACGGATGGTTTCCAATTCTCTTCAGCGCCGCTCTGCGACAGCGGCACAGGTTTGGATGCCGTAATACGCAAATCCCCGGACAGCAGCTTCATCGATCCGCTCTCCGCAGATCACAATCGGCACCGCAGGCGGACATCCGACGGACGCCGACGCCAGCACTCTCCCCTCGCTCCCGGACAACGGAATGCGCTCGGAGGGCGACAGCATCGCCTCGCGAATCGATAGCACCTTCTCCGGCAAGCGGAATTCCGGCGGCCGCTCCCCGATGGCGGGCCTTTGGCGGATCGCACACATCGCCTCGTGAAGGCGGCGCAGTCCCGCCTCGCCCGTCTCCGGCGTCAGCATCATGACCACGAAATCAGGATCGGCAAATTCGCACTCGATCCCCTGCGCCCGCAGCGCCTGCGCAAACGAATCGCCGCGATAGCCATAGGGCTTCACGGAGAGCGTGACCTTCAGCGGTTCATCCCCGCACATCACATATCCGCGCTTCGCCCACTCGGCCCGATATTCCCGCACCCGGGCAACGAATCCTGCGAGCCGCTCGCAATAGCCCTCGGCAAGATACCGATTGACTGCATCCAGCGATTGAAGAATCAGATAGGACGGGCTGGTGGAACCGAACAGCGTCAGCGCGTCCTTCGCCCAGTCGGAGAGCACCGGCGGCGCTTGATTCGAGATGTGCAGATAAGCGCCTCCGGTCAGCACCGGCAGCGTCTTGTGCGCGGAGGTGCAGCACAGGTCTGCGCCCAGATCGATTGCATGCCCGGATTCGGGCAGAAACTTCAGATAGGCGCCGTGCGCACCGTCCACCAGCAGCAGCGCGCCATGGCGATGGCAGACCTGCGCGATGGCGCGCAGATCAACCGTGTTGCCGAGATAGTCCGGGCTGGTGAGATAGACCGCAACAGGCTTCTCCGCCGCGGCGCTCAGCGCGGTCTCGAGCTCTGACGCCGTCAGCCGGCAGGCCAGATAGGATTCCTGGCGTTCGGAGCAGAGCCACATCACCTCGAAATCCAGCAGCGCGGCGGCGCTCAGGAACGTCTTGTGGACATTCCTTCCCGCGGCAATCAGCGGCCTTCTCCCCGTCCGCCCGGCATAGCGCACCGCAAGGCAGAGCATCGCGCGGATGCACTGGGACGATCCCTCCGTGGAATAGAAGGTCCTCGCTCCGAAGATCGCGCTGGCATTGGCTTCGCTCTGGCGGATGATGCCGTCCGCCTCGTAGAGGCTGTCCGCGCCGGCAACCTCAGTGATGTCCAGCGACTCCATGCCCAGCAGCGAAGCGCCCTTGTGTCCCGGCATGTGCAGGCGCAGCGTCCCGCTCTCGGCATAGCGCCGCACAAAGTCGCAGATGGGCGTTTCCATCATCGTCCGTTCAGCGCCCGGTCGACGGCCACCATGATCGCGCACTCCATTCTCTTTCGGAAGAGGGTGCAGCCGTACTCATAGACGCCCGTGACGGAGCCCGTGGAGTGATACGCATTGGCCGCGCAGCCGCCGGAGCAGTAGAGGCGCGCCCAGCAGTCCCGGCACTCCGGGTGCGCATAGACATTGCAGGCCGCAAACTGGCTCTGCACCTCAGTATTGGTGACGCCTTCATAGATGTTGCCCAGGCGGAACTTCTCCTCGCCCACAAACTGATGGCAGGGATACAGGTCGCCCCAGGGGGTAACCGCCATGTACTCCGTGCCGGAGCCGCAGCCGGAGATGCGCTTGTAGATGCAGGGACCGCCGGTGAGATCGATCATATAGTGATAGAACGTGAAGGGCCGCCCCTCCCGGTCCCGCTCCAGCATCAGCTCGGCGAGCTTCTCGTACTGCTCCAGCACGACGGGCAGATCCTCCTGCGTGAGCTCCGAAGGATCTCCGGGCACAGAGACGACGGGTTCCATGCTCAGTTCGGTAAAGCCCAGATCCAGCATCTGCTGAATGTCCTTCAGAAAGTCGGGATTCGCATGCGTGAAGGTGCCGCGCATGTAGTAGTTCTTGCCTCCGCGCGCCTCCACCAGCTTCTGAAACTTGGGAACGATCCGATCCCAGCTTCCGTTTCCGGCGTAGTCCACGCGATAGCGGTCGTGGATCTCCTTGCGGCCGTCCAGGCTGAGAACGACGTTGCTCATCTCGCGGTTGGCGAAGTCAATCACATCGTCGTCAATCAGAACGCCATTGGTGGTCAGCGTGAAGCGGAAGTTCTTGTTGTGCTGCTTTTCAATGCTGCGGGCATAGGCAACCAGCTGCTTGACCACGTCAAAGTTCATCAGCGGTTCGCCGCCGAAGAAGTCCACCTCCAGGTTGCGGCGGTTCCCGGAATGCTCAATCAGAAAATCCAGTGCGCGCTTGCCGACCTCAAAGCTCATCACCGCGCGGTCGCCATGGTACTTGCCCTGGCTGGCGAAGCAATAGGCGCAGTTCAGGTTGCAGGTATGCGCCACATGCAGGCAGAGCGCCTTGACCACGCCGGCGGTCTTTTCCTTCAGATGTCCGGCCATGGATTCAAAGGTATCCGGCGCAAAGAGTTTTCCGCTGTCGCGCAGGGCGGCGACCTGATCATAGCACTCTTCCAGATCCTGCGGCGCAATGTCCTCGCGATCCCGGTACTTCTCCGCCACCGCCTTCAGCACGGTCCCGCGGTCGTTGTCTTCGAACATCGCGATGATGTCATAGGCCACCTCGTCCACGGCGTGAACCGAGCCCGAACAGACGTCCAGCACGATGTTGTATCCGCCCAGCTGATATTGATGAACCATAGAACTTATTTCTCCTTATTCCGTATAAAAAATACCGCCGGATCCGGCGGCATTCGGGTATCTGCAATTACTTGCTTTCCTTGGTGCTCTCGCACTTCTGATTGGCAATACCGCAGCTGGTCTTGCAGGCAGACTGGCAGGAGGTCTGGCATTCGCCGCAGCCGCCATTCTTTGCGCTTTCACACAGATTGCGGGTTTCAATCGTCTTGATATGTTCCATAACAGCACCCTCCACAAAAATATTCCTTTAGATATTATCACATTCTCCGTTCAAAGTCAACAGAACCGGCCTGAATTGCCCGGAATTTAGCAAACTTTTACAGGCTCCCCCATCGCTGAAAGCAGGGCGTATCCCTCCGGAAAAGATCGCGCGCGCAGACCTTTTCCGCCGCTGCTATACGCGATAGAACGCCTTGTACCATTCCGCGAACCTGCGCAGGCCCTCGCGCAGACTGGTGGACGGTCTGAAGCCGAAATCGCGTTCCAGGTCGTCGGTATCCGCAAAGGTCACGGGAACGTCGCCCGGCTGCATGGGAACCAGCTGTCTGTGCGCCGCAAAGTCATAATCCTCCGGCAGCACTCCCGCACGGACGAGCTCCTGCTGAAGAATCTCCACGAAATCCAGCAGATTCTCCGGGCAGTTGTTGCCGATATTGTACACCCGGTACGGCGGAACCGGCAGTCCGTCCGACCCGGTCGCCTTCTCCGGCGCGCACTGCATGACGCGCTTTACCCCTTCGACGATATCGTCCACATAGGTAAAGTCCCGTTTGCAATTTCCGTAATTGAAGATCTGGATCGTCTCGCCGCGAATCAGCCTGTTTGTGAAGCCGAAATAGGCCATGTCCGGACGGCCCGCAGGGCCGTACACCGTGAAAAAGCGCAGCCCTGTGGAGGGAATGTTGTACAGCTTGGAATAGGCGTGCGCCATCAGCTCGTTGGACTTCTTCGTTGCCGCATACAGGGACACGGGGTTGTCCACCCGATCCTCCGTGGAATAGGGCACCTTGGTATTCGACCCGTAGACCGACGAGCTGGAGGCATACACCAGATGCTCCACGGGATGACGCCGGCAGGCCTCGAGCACGTTGAAGAACCCGATGAGATTCGATTCTATATACACATCCGGGTTTTCGATGGAATAGCGCACGCCGGCCTGCGCGGCGAGATTGACCACAACGTGAAAGCCATATTCGTCAAACAGCCGCTCCATCAGCGCCTTGTCCGCCAGATTGCCGCGCACAAACGTCCATTTTGCACCCGGCGTGCGCTGTGCCAGCGCTTCGATCTCCGCCAGGCGGTATTCCTTGATGGACACGTCATAATAGTCGTTCATATTGTCCAGGCCGACGATATGGACGCCTTTCTGCGTTTTCAGCAGCTCCAGCGTCAGATTTGCTCCGATGAAGCCCGCCGCGCCGGTAATCAGAATCGTTTTCTTTTCAAGCTTGATGTTTGGAATCCGCATGGTACTCTCCTTTGCCGCATTCGCCCGATCGGAACCCGGAATGCGAAATATGATCGCTGGCTATGCCCAGCCTTGCCGTTTTTTCAGGGGGAGGTTTCTGAATCAGCGCCGTCATCGACAGATAATACGCTCCGCAAATGTCCGTTTCCATCCTCTGCGCATCTGGATTGCGCACAGAAATGCCTGCATGTTTTTTCAAAGCAGCGCCGCCGTCTCATCTGAACCGAATAATCCCGCGCCAGCATTACGATATGCGTTGCAGATGCATTTCGCTCGTCCTTACAGATACCGCAAGCCCAAAATCTAATGATTCACGAGGCCTCCCCGTGCATACGGCATCAGCTCCGGCCGCATCCGCTCTCAGCAGTCGGAGCCGATGTTCCTGAGAACGCCCAGCGCCGCCGGAATATCCATCTGGTTGTACAAGAAAGCCGTTCGCAGCAGGGGCTCCGGAACCATCCAGTCGTATTTGTCGACGCGCGGCGCATGATTCTCCGGCAGCACCGAAGCCGGATCGTCCGGATCCACTTCAATATTCCGGAGTTCCCGCACAAACGCGTCGGCCTCGAGTCCGCTCTCGACGATCAGAAAGTGCCGCCGGTTCACCACGCCGAGCACCTTCAGCGGCGCCTTCAGCCCGCAGGACAGCAGGCGCTCGATCGTCTGCAGCTCCTTCGTGCCCGTCCACGGACAGAGACAGAAGGCCCTGCCGCCGCGGGGCAGCACCCGGCGCTCCAGCAGGCGCTGCTGCCGGGCCAGCTCCCGCGCGCGCTGCAGGAGCGTCCGGGCGCTCGGCTGCAGATAAGGATATTCCGCATCCTCCGCCAGCACCTGCCGCATGCGTTTCACCACCCGGGCATGCACCGACCCGCCCGCGCCGGACCAGGAAGGAACCCGCACGCCGGACGCGCGCTGGACGAATATTTTCCTGCGCTTCTCATCGACCGCCAAGACCTGCCAGCTCGCTCCTGCGAGCGCAAAGGTCGCCCCCACCTTGGGACATTCTGCAAGCGTGCCGATCTCGCCCTCCTGAGCCACGACGCTGTAGCTCTCCTCCTCCTGGAAGACCCCGTAGAAGGAATAGTGGCCGGTGATCCGTTCGCCCTTCAGTCCCACGATCAGGCCGCCATCGGTCAGGCGCTGCAGGAAATCCTGCTCAACCATATATCTCAGCAGCTCCCGATACTCCTCCGCAGAGATCCTGTCCGCAAAGGGCGGCAGCCGCAGCACGTTCTGCGCCAGTTCGCGCGGCGTGAGCTCGACATTCGCCATCAGCGCGCTCAGCGTCTGATGGGCCAGCAAGCTGAACGGCTTTCGCTTGGGGGCATAGGGCTCCACCCACCGCTCCTCCAGATACATCTGGACGACCGCAATCGATCGCAGCAGCTCCCACGGAAGCGCGTCCAGGGGCGACCCGTCCTCCTCGCGATGAAGGCTGACGAACAGCATCTGCGATCGGCCGCTCCGCCGGCCCGAACGCCCCAGGCGCTGCACAAAGCTGGCGCAGCTGTAGGGCGCGCCGGCCTGAACGGTGGTATCCAGATCGCCGATATCCACGCCCAGTTCCAGCGTCAGCGTGGCCGCCGCGACCGTCGGGCCCTCGCCGTCCCGGAGCGCCTCCTCCGTCTCCCGGCGCAGCTCTGCCGAGACGCTGCCGTGATGAACCCGGAACACGTCCCGTTCGCCGCGCTCCTGCGCGATCTCCTTCAGATTCGCGATGATCTTTTCCGCGCTGTTTCGGCTGTTCGCGAAGATGAGACACTTCCGCAAATGGCTGTTGTCATATAAAAAGTTGTAGTATTCCCGCATCACCCGGAAGGATCCGGCCTCGTCCTGCGGCAGCACAAAGCTCTCCGCGCTGAGCGAGATCGTGCGCTTTCCAGTCTGTATCCCCACGGCCGTCGCGTCGCGCCCGCTGCCCGCCGAAACAAACGCCATGGCCGGACGGTAATCGTTCAGCGTTGCGGAGAGGCCGATGCGCCGCGGCCTGCATCCGGTCAGCCGTTCCAGCCGCGCGATCAGGCAGATCACCTGCAGTCCCCTGTCCTCGCCCATCAGCGCGTGGATCTCGTCGATCACGATAAAGCGCAGGTCGGAGAACAGCCGGCAGGCGTCTCCGGGATGGCGCATCAGCATCGCTTCCAGCGACTCCGGCGTGATCTGCACAACGCCCCAGGCCTGCTTCAGCGCCCTGCGCTTCATCGATTGCGGCGCATCGCCGTGCCAGAGCCAGACCGGAATTCCACTGTCGTTCAGCAGCTCGTTCAGGCGCTCAAACTGATCATTGATCAGCGCCTTCAGCGGGCTGATGTACAGCACGCCGACCGACTCCGGCGCAGACTGCTCCAGCAGCGTGAGAATCGGAAAAAACGCCGCCTCCGTTTTGCCCGAGGCGGTGCCCGAGGCAATCACGATGTTGCTGTCGCCGTCCAGAATCGCCTCGCACGCCTCAATCTGCACCTGCCGCAGATCTGTCCATCCCTTGCGATAGATGTACTCCTGAATGAAGGGCGCGTAGCGCTCAAATGCCGTCTGTTTCATAGATCGAATTCCGCAAAGAGGTCGTCTCCGCCGTCCTCCGGCGGCGTCTCCGGCTCCGGCTTCTGCGCGGCCAGCAGCGCTTCGAAGGAGGCGTCCGGATTCTGATGCAGAATGTTCAGCAGCCCCAGGAAGTCCCGCGTCACCTCGCGGGGCGTCAGCATCTGATCCGCGCCCAGGCGGGCCAGCGCCGCGTCCATGAACGCCGTCAGCTGCTCCTGTCCCAGCGCGCATGAATAGGAATAATGCGCGCCATGGAGCTCGCAAAGCCGCTCAAGCAGCAGATAGATCTCTTCATTGGAGAGCCGGTTCAGTCGGATGACCGGCCCGGTATAATCTGTGAAGCCCTTTGCGCTGAACCGGTGGTCGGCCAGCCGGGAGCGGAGCGCCTCATAGCTGAACAGTCCGCGGCGCTCATCATAAACGCACTGCGGCGTTCCGCTCATGAACACGCCGATGCTCCGCGCCTTGCCCTGCATGACGTCGTTGAAAATCGTCAGAACCTTCTCATAGTTGCTGTCCCGCGCCTGCTTGTTTGCGATCTTGAACAGATTCACGCCTTCATCCAGAAACACGAGCAGCCCCTGAAACCCGGCCTTGCAGGCAAACAGCGCGAACAGCTTCAGGAACTCATACCAGTTCTGGTCGTCGATGATGCTGTCCACCGGCAAATCCCGCCGCGCATCCGTTTTGGTGGCATACTCGCCGCGCAGCCAGCGCAGCGCCGCCTGCTTCAGCCGATCGTCGCCCGTCTTCAGGCCTCTCCAGTAAGCGTCCAGCACCGTGGAAAAGGCAAAGCCATAGGCCATCTCCGCCAGCGAGGACAGCACATTCGCGATGCGCCTGCCGACCGCGTCGACCAGCGCAGGATCGCCGGGCTGAAGCTTCTCCGCTTCCGCCGTCTCCGCCTGCACGCCTGCGATCCACTTCTGCAGAATGGACTCCAGTGCGCCGCCCTCCGGGCGAACCCGGGTGGAGAGGTGCTGCATCAGCTCGCGATAGGTTGCGAGCCCCTGTCCCTTCGTGCCCGTCAAGCGCCGTTCCGGAGAGAGATCCGCGTCCATCACCACGAAGGAACGTTCCATCGCGTTGTTGCGAATCATCTGGAGCAAGAAGCTCTTGCCGCTTCCGTACTGTCCGCACACAAAGCGAAAGGCCGCGCCGCCGGCCTCCACCGTGGCCAGATCCTGCAAAAAGGCATTGACCTCGGCCTGTCTGCCAACTGCGATGTGGCGCAGACCGATTCTCGGAACCACGCCGGCGGTCAATGAATTGATCAGCGCCGCAGATTCGCGGCGGTTCATGCCTGCCATCCTCATCTCTCCCCTTTCAGCATCGCCGCAAGCTCCGGCGCATACTGCTCCAGAATCCGCGGCGTATCGTCCATCGCGTCGATCAGGATATCGTCGAGCACCTGCATCGCCGCGTCGTTGATCTCATCCATCAGCATCTCCGGCATGGTCATTGCCGCTTCCGCAGCGCTGGCAAGCCGGGCCTGCACATCCGTTCCGGAAAGCACGATGCCGAGCGCCTCCCTCTGCGCCGGAGAGAGCGCTTCCAGCAGCTGCCGCAATCCATCCGAAGTCCCGGACGCCTGCGCCGCCTCCGCTTTCTGCGGTTCGGGCGCTTCCGGCCCGCCGTCGTCCGCCTTCCGCTGCGGTTCCGTCCGTTCTTCGCCGCACGACGGTCCGTGCACCGGCTCCTCCGCTTCCGGAACCTCCAGCGCCTCCCGAACCGCGTTCGACTGATCGCGCAGCGCGCCAATGCTGTCGAAGTCCAGCGCGACCGCCTGCCGCTTCTGCGGGTCGGGCGTTGGCCGGGGGGCATACTCTCTCTTCAGAAAGGCATCCACCAGCGCGGCCATCTCCGCATCCAGCTCAATGTTGCGAAGGCGTCCCTTTACGGCGCACAGCGCTCTCAGGGTGTTTTCCGCATGCCGCACAAGCTGGGTGATATACTGGCGAAGTCCGAAACTCGCGGTATACGCCTTTACGGAAACCTGCACCCGCCGGTTCGCGTTCGGACAGTCCGCGCCGGCAAAGGCGGTATATTCCTGCCGCCGCGCACGGTTCGGGCCGTACAGCGCCAAAAGGCCGCGCCCCCGCTGCTTCATCATCGCGGCGTCCGCCAGCGCGATGACGCGCGGAATCGCCTGACGCATCAGATCCTGGTGGCCGTCCAGATAGAATCGGCTGTCTGTCATGCGATAATCGCACAGCACATCGATCAGCGCAAACGGCAGCCGCAGGGGATGCTCTTCGCTGTGCGCATGAATCAGCAGATCGCGCACTGCCGTCTGGCCGGGCAGCGCGGAGCATATGTCGTCAGGCAGCGCATACTCCAAGCCGTAAAGCCGGGCAAAATCGAACAGCCAATCGGGCACGCAGCCGTTCAGCATCGGATGCGCCTTTCGGTACGCCATCCATACCGCCGTCAGCTTCCCGTATCCCTCCTGCGCCTCGCGCCAGCCGCGCCCGGCGAGAAGCTCGTTCAGATAGACGATGACATATCCCAAATCGGTCGGCGGATATCTGCCGCTTTCCACCTGTTCCTTCCAATAGGCATACCAGCTTCGCTGGCGCTTCTCCATACAGCCGTAGCGCATCGGCCGGTATCCGAACGGCACGGCGTCCGACGGCGTCCAGTTCTCCCGGCGATCCGCCTCCCCGGCAGACCGTTGCTCCGCCCGCTGCGGAACCGACTGGCGCTCTTCCTCCGCGCCGGGCACATCCATCTCGACAAAGCGGGCCATCCGATCGCCCGCCGCGTCGCGCTCCAGCTTCAGGGTTTTCTTCAACTGGCCGAAAATATTTCTGAGAATTTCATAGGCCAATCCGTTCTGATTCATCGCGATCTCCGAAATCCGCAGCGTTCGCGCAGGATGCGCGCCCGCGCCGCCCTGAGTTGCCAATAAATATTCACAAATTTATCATAACATGGTGCAGAAGAATTATCAACCGAATCCAGAAAAATTTTGTCCCTCAGGCCTCAAAAAAGGAGCGCAGGAATAGCTCCCGCGCTCCTCATGCCGTCGAAAACACGCGCAGAACAGCCCGATGGATCGGGCGCGGCGGCGCGTACGCCGCGCCCGTCCTCTTTCCTCAGGCGGAGGAAAAACGGCTTCTTCCATCCGGAAGCCGTGGGATTTTCATCGAAAATATCAGAAAACCGACAGTCCCAGCGACTTCAGCAGCAGCACGGTCAGAAGCACCGGCGCAATAACCTGGATCATCGCCACATACAGCTTTTTCCGCCCAAACACACAGCCGCTGCGCTCGATCTCATCGATCACCGTCTGCGGCCGAACCACCCATCCAATCAGAATGCAGGTGCCGATCGCCACCACAGGCATCAGGCATTTATTGCTGATGTAGTCCATCAGATCCAGCAGCTGCGCGTGGGTTCCGTCCGGCAGAAGGAGGTCGAAATAGGCGTAATTATACCCGAAGCAGACCATCACCGCCATCGCGACGGTGAGGATCATCTCTATGGTCGTTGCCCGAACACGGCTGATGCGGAACTGCTCCATGATGCTGGCCACGACCGTCTCCATGACCGATACCGCGCTGGTCAGCGCCGCAAAGAGCACCATCAGGAAAAACAGGCATCCAACCACATGGCCGACGCCGCCCATCGCTTCAAAGACCTTCGGCAGTGAGATGAACATCAAACTCGGGCCCGAGGCGGACATGCCCTCGCTTCCCATGAACGTATAAACCGCCGGAATGATCATCACCGCGGCCAGGAAGGCCACCAGCGTATCGAAGATTTCAATCTGGCGAATTGATTTGCCCAGATTCGCATCGTCCTGCACATAGGAGCCGTAGGTCACCATGATGCCCATGGCCACGCTGATGCTGTAGAACAGCTGTCCCATGGCGTCCATCAGAATCGTAAAGAAGGCGCGCACGGACATTCCTTCAAAGCTGGGCACCACCAGAATCTTCAGTCCCTGCAGGCCCGTGCGGGTCTCTCCCGCGGCGTCGGTATGCGAAATGGTCAGAGAAAAGACCGCAATGCCCATCACCAGCACCAGCAGCGCGGGCATGATCAGCTTCGACGACGACTCAATTCCCTTGTTCACGCCCCGGTAGATAATGAACGCCACCAGCAGGATGAACGCCAGCGCCAGAATCACCGGCTCCACCGGCGCGGAAATAAACCCGGTGAAATAGCCCTCCGCCGTCGCTTCCGCTCCGCGTCCGGTGATATATACGAGGAAGTATTTCAGCACCCACCCGCCGATGACGCAGTAATACGGCAAAATAATCAGCGGCACCAGCGCAGCCACGCCGCCGAGAAAGCCAAACCTCCGGTTCAGCTGTCCATACGCGTGAATCGCGCTGCGCCGCGTCTTGCGGCCGATGGCCAGCTCTGACGCCAGCAGCGTAAACCCGAACGTCAGCGCCAGCACCAGATAGACGGCCAGAAACATGCCGCCTCCGTCCTTGGCGGCCAGATAGGGAAATCTCCAGATGTTCCCCAATCCCACCGCACTGCCTGCTGCGGCGAGTACAAATCCGATGCTCCCCGCAAAAGTATTCCGCTTTTTCTCCTGCTGCATTGTCCCTTCGTCCCCTTGTTTCATTCTCGGATTGCGTGCCCATGCGCGAATCCCTATTACTATACCATAGATGGCGCGCCTGATCAATCGTTTTTTCACCTTCGCCGCCTCCCCGGAACACGGCGGCACGTCCTGTTTATGAAAAAACTTTACGAATTCTTCCCTTCGTTTATTGACGATGCGGCGACAATACGGTATACTTATTACAGATGGATCTTGGTGACGAATGCACCTGATCCACGCATGCGCATTACCGGCTTTCGCCTGGGCGCAAACATCAGATCAGGAGGATGATACCCATGAACTACGCAGAGGAATCCCTTAAGAAGCATGGCGAATGGAAGGGCAAGATCGAAGTTATCAGCCGCGTGCCCGTTTCCACCAAGGACGATCTGTCCCTGGCCTACACCCCCGGCGTTGCGCAGCCCTGCCTTGAGATTCAGAAGGATATCAACAAGAGCTATGAACTGACCCGCCGCTGGAACACCTGCCTCGTCGTCACCGACGGCACCGCTGTTCTGGGCCTGGGCGATATCGGCCCCGAGGCCGGCATGCCCGTCATGGAGGGCAAGTGCGTTCTGTTCAAGGCCTTCGGCGACGTGGATGCGTTCCCGCTCTGCGTGAAGTCCAAGGACGTGGACGAAATCGTCAATACCATTTATCTGATCTCCGGCTCCTGCGGCGGCATCAACCTGGAGGACATCGCCGCTCCCCGCTGCTTCGAGATCGAGCAGAAGCTGAAGGAAAAGTGCGACATCCCGATCTTCCATGACGACCAGCACGGCACCGCCATCATCACCCTGGCCGGCCTGATCAACGCGCTGAAGGTCGTCGGCAAGACCAAGGAAGAGATCAAGGTCGTCGTCAACGGCGCGGGCGCTGCCGCCACCGCCATCACCAAGCTGCTGCTGTCCTACGGCGTGAAGGACATCACCATGTGCGACCGCAAGGGCGCCATCTACGAGGGCCGCAAGGAAGGCATGAACCCCTTCAAGGAGGAAATGGCCAAGAAGACCAACCTCAAGAAGGTCGCCGGCTCCCTGGCCGACGTGCTGGTCGGCGCGGACGTGTTCATCGGCGTTTCCGCTCCCGGCGCTGTGACCACCGAGATGGTCAAGACCATGAACAAGGACGCCATCGTGTTCGCCTGCGCGAATCCGACCCCCGAAATCTTCCCCGACGACGCCAAGGCTGGCGGCGCGCGCGTGGTCTCCACCGGCCGCAGCGACTTCCCGAACCAGATCAACAACGTTCTGGCCTTCCCGGCGCTGTTCCGCGGTGCTTTCGACGTCCGCGCCAGCGACATCAACGAGGAAATGAAGATCGCCGCGTCCTATGCGCTGGCCAACCTCATCTCTGACGAGGAGCTCAACGAGAATTACATCATTCCCGCTGCCTTCGATCCCCGCGTCAAGGAAGCCGTTTCCAAGGCCGTCGCTCAGGCTGCCCGCGATTCCGGCGTTGCGCGCATCTAAGCCGAACGCAAGTCGCTTCGTTCCCTACAAGAGCCGCCCCAAACAGGCGGCTCTTGATCTGAAATCAGGAGGATAACGCACATGGAAATTTCCCGCCCCCTCGCCGTCGTCGGCAGCATCTCCATTACTGAAGCGGACGTCACCGAGACCATTCTCGCCATGGGCCCCCGCGCGGAGAGCTTCAACAATCCCCAGGGCCGCGCAGCCGTGCTGGAGAAGCTGATCGAACAGGCGCTGTTCCTCACCGACGCGCGAAAGAACATGATGGAATACGATCCCGCCTTCAAGCAGCAGCTGCAGCATGTGAAGGACGAGCTGCTGACGCAGTTCGCCGTATCCAAAGCCATCGAGCGCGTCAGCGTCACGGAGGCCGAAATCAAGGAGTTCTTCGACGCCAATCCCGACCAGTTCTCCGGTCAGGAGCTGGTTTCCGCCAGCCACATTCTGCTGGATGACGAAGCCCGGGCCAGCGAGCTGCTGCAGAAGATTCAGGCCGGCGAGATCTCCTTCGAAGACGCCGCGCGTGAAAACAGCTCCTGCCCCTCGGGCCAGAACGGCGGCAGTCTGGGCGAGTTCGGGCACGGCCAGATGGTAAAGGAATTTGACGAAGCCTGCTTCAGCATGGAGCCCGGCGAGCTTCGCGGACCGGTGAAGACCCAGTTCGGCTGGCACATCATCCGCCTGGATGGCAAGAAGCAGTCCGAACCGATGAAGTTCTCCGACGTCCACGACGCCATTCGCGAACACCTTCTGGGCGAAAAGCGCCAGAAGGCCTATCAGAGCAAGGTCAACCAGATGAAGATCATGTATCCGGTGAACCGCTGAGGCAGATCAAAAGCCCGCAGTCGACGCAGCATCGTCGATTGCGGGCTTTTCCATCTCATTCGCCTGTTCGCAGGATTCTCAGTTCCTCCAGCATGCCTCCGGATATGCTACCGCTGATCTGATAGGCGCTGCTGCTCCAGGAAAACGCGCCGTCCCGCGCCCGCAAAGCCCCCTCCGGGCTCAGCAGCCGTGCGCACGAGATCATCACCGCCAAGGTACATGCGATCGCTGCCAGCGCCATGCAGATCGTCAGCGCGCGCTCCCAATTCTTCATGTCCCGCACCCCCTCCGCTCGCATAGCTCTTTTTATGAGCGAATGGCGAGGTTCATGCCGGCACAGAAAAATATTCGCGCAGATGCCGGTTATCGATGTTCGCGATTCAGCATCCGCGCCACCGGCGGACGCTTGACAACCATCGCACCCTTCGGGCAGAACTCCTGACAGCAGAAGCAGCGGATGCACTTCTTTCGATCGATGTGCGGCCGCCTGTCCCGGATTTCAATGGCGTGCGCCGGACAGACGCCCGCGCATACGCCGCAGCCCACGCAGTCCTTCGGCCTTACGTCGGGCTTCGAACGAAGCAGCTTCTCGATCACCCGTCCCACCAGCCGCTGAAAGCCCGCGCCGCTGCCCTGGAAGCCGAGGCTGTGATGGCTCAGGATGTTCTCGAAGTCGTTCACCTTCGCGCCCGCCAGATCGCCGTCCACCGCCAGCTCCGCGGCAGTCGCCGGACACAGCCCGCGCTCATACGCAGCGCGCAGGGTCGGCACGTTCTCCATCGTCAGTCCGATGAGCTCCGCGCAGGCCAGATCCAGCTTGTACGGGCTGGCCGAGGCCAGCAGCGCGCCCAGCTTCCGCGGGACGCCCGCCGTCGGGCCGTTGCCCTCCATGCCGACGATCGCGTCGGCGATGCACAGTCTCGGCTTGAAGAACTCATTCAGATCGACCAGCATGTCGGCAAAATCGCGTTCATTGGAATACTGAAAATGATACTCCGGCTTCATCGTGCCCGGAATGGTGCCGAACAGGTTTTTCACCGCCGCAGACATGCCCATCATGCCATGGGACTTCAGTTTGCAGAAGTTGATGATGGCATCGGCGTCGTCCAGCCAGGATGTATAGGTAAAATGCTTCGCCGCCTTCGCCTGCGGGAAGTCCGTCTGGCGCTCGCCGAAATTGCGGTTAAGCTGCGCGCCGGCCTGCTCCACCCGCTTCATGCCCGTGGCCGCGTAAACGCGCCCGACGAACGCGGCGTTGTACAGTCCGCCGGGGCTGTCGCCCACGACCGCCTCCGCGCCGCGCTCCCTCAGCAGCTTCACCAGCGCGATCAGCGCGGCAGGATGGGTGGTCGCCGCGCTCTCCGGCTTCATAAACGTCACCAGGTTCGCCTTGATCGCCACCTTCATGCCCGGCCGCACCCAGTCCAGACCTCCGATGGGCTCGAGCACCGCACGCATCGCAGCGGTCACCTCGGCCTCGTCATAGCTCTCGCAGCGAGCGATGGAAACATCCGCCACGTCAATCACCTACTCCCGATACAATATCAGAGAAAACCACGTCACCACATTTCCGCCGGCCAGAAAGTCGATCCCGTGCCGCTCGGCCAGATCGGTCACCAGAATGCCGTGGCTCTCCACGCAGGGATACATCCGGTCCGGAAACCGGCAGGGCGCATCCGGATAGGTGCAATGCTCGCAGTGGGCGCACGCCTCCGTGGACAGCACCAGCGTCTCGCAGCCCTCCTCGCGCACCATGGCGTGCGCCTGACGGGTGATCTCCTCGTGCGGCGCGCGGGTCGCGAGGGTTTCATCGATGTTCGCGATATCGCTCACTTCGGTGATGGTGGCGATCATCAGCCCCTTGGGATAGGTCAGACAGCGTGCCCTGCACGCCTCCACCCCGCCCACCGCAGGCGGGCAGGCCCAGGATTTTCCGTACATCGGACACTCCGTCCTGCACACATACCGCACGCGCTCGGAGAACACCAGCTCCGA
Organism: Clostridiales bacterium; assembly: GCA_004555155.1. Taxonomy (GTDB): domain Bacteria; phylum Bacillota; class Clostridia; order Christensenellales; family Aristaeellaceae; genus Faecivicinus. The sequence goes on from SFJH01000001.1 coordinate 96,716, forward strand.
AGTGTCGATAAAATCATACTGATACAGCGGCAGCTCCGCCAGCCGCGCCTCCAGCCGTTCGCGATTCATGTCGAATCCCCCTGAATGATTGCTTCATTTTATGATACCCTCCCGGCTGTCGATTGTCAAGGGCGGATGTTAACTTTCGCGACCACTATTGACCGGCACTTCAAAGCATGCTATGATAAGAAAAATTGGATATGCAATTTGAGAATAGAGGCGCGGTTTGTCAACAGTAGCCTTCGGCGCGATGGTCTTCGCAGGGCCTGCCGGATGCGAAAGGGACAACCGCCGAAGGTGAATCAGGCGCACGTTCATCTGGGCATGGGGAGAATATCCCGCATGACTGTCGCAATCGCGGAGAGCTATTGAAATTGCCATTGCAGAGCACGGCCGTTCCATGCGGTCGCCGCAGTTCAATAGCCGTCGCACGTCGGCTATTTTTTGTTGCACATACCTCGGAAAGGACGGCATACTCTCATGAAGCAGAATTCCATCTTCCGCGGCGCAGCCACCGCGCTGATCACCCCCCTGACCCGCGACGGCATCGACTTTGCGCAGTTCAAGCGCCTGATCGACTGGCAGATTGACGAGGGCATCGACGCTCTGGTCATCGCCGGTACCACCGGCGAGGGCTCCACGCTGACCGACGCGGAGCATCGCGAGGCCATCCGCTTCGCGGTCGAGACCGCCGCCGGCCGCGTTCCGATCATCGCAGGCACCGGCTCCAACGACACCGACTACGCCATCGATCTGACCCGCTTTTCCTGCGAGGTCGGCGCGGACGCCATGCTGGTGGTCACTCCCTACTACAACAAGGCCACCCAGAAGGGCCTGATCAGGATGTACGAGACCATCGCCGACGCGAGCACGAAGCCTCTGATTCTGTACAACGTTCCCTCCCGCACCGGCGTGGGCATCGAGCCGAAGACCTATCAGGCGCTGGCCGATCATCCCATGATCTCTGCCATCAAGGAGGCCAACGGCAACATCTCCAAGATCGTCGAGACCCGCGCGCTGGTGGGCGACAAGCTGGATATCTATTCCGGCAACGACGATCAGGTCGTGCCGATTCTCTCCGTTGGCGGCGCGGGCGTGATCTCCGTGCTGTCCAATCTGCTGCCGAGGCAGACCTCCGAAATGTGCAAGCGCTTCTTCGCCGGCGACCTGGAGGGCAGCCTGCGGATGCAGCTGGACTACCTGCCGCTGATCAACGCGCTGTTCAGCGAGGTCAATCCCATCCCCGTCAAGGCCGCCATGGCCGCCATGGGCTACTGCGAGGACTTCCTCCGCCTGCCGCTGACGCCCATGGAGGACGAGCACCGCGCCGTTCTCCTGAGCCTGATGCGCGCACACGGACTGATCGCCTGATTTCCGGAGCATACTCAAACCAAAGGAGAAACGATCATGAGATTGATTCTGAACGGCGCAGCGGGCCACATGGGCCGCATCGTCCGCCGACTGATCGAGGACCGCGAGGATCTGATTCTCTCCGCTGCCGTGGACGTCTCCGGCGCGGAGGATTGCCTCAGCCATCTCGAGGACTTCACCGGCGATGCCGACTGCCTGATTGACTTTTCCCATCACGCGGCCACCCAGTCCCTGCTGGACTATGCCTGCCGCCGCAATCTGCCGCTGGTGATCGCCACCACCGGCCAGACCGAGTTCGAGCGCGCCGCCATCGCCGAGGCCGGTTCCCGGATTCCCATCTTCTTCTCGGCCAACATGTCCCCCGCCATCGCCATGCTGGCGCGCATGGCGGCGCAGGCCGCGAAGCTGTTCCCCGACGCGGACATCGAGATCGTCGAGCGCCACCACAACCGCAAGCTGGACGTGCCCAGCGGCACGGCGCTGCTGCTGGCGAAGTCCATTCAGGGCGCGCGGCCGGACTCCACGCTGGTGATCGGCCGCCACGAGAACGGCCGCCGCACGAAGCAGGAGATCGGCATCCATTCCCTGCGCCTGGGCAACGAGGCCGGCGCCCACGAGATCATTCTCTCCACCGGCACCCAGACCATCACCCTCAAGCACGAGGCGGAGGACCGCGCGCTGTTCGCCGAGGGCGCGCTGGCCGCGGCGGCGTACATCGCCCGCCAGCCCGCCGGCGTCTATTCCATGCAGGACATGCTGGACGCCGATACCTGATTGATCAAAGGAGGAATCCCCATGGACGCATACGAAATCATCCGATATATTGCGGAATCCAAGAAGAAGACTCCCGTCAAGCTGTATGTCAAGGAAAAGTCTCCCCTGGACTACGGCGCGGCCAAGGTATTTGGCGCAGGCGACAGGATCGTATTCGGCGAATGGAGCGAGCTCAAGCCCCTGCTGGAGGCCCAGAGGGATCAGATTGAGGACATCGTGATCGAAAACGACTGCCGCAACAGCGCCATTCCCATGCTGGACATGAAGGACATCCCCGCCCGCATCGAGCCCGGCGCCATCATCCGCGAACAGGTGGAGATCGGCAAAAACGCCGTGATTATGATGGGCGCGGTGATCAACATCGGCGCGGTGATCGGCGAGGGCACCATGATCGACATGGGCGCGATCCTGGGCGGCCGCGCCACCGTGGGCAAGAACTGCCACATCGGCGCGGGCGCCGTGCTGGCGGGCGTGATCGAGCCGGCCAGCGCAAAGCCCGTCATCATCGAGGACGGCGTGCTGGTGGGCGCGAACGCCGTGGTTGTGGAGGGCGTCCACGTGGGCGCAAACGCCGTGGTCGCCGCGGGCTCCGTGGTTCTGGAGGACGTTCCGGACAACGCCGTGGTCGCAGGCGTTCCCGCCCGCGTGATCAAGCAGAAGGACGAGAAGACGATCTCCAAGACCGAGCTGATCGACCTGCTGCGCACGCTGTAAGCCATGCTTCACCGCTTGAACACCGCCGTCGGCAGCGTCCGGCGCAGCGCCATCCGCGAATTCAGCCGCATGGCAAAGGAGACCCCCGGCTGCATCGGCCTGACCCTGGGCGAGCCCGACTTTGACACGCCTCTGCCCGTGCGCAACGCGGCGAAGCTGGCGCTGGATGCGGGCGACACCCATTACATTGAAAACAACGGAACTCCGGAGCTGCGCGCCGCCATCGCCGGCTTTGAGCGCGCCCGCAACGGCATGGACTACTCCTCTGACGAGGTGATCGTCACCGTCGGCGCGACGGAGGCGCTGTTCACCGCGCTGTTCGGCGTGCTCAATCCCGGCGACGAGGTCGTCGTGCCCACGCCGGCCTTTGGATTGTATGAGTCGATCATCACGCTCTGCCGGGGAACCTTTGTGCCGCTGCCCACCGAGGACAACGGCTTTCAGATCACCCGGGAGATGCTCGAATCCGTGCTCACGCCGCGCACAAAGGCCATCATCCTCAACTCTCCCAACAACCCCACCGGCTGCGTCTACACGCCCGAAACCCTTCAGGCGATCCACGACGCGGTGGCGGGACGGGACATCTTCGTGCTCTGTGACGACGTTTACCGGCAGCTCGTCTATACCGACGACTATCATTCCTTTGCGGAATTCCGCGATCTTCGCCCGCAGATCCTGGTGATTCAGAGCTTTTCCAAGCCCTACGCCATGACCGGCTGGCGCGTGGGCTATCTGCTGGCGGATTTGCCGGTCAAGCGGGAGCTTGAGAAGGTGCATCAGTTCTGCGTGGTCTCCGCATCCTCCACCTCTCAGCGGGCCTGCGTCGCCGCGCTGGATTGCGATCCCACGCCGATGCGCGAGGTCTATCGCCGTCGGCGCGACGATGCGCTGGGCCGCCTTCGGGCGATGGGGCTGGATGTGTGCGAACCGCAGGGCGCGTTTTATCTATTCCCGTCCATCGCAAAGTTCGGGCTGGACTCCGCTGCCTTCTGCACCCGGATGATCCGCGAAGCCGGTCTGGCCGCCACGCCGGGCTTCTGCTTCGGCTCCGATCGGCACATCCGCCTGACCTACTGCTATTCAGACGATCAGCTCGCAGAAGGGCTGAACCGCCTGGAGCGCTTCATTCGAACGCTGTAAAGAGGAGAACCGCCATGCCAACCCTGCTTTCCGAAGCCGCCGCCCTGGAGGCCGAAATCATCGCGCTGCGGCGCGACATCCACCGCCATCCGGAGCTGGGGCGGTCCGAAATCGCCACCTCCGTGCTGGTTGAGCGCACGCTGAACGCGCTGGGCATTGAGACGCGCCGCATCGCGGACACAGGCATCGTGGGCGAACTGCGGGGCGCAGAGCCCGGCCCCATCGTGGCGCTCCGCGCGGACATGGACGCGCTGCCCATTCAGGAGCAGACCGGCCTTGCATTCGCCTCGGAAACTCCGGGCGCAATGCACGCCTGCGGCCACGATCTTCACACCGCCGCGCTGCTGGGCGCGGCAAAGCTGCTGGCGGCCCGCCGCGATTCGATTCACGGCGCAGTGCGCTTCCTGTTTCAGCCCGACGAGGAGGGCGACGGCGGCGCGCAGCGCATGATCGACGCGGGTTGCATGGAGGGCGTCTCCGCTGTGTTCGGCGCGCACGTCGCGCCCGAACTGCCCGTCGGAACGATCGGCGTGCGCTTCGGCAAGGCCTATGCGGCCTCCAATCCCTTTGACATCGCACTCCGCGGCAGGAGCGCCCACGGTGCAGAGCCCCATCTGGGCGCAGACGCCATCGTCGCCGCCAGCGCGCTGGTCGGCGCGATTCAGACGCTGGTCAGCCGGGAAATTTCCCCGCTGGACCCGGCAGTCATCTCCATCGGCAGCTTCCACGCGGGCACAGCCCGCAACATCATCGCGGACGAAGCGCATCTCAGCGGCATCATCCGCTGCTTTGGCGCAGAGACGCGCGCGCACCTGACCCGCCGTCTGACCGCTTTGGCGGAGGGCGTCGCCGCCGCGCACGGCGTGCAGGCGGATGTCCGCATCCAATGGGGCTACTCCGGCATCATCAACGACCCTACCATGACGGCGCTCGTCCGCGACAGTGCCGCCGGCCTCCTCGGCCAGGGCGCAGTGACCGTCGAACAGGAGCCCAGCCTCACCACCGAGGACTTCGGCGCGTTCCTGGAGCATGCGCCGGGCAGCTTCTGGCACATCGGCGTCGGCCGTCCCGGCAGTCCATGCGTTCCCCTGCACAATCCTCGCTTCAACCCCGACGAATCCGCATTGAGGTTTGCCGCCGCACTTCACGCACAGGTGGCGATGGACGCCCTTTCCCATCTTTCAAAAAGTTGATCAAAAAGAACGACCGCTGGGACTTCAGCGGTCGTTCTTCGTTTCAATTCAAACTCTGCCCGGATTCCTCACGTTGCTCCTTCGCCCGCCCGATCTTATCGCGCATATCCCGAAGGATTTCCTCACGCAGCGCCACGAGCTTGTCCGAGAAGGCGACGTACTCCGCGCCATACTGCATGTTCAGCTCGTATTCCAGCGGCAGCCAGGTCGAAATGTCCGCCTCGTTGTGCTGGATGAGCGTCTCCATCTTGTCCAGCGCCTTGACCAGTCGGGCTTCAGTCGTCTCCAGCGCCTCCATCTCGGCAAACAGCGCGCTCAGCTCCGTGCCGTAGGGTTCGGGCAGCTGCGCGCACCAGCGCTGCTGGCATCCGGTCTCTACCGTGCGGTCCGCATCGGTCTTCACAAACGCGGGAATGTCGCCCGTGAACGCTTCTCCCATATCGTGCAGCGTGGTCATCAGCAGCACCTTGGTCCAGTCTGCATCTGGAAAATCATCCCGCATGAAGCTGGCCATCAGCGTCAGTCGCCAGCAGTGCTCGGCCACGCTCTCCCGCCGCCCTTTGGACGTCCAGGAATGCCGCGTCGCATCCTTCAGCCGTTCCGCGACGCTCAGAACCTCAATCAGCTTTCGCGCGTCCATTGTTCGCCTCCGTTCCTCCCCGGGCCGCCTCGACGATGGGCTCGATCGAGCGCTCGTCCACCGCGTCGAAGGAGCCTGACAGCGTCTGCAGCATCGCCTTCTCCTCCTCCGTCGGCTGCTTTTTGCCCCTCAGCATATGACAGAGCAACCGCAGAAGCAGACGGTGCGCGCCGCGCATGCGCTCATAGTTCAGTCCGCCCTGGAGATAAAAGGTTCTGATGCTCTTTCGCTCCTCGGTCGTAAAGGCCCGGGCAAAGATCTGCTCCGCAGCATCCGTCATGCCGGGCGGCGTCGAGCCCACGGCAAATACGATGATCCGCTTTCCCGCCATCGACGGAAGCATCCTTTTGAACGGATTCAGCTTCTGAATCGAGCCCGCGCACACCCAGCTTCCGAAGATCACGCACTCGTATGCGTCCAGCGTCGGCTTCGCCTCCAGCGCCTCCGCGCTGCACTGGAGTCTCTGTGCCAGCAGCTCCGCATAGCGCCGGGTAAAGCCTGTCTGAGAATGATATAGGATCAGCGTCTTCATCTTTCGCCCTCCATTTCCAATCCACTAGTGCTGTCCTGCCGGCATCAGCCGCCGCTTTGCCCTCGAATAATACAGAATAAAGGCCAGCGAGGTCATGATCCACGAGATGGGATAGCTGATGGTGATGCCCAGAATTTCATGCCAATGCGGCACGACGACGAACATCCACGCGGTTCTGAAAACGCAGATGCCCAGCGCCGTGATGATCGTGGGAATCACGGTGTCTCCCATGCCGCGCAGCGCGCCGCTGAGCAGCTCAATCGGCAGAAACAGCCAGTAGCACGGCGCCATATAGAGCATCATCTGCACCGCGATTTGCAGCACCTCTGTCTCCGCGCTGAACAATCGGAACACCGGCCTGCCAAACAGCAGGAACAGCAAACCAAACAGCCACGCCGCGCCCAGCGCCAGTCCCGAACAGACATGCAGGCTCTTGCTCACGCGATCATACCGCCGCGCGCCGTAATTCTGGCCCACAAAGGTGGTAATCGAAACGCCGAATGCGCTGGAAATCATCCAGTACATGCCGTCCACCTTGCCCAGCGCCACCCAGGCGGCCACCGTGGATGTGCCAAAGCCATTGATCGTGGCGGTGATGATCATGTTGGAAAGCGCATACATCACCGACTGCAGGCCCGCAGGCAGGCCGATCTGAATGGTGCGCTGCAGCAGCTCTCCGTCCATGCCCAGCTTTCGCAGCTCCAGTCGATAGATGTCCCGGGAGCGCGCCAGCGAAAAGCACACCAGCACGGCGCTGATGCACTGCGCCAGCCCCGTCGCAATCGCCACACCTGCGACGCCCATCCCGGCGCCCAGCACGAACAGCAGATCCAGCGCCATATTTACGAAGCAGCAGATGATCAGGAAATACAGCGGCCGCCGCGAGTCGCCCACCGCGCGCTGGATGCCGGAGCCTACATTATAGATCATCCCGGGAATCATCGCCAGAAAGACCACGCGCAGATACAGCGTGGATTCCGCCATGGTGTCCTCGGGCGTATTCATCCACCTGAGCAGCGTCGGCGCAAAGATCAGACCCAGCGCCGTCATCAGCGCGCCGCCGACCACCGCGAGTGAAATCGCCGTGTGCACCGCCTTGGAGACGGATTCCTCCTCCTTCGCCCCATAGAACTGCGAAACGATGACCGTCGCGCCCGAAGACAGGCCCACAAAAAATCCAATGATCAGGTTCAGGATCTGCGCCGCCGATCCGCCGACCGCCGCAAGCGCCTCCTTGCCAACAAACTGGCCGACAATGACCGCGTCCACCGTATTGTACAGCTGCTGAAACAGCGTGCCCAGCATAATCGGAAAAAAGAAGGCCAGCAGCCGCTTCCAGATCACGCCCTCGACAATGCCGTTCGCCCGTTTCTCCCCCTGCGCCATTCGCACAATCCTCCATTATATAGTATCACCATTGTAACCGATGCGCCTCCAGAATACAAGTCCCCGCAGGTTAACGTGGGCATTTTCACACACCGCCGCGCTGTACACTGCTGCGATTTTATGCTATACTGATGAAAAAGGAAGGGTGCTTATGCGCAGGAAACAACTGGTGCTGCTGACAAACGGGATACTGATCATCGCGATGGCGCTCTGCGCATGGCTGTGCTCCGGCGTCACCCGCGGCGAGCGCATCTCCCAGGAGGCGCTCGCCCACCTGGGAAAGCCCTACGTGCTGGGCAAATCAGGCCCGGAGCAATTCGACTGCAGCGGTCTGATCGTTTCCTGCTATCGGCAGCAGGGCATTGTCTTCAGCCACAGCGCGGAGAGCATCGGAGCGGACGCCCGCGCGCGGATCATCGACGATCCGCGCCGCCTGATGCCCGGCGATATCGTGTGCTTCGACACCGTGGCCGATCGCGACCCCAGCGACCACGTGGGCATATGGCTGGGCGGAAACCGCTTTGTTCACGCTTCATCCAGCAAGGGCGAGGTCGTCGTCAGCTCGCTGGACGGCTATTATCTGGAACACTACACCGGCGGGCGGCGCGTTTTCTGCCCGTACTTCTAGGAGGAAATCCATGCGGCTGCTGATAGATGCGGACGGCTGTCCGGTGGTGCGGCTCGCCACCGACTGCGCGCGCCGCCACGGAATCCCGGCAATGCTGGTGTGCGATACCGCGCACTGGTTCGAACTGCCGGGCGTTGAAACCATCACGGTTGCCAAGGGCGCGGACAGCGCCGACTTCCGGCTGGTCAATCTGGTGCAGCCCGGCGATATCGTGGTCACGCAGGACTACGGCCTTGCTGCCATGTGCCTGTCCCGCCGCGCCGCGGCGCTCGATCAGAATGGCAGAATCTATTCGGAAGACAATATTGACAGCCTTCTGCTCGCCCGGCATACCGCCCGAAAACTGCGCAGCGCAGGCGTTCGCCTCAAGGGTCCGTCCAGGCGCACACCCGCTCAGGACGAGGCGTTCCTGACCGCGCTGGAGACCCTGATGTCAGAATGCTGATGGAGGATCGGAGGGAACACCCTCCGATCCTCCTGCTGTCTGCGCCATCTGCTACAGCTTCAGCACAATGGGCCTGCCCACCTCGATCCGCCGCTTCTTTTCCCCCGCTCCGGTCACGCCGTCCACGGGCAGCGCATACCGTCTGCCGATCTCCCAGGCCGTCTCCCCCTCGTTCGGCCACAGGATGACGATGCCGGAGCGCCGGCGAATCGGCTCGCCCTCCGAGACATCCCGCACGGCCGTCACGTTCGACCGTCTTCTGGTCTCGCAGCATACATTGAGCATGGTCTTCATCTCCAGGCGGTCGCTCATCAGCGCATTCGCTTCCGCGGAGACCACCTCCAGCGCGATCCAGGATTCATCGCTGAGCTCCGTCGGCACGTCAATCACGAACGGCAGCTCCGCCTGCGCCGAAGCCGGAAGATCCGATCCGCCGGGCATATAGAGCACCGTCGCTTCCAGCAGTCCTTCAATGCGCCCCTTGCCATTTTCATTGCTCCACTCGCCCACGTCCGGGCGCACGCGCACCGCCACCACCGTGCCCACGCCGGGCGCATTTTCTCCCAGCAGCACCGTTCCGCGCACGCTCTCGGAAAACTGCACGCGATCAATGGCCGAGCAGACGTCGATGCTTCCCCGCGTCACCTCCAGCGCGTTGCCCTCTGTGGTATAGACGTCCTCCAGCGCGCTGACGCAATCCTGGGCGTTGGCCTGCACGGCAATGCGCAGCTCCGTCTCGACCTGCAGCTTCGCGTCCTCGCCGCCCTCCGACTGCTCCACCTGGGATCGGATGCACTTGATCGACGCACAGGCAAAAGCGCCCTTCAGCAGCCACTCCGGCAGCTCCACCAGCCTGTCAAACTCCAGCGGATACTTGATCAGCGCGGCGGGACGCCCTGCCACGCCGCTGGAGATCAGCGTCTCCATCATCACGCGGCCCTTCACCCGCAGTCCGCCCAGATCCGGCTCGGCGCTGTCGATGCTCACCGCTCCCCAGTCCATCAGCGAGGTGCGCGCATCCAACACCACCGGCAGCGCAATCTGCCCCTTGACCAGCACGTCCGCGTCGGTGTCCGCCGCGAGCTTGAACGAGCACACATCGGCGTACACCGTCTGCAGACCATCCACGCCCGCGATGGAATCGATCACCTCAGTCTGCTTCAGCTGCAGCACCTGCGTGCGAATCCCGCAGGTCACCAGAAAGACCATGTGCCCGTTTTCATATTTCGCCTCCACGTGCTCCACCTGCGCCAGCACGCGCGAGAGCATGCCCGGAGCAGCGCCTGCGATCTCCGCCACCTGACTCAGCGAAGCCTGCGCCGTCAGCGCGCGCAGCGTGGTCTCCTCTCCCTGGCGGTAGACCGCCTGACAATAGGCCGTACCGTCCAGCACCACGCGCTCATTCTGCACGTCCGTGCCGGAGACGGAGACATTGGCCTCGGCAATCAGCGGCTCAATCGCCTCCCGACCCGCGCCCGGCACCAGCGCTTCCGCGCGGATAAGCACCTGACTGTATTGCGCGCCGATCAGCGTCTCGACCTCGATGGTCTGTTTCATCGTTTCCAGCGCCATAAAAATCCCTCCTGTTGCAGTCGCTGCTTCATGCTTATGCTGCCGCAGGGGGGATTTATACGCGGTTTTACGCGAAGGTGCACACCGAGCCTTCCCTGTCCACCTTCAGCGCGTGCACACGCCATTCGTATGGAGAATCCATCAGCTCCCGCTGAATCTCCTCTGCGATGGACGCTGCCCGCGATCCCTCGCAAACACCAAGACAGGTGGAGCCGGAACCGCTGATGCAGAACGCCGCGCAGCCCGCCTTCCTGGCCGCCGACTCCGCGCGGGCATACTCGTGAATCAGATGCTTGCGATAGGGCTGATGCAGGCGATCGTCCAGCGCTTTGGCGATCAGCTCCAAATCGCCGTGCTCGAAGCCGTGAAGCATCACGGCCAGACGCGACGAATTGAACACCGCATCCGCAAAGGGGATTTCCCTCGGCAATACGGCGCGCATGACCTTGGTCTCGGTCTCGAAGTTGGGAATCAACGCGATAAAGCCCACGTTCGCCGCCACGTCCACCTGCACCGTCACCGGCTTTCCTTCCTCCACAAAGGACGCGCACATGCCGCCCAGCACCGCTGGAGCAATGTTGTCCGGATGGCCCTCCAGCTCGTTGCACAGCTCCACCAGCGTCTGCCGGGAGAGCGGCCCGCCGTTGAGCGCATTGGCCGCCGCTGCGCCGCCAGCCAGCAGCGACGCGCTGGATCCCAATCCCCTGGAGACGGGCACGTCCGTCCGAATGTCCACGCGAATGGATGCAGGCTGCACGCCCATCTCCTGCTCCGCGCGGCGATAGGCGCGGACGAACAGGTTCTCCGCGTTTCGATAGATTTCGGGGCATCCTGTGATCTCCAGACGATCGGGCTCGTCCAGAATTTCACACGTGAATTCGGCATACAGGCTCAGCGCGCAGCCCAGGCAATCGAAGCCCGGCCCGATGTTCGCCGTCGTCGCCGGTACGCGCACACGAACACGTCTCATTCCGCCACCGCCTTCTGGACATAATGGTTCATCTGATCCCGGTCGATGCAGTCGTCAAACCGCGCCGCTCTGCCGCGCAGGCCGGTCAGATTGGCAGGCACCGGCACCTTTGTCAGACGGTGCAGCTGATCCATGGCCTCGAAGCCATCCTCCGGCGCGCTGCCGTTCAGCGCCCGCAGCACATCCTTTGAGAACTTATAGGGCGACGCCGTCGACAGCACGACAGTGGCGCATCCGTTGTCGCACTCGGCGCGGAACTTCTCCATCGCCGTCCACGCGACTGCCGTGTGCGTATCCAGCAGATAGCCATGCTCCCGCCAGACGCGCCCGATGGTCTCCGCCGCCTCCGCGTCCGTCGCGCAATATGCCGAGAACCGGCGCTGCATCGCCTCCAGCACCGACTGCGGCACGTCGTACACGCCGTTCTGTCCCAGTTCGCGCATCAGCTTCGCCACCAGATCGAAGTCCCCTTCCGACGCCAGCAGCAGATAGCGCTCCAGATTGCTGGAAACCAGGATGTCCATCGACGGAGAATTGGTCTTGAAGAACTCGCGGCGGCGATCGTACCGGCCCGTGCGGATGAAATCGGTCAGCACATTGTTGGCGTTGGAGGCACAGACCAGCCGCGCCACAGGCAGTCCCATTCTCCGGGCGAATTCGCCCGCCAGAATATCGCCGAAGTTGCCCGTGGGCACCACGAAGTTGACTTCATCCCCCAGCGTGATCTCGCCCGTGAGCACGAGATCGGCATATGCCTTGAAATAGTAGGCCACCTGCGGGGCCAGCCGTCCCAAATTGATGGAATTGGCGCTGGACAGCCGCGCGCCGGACTTCGCCGCCCAGCCATTCGCGCTATCATCGGCAAAGATGTTCTTCACGCCCGTCTGCGCATCGTCAAAGTTGCCGCGAATGGCGCAGACGCGCACGTTCCCGCCCTCCTGGGTGACCATCTGCGCCTTCTGCACGTCGCTGACGCCCCCGTCGGGATAAAACACGATGATCCGCGTGCCGGGCACGTCCCGGAAGCCCTCCAGCGCGGCCTTGCCGGTGTCTCCGCTGGTGGCGGTCAGGATGACGATCTCGTCCTTCACGCCCAGCTTTTCCCGGGAAGCCACGATCAGCCGCGGCAGGACCGACAGCGCCACGTCTTTGAACGCGGACGTCGGCCCGCGAAACAGCTCCAGCACGAACGCGTCTCCCACCTTCGCCACCGGCGTGAGATCCTCCGTCTCGAACTTTCCGGCATAGGCCGCTTCAATCAGCGCGCGCATTTCCTCCGGCGCAAAGTCCGGCAGCAGTCTGCCCACGGTTTCCGCCGAAATCTCCACCGCAGACATCTGCAGCACGGATTTCAGGTCGATCTGCATCTCGGAAAAATCCATTGGCGTATAGAGACCGCCGTCCGGCGCGATGCCCTTCAGGATGGCTTCCGGCGCATTCGCCGTTATTTTTTGGGAACGAGTGCTGTAATACTTCATTTTCAATCCTCTTCTCCTTTGACAAGTGCGTAATTATATGATATAGTGTTTTCGTGGAAAAAACAAGTGTTTTTTCCAGAAAAACGAAAGGCGCGGAAAATTATGAAGATTGGACTACTCGGAATCGGCACGATCGGCACAGGAGTGCGCGAGCATCTCGCCGGTCGGGATGATATTTCCATCAAACGGATTCTGGTTCGCCGCGACCACCCCGAACTGGGCGCGCTGGCGACCTTCCATTACGAGGATATTTTGTTCGACCCCGAAATTGACACGGTGGTGGAACTCATGGGCGGCATGCAGCCCGCGTTCGACTATGTGCTCAGCGCGCTGAAAGCCGGCAAGAACGTGGTAACCGCCAACAAGCTGATGCTTTCCTACCACTTTGAAGAACTGCTCGCAGCAGCGCAGCAGAGCGGTGTGCTGCTGAAAATTGACGCCAGCGTTGGCGGCGGCATTCCCTACCTGTTCAATCTGATGCGCTCCGGGCGGGCGGATACCATTCACTCTCTCTTCGGCATCGTCAACGGCACGACGAACCTGATTCTGGACACCATGCAGCTCAACGGTTCGGAGTTTTCCGACGTGCTGGCTCAGGCGCAGCGCGCAGGCTATGCCGAGGCGGATCCCAGCGCGGACATCGACGGCATCGACGCCCGCTCCAAGCTCTGCATCTCCGCATCCATCGCATTTCGCCGCTTTGTCCGTCCGGATGACATCGCCGTGTCCGGCATCCGCAACATCACCCGCGAGGATATTCAGGTCTTCAAGAAGCTGGGCTATGTCTGCCGACTGCTGGTGCGCGCGGAGCGCATCGACGCGGATCACATCTGCGCCTTCGTGGAGCCCACGCTGCTCAACCCCAGCGAACCGGAGGCCACGGTGCACCGCAATGACAATCTCATCGGCCTCGTCGGCGAATATGTCGGCCAGCAGTATTTCTTCGGCCAGGGCGCCGGCAAGGATCCCACAGCGTTCGCCGTCGTGCTGGGGCTGACGGACATTCTCAACGGCGTTCGTCCTCTGCTCGGCCACGAGCCGCAGGGATACGCGGCCGTGGACAACTCCCGCCTGGCGCATCGCTATTATGTGCGCACCACGTCGCGGCTGAGCATCGCGGCGGAGAAGCTCCGCGGCCACGGCGACGCCAACCTCTACCTCACCGCGCCCATGCCCGTGGATCGCATGCATGCCCTCGCTGCTTCTCTGCGCATGCGCGATCCGAACCTGTTCTTCGCCGGCGTGCGCGGCTGACAGGCACTCCCAGTCCCCTCAGGCCATAACCTATTCTATATCAGAGAGATCAGGTGAAGAGAATGAAAAAGTACAACGTTGCCATTCTTGGAGCGACCGGCGCAGTCGGCCGCGAAATGCTGAAGGTGCTCGAAGAGCGTCGTTTCCCCATCAACACGCTCAAAGCGCTGGCCAGCGCCCGCAGCGCCGGCACGAAGCTGCCCTTCTGCGGCGGCGAAGTGGTGGTTGAAGAGGCCACGGAACAGTCCTTCGAGGGCATGGACATCGTGCTTGGCGCGGCCCAGGCCGATCTGGCCCGCAAGATGGCGCCCGCCATCGTCAAGTCCGGCGCGGTATTCGTGGACAACTCCAGCGCCTTCCGCATGTGCGACGACGTGCCGCTGATCGTGCCCGAGATCAATCCCGAGGATGTGCGCAAGCATCACGGCATCATCTCCAACCCCAACTGCTCCACGATCATCACCCTGACCGCCGTCGCGGCACTGAATCGTCTCTCGCCCATCCGCACGATGGTGGCTTCCACCTATCAGGCGGTGTCCGGCGCGGGCGCAGGCGGTCTGGCGGAACTGGAAAAGCAGGTGCGCGATTACGCCGCCGGTCAGCCGCTGACGGCCTCCACCTTCCCCTATCAGATCGCCTTCAACGTCATTCCCCAGATCGGCTCGGACTCCGGCAACGGCTACACCTCCGAGGAGATGAAGATGCAGAACGAGGGCCGCAAGATCATGCACCTGCCCGAGCTGAAGGTCACCTGCACCTGCGTGCGCGTGCCTGTCCTGCGCTCCCACTCCATCAGCGTGACCCTGGTCACCGACCGCAAGATCTCCGTGGACGAGGCCCGCGCGGCCATCGCCGCCGCGCCCGGCTGCCGTCTGGTGGACGATCTCGACGCCAAGGCCTATCCCATGCCGCTGGACACCAGCGATCAGGACATCGTCTTCGTCGGCCGCATCCGCGACGATCTCACCAACGAAAACGGTCTCTCCCTGTGGTGCTGCGGCGACCAGATCCGCAAGGGCGCTGCGACCAACGCCATCCAAATCGCCGAGCTCCTAGCCGACTGAGCCTGGCAGGCTGAGCCTGCACCCGCTTGCTGCCGCGTTTAGGCGACGGATTCTTCACCGTTGTGGTAACGGCTCGAATCCTGGGTTGCGTTTCTGGCAGAGCTCTCTTCAAAACGACGTCCCTGGCAGGCTGAGCCTGCACCCGCTTGCTGCCGCGTTTAGGTGACGGATTCTTCTCCGTTGTGGTAACGGCTCGAATCCTGGGTTGCGTTTCTGGCAGAGTTCTCTTCAAAACGACGTCCCTGACCGCCACTGATTCAAGCGGTCAGGGACTATGTTTTTTGGGGCGGCGGTGGCGTGATTTCCACATCATTCTATCCGCTCGTAAACTTGTCTGCCCAGTATCTCCACGCACCAGCCTTCCAAGACTTCGCCCTTATTCGCCGGATCCAGTCTGTGGTATCTGGTTACGCTGACGAGCGGCGTCCAATACTGAACGCTCCCACCGTCATCCAATCCGTATATCCTGAACGTCAAGAGAAACAACAAAACTACAACAGCCAGTACCAACGCGAGTTTCCTCTTCATCCCCCTCCTCCAACCTCCTTTCCAAGAATTATACCACGCCGCACCACAAAAGGGAAGACCCTGACCGCTTGAATCTATGGCGGTCAGGGTCTTTGTTTTGTACGATGTACTGCCAGAAACGCAGCTCAGGATTCAAGCCGTTACCATAACGGCGAAGAATCCGTCACCTAAACGCGGCAGCAAGTGAGTGCAGGCTCAGCCTGCCTGTCTGCCTGTTAGTTGAAGAGGGACTTCAGGAAGGGGATGACCTCAAAGAGGTTGTACTTCATGAACAGGGGCACGCAGACCAAAGAGACGGTGGACATGATCTTGATGAAGATGTCCAGGCAGGGGCCGACAGTGTCCTTCAGGGGATCGCCGACGGTGTCGCCAACGACGGCAGCGCTGTGGGTATCGGAGCCCTTGCCCTGGCCTTCGATGGCGCCGGTCTCGATGTACTTCTTGGCGTTGTCCCAGGCGCCGCCGGCATTGCCGGTGAAGATGGCCAGCATGATCGCGGTGATCGTGCCGCCGATCAGCAGTCCGCCAACGAACTCGGGGCCGAACATGAAGCCGGTCACCACGGGGATGACGATGGCCATCAGCGCGGGCATGCGCATGGCGTGCAGGGAGCCCTGAGAGGAGATCTCAATGCAGGTCTTGTAGTCGGGCTTGGCCTTGCCCTCGAGGATTCCGGGGATCTCGCGGAACTGACGGCGGACCTCCTCCACCATCTTGCGCGCAGCGATGGCCACCGCGTCGATCAGGATGCCGGAGAACAGGAACGGCAGCGCCGCGCCGCAGAGCGCGCCCGCCAGCGTCAGCGGGTTCATCAGGTTCAGAATCAGATCGGTGCCGATCTCATTGTAGCTGTACAGATAGGAAACCATCATCGAAAGCGCGGCAAAGGAAGCGGAGCCGATGGCAAAGCCCTTGCCGATGGCGGCGGTGGTATTGCCGACGGAGTCGAGGTGGTCGGTGATCTTGCGGACGTTCTCGGGCAGCTCGGACATTTCGGCAATGCCGCCGGCGTTGTCGGAGATGGGGCCGTAGGTGTCTACGGAAACGGTGATGCCCACGAAGGACAGCATGCCGACGCCCGCCATGGCCACGCCGTACAGGCCGCACACCGCGTAGGCGATCAGCAGTGCCAGGCTCAGCACGATCAGGGGCAGCATACAGGAGCGCATGCCCACCGCCAGGCCCTGGGTGATCGTCAGCGCCGGTCCCTCCTTGGAGGCCTGAGCGATGCGGCGGGTGGGATCATAGTCGTAGCTGGTATAATACTCGGCCAGCATGCCGATGACAATGCCGCTGACGACGCCCGCTGCGGCGGCGATGAAGGGAGAAATCGCGCCCATGCGGAAGCCAAAGCCGTTGGCCAGCTCAGCGTCGCCGCCAAACATGACCAGGGAGAGAACCAGGCCCAGCACCAGCGTCAGACCCGCGGAAATCCACGTGGCCAGATTCAACTCATTGTGGGGATTCTCGGAGATGTTCTTCTTCATCAGCAGGGACGCCACGCCCAGCACGCAGGCGATCAGGCCCACGGCCGCGAACAGCATCGGGAAGGTAATCACCTTCATCAGCTGACCGTCGGTGATCGCCTGACCAGCATGCTGAGCCGTCAGGAACAGGTGCACGCCCAGGATGGAGCAAGCCAGAATCGCGCCGACGAAGCTCTCCAGCAGGTCGCTGCCGAGGCCGGCCACGTCGCCCACGTTGTCGCCCACGTTATCGGCGATGGTGGCGGGGTTGCGGGGATCGTCCTCAGGGATGTGGGCCTCGGTCTTGCCGACCAGGTCCGCGCCCATGTCCGCAGCCTTGGTGTAGATGCCGCCGCCGATGCGGTTGAACATGGCGATGGTGGAGCAGCCCAGCGCATAGCAGGACAGCGTCATGGTGAAGTTGCCCTCAATGCCCAGCCAGTTCGGCTTGGAGCTGTTGATGGCCTCGATGCTCAGCTGGCCCAGCGCCTTGCCGAACACGGCATAGACGATGAAGATGCCCAGCAGCGCGAAACCGGCCACGCTCAGACCCATGACGGAGCCGCCCTGGAAAGCCACGCGCAGCGTCTCGCCCAGCTTGCCGCTCTCGCGGGCCTTGTTGGACACGCGCACATTGGCGTAAGTCGCAATCTTCATGCCGATGTAGCCTGCGCATGCGCTCATCACCGCGCCGATGACAAACGAGCAGGCAGACTGCCAGGAAATCAGCGCGCACACCGCAACCGCGATGATCGCCGCCACCACCAGAATGACCTTGTACTCGTAGGAGATGAACGCGTTGGCGCCGATACGAATTGCAGCAGCGATCTCCTGCATCTTTTCGGTGCCCTCGTCGAGCTTCTTGACCTTCGCATAGTTAAACGCAACATATGCGAGCGCGAGCAGCGCGGCGATAATGACCAGTGCCATCCAAATCACCATTCTTTCGTCATTTTTTGGACTTCTCCCAAATCCATCCATTATAAATTATATACAAAAAAATGATCATTGTACAGCCCAAAAACACGTTTTTCCGGGATTGTACGAAAATTTAACGCGCAAATTCTCCGGTGATTTTCCGTTTCAACCCATCGCATAAAGTTCTTTTATAAAGAATAAATTGATTTTTTATACAAAAGGCCCCCTGCCCGAAGGAAGGGAGCCGAGGCCTCAGCCCAGGAGATATGCGCCGTCGGACTGCATCCGAATGGCAGTGGCATAGAATGCGCCCAGCGCAGAAATCATCGAATCCAAATCCAGCACACCAGCCGTCTCGCAGGCGGAATGCATGGCCAGCTGCGGAAGTCCGATATCCGCGGTATTCATCGACGCGTGGGTATTGGCGATGTTGCCCAGCGTTGATCCGCCGCGCACATCCGACCGGTTCGCGAAATCCTGAACCGGCACGCCCGCGCCTTCGCACAGCATGCGGAAGATCGCGGCGGACACGCCGTCGGTCGTGTACTTCTGATTGGCGTTGTGCTTGAGCACGACGCCCTCATTCATGTACACGCGATTGCCGGCATCGTACTTTTCAGGGTGATTGGGGTGTACGGCATGGGCGTTGTCCGCGGAAATCATGAAGCTGGAAGCCAGCGCCGCGCGGAATTCCGCTTCCGTCGCGCCCAACGCCGCAGCGACGCGGCTGAGAACGTCGGTCAGGAAGGTGGAGTCCGCGCCCTGCTTGGTGCCGCTGCCCACCTCTTCGTTGTCAAACACAGCCAGCACGTCGATCTGATCCGGATTCTTCGCCTGTTCAAACGCCTGAAGCGACGTCCAGGCGCACTCCAGATCGTCGATGCGCGGGCAGGAGAAGTATTCGCCCTTCGCCCCCCAAACCGCTCCGCGATCGCGATTGTACAGAAACAGGTCGCTGCCGACGATAGCCTCCGGCGCAACGCCGCAGTGCTCTCCCAGCGCGCGCAGCAGTCCGCCCTGCGCGGATCCATCGCCATACAGCGGCAGCATATCGATCTGCGCGTTGAATTTGCAGCCGTCGTTGACCTCGCGATTGAAGTGAATGGGCATGCTGGGAATCAGCACGGCCGCGCCGTCCAGATTGACCAGTCTGGTGGAGACGCCCCGCGTCTCGCGCACCATCACCCGGCCGGCGATGGACAGCGGGCGATCCAACCAGCTGGACATGATCATGCCGCCATAGCCCTCGGTGTTCAGCCGCACATACTTGCCGCACACCACGTCCTCCGCCACAGGCTTCAGCTTGAACGTCGGCGAATCGCCGTGGCTCGCAACGATCTGAAAATGCGCCATTCCCCGCTCCGGCACAATCAGCGCGATCACCGAGGAGCGGTTCCTTGTGATCACATATTTTCCGCCCGGCTGAATCCGCCAGGGCTCCTGCTCCCCGAGTTCCTCAAAGCCGCGCGCAGCCAGCTCCACGCGGATATTTTCCGCCGCATGAAAAGCTGTCGGCGACCGGCGCACAAAATCCAGAAACTCCTCCACTCGACTGCTCATTTCAAATCCTCCCATCAACCAGTGCCGATTTTTCTCTGATCCATTATACACGCCCCGACCGCAGGATTCAAGCCTGGCGTCAGAAAAGAGTTGACGCATCTCCCGGCGTGGTTTATAATACTTCTGATCTTTCATACAAAGGAGCGATCCTCATGCCCTCGATCCTGCTGTACAATCTCGACGGCGACAAGGGGACGCAGGTGCGCATGCTGTGTATGCGGCTGCGCATCCGCATCCGAAACGTCTCGCCTTCCGAATATGCGGAGCCTGTGGGGGCCCTCGCCGGACTCAGCCCACTCGCGTGCACGCCCTGTGAAGGGAGCTTCAGCGATGAAATGGCCGTGTTCGTCAATTTCGACGGCGATCTTCTGAACCGGTTTCTGCGGGAAATGCGCGCCGCAAGGATTCCCTCCATCGCCCTGAAAGCGGTGCTCACCCCCACCAACCAGTCCTGGACGTCCCTCCAGCTGCACGACGAGCTGCAGCGCGAGCACGAGGCCATGTCCCGCGGCGGCACAGCCCACTGATCCATCGTCCCCGAACCAACGGAAGCCCCCGGAGATCCGCGCGATCTCCGGGGGCTTCCTGATCGTTCCATGCTGCAGCAGAGAATCTCATCGCTTCAAAGCTGCCGTATTGTCCTTGCCGTCAGGCTCAGGCGTCTGTTTTCATATATTTGGCGGCTTAACGTCGCTCCTCAGTGATTCCTGTCTTTCTGTTCTTCAAAATGAAAATGCCTCTCACCCGATGGTCCGTTGTCGGATGAGAGGCATTTCGCAACAGGAAAAGCTGCCATCGTCTCGGGAAAAACCCATTCGCCCGATGCAGAGAATCAGCGCATCACGGTGCTTCGCCGCGGTCTGCTCGCATGTTTTTCGTGCCCAGCGTGTGAATTTTTCCAATGATAAAGGAAGACAATGTGACCGTCACCAGGGAACAGGCAATGTTCCGAACCGGGATATAGCTCAGCGACAGCAGCAAGACCACCAGATCCGTGAACAGATATGCCCTCGAAACCTTCCAGCGGAATACCTTGGCGATCACCAGCGCCAGCGCGTCGTCTCCCCCGGATGCGCCGCCGGCGCGAACCACCAGGCCCACGCCAATCCCCACGAACAGGCCGCCGGCCAGCGCCGCCAGCAGCGGCGTGCCGCTCAGATCCGGCAGCACATAGCCGATGCGCTCGTTGATCGCATAGAAAGCGGCGAAGCCGCCCGTCGCCGTCAGCGCATATTTCAAAAAGCTCTTTCCAAGATACTTCATTCCCAGAGAATAGCAAATGACGTCCAGAATCACCTCCGAGACGGCTGGGGTTACGCCCAGCCAATGCTGGATCAGCAGCGTCATGCCCAGCACGCCGCCCTCCGTTATTCTGCTCTGACTGTGTACGTTGAACAGTCCAAACGCCAGAATGGCCGCTCCTGTCAGCAGCATTGCATAGCGTCCGATCCCACTCTTCAACCTCATTTTTTCCTCCAAATTTGTTTTATGCGCTGCGCCGCGCGCGCTTTTCCATAAACGCAGGCAGCGCCTTTCGTCCCGCGTCGGTCACCGGGCGCACCCACTTGCCCGAATACATGTGAATCTGCATCAGCACAAAGCGCACTGGCTCGTCAATATAGCAGCAGGCAAAGACCAGCAAAAACGGCGCCTTCCACACCAAACCCGTCAGGCAGACGAAGGGCAGCACCATCGCATACATAAATGAGATCTCCAGCACCGTGCCGTAGATCGCGTCGCCCGCAGAGCGATAGGTATCGTTCTGCGTCCAGTTGCACATGCGCACGACCGCCGCGACGCAATAAATCATCAGCAGACCCGACCCGATTTTCAGGGACTCTCCGGACAGGCTCATCGCCGTCAGCAGCGGCCGATGAATCGCCAGCAGCACCAGGCACAGCGCGAAAATGCAGCTGCCGCACAGATAGACCAGCCGCTTGGCGCGCTCGTAGGCATCGTCCAGCTCTCCGGCGCCCACGCTCTTCCCCACCAGCACCGAGGCCGCATTGGAAAAGCCGGAGAAGAATCCAATCACAAATCCCTCCAGCACGCGGAACACCGCGATGGCCGCGATGGCCTGCTCGGACTGACGGCCCAGCACCATGTTGATCACCATGTTGCCCACGCCGATCAGCACTTCGTTACATATAATAGGAAAGCATTTGCGCATATACTCGCCGAGATACGCGCGCTTCCAGCGGAAGTGCCTGCTGAAGTGGAACAGATACGGATACCCCTGCGCCCGGGACAGCGCCAGAATCACGATCACATTCACCGCCGCCGCACAGGTCGTGGCCAGCGCCGCGCCCTGACAGCCCATCGCCGGGAGTCCCAGATGTCCGTAGATAAACACCCAGTTGAGCAGAATATTCGTGCACACGGACGCGATGGCCGCATACAGCGGAATGCGCACGCGCTCCGTGGAGCGCAGCAGCGCGCTCATGGCCATGGAGAAGATCTGCAGCGGATACGCCAGGCCCACCACCCGCAGATAGCTTGCGCCGATTTTCTGGATGGATTCCTTGTCCGTATAGACGCGCATCACCCATGCCGGCGCGAACAGGGCAAGGCAGGCAAAGATCACCGCCACGGTCATCATGCAGGTCAGCGTCATGCCGTAGGATCGATCGATGCCGTCGTCATCCTTTGCGCCCCAATACTGGCTGAAGAACAGCATTCCGCCGCCCACAAATCCCCAGTATCCCGAGAACATGAGCGATGAAAACTGGGCGCAAAGTCCAATCGCGCCCACTGTATTTTCTCCCAGCGGGGCGATCATCATGGTGTCCACCATGCTTCCGGTGGTGGTCAGAAGGTTCTGCAGCGCCACCGGCACCGCGATCACGGCCAGGCTCTTCAGAAACGCTCTCCACGGAAAGCGGCTCGTGCGATTCATGATCCATTCCTCCAGCTTTTGTGCTCAGTTGCCGTTCTCCGGCCTCACATAATAGGCCCGCATGCCCGTCAGGACGGGCCCGCCCTTTCCGCACGCCTCCACGGTGAGCTTCGCCGTGCGGATCGTCGGAAAGGCGCAGATGGCCTTGTGTCCGACGGTATCTCCCTTGTAGACGCAGACGCGCTTGCTCCGATAGCCCGGCAGATGCGCATAGATCCGGAACTCCTCCACCGGACTCTGCGCCATGAGATCCTCCTCAATCACCACGCGGTTGACCAGCTGCGGACAGGTATCCTCGTTTTCCCAGTCCTCGCTGAAATGCTCCGTGCAGATCGACCAGGCGCCGTTTCCCTCGGACTGCATCCCGCCGAACGCGGGGATCGGCGCGCCGTAGCGCCTGCGGATTTCGCGCCCGAGCGCCTCCAGGCGCTTCAGATCCGGCTCCGGCAGCCGGCCATGGCAGTCCGGGCCGATATTCAGCAGGAAGTTCGCACCGCGGCCGACGCTCATCTCGTACATGCCCACCAGCTCGTCCACTTCCTTGATCGTATCCTCGTTGGGTTCGCAGTCAAACCAGGTGCTGCGCATCTTGCAGTCGCACTCCGCGGGCAGATAGCGCGTCTGATCCATCTGCTCCCGCTCCTCGGTCATCATCGAGAAATCCACCTCGTCGCAGAGGTTGACGTTGCGCAGCGGCGCATAACCGTCCTCGTTGCCCACCCAGCGCGTGTCCGGATCCCACATTTGGAAGATCAGGATGTCGGGCTGCAGGCCGCGAATGGCCTGAATGATCCGCGCCCGGTCGTACTCGTGTCCCTCCGAGCCGCAGCCGTCAAACCACAGGTAATCGATCTTTCCGTAGTTGGTCAGCAGCTCGCTGATCTGGTTGATGAAATAATCGTCGTACTCGCGTCCCTCCGCGAAAGCGGTCTGTCCGCCCCACTGCGCCGGCGAATAGTACAGGCCGACCTTGACGTCATACTTCCGGCACGCATCCACAAACTCGCGCACGACGTCGCCCTTTCCGTCCTTCCAGGGCGTCGCGGCCACGCTGTAATCCGAATACTTCGTCGGCCAGTTGGCGAAGCCGTCGTGATGCTTGCACACGAGGATGGCATAGCGCGCGCCGGCCTCGCGGCTTGCGCGGATCCACTGCTCGCAATCCAGCCGGTCGGGATTGAACGCCGCCGCGTCCATCGGCAGATTGTCCCAGTCCTTGTGGCCGGGATAGAAGCTGCGAATGCCAAAGTGGAAAAACACGCCAAACTCCCAATTCAGAAACTCGATCTGCCGCGGGCTCGGGATTGCTCTTGTATTCATGTCAGTTTCCTCCATCATCTATCCTCAATATCCCCACTGGCCGGGGCGATAGCCCTCCGGCAGGGGTTCTTCTTCCAGAAACAGGAATTCTTCATCGCGCAGGATGGGCAGGAATGCCTCGTAAGGCGTGGCGGGGAACTCGCATCCGTAGCTGCTCGCGCCGAACCATCCGCCTTCCTTGGCGCGCAGGTTCAGATCCCGGGCGAACTTGGTGCGGTTGGAACAGTCGTGCACGGCGACGTCCCATCCCTCCTCTGCGGCGATCCGCATGAGCTTCAGCGTCAGCTCCCGGCTCCAGATGGGCGAGATATATCCATGACGGCAGATATACATCTCTTCGCCTTCATAATTGCCGATGTTGTTGGGATTCAGGTGAAGCTCCGCGCAGTTGATGAAGTCGAGACCCGTGGACAGAATCTGCTCCTTCTTCCGGAAAAAGCGCTCAAAGAACTCCGGCGTCATCGGCGTCTCGATGCCCACGCGGGGAATAACCCTTTTCGCGATGCGGATATTTTCGATCACCCGGTCCGCGCAGTTGGAAGCGCCCAGATTGAACCTCAGCTCATCCAGCCCCGCCTCGCCCAGCATGCGCAGCGAATCCTCGTCCGCCAGCAATCCGTTGGTATAGAGATGCTGGTGAACGCCCGCCGCATGAAATCTGCGAATGATCCCCTCGTATTTCCCGATCTCCATGAACGGCTCCAGATACACATAGGAAACGCCCGTCGGCCGGTTGCCCATGGTCAGGAGCAGATCGACGTCCTCCTCGCGAAACTTCGTGCCGCCGATCTCCCACATGCCTTCGCCGATGGGCGGCTGGCAATCCAGTTCGCCGTAGTTGTAGCAGAATTTGCATTCAATATTGCACTTATTGGTCTTGCGGATCGCGCTCAGTCCGGTCCCCAGCAGGCAGGAGCGGCAGCCCCGGGGGAATCTGTCATCGCTGCCCACATAGTACGTGCGGTTCTCCAGCGTCTTCAGCCCGGGAATCTCCGCCATGAGCCGGGCATTGCGGGCGTCGATCGCCGTCTCGATCTGCGCAAACGTCGCGTAGACGATCTCCTGCTGCCAGGGCATCAGCTCCTCGCCCTCCGGCAGCATCGCGAAGAATTCGAACCAAGCCAGCGCATCTCTCTTTGAAATCTTCATTCTCGATCCTCCCGTACGCCTCCGCCTTCCCGGCGGGGCGCGCGCAGTATTCTCTTCTATTCTATCAGCACCCGCCAGCCACTTCAACCTCTGGCGATGTAAATTCTATAATATTGCCGGATGTATACCTCCGCGCGCGCCGCCGTCGGTACAAAGGCCCTGCCGCTCCGGCGCATTCCGTTCTCTACTGCCTCTGTTATAGTTTTATCCTATAACTCGACAAAGAAAAATGTGATGGGCCGGACGGGCCCAAATCGCTTGACACACATCCGGCGCAACGCTATAATAATGTCAATCTATTATTCAAATAGGAATTTATGGTTCGGAGGTATTTACTATGAAGCGTATTCTGGCTCTGGTTCTTTCCATCGTCATCGTTGCAGCGCTGGGCGTTACTGCGTTCGCAGAGGAAAATGTATTGAAGGTTGGCATGGAAGGCACCTATGCCCCCTACACCTATCATGACGACACCGGCGAGCTGACCGGCTTTGAGGTCGATGTCGCCAAGGCGATCGGCGAGAAGATCGGCTATCAGGTGGAATTTGTCGAGGGCGCGTGGGATTCCCTGTTCCCGGCGCTGGACGCCGGCACCATCGACGTGATCATGAACCAGGTGACGATCACCGAGGCCCGGCTGGAGACCTACGACTTCTCCACCCCCTATGTCTACACGCGCCCGATCGTCATTGTCGCCGCGGATAACGAAGACATCCACAGCTTCGAAGACCTCGCCGGCAAGAAGGCGGCCGAGGGCCTGACCTCCAATTACAACGCGCTCGCCCAGAGCTACGGCGCGGAAATCGTCGGTCAGGATATCTTCGCGCTGGCGCTGGAGCTGGTGAAGGGCGGAGAGGCCGACGCGGCGGTGAACGACGAACTGACCTACGCCTACTGGCAGGTGACCACCGGTGACTTCGACTCGACCAAGATTGCGGCGAAGTCCGAGGACGCCACCAGCAGTGCCGTGGTCATCCAGAAGGGCCGCGACGAGCTGCGGGACGCCATCAGCGCCGCGATTGACGAGCTGCTGGCCGACGGCACCATCGCCGGAATTTCCCAGAAGTACTTCAACATCGACGTCTCCCAGAAGTAATCGCCAAAGTCACGGGTACAATCGGACTGCCGGGTTTCCGCTTGGCAGTCCTTTTGCAATATACAGCAGGAGTGATGCAGATGAATGCGCTGCTAGAAATTCGAGAAGTTCGTATTGTCCTGAATGCTTTCTGGCCCATGCTGAAGCAGGGCTTGATTTATTCCATACCGCTTACCCTGGTTTCGTTTGCGATCGGCATGGTCATCGCCATTTTGAGCGCGCTGCTGATCATCAACCGCGTCCCGCTGCTTTCGCAGTTGATGCGGTTTTACGTATGGATCTTCCGCGGAACCCCTCTGCTGGTACAGCTGTTTATCGTTTACTGGGGCATCTGCAATCCGATGAAGATCAGCAATCTCATCGCCTGTGTGATCGCGCTGTCGCTGAACGTCGGCGCATATGCCTCGGAGACCATTCGCGCCGCCATCCTGTCCATCGACAAGGGGCAATGGGAGGCGGGCTATTCCATCGGCATGACCTACCAGCAGACATTCTGGCGGATCATCGTGCCGCAGGCCGCAAAGACGTCCGTGCCGCCGCTTTTCAACACCTTTATCAGCCTGGTAAAGGATACGTCGCTGGCATCCAACATCATGATCGCCGAGATGTTCCGAAAGGCGCAGGAATTCGCAGCCAGTTCGCTGAAGTATCTGCTCATCTATTCCGAAGCTGCGCTGATCTATCTGCTGTTCTGCACGCTGCTGACCGGTCTGCAAAAACTGTGTGAAAAACGGCTTCGAGTGGGAAAGTGAGGCGAGCGCAAGATGTACTATGTCAGGGACATTCACAAGACCTTCGGCAGCAATCATGTGCTGAAGGGCGTTTCATTGGATTTCGAGGCGCACAAAACCACGGTGCTCATCGGCCCTTCCGGTTCAGGCAAAACCACCTTTCTGCGCTGCATCAACCTGCTTGAAATGCCGGACAGCGGCGTCGTGCATCTGAACGGCGAGGAGATGACCTTCGGAAACGGCGCTCCGCCCAAGTATGCCGGCAGCGCAGCGCGCGCGCTGCGGAAGAAAACGGGCATGGTGTTCCAGAACTTTCAGCTGTTCCCCCACAAGACGGTGCTGGGCAACATCATCGAGGGGCCCGTCGCTGTGCTGGGACAGGATAAGAACCAGGCCGTGCAGGAAGCGGAGCTGCTGCTGAAAAAGGTCGGCCTGGCCGACAAGCGGGACGCCTGGCCCCGGGATCTCTCCGGCGGACAGCAGCAGCGCGTCGCCATCGCCAGGGCGCTGGCCATGAAGCCGGAGCTGCTGCTGTTCGACGAGCCCACCAGCGCGCTCGATCCCGAGCTGGAATATGAAGTTCTGAGCATCATCCGCCAGCTTTGCGCAGAGAAGCAGACCATCATCATCATCACGCACAAGCTCTCCTTTGCCCAGGAGGTCGCGGACAAGATCGTCTTCTTTGACGAAGGCAAGATCCTGAGAGCGGGAACCTGGAATGAGATGAACGACGGCAGCGTGCCGCGCATCTCCCAGTTCCTGAATATGCTCCGATGATCCGCCCGCGGAAAGCGCGGATGAAAAGCTCTGTGCGCCATCGGACGGTTTCCGCGATACAGCCGCATTCGAAGCAATTCGAATGCGGCTGTTTGCGGTTCCCGGTGCGGACTCCCCGCTCATGTCCGCGCCTCTCTGCCCAGATAGCGCTTGATTTCCAGTATATATCTCTCGCCGATCGAGCTGAGGATGGCATTGTTCTTCACGATATACCCAATCTCCATAATGCTGTTGGGATTGTTGCTGTCCGCCTCATAGGGGATCGCCGTATAATCAGAGCCGTTGAGCTCCTCGCAGATGATGCCGGAGCAGAGGGTGTAGCCGTTCAGACCTGTCATCAGGTTCAGGTTGGTCGCGCGGTCGGTCGTCTTGATGCTGCGCGGATAGTCGTTGGTGCTGAGGATTTCCTCTGCCAGATAAAAGGAGCTGTCGTCGCCCTGTTCAAACGAAAGGCAGGGATACGGCTCGAGATCGTGGAAGGAGATCGACGTCCGTCCCGCCAGCGGATGCCCTTTCCACAGATACACGTAGGCGCTGCAGTTGATCAGATGATTGAACGACAGTCCGTTTGACTTCAGCAGCTTCATGATGGCCTTCCGGTTATAGTCGCTCAGATAGAGGATTCCCACTTCGCTCCGCATGCTGGCTACATCGCTGATGACGTTCGATGTTTTCACTTCGCGTATGGCGAATTCATACTGCGCCATATCATATGTCTTCACCATCTCCACGAAAGCCTTCACCGCAAAGGAATAGTGTTGGCAGGAAACGCCGAACTTCTGTTTGCGCTTCTCGACCTTGCCGTATTTCTCCATCAGATTCAGATATTGAAGATAGATCTGCCGCGCATGCGGGAGAAAATCCGCTCCCTCCGCGGTCAGAGTCACTCCCCGACCGGTTCGGTTAAACAGGATAATCCCCAGCTCCCGCTCCAGATCCTTCACCGCGCTGGTCAATGAAGGCTGCGAGACATAGAGCTTCTCCGAAGCCTTGTTGATCGAACCGGTCTCAGCGATTGTGATGATGTAGTTCAGTTGTTGGAGCGTCATGGCCGTGTCTCAACCTCCTGTGTAAAGAAACCGCTGTTCAGAAGCGCTCATCGTCTTCTGCGGCGGTGCATCGTCCGGCGCGGTTACCTTCCGAAATACGCTGCGATCTCCCGCATCCGCTTCATCTGATCCACATGGAACGGGCATCGGCCGTTGCAGTGGCCGCACTGCACGCATTCCCCCGCCGTCTGCGTCAGCGTCAGATAGTGCTCCTTCGCCAGCGCGTCGCCCAGTCTCGCCAGATCGTAGTACTTGTTCATCAGCGCAATATCCAGTCCCTTCGGACAGGGATGGCAATGCTGACAATACACGCACTTGTTCTTCGTATCCTCCGGCGTACAGGTGCTGATGACGGAGTAGTCGCGCTCCTCAAAGGGGGCGTTCAGATACCCGAGAACCTCCCGCAGCTCCGCAAGGCTGCCGCAGCCGGGCAGAACCGCAACCACGCCGGGCTTGTCCAGCGCATACTGGATGCACTGATTTTTCGTCAGCGCCCGCTTGAACGGCGATTTCTGCGCATCCAGAAGCTGGCCGCCGCAGAACGGCTTCATCACGGAGATCGCCACGCCTTCCCGTTCGCAGCGGCAATACAGCTCCTGCCGTTCGGACGCGCTCCCGATGCCGTAATCCCCCTGTCCGTAATCGTAGACGGGATTGATCGAAAACATCACAATGTCCACGATGCCCATGTCCAGCACCCTGTGCACCAGTGCAGGCGTGTGGGAAGACAGGCCGATATGGCGGACAACGCCCTTCTTCTTCAGATCCAGGATATCATCCAGCACGCCGTTTTTCATATACGCATCCAGATCGCCCTGCTCGTCCAGACAGTGAATGAATCCAAAGTCGATGTAGTCGGTCTTCAGCTTCTCCATCTGCCAGGCAACGGATTTTCTGATATCTTCGAGCTTCGTCGTCCATCCGTATTCGCCGGTGGTATAGTTCGCGCCGAAGTGGATCTGCAGATAGACCTGCTCCCTGCAGTCCTCCAGCGCCTTTCCGTAGGCTTCAAAGATGGACGCGTGGCCGCCCGCCATATCGAAGAAATTCACTCCGCTTTTCACCGCCTCGCGGACTGTTGCGATGATCTCCTCCTGCGGCTTTGCGCCAATCACGGAAGAACCCATTCCGATGATGCTGATCTTCTCTCCGCCGCGCGGAACGACGCGATATTTCATTTGTCCTTCGCTCCTCTCTCATGTCGCTATTGACTTTGTTTACAGATAGGATAACATTAAAGTCGGCTATAATGTCAAGTGGTTCAGGAACATTTTTTCTGTAACCCCCCCTGCAAAACGCCGTTCTGACAAGCTGTGATCTGCCTGCGGCCACAGCAGCCTGTACCGGCAGTAAACAAAACCGCTGAAAGGACAGAATGCCTATGAATCGCTATCCGCTGCCAACATCCCGCCAGGAAGAATGGGCGCGAAATATGCCGTGCTGGTGACCAACCATTGCTCAGGCTTTTCTCTGTGGCCCACGAAGGAAAACGACTATTCCATGGCGAAATCCCCCTATCGGAACGGCCAGGCGGACGTCGTGAAGGACTTTGTCGAGTCGTGCAAAAAATACGGCGTGCGCCCGGGACTGTACTATTCCACAGGCTGCAATACCCATTGCGGCATCAACGACGACGAGGAGATCGACTACCGGTCGGCGCATTATCAGCAGTACGTGGGCATGGTCACCCGTCAGCTGACCGAACTGTGGAGCCAGTATGGCGAGATGTTTGAGATCTGGTTTGACGGCGAGGTGGTTCCGCTGGAGATGGGCGGCCCGGATATTCTGGGACTGCTCCGGAAATATCAGCCCAACGCCATCTGTTTTCAGGGCCCCAGCGGCCATCCCACCAATCTGCGTTGGGTCGGCAATGAAAACGGCTGCGCGCCCATCGATTGCTGGTCCACGGCAGGCACCGGCTCCACCGGTTTCGCGGATACCAGCGTCGATGAAACCGGAATCGGCCGTCCCGACGGCGCATACTGGATTCCTGCCGAGACCGACATGGCCAGCCGCAAGCAGAGCGCCCTGGGCGGCGGCTGGTTCTGGCAGGCCGGAGAGGATCATCTGGTGTATACCGCGGAGGAATTGATGGATACCTATCTGACCTCTGTAGGTCGCAATTCGAATCTGTTGCTGGGCATGTGCATCGACCAGCGCGGCCACTTCCCGGAGAGGAGGACGAGCGGCAATTTCTCCGCTTTGGCGAGCTCGTGCGCGATCTGTATCGCGATCCGGCCGCCAGTGTGCGCGGAACCGGGATGCGCTTTGCATTGGAGCTCCAACAGCCCGAAAGCATCCGGAATCTGGTCATCGCCGAGGACATCCATTATGGCCAGCGCGTTCGTCGCTTTCATGTGGAGATCGACGCCGGAGAGGGCTGGCAGCCGCTCTTCGAAGCGCGATCCATCGGTCACAAGCGCATCGTGCCCGTCAACCGGACGATATGCGGCGCACGGCTGGTGATCGACGAGGCCGTCGACACGCCGATTCTGCGAGAGGTCAGGCTGTATCGATAAAGCCTTCACGGCTGTATGCGCAGGAAACCGCCCATTCGCAGCCTGATCCATGTCCGCTGCCGACGGCATGAATGCCTGCGTCCCTTGACAGCTCATCGCGACACGCCGAAGATATAGCCGAGTCCCAACGGCATCATCGAACAGCAAACAAAAACAGGCGAACGGAAACCATAGGAATCCGTTCGCCCGTTTTTATGGATATTGTCAGACCGTCTATTCCTCATTGCCTCAGGAATATGAACTCGCACCGCAATGCTTATATGCAATCATCCTTTCAACCCTTTGCGATTTAAGAGAGGGTCTTCTTTGTTCATGCGCTTCATATCCTGCTATCACCATCCCTGATCCGTCGATCAGCCTGTCCCCTATGCCATCTGACCGGAAAAAATCCGCGCCAGAGAGGCCGGGATTCTCACCAAAGGCAGCGTCCACACCCGCGTACCCTCCATGGAGCTGATTGAGCGCGTAAGGAAAGAAGGCCCTTGAGCGTATCTCTGTTTTGCTGATTCTCCTTCACCGGCGGGGATAGGCGGCAATCTCATCCAAATGCTCCAGCAAATATGCCTGAGCCTGCAATGTAAGAACCATCCGCTTCTTGACCTCGCCCGTCTTGGCGTCGGTGATTTCTTCCTCCTGAATGCCGATTTCTGAGGATTTGTCCGTAAGCCTGCGGATGGTTCGATTGATCATCGCAGGTTCCTTCGTTTCGATGATCAGACCTTGTGCCAGAAGCCATGCATTGATGGATTTGGAAGATAGCTTTTCCATTCGTTTTCCATCAACCACTCGATTGATGTTGTTCAGAAAGGCATAGGGAGTGACCGGCTTTGCGGAAACGGAGATGCGGTGCACCTGCTCTCTGCTCAGAGAAAACGCAGATTTCTTTTCAATCACTTCATAGCGAACAGCATCGTCCGATGAGAGCGCAATAAATCCATGATTCTTTATCATCTCGTCAAGAATCCCCGCAACGAAAGCAAAGCATTTTTGCATCCGCGGCTGAAGAACAACAGAATCTGTTTCGATTCTTTCATTACTGATCGGATCTACGCCCTGTGCCAGCATGTCCATGTAATTCTTTGCGTGATTTAGAACCTGAACCTTGTTCATGGCAGCTCCTCCTTAGATGCGTTCCATCGTTCCGAAACACATTCTGACTTTATTCCCCTCTCCTCAGATGCGATCAATCATTATGCGCAAATCGTCTGCAGGGACCGGACATGAACGCCGGATATCACAATGCATAGATCGCCCATTTGCTGGAAAAGAAAGGAATCCAGGGCGTCATTGTCTGCCGGAGCTCTCCGTAAAGGCCATCAATCCGGAAGGCCTGTTCACGTCGGACAGAGCGCTTTGAAGCTAGTATGACGCGAAGGATGGCAGAGAGACAGATCGGACGATAGCAAACGAATCTGCAGCATGACGTTGATGAGGAAATGATGGTATAAGCATCTGCCAAAGCTGTCTTTCCCAAAGGTCGGAAAGACAATTCCGGCAGATTTTTTTTCAAAGGGAATGCCCGTTGTCAAGGATGTGCGAGCGCTTCTGGCCATGCACGGGCGCTCGTCATTCAGGAAGCCGACGATCTACAAAATCCACCGCTTCGACAATCGTATTGAGCAGGAATTCATCCATTCGGTCAATCACCCTGCCGCGCAGTCCCTGTGGAATTGGATAGATGACTTCAGCAATGCTGCCGGCGATTGCGGCAATGGTATCGCTGTCGCCTCCAATCGAAATTGCGCAGGCGAGCACGTCTGCAAAGCTCTCTCCCTCGAGAAATGCCTTGATTGCCTGCGGAACAGAGCCAGCACAGGAAACATCAAATTCGTATTCCGCTCTGATTTCATCCAGCGTAAAGTCCAGATCATAAAATTTGCTGGCATACGCATAGATATCCTGCTTGCTTGCGCCATTGCGCAGATGAAAAATGCATCCCGCAACAACAACGGCGCCCTTGATTCCCTCGGGGTGATTGTGCGTTACCTTCGCAGAGATCTCTCCCAGCTTTTCAGCTTCCGCCAGCGAAAGCGCAGCCCAGCCGGCATAGGATGCACGCATCGCAGAGCCGTTTCCCCAGCTGTTGTAAGGCTGCGGAAGAGGGGATGCCAACCAGCGCCGAAAAGCGCCGCCATAACCGGCATGCGGATACTTTCTGCCATAGAGCAAAAGACTGTCCCGTATGGAGGAATACAGTATGTCCTCCGCCTCCGGTGCATCCATCCAATCCCTGGGAAGCCGGCTCAATCCCCGGCGCATTCCCTCTGCCACGGCACAGGTCATGACCGTATCGTCCGTGAATCTCGCATGCGCCTGAATCAGGCTATCCTTGTCCGTTTTGTGCTTGATATT
Organism: Clostridiales bacterium; assembly: GCA_004555155.1. Lineage (GTDB taxonomy): Bacteria > Bacillota > Clostridia > Christensenellales > Aristaeellaceae > Faecivicinus. Next base: position 130,235 of record SFJH01000001.1, read on the forward strand.
GTGCCACTCGTAGACCGATCCTGCAACATCGCCGCAGGCTGCGCCCATCATACAGGTGCATACGTTATCGTTTCCCCAGCCGCCGGAAATCATAAACCACTTGCCCGTCCGCTTGTAGATCACAACCGCCTTGGCATTCCCCATGCTGTCGTCAAAATACACTGTGCGATTCTGGATCGCTCGTTTGATCTGACGATCTGCCATCACAACGGCGGTTCCCCAGGAGTATGACTCAACAGGCCCCCATAAGCGAAGATAGCGCTCATTTCTCATGCCGACGCCCCTCGTCAAAAAGCATTCGCCTTTATTGCCACAGCACAAATTTTCACAGTCAATAATCATATTATAATATTAATTAAACATCGCTGTCAAGCTTTATGTGCGAAATCGACAGCGGGAGTTTTTTGTTTTTTTTCAATGATTTTGAAGCATAACAAATGATACGAAATCTTTGGGAAAATCAGGCAAGAGGGCGCATTCGCCGAAAGCTCCTACAGCTTTGGTGAAAGACTGGAACGGCGCCTACGCTCGACCCTGCCATTGTGGCGCGGGGTATAGGGACGAATGCCGAACTCGAAGCCGCAGCAGCGCATGTTCCGGATGAGCTTCAGTAGGCTGGTTCGGATGACTATGCGGCTGCCACGGCCGGCATGCCAGCGATTCAACGCTTCCGTCATATCCCGCCTTCAAGAACCAGCTGCAGGACGCCCCTTTGTTATACTTCCGACTAGCCCGGGCCACTCCATATTTCTCCGCATCTTGCATCAGAGATCAGCGGAATTTTATGTCCTGTGTGAGCCTGTTCATGAGATTTGGACTTCCTCTCTGTTCGTTTTGTGTCGCGACTCTACTATATCAGATTGGTTCTCTAATCTCATCTTTTTTGCTTCCTTTTCCAAGATGTAATGTAGTCCTACAACAAAAGATGGAAAGATTTGATTTTCCCTATTGACATCCGCCCCGTTTTGAGGTATAATAATATCCGTTCGAGAGAGCATAGGGGCATGGTGTAATGGTAACACGTGGGTCTCCAAAACCTTTGTTGTGAGTTCGAATCTTACTGCCCCTGCCATGAGCGCTCTTCCTGAGAGGGAAGGGCGCTTTTCTTATGGTTCTGACACAAGAGCAGAATACATTTCTTCAAACCCATCTCCATATAAAGGCTCTGTGTCAAATGTAGGGGTGAAAAGAGAAAGATAACAAAATTCTCTTGCGGAAATGAGAGAAGTTCTGGTATCCAAAGGAAGTCCTTTTGAGC
>SFJH01000063.1 GCA_004555155.1 Clostridiales bacterium
CGGAGGAAAATCCAAAATCGCTGGCGCTCTTTGGATTTTCCTCCGGGGACGCGCCTAAGTTAGCTGCGCGCCCGACTTTGCACGCAGGGGACGTTGTGCAGAATTGTTTGTTTCTTCCACGCAGGAAGTTTGGTTCGGGCGCGCTTTTGATTCGGGGGTGTGGTACAGCGCTGTGATGAGCCCAAGGGGCGCTGCCCCTTGGATCCCCGCCAGAGGGGATGATCCCCTCTGGACTCCTTCTCCTGCTGCCGCCGTTTCTATTCTGCCTTTTCTTCAGCGCTCCACGAGTGCCTCCGGCGGGCGGGGCGCTGCCCCTGCACCCCGCCAGGGGGATGATCCCCCTGGACCCTTCTCCTGCTGCCGCCGTTTCAGCGTTCCACGGGTGCCTCCGGCGGCCAGGGCTGCGCGCCCTGGACTGCGCCAAAGGGCTTCGCCCTCTGGACACCCTCCCGCTGCCGCGCTTGGGCAGAGGTTTCTTCGCTCACAAGCAGGAAAAACCCACTCCCATGGCGAATACTACCCCGTTAAACATCAATCTGAGGTGAACCTTCATGAACAACAAAGTCGGCCTTGTCTCTCTCGGCTGCGCCAAAAATCTGGTCGATTCCGAAAACCTCCTCGGCATGCTGTGCCAACAGGGCATGGAAATCGTCTCCGATCCCGCCGAGGCGGATATCATCTTCGTCAATACCTGCGGCTTCATCGAGTCCGCCAAGGAAGAATCCATCGAAGCCATCTTCGAAATGTCCCAATACAAAAAAACCGGCCACCTGAAAAAACTCTTCGTCACCGGCTGCCTCGCCCAGCGCTACCCCACCGCGCTCATGGACGAGATCCCCGAGATCGACGGCATCCTCGGCGTGGCCGAGTACGCGCGCCTGTCCGAAATGCTCGCCGAGGCCGACAAAAACCTCCGCCCCTGCTATACCGCCAACGGCCCGCGCTTCCTGAGCACCCCCCGCGTGCTCACCTCCGCCGGCTATTCCGCCTACGTCAAAATCTCCGACGGCTGCGACAACCGCTGCACCTATTGCGCCATCCCGCTCATCCGCGGCCGCTATGCCTCGCGCCCCTTCGACGATATCGTCGACGAGTGCCGCCGCCTGGCCGATCAGGGCGTCACCGAAATCACGCTCATCGCCCAGGATACCTCCCGCTACGGCTGCGACCTCGGCGACGGCCACTACCTCCTGCCCGAGCTGCTCGAAGCCGTCAGCGCCATCGAAAAGCTCCACTGGGTGCGCGTGCTCTATTGCTATCCCGACTCCACCGAGGACCGGCTCCTCGATACCATCCAGCGCCTGCCCAAGGTCGCGCCCTACCTCGACCTGCCGCTGCAGCACATCGACGACGACCTGCTCAAGCGCATGAACCGCCGCGGCAGCTCCGACTGGATCAAATCGCGCCTGGCCGAGTGCCGCAAGCGCGGCATCCTGCTGCGCACCACCATGATCGTCGGCTTCCCCGGCGAAACCGACGCGCAGTTCGAAACGCTGCTGAACTTCGTCAAGGAAGCCCGGTTCGACCGCCTCGGCGCGTTCACCTACTCCGCCGAGGAGGGCACGCCCGCCGCAAAAATGCCCGACCAGATCGACGAGGAGGTCAAAAACCGCCGCCTCGACCAGCTGATGATGCTCCAGCAGTCCATCTCCATGGAGATCAACGAGGCGCGCATCGGCACCACCTGCGAGGTGCTGGTGGACGGCATCGACGAGGGCCGCCCCTACGGCCGCTCCATCTACGAAGCCCCCGAGTGCGACGGCTGCATCTGGCTGGACGCCGACCGCGAACTCACCCCCGGCGAATACGTCAACGTCCAAATCACCGGCGCAGAGGCCTACGACCTGTACGGCGAAGTAATTGATTAAAGCAACCGTGCACCAAAGATCAGGAGAGTCCCTGCAATTCTTTCGAGCGCAATCGTCAACCGGGAAATCGCGCCGCCACCACAGCGGCACGATTTCCCCCCGAACAGGAACGAACCATCCCAACGCGAACCACGCAACATAGACTGGGAGAGACAGGGCCAGCCCCCGTTCCTCTCCCAGGCAATCGTCAACCGGGAAATCGCGCCGCCACCCCGGCAGCACGATTTCCCCCTGAACAGGAACGAACCATCCCAACACGAACCACGCAACATAGACTGAGAGAGACAGGGCCAGCCCCCGTTCCTCTCCCAGGCAATCGTCAACCGGGAAATCGCGCCGCCACCCCGGCGGCACGATTTCCCCCTGAACAGGAACGTATCATCCCAACACGAACCACGCAACATAGACTGGGAGAGACAGGGCCAGCCCCCGTTCCTCTCCCAGGCAATCGTCAACCGGGAAATCGTGCCGCCACCACGGCGGCACGATTTCCCCCTAAAATAGGAACGTATCATCCCAACACGAACCACGTAACATAGACTGGGAGAGTCCAGAGAACCTCAGGTTCTCTGGCGGGGTCCAGGGGCAGAGCCCCTGGGGGAGGTGTGATGTGAATTTACCGAATAGGCTGTCGATGCTGAGGATCTGCATGATACCGGTGTTTGTGGTATTTGCGCTGATGGAAGCGCAGTGGGCGCAGATTGTGGCGCTGGTGGTGTTCTGCGCGGCGTCGCTGACGGACATGCTGGACGGGCAGATAGCGCGGCGGCGGGGGCTGGTGACGAACTTCGGCAAGTTCATCGACCCGATCGCGGACAAGCTGCTGGTGATGAGCGCGCTGGTGGTGCTGGTGGGCCAGGGGCGCATGCCGAGCTGGGTGTGCATCCTGATGCTGGCGCGGGAGTTTGCGATCAGCGGGTTCCGGCTGGTAGCCGCGGACGCGGGCAAGGTCATCGCGGCCGGCTGGCTGGGCAAGATCAAAACGGTGACGCAGATGGCCGCCGTGATCCTGCTGCTCCTGCTCACGCCCGTCTCCGGCGAGCCGCTCTGCGGTCAGCCCGGCGTGATCATTGCCGACGCAGTCATGTACGTCTCCGCCGCAATGACCGTTTGGAGCGGCGTCGACTACATCGTCCGCAATTTCTCCCTCATCCACGACTTTTGAAGGCTGAGCCTTCGCGCACTTGCTGCCGCGTTTGGGTGACGAATCCCACGCGGCGGTGGTCGCCGCTCGGATTCTTCGTTGCGTTTCTTGCAGAGCATTCTTCAAACCTGACGACCTTGTCGGCCATATGCGCCAGCCGACAAGGTCTGCGTTTGTTTTGGGGCCACGCGGCGGTGGTTGCCGCTCGGATTCTTCGTTGCGTTTCTTGCCTCAGACCTGACGTGAAGGCTGAGCCTTCATGCACTTGCTGCCGCGTTTAGGTGACGGATTCTTCGGCGCTGTGGTAGCGCCTTGAATCCTTCGCTGCGTTTCTTGCAGAACATTTCTCAGATTTGACGACCTTGTCGGCCATATGCGCCAGCCGACAAGGTCTGCGTTTGTTTTGGGGTGCGGGAGGAATTTTCGGGCGGAAAGTGACGAAAAATATGTCTGAATACGGCTGTTTTTCGGGATAATTTCTGAATTATCCGGCGGGCTATTGATTTATCGATGGCTGTATGATACAATCATAAATGGTATCGAAAACTAGGAGAGACTGTCATGGAAAAAATCGCAATTCTGGTGGATTCAGGCAGCGATCTGTCGCAGGCCCTGATCGAGAGGCTGGGCATACGCGCACTGCCCCTGAAGATCCTGTACGACGACGGCGAGTACCTTGACGGAGTGAACATCGAACCGCAGCTGGTCTACGAGCGTTTTCCTGGACAAATCCCGAAGACCTCCACGCCGAACTTCGCGGAGATCACCGAGGCGGCGGAGTCGCTGAAGGCGGAGGGCTACAATCGCATCCTGGCGGTGTGCATCTCGTCGGGGCTGTCGAGCACGTACCAGAACGTGTGCGCGGCGCTGAGCGAGGTGGAAGGCGTCGAATCCCACGTGGTGGACACGAAGAACATCTCCATCGGCGCGGGCGTACTGGCGATCCACGCGGCGATGCTGATCAAGCGCGGCCTGTCGTTCTCCGAGGTCTGCGCCAATGTCGAATCGAACATCGAGAATTCCCGCATCTTCTACTATATGGATACCCTCGATTACCTGCGCGCCGGCGGACGCATCGGCCGCGTGACGGGCGTGATCGGCTCGCTGCTGAACATCAAGCCCATCATCTCCTGCAACAAGCAGGGCATCTACCACACCGTCTCCATGATCCGCGGCCAGAAGCGCGGTCTGAAAAAACTCCTGGAATGCGTTGCCGAGCACTGCGACGCCCACCGCGAGACCTTCCTCGCCGTCATGCACGGCAGCGCCCCCGAGGTCGCTCACGAGGTCGTCGGCCAGCTCAGGCAGCTCTACCCCAAGGCCCAGATCCTCCTCGAAAAGCAGATCAACGCCTCCCTCGCCGTTCACACCGGCCCCGGCCTCATCGGCATCCTCCTCTTCCAACCAGCCTGAGGCTGGGCGCACTTGCTGCCGCGCTTAGGTGACGGATTTCGTGCCGCCGTGGTGGCGGCGCGAAACCCTGTGTTGGTTCGCATTGCCAATTTATTGCAGATTTGACGACCTTGACGGCCACATATTCAAGCCGTCAAGGTCTGCGTTTTTTGACGGAACGGATTT
>SFJH01000031.1 GCA_004555155.1 Clostridiales bacterium
GTTTCCAAAGGGGATCATCCCCTTTGGCAGGGTGCAGGGGCGCTGCCCCTGCCCGCCGGAGGCAAGTGAAGGTTTCCAAAGGGGATCATCCCCTTTGGCGGGGTGCAGGGGCGGCGCCCCTGCCCGCCGTATCCCCGTGAACCCCAGGCGCGCCCGCCTGAAACCCGACCGTGCCGCCCGCATCCCAGCGCTCCGCCCACATCCGAGCGCGGCAGTCGGGCGCGCCCGCAGCGTCCTTTCCCTGCGCACGCGCGGGGAAAGCAGCAACGCACGCCCCGCCGTATCCTCAAACCCCGCATCCCATCGCGCGAACCCGCGCATTTCAAATCACCATCGACCAATCAACAGGAGGTAATTCCCATGAGCAAGAGACCCGTAAACATCTGTTCCGGCCAGTTCGGCGACATCCCCTTCGATCAGCTCTGCGCGAAAATGCACGAGCTAGGCTACGACGGCTTCGAGGTCGCGACGCAGGCCCACGTGGACGTCTACAAGATCGTCTCCGACGAAGCCTATCGCGAGAGCTTCAAGGCCATCCTCGCCAAGTACGACATGCAGATCGGCGCGCTGTCCGCGCACCTCGCCGGTCAGTGCGTGGGCGACAACTGGGATCCCCGCCTGGACAACTTCGCCCCCAACGCCATCTCCGGCCAGCCCGAGAAGATCCGCGAGTGGGCCACCGACTTCATGAAGACCACCGCCCGCGCCGCCCAGCTGCTGGGCGTCAAGGTCGTCACCTGCTTCCTCGGCTCTCCCATCTGGGCCATGTGGTACTCCTTCCCCCAGACCACCCAGGAAATGGTCGACGCAGGCTTCCAGAAGATCAAGGAGCTCTGGACCCCCATCTTCGACGTCTACGATGAGTGCGGCGTAAAGCTGGCCCTCGAGGTACATCCCACCGAGATCGCCTTCGACTACTGGTCCACCAAAAAGCTCCTCGAGACCCTCGACTACCGTCCCACCCTCGGCATCAACTTCGACCCCTCCCACCTCCTCTGGCAGGGCGTCAACCCCGCCATCTTCCTCCGCGACTTCGCCGACCGCATCTACCACGTCCACATGAAGGACGTCAAGATCAATAAGGACGACCGCGCCGGCATCCTCGGCTCCCACATCGAGTTCGGCGATACCCGCCGCGGCTGGAACTTCGTCTCCCTCGGCCACGGCGACGTCGACTTCGACGCCATCATCAGATGGGCTACCACGGCCCCCTCTGCGTCGAATGGGAGGACTCTGGCATGGAGCGCATGTTCGGCGCCAAGGAAGCCTGCGAATTCACCCGCAAAATCAACTTCGAGCCCTCCAACGTGGCCTTCGACGCCGCGCTGAAGAACGAGTGATTGACGGGTTTTTGCGGGGGAGGGATTTCTTTTAGAAAAAAGAAATCCCTCCCCCGCGCCCCCTCCCTAGAAAACCTGCCTGGGGGATATTGGGATTGAGCATGATCGTGCGTTTGGACGTGGGCGAAATCGGGTCGGAAGGCGACCCGATTTCGCGTTGACCTCGGGATGGGTTTGTCTGACATGGGGGAAATTGGGCCGGAAGGCGGCCCGATTTCCCGTTGACCTCGGGAGGAGCTATGGAGAAAGCGGGGGATTGCGATGAGCATTGTTGTGAATATCTACTATACCGGGCGCAACGGCAGCGCGCGGGCATTCGCCGCGGAGATGGTCTCCAGCGGGCTGGTGGAACAGGTGCGCGCCGAGCCGGGCAACGAGCGGTATGAATATTTCTTCCCGATGGACGACCCGGAGACCGTGCTGCTCATCGACCGCTGGCGGGATCAGTCCGCCATCGACGCGCATCACAAATCCGAAATGATGCCCCGCATCGCCGCGCTGCGGGAGAAGTACGGCCTGCGCATGCGCGTGGAGCGGCTGCTGCCGGAACGATAAACCGAGCTTGAACAGGAGTGGATTTATGGAAAACCTGGGCGCGATTGTGGAAGCGATTTTGTTTGTGGCCGGAGATCCGGTGCGGGTGGAGGATCTGGCCCACGCCATGAACCTGACTGCGTCGGAAATGCAGGAGGCGCTGGAGCAGCTGTCCGACCACCTGACGCTGGAGGGCCGCGGCATTCAGCTCAACCGCAGCGGCGAATCGGTGTTTCTGTCCATCCGCCCGGCGTTCGCGCCGCAGGTGGAGGCCTTTCTGCAGCCGCTGCAGAAGCGCCCGCTGTCCCAGGCGGTGCTGGAAACGCTGTCGATCATCGCGTACCGCCAGCCGTGCACCCGCGGAGATATCGAGGCCATTCGCGGCGTAAAGTGCGATTATTCCGTGCAGTCGCTGCTGAACAAGGGGTTTATCGAGGAGTGCGGACAGCGGGAAAGCCTCGGGAGGCCCACGCTGTATCGGACGACGGACGCATTCCTGAAGCACTTCGGAATCGAAACACTGGAGGATCTGCCCAGCATCGAGCTTCGCGAGCCCGAAGCCGAGCTCCCGATCTGAACCGCCATACAAGCGCGCGGCGTCTCATGCCATTCCATGAGACGCCGCGCGCCTTTTACTGCACATCCGTCGTCACCGCATAGATTCCCGCGGCCATCACCGCCAGCGCCGCCAGGAACCATGCCGCAGGCGGCTCCCGGAAGATCGCCCAGGAGAGCAGCACCCCGATGAACGGCGCCACCGCATAGTACGCGCTGGTACGCGCCGCGCCCAGCCGACGCTGCGCATGAATATAGAAGAAAATGCTCAGCCCGTACGCCGCAAACCCCAGCAGCAGCGCCATCAGCACATCCTTCGCCCCGGGAAACCGCTCGCCCACAGTCAGCGCCACCAGCAGCGACCCCAGGCCGGAAAATATGCCCTTGATCACCACGATCTTCAGCGGATCCTTTCCGGAAAGCACCCGCGTGCAGTTGTTCTCAAAGCCCCAGCACACGCAGGCCGCCAGCACGAACAGCGCGCCGACGTTCAGCGTCAGCCCGCCCTCGCACTGAAGCGACAGCATCGCGCTCGACGCCGTCACCAGCCCGATTCCCATCCACAACCGCTTCGACACCCGTTCCCCGAACACCGCCAGCGCAATCAGCGACGTGGCGACGATCTCGAAGTTGTTCAGAAGCGACACGCTGGCGGAATCCGACAGGCTCAGGCCCAGCATCAGCGCGATCGGCGCGGCGACGTCCAGCGCCACCATCGCGACCACATACGGCAGCTCTCTGCGGGTCAGACCCTCCTGCGGCCGGTTCCGCCGCGCCGCGCCCAGCGCCGCCATGCCCGCACCGCAGCCCAGATACAGGAGCGCCGCCAGCATCGTCGGCTCCACGCACCCCAGCAGCAGCTTCGCGGCCGGCGCATTCAGCGCGTAAAACGCCGCCGCCAGCAGCGCGCAGACGATTCCCCTCCGCCTGGCCACGCACATCCCCCCTTTCCATATCCCCCATGGGGGGATATGGAAAGTATATCTCCATACGCCCGATATGTCAACCGCTTTCGCTGCGAATTCTACCATCCCCCCCGGACACACGCCGGACGCTGCGCAAAAAAGGAAGGCCTCCGCTTTTGCGTGGAGAGCCTTCCTCCATCTCAGCCCTTCAGCGTGGCGTTGACCGCTTCCCAGAAGGCGTGGCGCATACCGCAGGCCTCCAGCGCCGCGAACCGCGGCAGATGTCCGCCGTTTTCGATCCGAATTTTACCATCCTCCCGGTTATATGCCGGACGCTGCGCAAAAAAAGGAAGGCCTCCGCTTTTGCGCGGAGAGCCTTCCTCCATCTCAGCCCTTCAGCGTGGCGTTTACCGCTTCCCGGAAGGCGTGGCGCATGCCGCAGGCCTCCACGCCGCGAACCGCGGCAGATGTCAGCCGTTTTCGATCAGAATCCTTCCATCCCCCCGGCCACGTGCCGGACGCTGTACAGAAAAGGAAGGCCTCCGCTTTTGCGCGGAGAGCCTTCCTCCATCTCAGCCCTTCGGCGTGGCGTTGACCGCTTCCCGGAAGGCGTGGCGCATGCCGCAGGCCTCCAGCGCCGCGAACCGCGGCAGATGTCAGCCCTTTTCGATCAGAATTCTTCCATCCCCCCGGCCACGTGCCGGACGCTGTACAGAAAAGGAAGGCCTCCGCTTTTGCGCGGAGAGCCTTCCTCCATCTTAGCCCTTCAGCGTGGCGTTGACCGCTTCCCAGAAGGCGTGGCGCATGCCGCAGGCCTCCATGCCGCAAACCGCGGCAGATGTCAGCCGTTTTCGATCAGAATCCTTCCATCCCCCCGGTTATGTGCCGGACGCTGTACAGAAAAGGAAGGCCTCCGCTTTTGCGCGGAGAGCCTTCCTCCATCTCAGCCCTTCAGCGTGGCGTTGACCGCTTCCCAGAAGGCGTGGCGCATGCCGCAGGCCTCCAGCGCCTCCACGCCGCGAATCGTGGTGCCGCCCGGGGAGCACACGCCGTCCTTGATCTCTCCGGGATGCATGCCGGTCTCCAGCTGGAGCCGTCCCGTGCCCACGGCGGTCTGGCTCGCCAGGCGATACGCCGTGGCTCGCGGCAGGCCGTGCTTCACGCCCGCGTCCGCCATCGCCTCGATCATCATCGCCACAAACGCCGGGCCGCAGCCCGAGATCGCCATCGCCGCGCCCATCAGCCGGGAGGGCAGCGTCTCCACCGCGCCCAGCGCGCTGAACAGCTTCACCGCTTCCTCCCGCTCGGAGTCCGTCAGCGTGGTCTCCTCCTCGAACAGCAGCATGCCCGCGCCCACGCCGCAGGGCGTGTTCGGCATGATGTACTGCACGCGCACGGACTCATCCACCAGCGGCCTGTACCGCGCGCAGGTGTAGCCCGCCACCACGCTGAGCACCGCCTTCCCCTTCAGCGCCTCGCGAATCTCCGCCAGCACGCCCTCCATCACGTAGGGCTTCACCGCCATGACCACCGCGTCCGATCGCTCCAGCAGCTCGAACACGCTCCTGCACGCGTGAATGCCCAGCGGCGCGCAGAATTCGTTCAGCCGATCATAGTGCGGCGCATAGGCGCTCAGCGCCTCCGGCTCCGCCGCGCCGCCGTTCACGACGCCCTTCGCGATGGCCCGCGCCATGTTGCCCATGCCGATGAATCCGATTTTCTTCATAATGACATTCCTTCCTTTGTATAAAGAGAATTATTCCGACGTTCTGGCAAAAATCACTGCGGAATCGTTCTTCGGATACACGCAGACGCTCTGCGCATAGTCGCCCGCCAGATTCAGATACCACATCACGCGGCGCGTCAGATAGCTGTCCAGCTCGTCCAGCGTGATCCGGCCGTCGTAGTCCGCGTCGGCGTTCAGCGCCGAGGGCGCGTTCAGATCCAGATTCCAACCGGCCGCGTCGCACAGCGCCCGGGCGAACACCGTGGACATGCTCTCCTCTCCGGCAAAGCCGATGCGATAGGAGTCCTGATCCAGCCGCGCGCTGGCGATCACGCGATACTTGCTGCCGCGCACGCTCGCGCCGCCCACCGTTCCCTGGAACACGCCCGTCACGCCCTCCAGCAGATCCTCGGGCCCTCCGGCCTCGCCCAGCACGCCGCCGCTGCCGCAGCAGTCCACCAGCAGCACGACGTCGCCGGGGATTCTCCTGAGCGCCTGCTCCAGATCCTGCGCGGACAGCACCGAGCCGTCGGCCATCACGAAAAACGTCATGCCCGCGCGGTAGAAGCCGTGACTGGTGATGTACACCAGCGACACGTCGTCCTCGCGCGCGTCGGCGAACACCTTCCGCACCGTCGACAGCGCCAGATCCCGGGACGCATCCATCAGCGTGGACACCGTAAAGCCGCTGCCGTCGAAGGACATGGAGTTCAGCAGCGACATCACGCCCTCCACCGATTTCACGGAGCCCGTGCGCTCGGCCTCCACCGTGGGCGCGTAGTTCTGCTCGCCGATGATCAGCGCGCGGTACCGGGGCTTCGCCGGGCGCACCCGCACGGCGATTTCGTCGGCTGCGCCGCCGTCCAGCGCGGTCACGATCACGGAGGCGGCGCCGTCGTTCACGCCGGTGATGACGCCGTTTCCATCCACGGTCACGATCCCCTCGTCCGAGGACGCGTAGACAACCCGGCGGTCGGTGGCGTTGGCGGGCACCAGGTTCGCGATCAGCGCGCGGCTGTCGCCCTCCGTCACTTCAACCGCATTCCCCGAAAAGGCCACGCCCTCCACCGCCACGGGCTCCACCGTCACGCGGCAGGTGGAGCGCGCGCCGCCGTAGGCATAGGCGGTGATCACGGCGAAGCCCGCCCTGCGGCCCTCCACGAAGCCGCCGTCGCGGGCCTCGGCCACCTCCGGGGCGGAGCTGTCCAGAAACACCAGCCCGCAGGCGTCCGCCGGTTCCACCGACGCGGTCAGCTCCTCGGCGGCGCAGCCGGAAATGGTCAGCTCCTCCGCCGACAGGCGCACCGACTCCGGACGGGCCGCGCTTTCGCTGCGCCGCAGCGTGAGGGCGTACTTGCCCTTGGCCCCGCCGTAGCCCGCCACGCGGACGAAATAGCTTCCGCCGGATTCAAACGCGGCGCTGAGCACCGCCGAGCCGGAGGGCAGCGTCTCGCCGGTTCCCAGAAGCCGGCCCCGCTCATCGAACAGCCAGGTCTGCACCCGCAGTCCGGCGGTCTCCGGCGCGCAGGCCAGCAGCGCCGCGCCGGAGCTCTGCGCCGTCACGGCGTACCAGTGCACGTCGCCCTCCCGGGCGATCAGCTTGGAATAGCCGCCCCCGTCCTCCAGCTCCAGCGGCATGTCGAAGCAGCGGCTCAGCGTCTCGCGCGCCACCTCCAGCCGCACGGTTCCCGTGCCCGACAGCTTCAGCGTATACGGCGTGCCCGCGTTCAGCCGGCAGCTGAGCAGCTTCAGCAGGCCGTCGCCCGCCGCCAGCAGGTCGTCGCCGTCCCACAGCTCCGCCCGCGCGCGGGGCGCGTCGGAGACGGGAAAGACGTGCACGTCGTAGAGGCCGTTGGCCAAGGGCGTATACACATACTCCACCGGCGTCTGCGAAAGCTCGATCCGCGCCATCGCACCGGCCTCCAGCACTGCGGCGGCGGTCTCCACACGCTGCGCGGACGCGGCAAGCGCGCCGGACCATAGGCCCGACGCGATCAGCAGGACGATCATCCATCCCGCCAGCCTGCGCGCGCGCATGCGCATCCACCTCCGTTTCAGGGGTCATTCCTCCGTCAGATACTCCGATTTGACAAAGCCCTCGATCTCCGCCGTGCGGATTCTCACCCAGCCCTCCGCGTCCGGCGCGGAGCAGACGATCACCCGGCGGCCGTTCTCCAGCTGCTCCAGCACCATTGCGCCGATGGAGGGCTGCTGGCGAACGTTCAGCGCGCCGCTCTCCAGGGTCACGGCGGCGTAGGCTTCGCCGTCCTCCAGCGCAGGCAGGGGCGCGGGCGTGGGCTTCGGCGTGGGTTCGGGCCGCAGCAGCGCGGAAACCTCCGCAAGCGACGCAAGCTCCGTCAGCGCAGGCGTGTCCCAATCGATCCGCTCCAGCGTCATGCCGGGATAGTAGAACGCCAGAATCTCCTGCCAGGTCCTGCCGTACTCGGCGGCCATCCACTGCGCGCCCCGCTGGCTCATGCCCACGCCGTGGCCAAAGCAGCGCATCTCGATGGAGAAGCCGTCCTGCGTCTGCGCGACGCTGACCCGCTCGTAGTCGCCGCCGTTCAGTTTCAGCGACAGGCCGCGCTTGATTTCCTCATAGACCGAAAGCTCCGCCGACAGGCTGCGCTCCTCCCACGCCGGTTCGGGCGCGGCGGTGGGCTCGGGCGACGGGCTGCGGCCGAAGAACGGGAACAGGCTGAACCGCTCCGTGGCCGCCGGAGAGGCGGTCGGCTCGGGCGTGAGCGTCGGCTCGGGGGTGGGCGAGGGGAGCTGCACGCGCACGGTCAGATCAAACCTCAGCGCGGTATAGCGCGTGCTTCCGGCGGGATCGGGATCGACGGGGGTCACGGCGTCCACCCGCAGAAGCTCGAAGGGCTCCTCCAGCTGCGCGCCGACCGCCTCCTCCAGCAGCCCGCGCAGCGCGGCGCAGTCGGACAGATCGGCGGCGAAGGACAGGGCATTCACCAGGCTCCGGGGATTCTCCAGATCGTAGGGATCGGCGTGGCGGGTGATATAGCCGCAGTCGCCGGAGCCGCTCCAGACGTCGCCGGGCTCGGCCACCTCGCCGCCGTTGCTGGCGGTGTAATAGCAGGCGGCAAACGCGCCCCTGTACGTGCCCACCACGCCCCGCGTGGCGTCCACGGCGGCGATCACGTTGGCATAATCGGCGTTGAAGCCCTTGAACACCTGGTCGGCGGTGGTATCCGCCACGTCCCAGCCGCGGCTTCCGGCGGCGTACTTGCGCTGCATGGCGTAGGTGCGGGCGGCGACCGCCTGGGCCTTCAGCGCCTCGATGGGAAAGGCGTCGCTCATCTCGTAGGCCACCACGCCGCAGAGATATTCCTCGATATCCATCTCCAGCACGCAGGCGAGCGCGTCGCCGGTCGCGGACACGGAGAGATCGCCGTTGAGGATGTTTTCGCCGAATTCCCGCATGTAAAGGCCGTTTTCCGCGCCGGATTCGGCGGCGTGGCGGGTGAGCGTGGCGCTTTCGCCCAGATTGAGCAGCATCCCTCCGGCGGAAAGCCACACGTCGCCGCCGAGGGCGAAAAGGCCGATCTGCGCGCCGCGCTCAAAGCGGAACCCGGCGTTGTTCTCCAGCGCGTATTCGCCGGAGACGGTCAGGCGCAGGGACTGGGGCTCGCCCAGAGAGCGCAGCGACACGCGGATGAGGCCGTCGTCGGCCATTTCAGAATCGGTCACCTCCGCCGCGGCGGAGAGAGCAGCGAGCAGCGCCAGCATCAGCGCCAGGATTTTGATGAGTACGGAACGCATTTCGAAACCTCCTTTACGGGCCGTTCCCCGGATGAAGATGATTCTTGCCCCAAAAGCCAGGAGTTAAGCGGGGGATGAAACTTTTTTCCCGAAAACCGCGTCCAAGGGACGTCAGGCCAGTCCGTCCAGCGCCAGCTTGACGGTGAGCAGCGCGAGCACGCCCAGCATGACGTAGCGCACCAGCCGCGCGCCCCGGACCAGCGCCAGCTTCGACCCGAGCCAGCCTCCCGCCACGGCGCACAGCGCGGCCGGGAGGGCCAGGGCGTAGAGCACGTTGCCGGAGACGATGCGGGTGACGAGGGCGGCCAGGTTGCTGGCGAGGTTCACGGGCTTGGCGGTGGCGGAGGCCGTGACGAGATCCATACCGGCAAAGCAGGTGAACAGCAGGATCAGGAAGGTGCCGGTGCCGGGGCCGAAGAAGCCGTCGTAGAAGCCGGTGGCCAGGCCGATCAGCCCGCAGACGGGGATATCCCGGCGGATGCAGGCGCGCGCCTCGGAGGGGGCGCTGCGCCGGAGCAGCACGAACACGCCCACCACGGGAATCGCAAAGACCATGAAGACATTCATGAACCGGCTGCCCAGGCGCATGGCGGTCAGCGTGCCCAGCCAGGAGCCCGGCAGCGCGCAGGCCGCCGCGCACAGCGCGGGAATCCAGCGCACCCGACCGGCGCGGGCGTAGCGGATGGTCGCCATGAGCGAGCCGAAGATCGAGGAAAACTTGTTGTTCCCCGCGGCATAGTCGTAGCTCAGTCCGGCCATGGTGTAGGCGGGCAGCGAGATGAGCCCGCCGCCGCCGCTGATGGAGTCCACCAGCGCCGCAAGAAACACAAGGGGCAGTACGATCAGATACATGGAAGCGGTGACTTGCATCGCGCTTCGCCTCCCGGAGAGAGATTTGCCGGACCGTCGGGTCCGCGTTCCCGCGCCCCAGGCGCGGACATTCTTCCCCCATTATATCAGAAACCGCCCGCCATATTGCGATAAAAACATGTCTTTTCATGCCGATTGTGGTGAAATTCTGACGAAACAGGGCGCCGCATTGCGAATTTGCCCGCGCTTCGGTATAATATCATTGGATAGATATCCGCATTTTTACGCTTGATTGAAAGGAGCTTCGCGTCATGAGCAGCGACGCCTATGAACTCATTGCACTCACCGCGCGCTATATCTTCGCCGCGCTGATGCTCCTCATCGTCTTCCGCGCCGCCCGCGGGGCGCTGGTGGACAGCCGCCGCGCGTCCAGACTGCGCCGGCTCTCGCCCATGACCGGCGTCTGCGGCGAGTTCGTGGCCCTCGACGGCGGCCAGCGCGTGCGCCGCGGCATGCGCTTTCCCGTCATCCGGGAGGGCGCCATCGGCTCCTCCCGCCGCGCGGACGTGCGCATCCGCGACGCCTCCGTCCGCCGCCGCCACGCGCTGTTCCAGCTCGCGGACGACGGACTTCACGTGCGCTCCCACGCCGGTGCGCGCCTGCGCGACCGCGACGGCCGCGCCGTGCGCGAGCTGACCCTGGGCGACGGCGACGAGATCGTCATCGGAGGCGTGCCGCTGCTGCTGGTGCTCAACGTGCCCGACGCGCCGCGCCGCGTCCATCCCGCGCCCACCGCGCAGGACGACGATGACGACGACCTGTTCCATCCCGACGGCTGGGAGGCGGAGCGCTCCTCCGGCTCCGATCCCGTCTCGCCCATCTTCGGCCGCGAAGCCGATCCCTTCCGCGAGCCGCCGCTGGTCGACCGGCCCCGGGGCCAGCGCCTGCAGCCCCGGCCCGCGCCGAGGCCGTCCCGCAATCCCGGCGACATCTCGCCCATCTTCGACACCGATCCCTCGCCCGCGCCCTCCGACGGCTGGGTCTCCGGCCGCCGCCCCGACCGGCGCGCCTTCCTGGACGACGACCCGGACGACCTGTTCCGCACGGACGACGACTCCCTCTGATCCTCCCGATTCCTGCCCCTTACGAAAGGCGGTGACCCTTTGAGCACAAAGGTTGAAAAAATGCGAAAGGCCCTCATGCGGTCGAACACGCGGCTGCTGCTGTCGGCCGTGATGATCTTTCAGTTTCTCTCCATGGCGCTGATCGCCTTCTCCGGCGAGACCGTCAGCCGGCAGGCGCTGATCCTGGCCGCTGCGCTGCCGCTGTGCACCATGCTGGCGTCCAACCTGCTGGGCCGACTGTGGCCCATCGACCGGGCAATCCTGATCCTGGTGCTGCTGCTGGCCTCCGTCGGCGTCATCACGCTGTCGGCCATCGCCCGCTCGGAGGTCACGCCCCGCACCCATGCCATCTACGCCGCGGCGGGCCTGTTCGCCATGACCGTCGGCGCGGCGTTCATCCGCCTCTGGAAGAGCTGGAAGAGGTTCGCGCTGCCGCTGGCGGTGCTCTGCCTGCTGGCGCTGTTCTCCCCCATGGTGCTCGGCCAGGAGAAGTACGGCGCGCGCAACTGGATCACCGTCATCCCCGGCCTGCTGACCGTGCAGCCCTCGGAGTTCATCAAGCCCGTGATGATCATGGTGCTGGCCGCGGGCTTCTCCAACCGGCCCCGGTTCGTGAAGTGCCTGCCCACGCTGGCCTTCGCGGCCATGTGCTGCGGCATCCTGCTGATTGAAAAGGACCTGGGCGCGGTGCTTCTGTACTTCCTGACCACGGTGTTCATGTTCTACGCCGCCACGTCCAACGCCCTGCTGACCCTCTCCGGCCTGGCCATGGGCTGCGGCGCCGCAGTGCTGGCCTACAAGGCGCTGCCCTACGTGCAGGACCGCATCGCCATCTGGATCAACCCCTGGAGCGACCCCCAGGACGTGGGCTACCAGCTGGTGCAGGCGCTGATCGCCATCGGCTCCGGCGGACTGTGGGGCATGGGCCTGGGACTGGGCAGCCCGCGCAACATCCCGCTGTACCATTCGGACTTCATCTTCGCGTCCATCGCGGAGGAGTTCGGGCTGATCTTCGCGGTGTGCCTGCTGGCGGTGTACGTGATCATCATCCTGCGCGGACTGATCGTGGCGATGAACGCCCGCACCAGCTTCCACTCGCTGACGGCCTTCGGGCTGGTGGTGCTGCTGGGACTGCAGACGATGCTGATCGTGGGCGGCAACACCAAGCTGCTGCCGCTGACCGGCGTGACGCTGCCGCTGGTGAGCTACGGCGGCTCGTCGCTGGTGAGCATGTTCTTCTCCATGGGCCTGCTGCTGGGCATCTCCTCCATGAACGCGGAGGACGAGGCCCGGGACATCGAGCAGCTGGCGCTGAGAGAGGAGGTGATGGCGTGAAGGAGCTGCGGCGAAACATGCGCCTGGTGGGCGCGCTGGTGGTGATCGCATTCATCGGACTGTCGGCGTGGTTTGCGCTGACGGTGTTCGAACAGGGCAGCATCTGGGCGTCCAACAGCTACAACACCCGCCTGGTGAACACCGGCGCCCGGCGCGGCGACATCACCGACCGCGACGGCACGCTGCTGGCCTCCACCGTGGACGGCGAGCGCACCTATCTTTCCAACACCGCCGCCCGGCGCGCGCTGGCCGTGACCGTGGGCGACACCGCGGGCATGTCGGGCACCGGCGTGGAGGGCTACTACTCCGCGCAGCTGCTGGACATCGCCGATTCCCCGCTGGAGCGCCTGAGCGCGCTGTTCAACGGCACCGAGCGCAAGGGCAGCAGCATCCAGCTGACCATCGACGCGAAGCTGACTGCGGCCATCGCCAGCCAGTTCCCCAGCGGCTATCGCGGCGCGGTGTGCGTGCTCAACTACCGCACCGGCGAGGTGCTGGCCATGGTCTCGCTGCCGGACTACGATCCCTGCGACGCCGGCGGCGACAGCGTGGAGGACACCGCGTATCTGAACCGCTGCCTGCAGGGCCTGTACACCCCCGGCTCAGTCTTCAAGATCGTGACGCTGGCGGCGGCGCTGGAGCACGATCCCGACGTGGTGAACCAGACGTTCACCTGCTCCGGCGCCTGGAGCTACGAGGGCGGCAGCATCGTCTGCGCCGGCAGGACCGCCCACGGCGAGATCAGCCTGAAGACCGCGCTGGCCCGGAGTTGCAACGTCACCTTCGGCAAGCTGGCCTATCAGCTGGGCCTGCAGCGGCTGTGCGAGACCGCGCAGAAGCTGGGCTTCAACGAGAACTTCAAGCTGGGCGACTTCGCGCTCTACAACTCCAAATTCCCCACCGAGATCGGCAATACGTCCGATCTGGTGTGGGCGGGCATCGGCCAGGGCACGGTGCTGGTCACGCCGATGCACATGACGATGATCACCGCATCCGTGGCCAACGGCGGCCAGATGGTGAAGCCCTGGCTGGTAAAGCAGATCGTCACCGGCACCGGCGCGGTGACGCAGACCGGCGCGCCCAGCCAGTACCGCCAGGTGATGAGCCAGAGCACGGCCGCGACGATCGCCCAGTACATGTACGAGGCGGTGGAGAGCGGCACGGCCACCCGGGCGCAGATCGACGGCGTGAAGGTGTGCGGCAAGACCGGCTCGGCGGAGATCAGCGACGACAAGAGCGTGGAGACCCACTCCTGGTACACCGGCTTCATCGCCGACGCGGCGCATCCCTACGCCGTGTCCGTGGTGGTGGAGCAGGGCGGCGCGGGCTCGAAGCAGGCCACGGAGCTGGCCGCCAGGGCGCTGAAGGCCGCCATGGAATATGTGGGATAAAAAATTGAGAAAGGATATAAAGAGATGCTTGAAATCGAGAACCTGACGCGCAGATACATGACGCGCACGGCGGTGGACAATGTGAGCCTGACCCTGGAGGCGGGCAGGACCTACGCGCTGCTGGGCCCCAACGGCAGCGGCAAGACCACGCTGATGAAGATGATCGCCGGGCTGACCCGGCCCACCTCCGGCACGATCCGGTTCGAGGGCGAGCCGGTGGGCGTGAAGACCAAATCCCGGATCGCCTACATGCCCACGGAGAACTACTTTTACAGCTACATGACCATTGCGGACGCGGGAAAATACTACGCCGACTTCTTCCGGGACTTTCAGCCGGAGAAGTTCCGGGAGATGCTCGCGCGGATGGAGCTGCGGCCGAAGGACAAAATCCGGCAGCTGTCCTCGGGCATGAGCGCGAAGGTGCGGCTGGCGCTGACGCTGAGCCGCGACGCGAAGCTGATGATGTTCGACGAGCCGCTCAACGGCGTGGACATTCTGACCCGCGCGCAGGTGGTGGACGAGATCGTGCGCAACCGCGAGGCGGGGCGGACGATGCTGATCAGCACGCATCTGGTGGACGAGCTGGATCCCCACATTGACAGCGCGATTTACATGAAAAACGGCGTGATTGCGCTGGCGGGCAGCCGCGAGGAGCTGAGCCGGCAGGGCACGCTGACGGAGCTGTATCTGAAAATCTACGGCGCGGAGGGACATGAGAATGCTTAAGCTGGTGAAATATGAATTCCGAAAGGCGCTGGGGGTATTTCTGGCGCTGCTGGGGTGTGTGGCGGCGCTGGAGGTGTATTTCCTGATCGCGCTGGAGACGGAGCAGGAGACGCACATGGCCGCATCGATGATTCTGCTGGTGCTGTGCGCGTTTGCGGCGGCGGTGTTCGTGTTTGTGCGGGGCATCACCAGCTATTCGGGCGAACTGAACAGCAAGACGAGCTATCTGGTGTTCATGACGCCGAACCCGACGGCGAAGGTGGTGGGCTCGAAGTTTCTGTACACGTTCTTCAACGGGCTGCTGTTCGCGGCGCTGCTGGCGGCGCTGGCGGGGCTGGATTTCGTGATGATGCTGAGGAAGTTCGACGAGTATGAGAGCTTCATGATGGGCATGAAATCGCTGCTGAGCATGAACGGGGTGTATGTGGATCAGATTCTGTATGCGGGGCTGTTCATGGTTGTGTATGCGTTTTTGTCGGTGATTTCCACGATTGCGGTGGCGTATTTTGCGATTACGCTGAGCCATACGCTGTTTCGGGACAAGAAATGGCGGTGGCTGCCGGCATTGGTGATTTTTATTGGGGTTACGTGGCTGGTGAACTGGATCTGCGGACAGTTTCCGTCGGCAGTGGACCAGATGACGATGGTGGAGTTTGGGGAACGGGAAGAGGTGGTGATCGTCGCGAACGCGATGTGGAGCGTGGTCGTGCCCTCGCTGCTGCCCACCGCCGGCGTGAGCCTGATCGTGATCCTCGCCTCCCTGTTCGGATGCTCCGCATTGCTGGAGCATAAGGTCAGCCTGTAAAGCCCGAAAATAAACGCGGCAGCAGGAGAAGGGTCCAGGGGGATCATCCCCCTGGACTGCGCCAAAGGGCTTCGCCCTCTGGACTCCCTCTCGCTTTGCCGTTTCTATTCCATCTTTCTTCTCCCCCGAAAGGAGCGTCTCCATGAACCCCGAACTCGAATGGAAGATCGCCAATCTCCCCGATTCCCCCGGCTGCTATCTGATGAAATCCCAGGGCAAAATCATCTACGTCGGCAAAGCCAAAAACCTCAAAAACCGCGTCTCCCAATACTTCCACTACTCCAAAGCCCACACCCCCAAGGTGCGCGCCATGGTGGAAAAAATCGACGATTTCGACATCATGCTCGTCGAAGGCGAACTCGAAGCCTTTACCCTCGAGTGCAACCTCATCAAGCTCCATATGCCCCACTACAACATCCTCCTCAAGGACGACAAGGCCTACCCCTATATCCGCGTCGACCTGCGCGAGGACTTCCCCCGCATCGAGCTCGCCCGCCGCCAGGAGCGCGACGGCGCGCGCTACTTCGGCCCCTATCGCGGCGCGACCATCGTCCGCGAGGTCATGGACGTTTTGCACATGATCTATCCCATCCGCTCCTGCGCCTACGCCATCAACCCCGACAAGCCCCGCCGCCCCTGCGTGCACCACCAGATCGGCCAGTGCCTCGCCCCCTGCGCGGGGAAGGTCTCCCGCGAGGACTACCGCGCCGAGCTGGACAAGGCCCTCGAATTTCTCAACGGCAAGTACAAGCCCGTGCTCGACGCCCTCAAGGCCCGCATGGCCGCCTGCGCCGCCGAGATGAACTACGAGGGCGCCGCCGTCTATCGCGACCGCATCCGCGCCGTGGAAGCCCTGATCGAAAAGCAGACCGCCATCTCCACCACCGCCTCCGACCGCGACGTGATCGCCACCCTCCACCACGACGCCGACGCCCTCGTCTGCATCCTGTTCATTCGCTCGGGCCGGCTGATCGGCTCGGAAAAGTTTACCCTCGAGGGCGCGGGCGACGACGATTCCGGCGAAATCCTCACCCAGTTCATGCTCCAGTACTACGGCCCCGAAAACGTCCCGCCCCAGGAGATCCTCTTAAGCGCCGTCGTCCACGAGCAGTCCATTGTCGAGGAGTTGCTCGGCGAACAGGCCGGACACCGCGTCTATGTCCGCACCCCCCAGAAGGGCGACAAGATGCGCCAGATCTCCGTGGCCATGAAAAACCTCCGCGACGAGGCTGAAAAGCTGGACAAGAAGCTGGCCGACAGCCGCGCCCGCACCATCGGCGCGGCCGAGGAGCTGGGCCAGATCCTCGGCCTGAAAAAGACGCCCCGCCGCATCGAGGGCTACGATATCTCCAACACCCAGGGCGTGCTCAGCGTGGGCAGCGAGGTGGTGATGATCGACGGCGTGTGCGCCAACAAGGAGTATCGCCACTACCGCATCAAGACCGTCCAGGGCGCGAACGACTTCGCGTCGATGCACGAGGTCATCACCCGCCGCCTGACCCACGGCCTCAACGAGCTGGCCGAGCGCCAGGCCGCCGGACTGGACCCCCGGGGCGGCAAGTTCTCCGACCTGCCCGACCTGATCCTCATCGACGGCGGCCGCGAGCAGCTGGCCTTCGCCCAGGACGCCATGCACGCGCTGGGGCTGGACATCCCCATGTTCGGCCTGGCCAAGCGCATCGAGGAAATCTGGCTGCCGTACAGCGACATGTCCATCGTGCTGGACCGCCATTCCAACGCGCTGCACCTGATCCAGCGGCTGCGCGACGAGGCCCACCGCTTCGCCATCACCCATCACCGCGCCCTGCGCGGCAGCGCGTCGGTGGCCTCGCGGCTGGACGGCGTGGCCGGCGTCGGCCCGGCGCGCCGCAAGAGCGTATTGAAGTACTTCAAGACCGTGGAGGCGCTCAAGGCCGCGTCGGCAGACGAGATCGCCAGGGTGCCGGGGCTTCCGGAAAGCGTGGCCTGCAACATCTGGCAGATGCTCCACGAGGAGCCGAAGGGAGAGGAATCGGATGAATGACCGGGCGCTGCTGCTGTACAACGCGCTGAAAAACGTCCACTCCCTCGTCCGCGCGCCCAAGGCCGAGGTGGCGCGGGACCTCTGCGGACTGCAGGCGCAGTTTTCCCGCAACCCGCAGCTCTCGCTGCGCCTGCGTGCCAGCGACTACTCCGACGCGGACTGGGACGGCGGCCTGGTGAAGATCTGGAGCCACCGCAGCACCATCCACATGGTGCGCCGCGAGGAGCTGGGGCTGTTCCTGTCCGCCGCAGGGCAGAACGGGCCGTTCCGCGACGGCTGGTGGGGCATGACCGCCGGGGAGCAGTCGCGCTGGGCGCCGTTCATTCAGGAGCAGATCGCGCTGGGCAACGACGCCCGCGACGGCCTGAAGCAGGCGTGCATGCAGGCCGGAATGTCCGCAGAGCTGGTGCAGAAGGCATTTTACGGCTGGGGCGGCCTGATCAAGGAGATGGCCTGGCGGGGCATGCTGGTGTGCAGCACCGGCACGGACAAGCGCTACGCGCTGCCGGAGGAGGTCGATTGGCTGGACCGGGACGACGCGCGGCGGATGCTCGTGCGCCGGTACTTCGAGACCTTCGGCCCCGCGACGAGACAGGACTGCCGGGCCTTCTTCGGCTATCCGGCGAAGGAGCTGGATCCCCTTCTGAAGGAAATCCTGCCGGAGCTGATCGAAACGCCGCTGAACGGGGTGCGATACTATCACGCGCGCCCGCTGGAGGAGGGCGAGATTCCGCCCTGCGTGCTGCTGCCGGGATTCGATCAGCTGGTGATGGCGTACCGGGATCGCGACCGGCTGGCGGACGCGGCGCACCGGCAGAAGATCGTCAACGCGGCGGGCATCGTGTTTCCCGTGGCGATCCTGCAGGGCCGGGCGCGGGCGCGGTGGAAGCTGGAAAAGGACAGGCTGCTGGTCACGCCCTTCGAGCGCCTTCTCAAAAAGGACGAGGCCGCGCTGAAGCGCGCCGCCCGGCGGGAGCTGAACGTCCGTCAGGTGGTTTTTCTGGAAAACGCATAGAACAGCGGGAGCAGACTGGCAATGCAGTCTGCTCCCGCTGTTTGCGTGTCAAAAAAGTCTTTTTGACACTTTCCATGAAAATCTGAGGATTTTCATGGAGCAGGAGGAGCGCTTCGGAAATCTGAAAATCTCACGATTTTCCGGGCGATTTCCTGACGGAAGGTGTTCTTTTTCCGCCGCTGACGCTTGCGGAAAAAGACGGACGCGGCGTACACGCCGCCGCGCCCGATTTTACAGGCGGTTCTGCGCGGGTTTTCGGCCGTCTGAAAGCGGGAGCAGGCTGGCAATGCAGTCTGCTCCCGCTGTGGTTTCTGATTATTTCTCCGCTTTGCTCATGCTCCAGATGGCGGTTTCGATGCGGCGGGTGACCTCGGTCAGGGTGGCGGAATCGTACTTCCTGCCCAGATCGGCAATCTCCACCGGCTTGCCCACGGTGACGTCCACGTGACGGAAGAGCCGATAGGGGCCGTCGAGATACACGGGGATGATCGGCACGTTCGCGCGCACGGCGATCATGCTCGCACCGTTGAGCATGGGCGTGGGGGAGTTGTCGCGGCTGCGGGTGCCCTGGGGGAAGATGCCCAGACCCTCGCCGTCGGAGATGGTCTTCAGCGCCCGACGGATCGCGCCCAGATCGCTCTCGCCGCGGCTGACGGGGATGCCCCCCAGACCCTTGTCGCCCAGAATCAGCCGGGCCACGGGATTTTTGTAAAGCTCCGCCTTGGCCAGATAGGTATACCGGCGCTTGTTCAGGCGCACCGCCAGAAACAGACAGTCCCGCCAGTGCACGTGGTTGGCGCACAGGATGAACCCGCCGGTCTCGGGAATGTTCTCCGCGCCCGTGACCCTTGAGGGCCAGAGCAGACCGTAGTACGGCCGGAGAATCGCGGACAGTGTATCATAGAATCGGATGTTCATCGGCAAACCTCCCGGCTCAGCCCGCGATGGCCGCTCTGGCGAGGCGGACGATGGTCTCCACGACCTCGTCCGCCGTCATGTCGGAGGTGTCCACGCGCACGGCGTCCTTCGCCTGGCGCATGGGCGACGCGGCGCGGTGGGAGTCGTTGTAGTCCCGCTCCACGATGTCGGCCATGACCTTCTCGAAGGGCTCCTCGCGTCCGGCCCGGCGCAGCTCGTCGTGCCGGCGGCGGGCGCGCACCTCGCAGCTGGCGGTGAGATAGATCTTCAAAGTCGCGTTCGGCAGCACATCGGTGCCGATGTCACGGCCGTCCATCACCACGCTGTTGCCCTCGGCAAACTCGCGCTGCAGCGCCACCATGCGCTCGCGCACCTCCGCCACGGCGGACACCTTCGAGGCCAGTATGGAGGCCTCGGGCGTGCGGATCAGGCCCGTGACGTCCACGCCGTCCAGGATCATGTGCTGGTCGTCGCCGACGAAGCGCACCTCCACCTTCGGCACGGCGCTGGCCCGGGCGATGCCGTCGGTGCCGGAGACGCCGTTCTGCTTCATGTAGAGGCCCATCGTGCGGTACATCGCGCCGGTATCCAGATACACCGCGCCCATCCGCTTGGCGACGGCCTTGGCGACCGTGGATTTGCCCGCGCCTGCGGGCCCGTCGATGGCGATGGAAAAAACTTTCTGCATTTGATCATTATCCTCCTATCCATGTTCCGTTGGCGCTGCGGCTGAATTTCCGGGGTCAGTCCATCTCGCCGCCGGCCAGCGTGGCGATGGCGTGGGCGAAGATCTTCACGGAGGTGAGCATCTTTTCGATGTCGATGTATTCGTCGGGCATGTGGCAGGTGTCGGTGTCGCCGGGGAAGTTCAGGCCGAAGGCGACGGTGTTGGGCATCATGCGGGAATAGGTGCCGCCGCCGATGGCGAAGGCGTAGGCGTCCAGGCCGGTGACCTCGTGGTAGACCTTCAGCAGGCCGCGCACGATCTTGTGGTCGGCGGGGACGTGGTGGGGCGCATGGTTGCCCAGGCAGGTGACGGCCAGCCTGTCCTTCGACAGCGCCAGCGCCACGGAGCCGCACATGTCCTTCGCGTCGGCGCAGAGGGGATAGCGGATGTCCAACTGCGCCTCGAGGTTCATGCCGTCGTAGCGGAGGATGCCCAGGTTGCAGGTGAGCGGGCCGGAGAGCTCGTCGGCCTGCCTGATGCCGATGGACGCGCCGTCGTACTCCAGGCCCAGCTTGTCGGCCAGAGCGGCGATGGCGGCGCGGCTGTTTCCGCCCGCGTTCAGATCCTTCAGCGCGATGAGCAGCATGCCGGCGGCGTTTACGCCCAGATGGGGCATGGAGGCGTGGGCGGACACGCCCTCGGCGACGAGGACGACCTTGCCGTCGCTTTCCTCCACGGTGAGCTTGAAATTGCGCGCGGCGGCGACCTTTTCCACCGCGGCGCGGAAGGCGGGAACGTCCTTCACGCCCAGCTCGGCCTTGGCGACGCCGGGAACGACGTTGCGGCGGATGCCGGCATAGAGGGAGTACACGGGCAGCTCGCAGTCGCCCTCGCCGCCGGTATAGGCGGAGAGGCTCAGGCTGAGGCCTCCCTTTTCGATGTTGATGACGGGGAACTCCGCGTCGGGGGAGAAGCCGTAGTCGGGCATCTTCACCCTGGAGGCGTAATAGCGCATGTCGGACATGCCGGTCTCCTCGTCGCAGCCGAGGATCAGGCGCACGCCGTCCTTGAGGGGCACGCCGGAATCCTTGACGGCGCGCATGGCGTAGAGCGCGCAGAGCGCGGGGCCCTTGTCGTCGATGGTGCCGCGGCCGTAGACCTTTCCGTCGGCGATCTCCGCGCCCCAGGGGTCGTGGGTCCAGCCGTCGCCGGCGGGCACCACGTCGAGGTGGCAGAGCATGCCCATGGTCTGGTCGCCGGAGCCGAAGGAGATATCGCCGGCATAGCCGTCGAAATCGCGGACGGCGAAGCCGTATCTGGCCGCGTCAGAGAGGGCGAGATCGAGCATTCTGCGGTTTTCCGCGCCGAAGGGCGCGTTTTCGGAAGCGGGCCCCTGAACGCTGGGAATGGCGATCCAGCGCCTGAGATCCGCGATCAGCTCATCTTTCATGGAGAGAACCAGGGAATCGATGGTTTCGAAATTCATGGCGAAGGCCTCCTGTGGTTATCAGTATAGGATATTTTCCCACGATTTAGTCAATTTGTCAAGAAGGAGGCGGCAGGGAGAAGCTTCTCCCTGCCGCCCGCGATCTGCATCGTCAATTCTTCGCCTTCACCGGCCACAGTTCCATATACCCCCGCTCGCCCACGGGCGCAAGCTGCATCCTCGGCGCGCTGTCGTTCCAGGTCAGGCCCCAGACGGTCGGGTCGTACCGCTCTGCAGCAAACTGCACCTCCTTGATCGCCCGGCTGTAGTCCTCCTCCCGGAACGGCTCGCCCTGGAACAGCAGATACGCCGATCCCGGCAGTTCGATCACTTCGAACCCCTCCGGCACGCCGCCGTCGTAATCCTCCTCCAGCTCGACGCCCTGGACGTACTGGGACGTGCCCTCCCGCCGCAGGCGCTCCGGCAGCCACAGACACACCGGCTCGCCCCACGGCGACCGCACGCTCTGCAGCAGCCCCCACACGTCGCAGCCGACCTCGTCGCAGTACGCAAAATACTCCGTCGCCTTCACGCCCCGCTTGATCAGCGCCTTCCGCGCCGGGCGCTCCACCCGATGTACGAACACCGTCTTCAGATTCTCCATGACCTCTCCTCCTTCATCTCTCCCGTACTGCACGCCGCCGGGCATGAACAGTCCGATCGGCGTGGGATGCGCCGCGTACTCGCCCGGATTGCAGCCGAACTCCCGCCGGAAGGCCCGCTGATAGCCGTCCACGCTGCCGAACCCCATCTCGAACGCCACGTCGGCGATCCGCACCCGCTCGTCCCGCAGCTTCAGCGCCGACCGCGACAGCCGCAGCTTCCGCACGTACTGCCCCGGCATCAGCCCCGTATACAGCGAAAACAGCCGCCGCGCGTGCCACGGCGAGTATCCCGCCGCCCGCGCCAGTCCCGCCGGTGTGATCTCCTCGCGGAGATGCTCGCTGATGTAATCCTGCATCCGCTGAACGGCCTCGATCTGCTCCCGCATCCGCATCACCTCCTGACGTCCCCTATTCTACCAGATCCCCCTCCAAAACGCTCGACCTTTTGTGCGGTTTGCAAAAAAACATTCCCCTCCGCGCACCGGCGAAGGGGAATCGCGCCGTTCAGGCCTGGTTGGCGAACTTCTGCCGCACCTGATCGATCTTCTGCTGCTCCACGTTCTGGACGGGGTACCAGCCCTTGGCGGTCATCTTCTGGTAGGTCTGGTCCTGCATGCACAGCGCCGCGTTCAGCGCGGTATCGAAGGTCTGATGGACGTTCTGCGTGCCGGATTCGATGGCGCCGTGCATATACAGATCGCACACGCCCTTGGTGGTCAGCAGCAGATTTTCCATAATGTCCCGGTCGTTCATGGGTCTTCCTCCTTTACACCAGCTGGTAGAACTGCGCGTACAGCTCCTGATGCTTCTGCAGCATCTGCTGTACGAAGTTCTTCAGGTCGGGGTCGGTCAGGTTCGCGACGGCCTGCCGGCACTGCGCCGTGAGAATTTTCTCGTGGCCCAGCGCGTCCTCCAGATAATTCAGCTCCTTGGGGCTCATTTCAATCACCTCCGCCGTTCATTTTCCCCGGCCCGCGCTTTTTTCACGCCGGGAATATTTGCCGCCGCAGCCTATTGTCACCGACCGCTTCGGGATGGTATAATGATTAGGCAAGTCGAAGACTTGGCCGGGTCGCTCACGCTTCAGCGGGAGCGACAATCATGGTATAATGATTAGGCAAGTCGAAGACTTGGCCGGGTCGCTCACGCTTCAGCGGGAGCGACTAGGCAAGTCGAAGACTTGGCCGGGTCGCTCACGCTTCAGCGGGAGGGACAATCATGGTATAATAATTGAAGAGGTGGTTCTTTTGTACAACGAACTGACTGAGGTCGACATCCGCAAAATGCAGGAGGAAATCGACTATCGCATGCGCGTGGTGCGGCCCAAGTGCGTCAAGGATCTCCAGGACGCCCGCGCCTTCGGCGACCTGAGCGAGAACTTCGAGTACAAGGCCGCCAAGCAGGAGCTGCGCCGCTGCGACAGCCGCCTTCGCTATCTGCGCCGGATGATCGACACCGCCAAGGTGATCAAATCCGATTCCGCCGCCGACGCCGTGGGCCTGTTCGACACCGTGGACGTGCTCTATGAGGACGAGGGCGAAACCGAACAGCTGCGCATTATGACCACCCTGCGCGAGGACGCCCTCCACGGCATCATCAGCAAGGAATCCCCGCTGGGCAAGGCCATCCTCGGCCACAAGGTGGGCGACCGCGTGCTGGTGCGCGTCAGCGACGACGTGTCCTACTACGTGCGCATCCAGGCGCTCAAAAAGGGCGACGACGACGATTCGCTGCCCATTCATTCCTACTGAAAATACTGCGGGCCCCGCCCGCCGGGAGGTATACGATGGTAAATGATGTGATTCGCAACAGAATTCAGGCGCTGAAGGACGTGATGAAGGACGATCCCCAGGTCTGGAAGGTCTTCGAGAAGTGCTTCATGAACACCCTGGAGACCACCGTGCAGGCCGCCGAGGGCGACACGTTCGTGATCACCGGCGACATCCACGCCATGTGGCTGCGCGATTCCACCGCTCAGGTGCTGCACTACCTGCGCTTCGCCGACGATGAGGAGGTCGCAAAACTGATCGAGGGGCTGATCGCCCGTCAGGCCAGGAACGTGCTGCTGGATCCCTACGCCAACGCCTACAACCGCGAACCCTCGGACTACAAGCCCTACAACGACCGTCCCCGCGCCTCCGACTGGGTCTGGGAGCGCAAGTATGAGATCGATTCCCTCTGCCATCCCGTGCTGCTGGCCTGGCGCTTCTACGAGAAGACCGGCCGCACCGGCTTCATGACCGAGATGTTCGCCGAAATGCTGCGCACCATCGTGGATGTGTTCCGCACCGAGCAGGATCACGATCAGAGCCCCTATCGCTTTGAGCGCGACAACTGCCCGCCCAGCGACACCCTCCCCAACGAGGGCAAGGGCGCGCCCGTCGCCCGCACCGGCATGACCTGGAGCGGCTTCCGCCCCAGCGACGACGCCTGTATGTACGGCTATCTTGTCCCGGCGAACCTGTTCGCCATGCAGGAGCTGCGCCACATCGCAAAATTTGCCGAGCTCCTCAACGACGCCGATCTGAAGGCTGAGGCGCTCTCTCTGGCCGACGAGATCGAGCTGGGCGTGAAGGATTGCGCCCGCGTGCAGCACCCGCAGTTCGGCGAGATCTACGCCTACGAGACCGACGGCATGGGCCATTACAATCTGATGGACGACGCCAACGTGCCCAGTCTGCTGGCGCTGCCCTATCTGGGCATCTGCGACAAAAACGACCCGCTGTATCTGCGCACCCGCGCCTTTGTGCTGAGCGACGGCAATCCCTACTTCTACGCCGGCGCGCAGGCGAAGGGCGTGGGCAGTCCCCACACTCCGGCGGGCTACGTCTGGCCCATCGGACTGTGCGTGCAGGGCATGACCACCGACGACGTGGATGAGCAGGCCGTTCTGGTGGACGCGCTGATGCACACCCACGCCGGCTGCGAGTGCATGCACGAGAGCTTCGATCCCGACGCTCCCGAGCGCTTCACCCGCGAGTGGTTCGCCTGGGCCAACTCCATGTTCGGCGAGCTGATCTACCGCCTCTACGAGGCCGGCACGCTGTCCGACGTACTGGCGCGCGCCCGGGCGCTGAGAGCCTGATTTCCGCGGCTTTTTCGCGGGCGAATCCGTTTTTGGGATTCGCCCGCTTCATTTGTTGCGGAGCGTGTCAAGAAAAAATAAACATATGTTCGATAGAAAATCCCGGGCGACTATGCTATAATAATCCCATCAACACAAACATAACGGAGGTCGACACCCATGGCAGAGAAAAAGGCTGACAAGAAGCCGGTCGCGGCGCAGAAGTTTGGCGACGACCGCAAGCGCGCGCTGGAAGTGGCGCTGGGCAAGATTGAAAAGGACTTCGGCAAGGGCTCGGTGATGCGTCTGGGCGACGCGGCGAACCATCTGCAGGTCGAGGTCATCCCCACCGGCTGTCTGCACCTGGACTTCGCGCTGGGCGTGGGCGGACTGCCCAAGGGGCGCATCGTGGAGATCTACGGTCCCGAGTCCTCCGGTAAGACCACCTTCGCGCTGCACTGCATCGCCGAGGCGCAGAAGATGGGCGGCACGGCGGCGTTCATCGACGCGGAGCACGCGCTGGATCCCATCTATGCCCAGAAGCTGGGCGTGGACATCAACGAGCTGTACGTCTCGCAGCCGGACAACGGCGAGCAGGCGCTGGACATCTGTGAAGCGCTGGTGCGCTCGGGCGCGATCGACATCGTGGTCATCGACTCGGTGGCGGCGCTGGTGCCCAAGGCCGAGATCGAGGGCGACATGGGCGACAGCCATGTGGGACTGCAGGCGCGTCTGATGTCCCAGGCGCTGCGCAAGCTGGCCGGCGTGATTTCCAAGACGAACGCCATCGCGATCTTCATCAACCAGCTGCGCGAGAAGGTGGGCGTGGTGTACGGCAACCCCGAGACCACCACCGGCGGCAAGGCGCTGAAGTTCTACGCCTCCGTGCGCCTGGACATCCGCAAGGGCGAGCCCATCAAGAACGGTACCGAGGTCATCGGCAACCGCACCAAGATCAAGATCGTGAAGAACAAGGTCGCGCCGCCCTTCCGCACCTGCACCGTGGACATGCTCTACGGCGAGGGCATCTCCCGCGAGGGCGAGCTGCTGGATCTGGCGGTCGAGCACGATTTCATCAAGAAGGCGGGCGCGTTCTACTCCTACGAGGGCGAGCGCATCGGTCAGGGACGCGACAATGCCCGCAAGTACCTCAAGGAGCACCCCGAGATGTTCGACGAGATCGAGAAGAAGCTCCGCGGCGAGTTCATGGCCAATCCCAACGAGATCCCCATGGACTCCACCCCCGACGACGTCGACGATCCCGACGAGCTCGACGACGCCCTCGACTCCGACTCCCTCGACTCCGACGACGAATTCGAACTCTAGTGCAAACTGAGTTTGCATGCGCTTGCTGCCGCGTAAATCCCCCGACCCTGCGCGGCTGTGGTAGCCGCTTGGGTCGGCGTAGGCGAGCGACATATCTTTGTTCCCATCATACCGCATTTCAAGGGGCATAAATCCGACCCCTTGAAATGCTGCGCTCTGCCCGGGTTCGGGTCGGCAGGGCCGACGGCCACTTGCTGCCGCGTCGGGAGGCCCGACGGCCACTTGCTGCCGCGCTTGGTCACCCGACCCTGCGCGGCTGTGGTAGCCGCTTGGGTCGGCGTAGGCGGGCGACATACCCTTGTTCCCATCCTACCGCATTTCAAGGGGCATAAATCCGACCCCTTGAAATGCTACGCCCTACCCGGGTTCGGGTCGCGTCGGCAGGGCCGACAGCCGCTTGCTGCCGCGCTTGGTCACCCGACTTTTCGTCGCCATGGTGGCGACTCAAGTCGGCGTGGGCGGGCGACATACCTTTGTTCCCATCTTTCCGCATTTCAAGGGGCATAAATCCGACCCCTTGAAATGCTACGCCCTGCCCGAGTCGGCTGGGCCGACAGCCGCTTGCTGACGCGCTTGGTCACCCGACTTTTCGTCGCCATGGTGGCGACTCAAGTCGGCGTGGGCGGGCGACATACCTTTGTTCCCATCCTACCGCATTTCAAGGGGCATAAATCCGACCCCTTGAAATGCTATGCTCTGCCCGGGTACGGCGGGGCCATGGTTTCGCCCTTGTCCGCAGGTCGGGCTGGGGCGTTTCTGTTATCGACGCTTGGAAAGGAGTTATTCCATGTCGGATGCGGTGAAACGCGATTCTGCGGGGATTCTGTCGGCGCGGGACGGTTATGTGCTGCGGCTCGCGCGGGCGGAGGACGCGGAGGCGTACTGGCGCAACTTCGACCCTCTGGATCCCGACGTGGCGCGGCTGACGGGCTGCAAGCCCGTGTTCAGCCGGGACGAAGTGGTGGGATTCTTCATGGATTGTCTGGAGGACGACAGCCGTCGCGATTTCCTGATCCTTGCGCCGGACGGCAGCGTCGTGGGCGAGAGCGTGATCAACGAGATCGATCCCGGGCTGCGCTGCGCCAACTACCGCGTGGCGCTCTTTCGGCCGGAGGTGCGCGGTCGGGGACTGGGGCTGTGGGCGGTCTGCGCGGTGCGGGACTACGCCTTTTCCGTGCTGAAACTGCACCGGCTGTCGCTGGATGTATTTTCGGTGAATCCCCGCGCCGAGCGCGTCTATCGGGCGGCCGGGTTCCGGCGCGAGGGCGTGCTGCGCGACGCGGTGCGCATCGACGGAAGCTATGCCGACGACGTCCTGATGTCCATTCTGGAAGACGAGTGGCGGAGAATCCGCAGCGCCGCGCCTGAGCTTTCCCTGAATCGCGGCGCAGACCGCACGGAGGATATATGAACGAAACCATTCTGACGATTGTTCTGGCGGCGCTGGGGCTGCTGCTGATTGTGCTGATCTGGCGGACGGCGGTCGCTCAGCGGGAGCAGCGCCGCGCGCTGGGCCGCATGCGCCAGAACGCGGAGCAGCAGGCGCGATCCATCGAGCTGCTGACCCGGGCGCTGGAGAGCGCGTCCGGGCAGATGGGCGAGCTTTCCCAGCGGCAGGATCGGCTGCGGGACGCCATGGACGCCCGGTTCGGCGCGCTGCAGCAGTCCAACGAGCGCCAGCTGAACCAGATGCGCGAGACGGTGTCCGACAAGCTGGACGGCCGTCTGGGCGCGGTAAACCGCCAGCTGGCGGACGTGCACCGGGGACTGGGCCAGATGCAGGAGCTGGCGGGCGAGTTTGCCGATCTGCGCAAAGTGCTGGGCGGCGTGAAGACCCGGGGCATATGGGGCGAGATGCAGCTCAAGGCGCTGCTGGAGCAGATGCTCGCGCCGGGGCAGTACGTCGAAAACGCGGCGATTCCCGAGGGCTCGCAGACGCGGGTGGAATTCGCGGTGCTGCTGCCCGCTTCGGACGGCACGGCGCTGCTGCCCATCGATTCCAAGTTTCCGCAGGAGGACTTCCTGCGGCTGATGGACGCGGTGGAGTCCGGGGATCCGGCGCAGGCGGAGCTGTGCGGCGTGCGACTGGAGCGCGCGCTGGCTGAGCAGGCGAAGCTGATTTCCGAGAAGTACATCCGGCCGCCGCAGACGGCGGAATTCGCGGTGATGTTTCTGCCGGTGGAGAGCCTGTACGCCGAGGCCGTGCGCCGCGACGGGCTGTGCGAGCGGCTGCAGAACCGCTATCGCGTGCTGGTGGCGGGCCCGAACACGCTGGCCGCGCTGCTGACCAGTCTGCGCATGGGTTTCCGCACGGTGACGCTGCAGCGGCGCAGCGGCGAGGTGCTGAAGCTGCTGGGCGAGATCCGCACGGAGTTCGCCCGCTACGACGAGGCTTCCGCCGCCGTCCGCCGCCGTCTGGAGCAGACCGCCGAGGCTTTGGACGCGCTGGATCAGCGCGCAAAGCGGCTGTCCCGGAAGCTTCGGGAGATCTCCGGGGAGGATGGGGAATCCCCATGAGCCGTTTGTCTGACGTCGGAAATGTGAAAGGATGAACGCTGCATGACGGTTGTTCGGTTTTATCCGCTGGATCATCCCTGCGATCTGAAGTTCGCCGTCATCGCGGCGAGGGCGGGGGACGGCTGGGTGTGGTGCCGCCATCGCGACCGGGAGACCTGGGAGTTCTCCGGCGGACATCGGGAGCCAGGCGAGTCCATCCGCGACGCGGCGGCGCGGGAGCTGCGCGAGGAGACCGGCGCGGCGGACTTCGACCTGGAGCCGGTGTGCGTCTACTCGGCGGATTCGGGCGCAGGGGAGACCTTCGGGATGCTGTTCCGCGCGGAGGTTCGCGCCTTTGGGGCGCTGGAATATGAGATCGGGGAGATTCGCTGCTCTCCCGTTCCGCCGGGCGCGTGGACGTATCCCGGGATCCAGCCCGCGCTGCTGGAAAGGCTCGGCGCGGACGCATGAGCGCCCATCCCGCATGAAAAATGGAGCGTCTCGCGAACCATGATCCCCGGGCGAAGGATGCGCACAAAGCCAGCTTCTCTGTCGCCGTACATGTCTGCAGGCAAATCCTTCCCGTTAAGGTTTCTCCGCCGGTTGCTGAGGCTCGTTCGCGGAGATGCTTCCCCCGATTCGATCCGGCGGAAGCAGTCCCGAAGAACGTCTGCTGCGCACGCGTCATCTTCGTCTATGGAGCAGCATCATCCCTTCGTTTTCCATCGCCCTTTGCAGCGGGTTTTCCCATCTGCTTTTTCTCTCGACAGAAAGAGTCCGCCCTTTTCTGAGCGCACTCTTTTTTTGTTTCTCTTCCCGACACGGCGGCATTCTCTTCATGACATTGCGAATGTGCGGGCAAAGCCCTGGCAGAATGTGCTCGGAATATGCCTGGAAATTTCCCAAGCCCCGGTGGACGAAACAAAAGGATGCAGACCGACAGCGGTCTATCATACGGCGGAGCGTCATCCAAATCATCCATCTTTTTCGTCAATTCAGCCTCTCTTTCATCGCCCATGCTGTCCCGCGAAACAGACGGTCGGAAGATCATGTTCCTCCGGCCGGGTTCTCCGGGACGAAAAGGCCCGATGTTCCATATCGCGCTTGCGGCAGAAAAGCGAATCCATTCTTCCCGTTTCTCCTCCACATCCTCATCCGTTTGGGAAAATACGGGTCACGGATGGAAGCCGCTGCGCATGGATGCAATTTTCCGCAGCCCATTCCTGCACATTCCCTTCAGGAGGGCGGATCTGCGCGGCCGGGCCCCGCTTCAGCCCTTTCCGACCGGCGTCATCCAGCAGTTCCGGAACGGGCTGTGCCGGTTCGCTTTCCCATATGGGTCGGATTGACCCTATGCGAAAACGACAGGCCGCTCTGCAGGGACTTCCCGGGGCGCGAAGGCGCGTCTCAGGGGCGCGTTCACAGGCTCTTTGGACGCAAAAAGATGGCGCCACCGAAGTGGCGCCATCGAACGCTTCAGCGTTCAGTTCCTGTTTCAGTTCGCCAGAGCCGCGAAGTACCAGCTGCCGTCCTCGCAGCGGAACGTGTAGCGCTCCACGCGATAGGCGTTCTTCTCGCGGAGCTTCAGCTCGATCACGATCTCCGTCTGATCGGCCACCGTACCGTCCACCTCCACCTGCAGCACCGGATAGACGGTCTGGACAGTGGCGTCGAACTCGGCGCGCTCCTCCTCGGTCATGGCCTCCAGGCGGGCGGCAATCCCGTCGAGCAGCGCCTGGGCCTCGTCGCTGAGCTTGATCTCCAGCTCCTCGTTGGCGATGTTGACCTCGTTGACATAGCCGAGGACGTTCAGGAACACCAGAATCCGCTCCTCGGGGATCAGCGCGTTCAGCGCCTCGATCTCCGCATCGGTGAGGATCAGCTCGATGTCGATGATTCTGATCTGCACATCCTCGCCGTATTCCTCCGTGATGCCGCGCAGCGCGCGCACCAGGGCGACGGCCATGCGCAGATGCTCGGAAACCGCTACGCCGTGCACCTTCTCGTCGGCGGACACTTCGTTGAAGATCTGCTCATCCACAACCGAGGGCGTCTCGTTCGCCTCCACGGGCTTGGTATAGCCGCACAGCGTGCACTTCCGGCCGCTGAACACGTGCTTTCCATTGACGACGGCGTTCTCCTCAACGACCGCTTCGGACACCTTCTCGCCGCACAGGTCGCAGCCGGTCACACGGTACACATCGCCGGTGACGGCGTGCTCGGTCGCGCTGATGGACGCGCAGCTCCTGGCCACGAACACATCCTCGCTGACCTCATGGCCCACATGGCTGCACGAATGGCCGCACTCATAGCAGACGCCGTCGGCATAGTGATGCTCCATGGGCTCGGACTTCCATTCCACAGGATCGGTCTTATTGGTCACGACGCCGCATACAATGCAGCTCGTCTCAAAAAACTCGTTGCCGACCTCACGGTGGGATTCGTCGTCGATCGCCTCACAGCCCAGAACCTCATGGACGAGTTTTTTGTCATTGGGTAAACTATGGGGGCAGACGAAGCTGCAGACGGTGCAGACGCTTTCGTCCCATTCATGCTCCCCGCTTGCTCCTGCTTCAGTGCCATTATAGGTCTCATACAGGGAACAGTCGGGGCAGGCAGTGATCTCTGTCCAGGTGTAGTACGCGATATGCCCGAACAGGTCACAGTTATAGTGGTCAAGTGTCTTTTCGCTCACTTCGCGCTCAGCGTTGCTGTGGCTGCACACGTGGCCGCACGCCCTGCAGACATACTCCATAGTGGCCAGATGGCAGATGTAGTCATGGGCTCCGGAGTCGCCGGTCACGGTATCGCTCGTCCAGTCTTCCGCGCCGCAAATGCAGGTGTATTTCGTCCTGGTGACGGTTTCGGTATGGTGCGTGCTGTCATTGTCGGCGACGAACGAGGTCTGCACGTCGGTTTCGCCGCTGGTGCGCAGCTCCTCGGGATGCTGGCATTCATACCTGCAGATCACGCAGACGCCAGCCTCAAAGGCATGGGCTTCAGGGTTGCCGTTGGAATAGGTGGTTTCGGAACCTCTGTAGCCGCAGTCGGGGCAGCTGATGGTCTTGACGATCGCGTAGACCGCCGTATGCTCGGTCGCGGTCGCTTCATAGTGATCGAGCTCGGGTGTGCTGACCTCGACGGACGCGTTCTGATGGTCGCAGGGCTGCCCAAATCCGCAGAACCTGCAGACGCCGTTTTCAAAGGTATGGGCAACCGTGCGGGGCATCAGCGTGCGCACCGGTTCGGGGGCGGAGGGCTCGCCGATGCTGGCGCCGCATTTGCTGCAATGCTTCTGATACTGGGCGTAGACCGTCGCGACGTGAACGCTGTCGTCGCCCTCCACGGGGATATAGCGCGTCTCGCGGGCGCCGGACACCTCGGCCTCGACGACGTCCTCGTCGGGATGCGCGCAGCTGCCGGGATTGACCGCGCCGCAGGCGCATTTGCCATCCGCTGCGTAGTCGTGGGCCTTCGCGCCCGACAGACTGGTGGTCCGCTCAAGGACGACAACCGCCTCGCAGTCCGGGCAGACGCCGCTCTTCCGGGAGATCAGAATCTCGTTGTGGTACTCCTGGTCGATGATTTCGTACTCGATTTCCTCGCTCGAGTAGGCCGGATCCGCCGCGGCATTGGGATGCGTGCAGGGGGTCACATAGGAGCATTCCGTGCAGATGCCATTCAGGATACAATGGGGCTGGTCCTCGACCCACTTGAAGCCGATGGTTTCGGAGCTCTCCCATCCGCAATCCGGGCAGGAGTCGTTCTCGATCTGGATATACAGCGTCTTATGCGTCTTCTCGCCCACATAGTTGACCAGATAGGCTTCCTCCGTCTCGCTGCTGACCTTGTTCGCATGCTTGCAGGTCGACCTGTAGCCGCAAGCCGTGCAGACGCCATTTTCGTCATAGGTATGGGGAACGCACTCGACATGTTCCGCGCCCGTCTCGGCGCCCAGCATGATGCCGCAGTAGGTGCAGTACGCGGTCGTAACGTCGGTGCATACGGCATAATGGCCCGACTCGTCCACTTCGCCGGTCAGCATATTCGGGGCGACGCGGGTCGTCTTCCTCTCAACGACGAAGCCTTCGTGATCACAGGTGTTGCCGCTTGCAGCAAATCTGCCGCACATCGAGCACCAGCCATTGCTGTCCGCCTGATGCGCCTCGGTCATCAACACGGGGTCGTCGTACTGTACGCTTTCATACTCTATGTATCCACAGTCGTTGCAGACCTTGAAAGCAGAAACCGACTTTTCCAGCATGTAGCTATGGGTGTTCTGATCGACATACTGGATATTGAACCGCCGGAATCCCGTTGTGGTACAATCCTCCATGCTGCTGTGCGGACATTCCGCCGTCGTGGCCAGCGCTGCGCCACACCGACTGCAGACGCCCTCGCCCCTGTGGCTTTCCACGACCGTTTCACCGGCCTTGTACTCCGAAGACAGCACCGTGCTGCAGTCGGCGCAGTACTCCTGATACCGGTAAAGCGCAGCGTAGCTGTGCGTGCCGTCGCCGTTGTCCTCGTACTCTCCTCAGACCGTCTGCTGCTTCTGGCGGAGCGTGACGACGTTCAGATGGCGGCAGGCGTTCACATAGCCGCAGTTGCTGCAGACGTTCGATCCCTGCTCGTATTCATGTTCGACTTTGATGTGGAGGTCGGTTTCATGCACGCGTTTGTCCATCAGGATCATATTGCAGTCGGTACAGACGACGTGATAATACGCATCCGCTTCTTCAACGTAGCATTCGCCGTTCTCTTCGCGGTAGACTGCATCGGAGGTATTAAAGAACACATATGCGAAGCGTTCGGTAACATTCTCATGTGCACAGCCGCCTGCCGCGCGCAGCTTGGCTCCGCAGTCCACGCAGACCGGATTCGTCTCGTTGCCGTCGGACACATGCGGCTCGATGGTTTCGAGCGGTTCGCCGAGATCGCGCGAAACACTGACGCCGCAGTCAGGGCATTTCGCGACTTCTAACTTCTGCGTAACAACCTTGTGGCTCTGTCCGTTCACGGCGGCATAGTCCACGTTCTTGCCCTGCACGGCATCATCCCAGGAGAGATTCTCGTGCGTGCACACATAGCCGCATTTGCGGCAGTGGCTGGAGTCAGACCCGGAGCTGAACCAGTGACTTTCTGTATATTTTCCGGTTCTCGAGGAAGCATTGACAACCGTCCCGCAGTCTGTGCATTTCGTTGCAACGGCGATCTCTCTGACAACCTCATGCGATTGCGCGGAGATGCATGTTATGCTCGTCACGGTAAACGCGACTTCTTCATCTTCTGTATTCAAATGAGCGCAGTCGCTGGTCCTGGACTCCGCATTGCCCGTGTTCTGCAGCGTGAAAGACGCCGCGTGCACATTGGCGCTTTCGTCGCTCCCGGCATTGCCGGTATCCCGGTATCTCCGGTATCTCCGGTGTCCCCGGTATCTCCGGTATTGCCGACGTCCGTTGTCTCGGGCGAATCATCTCCGGCTTCATCCGTCGTGGAACCAACGTTCTCCACGACCGCAGACTCGCCTTCGTGCGTATGCTCTTCATCGGCTTGCTCGGCAAAGCCGCACAGGCTCAGCACCAGAACGATGCTCAGCAGCAGCGCCAGCGCCTTTCTCATCCTACACATCAACCGAACCTCCTCATGGTTATTCAGAGTTATTATATCAAATATTTCCAAGATTTTCTAGAATTTTAAGCAAAATTTAACCGTTATCCGCAATGTACAGGAAATCGCCCGCAAAGCACTTGCATTCCAGTGTTTGCGGGCGATTTTCGTGCGAGTTGGCCTTCCATGACCGCCGGATCGGTTCTGCGGCGATTTCAGGTCTTCAGGCTTCCCAGCTTGGTGAACAGGTCGCGGAAGATGGGGTTGCGGTGGCAATAGTAGGCCTCGCGGATCAGGTGGCGGGTTTCGTCGTGGGCCCAGCGGCTGTCGTCGGTGAGCAGCGGGCTGTGGGTCAGCTTCGTGGGCACCCAGTCGGGGTTGATCAGCCAGGCCACGGTGGACACGTCCCAGATCACGCGGGCGGTGGCGAAGTGATCCGGCTCGCAGTCGCGCACGATCTCGATCAGCGCGTCGCACAGCGCGTTTTTGCCGCCGATGCACGCCTTCAGCTCCGCCAGCGTGGTCTGCAGGTTGCTGGCCACGCCCATGCAGGGCACCAGGATCACCGGCGCGCCGCAGTCGAACACCACGCGGGCGGCGGGCACGTCCTGGGACAGGTTGAATTCCTGCGCCGTGGGGAACGAGGTGGGGTGTCCGCCCAGCCACACGACGGCGATTTTCTGCGCGATGCGCGGCTCCATCAGCAGCGCGGAGGCCACGTTGGTGATCGCTCCGATGGCGACCACGTACAGCGGATCGCCGTCCGGCCGCGCCATGGCCCGGGCCGCCAGATCCCGGGCGGCGGGGCTGTCCACGGGGGTGTTTCCGTCGGGCAGATAGCTGCGGGAGCCCCGGAAGGCGAAGCCCTCGCCGCTGCGGCCCAGCTTGCCCAGCAGGCGCAGAATTTCGTCATAGCTGCGCTCCATGCCGTCCTCGGGGCCGGAGGAGTTTTCGTTGAAGAAGGGCGCGGCGTAGATCGCCTGCACGTTCAGCTTCTCCGGAGAGAGCATGCAGTAGGACAGCGCGAACTGGTCGTCCACCTCGTTGAACGTGTCGGTGTCCAGCACCATGTCGATTCGCCCCCGGGGCGGGGTCAGGCGGCGCAGAAGCTCCGCTTCGGGCAGCTTTTCCCATCTGGTTTTCGGGGTCATGTTCAGGTCAGCTCCTTTCAAAGCGCGTCGGGGGATTCCTGGAAGGCGATGGGCAGGCAGTCCGCCAGCGCGCGGATCTCGTATTCGGCGTGCAGGCCCTCGGGGAGGGTCTTTCCGCCCGGGTTGTACCAGCACATGTCGATCCCGGCGGCGTTCGCGCCGGCCACGTCGCTGCCGACGCCGTCGCCGATCATCAGCGCGTCCTTCGGATCCACGCCGTCCAGCGCGATGCGGAAGATGCCCGGGTCGGGCTTCGACACGCCGGCCTCCTGGGAGATCACCAGCCGGGAAATCCACCGTCTGACCGGCGAAATCGACATGCGGCGCTTCTGAATGGCGGTGATGCCGTTGGTGAGAATCGCCACGGGCAGGCGTTCGGAGAGGGCCTTGACCACCTCCTCCGCGCCGGGGAAGAGGATCGCCTGCCCGCCCAGCAGCTCGGCAAAGCGGTCGGCGACCCGCGCGGGGTCGTCGCTGCGGCCCTTCTGCGCCAGAAAGCGGCGGAACCGCTCCACGTGCAGCACGTCCTGGGTCATCTCGCCGCGGTCCAGCGCCTGCCAGCAGGCGTGGTTGATGGCCTGATATTCGTCGAACACCGTGGGCGAGGA
This sequence comes from Clostridiales bacterium, assembly GCA_004555155.1. Taxonomy (GTDB): domain Bacteria; phylum Bacillota; class Clostridia; order Christensenellales; family Aristaeellaceae; genus Faecivicinus. The sequence continues at coordinate 35,998 of SFJH01000031.1, forward strand.
CAGCCCCAGCTCCGCCATCAGCGCCGCCACGGCGCGGCGGTTGCCCGCCTGAAAGTCGAAGATCGTGTCGTCCGCGTCCAGAAGGATCAGTTTGTAGCGCATGTGCGGCCTCCTGTATCTTGATGGCAACAGTATAGCACATTCCGGCGGGCGCGGAAAGGGGATTGTGAAAAGTTACGCAATCCGGCTTGTATCACAGGGGTAAACGTGTTAAAATGTTCCTCAAACAAAAGAGAATCGGGTGTTGCCCTATGGATGGGAAAAATCGGCGGAGGGGCGGGCGCTCCTGGCTCAGGCGGCAGCTGCGCATGCGGCCCCGTCCGATGTGGACGGTGATTGCGGCGCACGTGCTGGCGCTGGGCGCGGCGCTGGTGCTCTATTCAGTTCCGCACCATGTGATTCCGCGCCAGGAGGCCGCGATCGGACTGACCTCCTCCCGCACGGCCATGTCCGCCAGCGTCGCGGACGCGCCGGAGGTCACGCCCACGGCGGCCGTGCCGGCGCAGTCGCCCGCGCCGGAGACCCCGTTCCCGGCGGAGGGACAGGCGGAGCCGTCGCCCTCGGCGGAGGGACAGGCAGAAGCGCAGCCCTCGGCGGAGGCGCTGCCCTCGGTTCCGCCCACGCCCGCGCCCACCGACGGCGTCGGACAGTTCCGGGTGAAGTTCGCCGACAGGTTCACCAGCGGCGCGGTGGAGATCACCGACGATACCTATCGCAGCGCGAATATCTGCGTGAGCTTCTCCAGCTTCCGCTATGACGACAGCGACGTGCACGTGGCGGACATCTATGTGGCGGACATCTCCAATTTCATCACCGTGTTCGGCACGGACCGCTACGGCCGCGGCGGCAGCTACACCGAAAAGCCGCTGGCGATGGCCCAGCGCTGGAACGGCGTGGCGACCCTGAGCGGCGATTACTACGGCGCGCGCAGCGACGGCGTGGTGATCCGCAACGGCACGCTGTACCGGGAGACCAAGATCTCCCGCGATGTGTGCGTGCTCTACTGGGACGGCTCGGTGAAGACCTTCTCGCCCGGCGATTTCGACGCGGAGACGGAGCTGGCCAACGGCGCGTATCAGGCCTGGAACTTCGGGCCGATGCTGCTGGATGAATTCGGCCAGGCCATGACCAAATTCAACACCGACGTGGGCCCCAGGAATCCCCGCTCCATCTTCGGCTATTACGAGCCGGGGCACTACTGCTTCATCATGGTGGACGGCCGCAGCGACGAATCCGAGGGTCTGACCATGACCAGCTGCTCGGAGATGGTTTCCCGGGCGGGTCTGACGGCGGCCTACAATCTGGACGGCGGCCAGTCCGCCGCGATGGTCAAGGGCGATGAAATCTACGGCGTTCCCTATCGGGGCGGACGCAGCGTCAGCGACGTTCTGATGATCGTCGACGGCGCGAATCAGGAGGTGCAGCCATGAACACCCTTCGAAAGCTCGCGCCCCACGCGGCCATCCTGATCGGCAACATGTACTACGTCTTCTGGGGCATCGACCGGGTGAACAAGTCGATGAACTTCATCGACAACGAATACACGAAGTTTCTGCTGGTGCTGCTGATCGCGCTGTGCGCGGTGGTGCACTGGCCGCTGCTGAAGGCGGCGCTGCGCCGGAGCCGCCGCGGCGCGAGTCCCGCCGCGCTCGCCACGCAGCTGGGGCTGATGGGCCTCAACGCGCTGCTGGGGCTGGTGCTGGCGATTCTGCTCTTGATCGATCTGTTTGCGCCGGACATGATGCTGTTTCTGAAGGAATTTGTGAAATTCCTGATTCTGCTGGACTGTGTGCTGGCGCAATTCCACGCGGCGCTGCTGATTGCGCGGGATCGGGCCATCGCGCGCAATCAGATCCGCCGTGCGGCCGCGTCCGCCCGTTCGGGAGCCGCGTCCGCGGGGCGCTCCGCCGGATATCCGTCTTCCGCGCGGAGCGGCTATGGGACTTCTTCGCGAAGCGCTTCTTCTGCACGGAGCGGCTATGGGACTTCCTCTGCGAGAGACGGGTTTGGGACTTCTTCGCGAAGCGCTTCTTCTGCGCGGAGCGGCTATGGGACTTCCTCGCGAAGCGCTTCTTCCGCGAGGAGCGGCTATGGAACTTCCTCTGCGAGAAACAGCTATGGGACTTCCGCGCGCTCCGCTTCCTCTGGGAGGAGCAGCTATGGGACTTCCGCGCGTTCTGCTTCTTCTGGGAAAAACAGCTACGGGACTTCCTCTGCACGAAGCAGCTATGCTTCAACGCGCCGCGAACGGTAAAACGACCGTCGACCCGCGATCCTGTGCGATCGCGGGTCGACTTTTCGATTCTTTTCGGCCGGAATCGGGCGGTTCAGCCGCCGAAGCCGGTCTGCGTGTCCAGGCTGGAGATGGAATCGGCGATGGTGCGGCCGGTCTCCAGCTTTTCATATTTCGTGAACTGAACGCGGTTGCGCGCGCCGTGGCTGAGACAGGCGGGGCCGCCGATGCAGCCGGACTCGCAGGCCATGCCCTCGATGAAGTTCTCGGCCAGCTTGCCCTTGGAGGCCTTGAGCAGCGCGACGTTGCAGTCGGCGATGCCGGAGCAGGAGACGGCCTTGAGGGTGAACTGGTCATCGGTGACGCCGTGCTCCTTCAGCGCCTGCTCCACGGCGGTGGCCAGTCCGCCGCAGCGGGCGAACACGCGGCCATAGTAGCTGGCGCGGTCGAGGGTGATGGAGGGCATCTGCCGCAGGTCGATGCCCTTGGCGTCGAACATGGCCTGCATCTCCTCGAAGGTGATGGTGCAGTCCACGTACTTGCCGGCGTCGCCGTAGAGGGTTTCGGCCTTCTTGGCGATGCAGGGCCCGATGAAGATGATCTTCGCGCTGGGATCCTTTCTGCGGATGAGCATGGCCATGTGGGCCATGGGCGAGAGGTTGGTGGAGACGTTGTTTTCCAGGCCGGGGAAGTTCTTGTGGATGAACGACACGAAGGCCGGGCAGCAGGAGGAGGTGAGAAAGCCCTTCTCCACCAGCTCGCGGGCCTCGAGGTCGGCCACGAAGTCCGCGCCCCAGGCGGCCTCGACGAGATAGTAGAAGCCCAGGGCCAGGATGCCGCCGAGCACCTGCTTGACGTCGATATCGGCATACTGCCCGGCGACGGAGGGTGCGATGACGGCATAGACGCGGTAGTTGCGGTTGTTGTCGGAATCCCGGAGGATCTGCGCGGCGCGGGTGATGAAGGACTTGTCGGAGATCGCGCCGAAGGGGCACTGGTAGACGCAGGCGCCGCAGGAGATGCACTTTTCCTCGCTGATGGTGGCCTTTCGGGTCTCCTTGTCGATGGAGAGGGCCTTGGGCTTGCAGGCGCGGATGCAGGGGCGGGTCTGCTTGATGATGGCGGAATAGGAGCAGGCCTCGGCGCAGCGGCCGCACTCGACGCATTTTTCCTTGTCGATGACGGCGTGGCGGTCGACGATGGTGATGGCGTTTCTGGGGCAGGCGTTCTGGCAGCGGTGGGCGATGCAGCCGCGGCAGGCCTGGGTGACCATGATGCCCTCGACGGGACATTCGTCGCAGGCGATGGGGAGCACCTCGACGACATTTTTATCGGAAGGATTGCCGCCGAGGGCGAGCTTGACGCGCTGGTTGATGATGGCGCGCTCCTTGTAGATGCAGCAGCGCATGGTGGGCTTGCCTTCGGGGATGAGCTTTTCGGCGATGGCGAGGGTATTTTCGGGGGTGAACTCGTCGGCAAAGGCGAGTGCGGCAACCTCGCGAAGAACTTTGTTTTTGAGTTCCTGAACATCGGTGTCGAACAGCGGCATAAGCGAGACCTCCTTTGGGGGGATTGTTGAGGATATTGTATCATAAAATGGGGGAAAGGGGAAGAGGGCGTACCCCGTCCCGCTCCAGAAGCGCGGCAGCAGGAGAGGGGTCCAGGGGGATCATCCCCCTGGCGGGGTGCAGGGGCAGCGCCCCGCCCCCGGAATAGGAACGGCGGCAGCAGGAGAAGGGTCCAGGGGGATCATCCCCCTGGCGGGGTGCAGGGGCAGAGCCCCGCCCGCCGGAGGCACTCGTGTAACGCTGAGAAAAGGCGGAATAGGAACGGCGGCAGCAGGAGAAGGAGTCCAGAGGGGATCATCCCCTCTGGCGGGGTGCAGGGGCAGAGCCCCGCCCGCCGGAGGCACTCATTACAGCGCAGATGAAAACCGGGATAGGAACGGCGGCAGCAAGAGAAGGAGTCCAGAGGGGATCCAAGGGGCAGCGTCCCTTGGGCTCATCACAGCGCTGTACCACGCCCCCGCCCGTTCCCCCCGCGCGCCCGAACCAAAGTCCATGCGTGGAAGAAACAAACAATTCTGCACAACGTCCCCTGCGTGCAAAGTCGGGCGCGCACTTCTCCATTTGCTATTTTTTCAATACCCTCCGGGAGAAGACAAGTTTTCCCACCGCAGAGCATCTTTTCAATACCCGCTGAGCAAAAACGAGTTTTCAGACCGCGAATCATCTTTTTTTCGTTTACGAGTGTCCCGGACGAGGCGTCTCCTTGCGTCCTGTCAAAATCGCTTCCGCTCTTTGACTGGACGCAAGATTGACGCTT
>SFJH01000032.1 GCA_004555155.1 Clostridiales bacterium
CCTGGGTGTAGGGATGCTTGCGGTCGTAGAAGATCTCGTCGACCTTGCCGGTCTCCACAAACTTGCCGCCGTACATGACGATGACCCGGTCGGCCATGGCGGAGACCACGCCCATGTTGTGGGTGATGATGATGATGGAGGTATTGATCTTCTTCTGTAGCGACTTCATCAGATCCAGAATCTGGGCCTGAATGGTCACGTCCAGCGCGGTGGTGGGCTCGTCGGCGATCAGGATCTGGGGCTCGCAGGCCAGGGCGATGGAGATCATCACGCGCTGGCGCATGCCGCCGGAGAACTGATGGGGATACTGCTTAAACCGCTCCCTGGGATTGGGAATGCCCACCATCTCCAGCAGCTCGATGGCGCGGGCCTCGCGCTGGGCCTTGGTCATGTCCGGCTTGTGCAGCATCAGCATCTCGGTGATCTGCTTGCCGATGGTCATGGTGGGGTTCAGCGAGGTCAGCGGATCCTGGAAGATCATGGAGATCTCCGCGCCGCGGATCTTGAGCATCTCCTTTTCGGAGAGGTTGGCGATGTTGCGGCCGTTGAGGATGACCTCGCCGGAGTCGATTCTGCCGCCGATGGGCAGCAGACCCATGATGGCCTTGTTCGTGATGGACTTTCCGGAGCCGGACTCGCCCACGATGGCCAGCGTCTCGCCCTCCTTCAGGTCGAAGCTCACGCCGCGAACCGCCTGTACGATGCCACTGTCGGTGTGAATGGAAACGTACATGTCCTTGACTTCCAATAGCGTCTTACTCATGTTCACGTCTCCTTTCATCAGTGCTTCATGCGCGGGTCAAAGGCGTCGCGCAGGCCGTCGCCCAGAATGCTGAAGCACACCATGATCAGCACGATGGCGATGGCGGGGAAGATCAGCAAAAACGGCGCGGCGCGCAGGGCGGAGTAGCCGTTCTGAATCAGAACGCCCAGGGAGGCCTTCGGCTCGGTCAGGCCGACGCCGATGAAGCTCAGGAACGCCTCGGTGAAGATGGCGGACGGGATGGCGAACATGACCTGAATCACGATGACGCTGATGGTGTTCGGGATCAGATGGCGGATGATCGTCTTCCACTTGCTGGTGCCCAGCAGCTGGGCGGCCAGCACGAACTCCTGATTCTTCAGCTTGAGGATCTGGGCGCGCACCAGTCGGGCCATGTTGACCCAGCCGGTGATGGACATGGCCACGATGATCGTGCCGATGCCGGGCGGCAGCACCATCATGAACAGAATCACGATGATCAGCTGGGGAATGCCCACCAGCACCTCAATGATGCGCTGCATCACAGCGTCCACCCGGCCGCCCATAATGGCGGAGATGGCACCGTAGAACACGCCGATGACCAGGTTGATCAGCGCCGCGCACAGGCCGATCAGCAGCGAGATGCGCGTGCCGTACCAGATGCGGGTCCACTGGTCGCGGCCGAACAGGTCGGTGCCGAAGGGATGCGCCCGGGACGGCGCCTGCATCTTGGAGGTGTAATCCGTCTGATAGTATTCATAGGGAGAAACCATTGGCGCGACGATGGCCATGATCACGATCAGAATGATGACCACGAAGCAGACGACCGCGGCGCGGTTCTTGCGCAGGCGGATCCAGTCGTCGTGCAGGGCGGAGTGATGCTCGCGGGCGATGTGCTCGCGGGAGGCGTCGTCAAATTCCGCGGGGGCAAACAGCTCGCTGGGGATATCCTGCCTCGTCATGATCACTCACCTCCCTTTCCGGCGGAAATGCGAATTCTCGGGTCGATCAGGCTGTACGCCACGTCCACCACCAGGATGGCGATCATATAGAACGCGCTGTAGAACATGGTCAGGCCCATGATGACGTTGTAGTCGTTGTTCTTGACGGATTCGGTGAACAGGCCGCCGATGCCGGGGATGGAGAAGATGCTCTCAATCGCCAGCGAGCCGGTCAGCAGGTTGACCACCATGCTGGCCATCAGCGTGACCACCGGAATGATGGAGTTGCGCAGCGTGTGCATCGCCAGCAGGCGCGCCTGGCTCATGCCCTTGGAGCGGGCGGTGACGATGTAGTCCTGCTGCAGCACGTCCAGCGTCTCCGCGCGGATGAAGCGCGCCGAGGTGGCCAGCGGCTGGAAGCACAGCGCAATGCTGGGCAGCACCGAGCAGGCCCAGGACTTCCAGAAGCCCACCGGCAGCCAGCCCAGCTTCAGGCCCACGTAGTACTGCAGAAGCGCCGCCACGACGAAGTTCGGCACGGAGATGCCCAGCACCGCCACGATCATCGTGAAGTTGTCCACCACGCCGTTGTGCCGGCAGGCCGCGACGATGCCCAGCGAAAGTCCGATGGCCAGTCCCAGCAGAATCGCCTGCGCGCCGACGAGCATGGACGGCCCCAGGCGGGAGAAGATGACCTTTGTGACGGGCATATTGGTGTAATAAAAGCTCGTTCCGAAGTCGCCGCGGAGCATGTTGCCCAGATATTTCAGAAACTGAACGTAGATCGGCTGATCCAGCCCGTAGCGCGCGAGGGCGGCTTCCTGCTGCTCGACCGTCAACTTCGAGAATCGCTCCGTATCAAAGGGCGAGCCCGGCAGGAGCTTCATCAGCGTAAACGTCAGCACGACAATGACAAACAGCGTGATCAGCATATAGACCAGTCGCTTGCCCACATATTTCGCCATGCCTCACGAGCCTCCTTTCTTTTGTTTCAATGATATAAACGGAGGCGACACGAAAGACGCACGCCTTCATGCCGCCCCGTCGCGATCGATTGTCAGGTTTTCCTGTAGGATTGCCGCGCGCCCTCCGGCGCGCGGCATGATTCCGTCAAGTGAAATTACTTCTCGATGGAGACCCACTTGTACTCGTTGGACTGGCCAACGGAATGGGTGATGTAGCCCTTGACGTAGTCGCGCTGCAGGAAGGAGAAACCGCGATCATAGATGCCCGTGACGATGCAATCGTCGGCGACCAGCATCTTCTCGGCGTCCAGCAGATACTGCAGGCGGACGGCGCTGTCAGCCTCGCTGCGGGCCTTGGTGATCAGGTCGCAGTATTCGGGCTTGGCATAGTATCCGCGATAGCCGCTGGTGGAGGTCCACAGCTCCAGGAAGGTCATGGCGTCGTCGTAGTCGGCGCCCCAGGCGGACAGAGCCATGTCGAAGTGCTCGGTCTTCATGATCTCGTTGCGGGCCTTCTGGGTCATGGAGTTGATGGTAACCTCAATGCCCAGCACGGTGCGGAACTGATCCTGAACGTACACGGCCATATCGTCGAAGTCGGTGCCCTCGGCGGTCAGCAGCACCAGATCGGTGGGAACGGAGCCCAGCTCGGCGCAGCCCTCGTCCCACAGCTGCTTGGCCAGATCGGGATCATAATAGGAGACGTCGCCCTGCAGCTGACGGAAGGTGCTGGTGCCGTCGCCGTTGATGCCCTGGGAGACGATGCCGCCCGCGGCCACCGCGCCGGTCATGAGCACCTGGTTGACCAGGGTCTCGCGGTCGATGGCGAGGCTCAGCGCCTGGCGCATCTTGGTGTTCAGGCGATCGTTGGTGTAGTCGAACTGCAGATAGTAGTTGCGGAAGTCGCTGTAGGAGCCGAACTCCGGATCGCCCATGTAGAGCATGACGTCGGTGGAGGACAGGTTCACGCGATCGATCTCGCCGGCCTCGTAGGCGTTCAGCGCCGCGGAGGAGTCGGTGATGACCTTGACCTCGAGGCCGTCCAGCTTGACGTTCTCGGCGTCCCAGTAGTTCTCGTTCTTCACCATGGTCACGCCAACGCTGACGTCCATGGAGGTGACGACGAACGGACCGCAGCACATGATGGTGTCGGCGCTGGTGGCGTAGGAGTCGCCCTTGGAGGTGTAGAACTCCTCGTTCAGCGGGAACAGGCACGCCAGCGCGGTCATGCGATCGAAGAAGGGCGTGGGCGCGGACAGGGTGACCTCGAAGGTCTTGTCGTCAATGGCCTTGACGCCGACCTCGGAGGCGTCGCACTCGCCGTTCATGTAAGCTTCGCCGTTCTTCAGGAAGGGCGCGATGGCGGTGGCATAGCCGTTGGTCTCGGAGTCGCTGATCTCGGTGATCCAGGCGAACTCGAAGTCCTTGGCGGTGATCGGCGTGCCGTCGCTCCAGGTGATGCCGTCGCGCAGGGTGAAGGTGTAGGTCAGGCCGTCGTCGGACAGGGTGTAGCTCTCGGCCAGCGCGGGCTGGGGATTGCCGTCAGCGTCCAGGCGGACCAGGCCCTCGGAGAAGGAGCCGGCGACATCAAAGAAGTTGCCGTCCGACGCGGTCACCTGATTGAAGGAGCGGAAGACGCGGTCGGTATAGACGTGCAGCACATTCTCGCTGTCCGCCTCTGCAAAACAGGGGACGCAGGAAAGCAGCATGCAGAATGCAAGCACAAGCGCCAACATAGACTTTTTCATGTGGTATGCCTCCTAAATAGAATGAACCTATTATAGATGCAAAATGGCGAATTTGTCAAGGGCAAATTCGCCATTTTCCGCAGGATTCGGAGTATTGGAATCCAATTTCACCAATTCTTAATCCAGGACGGTCGTTTCAAACGCGCTCTGGAACGCCTTTCCGTCAGCATCGACGCCGCCCAAAATGAAGTCGTAGCTTCCCGCGAAGTGCAAATACCCCGCGAAGGGCTCCGTGGGGAACGCCGCCTCGTAGCGGTTGTCCCCCGCAGGCTTCAGGGATCCGGGCGCGGCGGCCGCGTACTTCACGCGGGTATCCGTGTGGGACAGGCCCAGGATCAGATTTTCCTGCGCCGGCGCGCTCTGCGCATCGAAGGTCACGCGCAGCGTTTCCGGCAGCTGCTTCAGCGAAAGCGCCGGCACGGGCTCCACGCGGACGGAGGACAGCTTCAGCGCCTCCATCTCCTCCACCGCGCGCATCAGGAACGCGCCGTCGGCCTCCACGGTCTGCGCGCGCGCCTCCTCCGCCCTGCCCTCGGCTCTCAGCGCGCGGGCGCGCGCCAGCGTCTGAGCATTGGCGGCCTGGCAGTCCTCCAGCGCCGCGTCCAGCTTCGTCCGCACCCCGGGCATCGCGTCGGCATAGACCATCTCCAGCCGGGACTCCACCCGACGCAGGCGCTGCCAGGCGCTCCGGTCGCTGTGCAGTGCGGAGGGTTCCGGGGACAGATGGCCTTCCATCCTGCGCAGCGCGTCGGCGGCGGGCTCCAGCCCGGCGGGAACGCCCAGCAGCGGGTGCACCGGCGCGAAGGGCAGCTGGCAGGGGCGTCCGAAGGCGGTGTACAGCGTGGTCAGATCGGTCTCCTCGTCAAAATCGCAGATCGCGCACTCCAGCGTGGTGCCGTTGCAGATGTTGCGGATGTTGGGCGTGTCGTGGGGGGAGCGGCCGGGGCCGTACCATTCGCAGCGGTCCGGCGTGCCCTCGTAGTGGGTGGAGAGGATCTCGGCGATCTTCTTCACGTCCAGCGGGCGGGCGGCGGGAATCGAGAAGGGCAGGCCCTCCTTTTCCACGTCCCAGTCGCGGCCCAGCGCGATGCGCTGGCCGTGCTTCTGGCGCAGCACGTTGCGCGAGCCCATGTGCTCCTCGGGCGCCTGATAGGCCGTAGCGAAGTCAAAGTCGCTGTAATCGCCGGGCACGGCGGGCACATACCAGCCGCGCTGAACGGCGTATTCCACGATATCGCTGGAATAGTACATCTCCGGACAGTCGCGCAGCGTGTGGAAATTATAGAAATTGGGCATGACCACGATGTGATCGTCCGGCACGCGCGCACCCACATAGTGACGGCCGTGCACCAGCTGGAACATGAAGGCCTCGTCCTTGTCCGCGATCGTATAGGCGCGGCCGGAGGGCGCGTAGCCCCAGGTCTCCACCAGCTCCATCAGCAGCTTCGCGCCCGCCCGGGCGCTGGTCGCGCGCTCCGCCAGCGCACGGCGCAGGTTGTAGGCCAGGCCGCCGTCGCGCAGCCCGGACGCATCCTCCATGGACTCGCGGGACGTGCCCATGCTGTTGGAGACGATCAGCACGCCATGGTCATTGTAAAACACATCCGAATTGGACAGGCCCACCTCGTCCGTGCGGAATTCCACCCAATAATAGCCCAGGGTGTGCGCGGCCTGGGGGATCCGGGCGCGGCCCGGCTCTGCGGGCAGAAGCGTGCCCTCCGGCCAGTCCATCGGCGGCACGACCGTGTGCCGCACGGCAATGTGGCCACCGTCGTCCTCGTTGTGGCCCACCAGCACGCGGCCCGTCGCCGAGGCGTTTTTTCCGGCGATGATGGTCATGCAGTTCATCAGGGGACCGCCGTTTTCATCCAGGTCAAAGGCAAAATTGTGAATCGGATCCATGAATGTTCCCTCCACTGTGATTCATTGGCGATTCATTGTACCACTTTCCCCGAGCGGTTGTCAATTTCCCCAAAGAAAAACGGCGAATCGCGAGGAATCCGCCGCCTGTTTTGCCGGTTTTCTTACCAATTATTCGCCTTCCTCCTCCGTTCGGCCGATCCAGCCGCACTGGCCGCTCCAGTTTTCCAGCGGAATCAGATACGCGCACAGATCGGCCAGCCGCTCTCCGGCGCACGCCGCGCTCAGGCTCTCCGGCACGAATTTCAGCGCGACGTCGCGCTCGAATTCCAGCTCCATCCGCTTCTTGTCCGGCAGCGCGCAGGACACGCCCTCCGGAATCGGCAGCGACGGAAGCTGGCCATAGAGCATCCGCATTCCGTCGGCGCTCCGGGCTTCCTCGATTTCAACCGCGTGGTTTTCCCACTCCCCGCGGCGATTGCGCACCTGGATGAACGCACTCCACACGGCGATTTCTCCCCGCTCCACCGCCGCGCCGGCGAACGCCACGCCCAGTCCCCGGGACGCTCCGCCGCGGTTCACGGCGCAAAGCATGCACTCCTCGCCCGCGCGCGGCGCAAAGGCGGGCGTAAAATGCCACTCCAGCCGGGGCGGTTCCGCCGCGCCTTCATTTTCCTCCAATTTATAATAGTAGCGATAGACGCCGGGCGCGTCGGGCCAGTCCCCGCCGCCGCCGACGCTCTGGGCGGCGGGCAGGTTCAGCATGGGCTCCAGATCGCTCAGACATTCCTCCGCAAAGACGCGGGAGCGCTTCATCACCGCGCGGAACGCCTCCGTGTCCGGCACCTGTCCGCGCCACGCCCGAAAGCCGCTGCGGCGCAATCCCGCCATGTCCGCGGCAGCCGCGCAGCCCGACGCCGCCCACAGATCGACGCCTTCGGGCGGATTCACCAGATTCAGATAGAGGTAGTCGCTGTCGAAGCAGCCGATGGCCAGCGCGTCCGCGCTCAGCGCTTCCGAAAGCGCCCGCGCGGCGTGAATCTGCGCGTCCGGATCGCCGTCGAACGCATCCGAGGACACGGCAATCCACGGGCTTTCTTCACGTCCGGCCACGACGGTGCACAGCGCCGCCTCATCGGGCCCGTCCACCTGTCGCCAGCCCCGGCCGTTCGCAATCAGCGACGCGATCGCATCTGCCAGCGCCCGGTCAAAGGCTCCGTTTTTTCGGATCTGAATATTCGTAAAGGAAAATCCCATCGCATGTCTCTCCCCTTTCATCCCTGCGGCCGTTCGTTCGCTAATGTCCGCGCAGATCCAGGTTCAGCAGGGCCTCCCACAGGGATTCCTCGCAGCCTGAAATGCTCTCCTCCAGCAGCTCGATCCGATAGCAGGGGCGATCCGACGTCCAAACATCGAACCACCAGTCCCCATAGTCGTCGAGCCGCTGGGATTCCTGCCGGGCGACGGTGACAAAAGCGCCGTTTCCCAGCTGTTCCCGATAGTAGGCCTGCAGCTCCTCCCCGCTCAGATCGCTGACCACCAGCAGCAGCCCGACATACTGCATGCCGTTTCCATTTCCACTCCCCGGCAGTCTTCCGGCGATGGATTTCGAATCGATCCGTTCGGTCTCCGGCGGCAGCGGCACGCGGAGCAGCCGCTCCTCCAGCGACGCCGCGATGCGGTCGTTCTCCCGGGGGATCGCCACGCACAGCAGCGCAATCGCCAGCGCAGCCGCGGAAACTGCCAGCCATTTCCACTTTCCCAATATACAGCCCTCCTTGAATCCCTGATATCCATTGGACGGGCAGGCCGTCGTGCTGGTTCCGCAAAGCGGCAGCCGCGCCCGAAAAAATGGCACGCGGCTGCGATTCATGATGGCAAAGCGCCATGGCTCCGCCGACGGGCGGTCCTCCGGCAATCAGTTGTCCGCCCGGTTGTATCCGTTCTTCATCCGCTCGCTGGCGGTCAGGAGAATCCTGTCCAGCGTGGAGAGGGTCTCCTTCTTCGCCATGGCGCAGAGCTGCTCGTTGGCCTCGGCGGTCAGGGAGAAGTCGCCGGAATCGGCCATCTTCCGGTCGTACTCCAGCATGATGCGGCGGCCGTTGGTGACGACGGCCTTGTGATAGCGCTCGATCTGCTGGATGCAGGCGGAATAGGCGGGATCGGCCAGCGCGCCGATCAGCCGACTGCCCCAGTAGAGGTTTTCGGTGGAGGGCTCCAGCGTCACATTGGCCACGTACTTCGGCATCTTCGCCGCATTGGCATACAGCGGCAGCATGGTGGAGAAGGTGGTGGAGCCGAAGCAGATCCATTCCACGCCCTTGATCTCCTCCGGCACGCCGGAGCGGATCTGGCAGATGGAGGTGACGCCCGTGCGGTTGATGCCGATGGAGCGGTACATGCCGCGCCTGCCGGTATCCTGGCTGGTGTAGGGATTGTAGGGCGTGCCCTGATAGTGGGCGGAGAGCAGATACTTCACGTCCTCCGCCGTCACCCGGCGGTCGGGCGTCAGCGACCACGGGATGTCGTCGCTCTCGGGCGTAAACTCGGCGTCGGGGCCGTCCCAGCGGTGGGATTCGGGCGTCAGCCAGCGGCCCATGAACCAGGCGCGGGGCGTGTTGTAGATGTGATCCATGTCCGTGCGGGAGCCGAAGACGTCCCGGGGATTGAACCGGCCGCCCTGGTTCAGATCCAGATGATTCAGGGCGATGAACTCCCGCAGATCGGCCGAGCACAGGTGGGCCTCCTGCGCGCCGAAGGCGTCGTCCAGATCGAAGCTGTCCATGCCGAACTGGTTCGGATTGATGACCACGCGATCCTCGGGAATCCGGCGGGCCATCCAGTGGTGGCCGCCGATGGTCTCCAGCCACCAGACCTCGTTTTCATCGTTGAACGCGATGCCGTTGGATTCATAGGTTCCGTACTGCTCCAGCAGCGACGCCAGGCGCAGCACGCCCTCGCGGGCGGTGCGGATGTAGGGCAGCACCAGCACCACGATGTCCTCCTCGCCGATGCCGCCGGGCACGTCCTTTTCGCGGCGGCTTGTGGCCTTGCGGTATTCCACCAGCGGATCCGCGGCCAGCACCCGGGGATTGGATGTGATGGTCTCGGTGGCCGTCATGCCGACGTTGGCGGCGTTGATGCCGGTGGCCGCCCAGACGCCGCTGGACTTGTCCACGCTGGGGCAGGCCGTATAGCGCATGGGGTTGTCCGGCAGATCGATCTCCACATGGGAGAGGACGCTTCTGTACTTGCGCGGCTGATCCTTGGGTTCCACCACGATCAGCTTTTTCACGTCGAAATGACCGTCGTCCGTGCGGGCGATCATCGTGGACGCATCGTTGCTGGCCTTCTTGCCAACCAGGACAGTTGTACAGGACATGGATATTCACCTTCCAATCTTCAGTATTCCGGACAAACAGACGGCGCTCCGCGGCAGGGAGCGTCCGTCCGCCCGGCTATTCTTCCATCGCTTCTGCAGCCCGATTCGCAAGATGGGCCTCCAGATTGTCCACGCTGTAGTCAAGGCTGCTGACGTTCATGTTGAGCGTCTGAACGGCGAGCCGGTAGGTCGCTTCGCCGACGACCTTTTCATAGACAAAGGAGAAATCGCCGTCATATTCGCGGCTGATCTCCGCCCAGCCATTGTCCGTCAGCAGATTCGCATCCAGCGAGAACGCGGCGCCGACGCTCAGGCCATGTACGATTAAGCCATTGTCGGAAATGACCAGCCGGTAAACCGCAGGCCAGGTCTGGCCCGCGTCGTCCGTCACGTCTGCGGATTCCGTCATGACGCGGGGATTGAACCGGCCGTTTTCCTCCAGATAGGCCCGGTAGTCGTCGTTTTTCATGCCAATGCAGTCCGTCAGATCCAGCGCCGGAAGCGCATTGGCCGTGCCGGTTGCCAGCACCGCAGCGCTGAGCATCATACAGATCGCCAGAAGAAACGCCATCATCCTTTTCATGCTTTCTCTCCCCCAAAAGCATTCTTTTCATTGATTATACCATCCTGACGGAGGGGTTGCAAGGAAACAATTCGTGAACGGCGCCGCTCCGTGCTTGCAGAACAAAAAACCTCGATCCGAAGATCGAGGTTTCATGGTGCTCTGTGCTGGACTCGAACCAGCGACCCCCGCGATGTGAACACGGTGCTCTAACCGACTGAGCCAACAGAGCAGATCGCTTGTGGTCTCTTGCGAACCACATTTGTTATTTTAGCACAGCTTCCTCACATTGTCAATACCTGCGCGGAAATTTTTTTCACCTGCGGCCGTCCAGCCGCCTGGAGTTCAGTAAAACTAAACTTTTGAGCACATAAAACGACTACGCATACATTTAACACATCAATCCCCCCTGCATGTATTGACAACAGGGGCGGTTGGTGGTTTAATATAAATCGTTTCTCTGTTTAGTAATTTTAAACCGACGCACCTGACGGAAGGGAGCGTTTTTTCTTGGAAATCGGAAAAAAGATCAAGCGGCTGCGGCTGCAGCGGGGACTGACCCAGGAGGAGCTGGCGGACCGCTGCGAGCTTTCAAAGGGCTTCATCTCGCTGCTGGAGCGCGACCTGACGTCGCCCTCCATCGCGACGCTGATGGACATTCTGGAATCGCTGGGCTCGGACCTGAAGTCGTTCTTCAGCGAGACCGGCGACGAGAAGCTGGTGTTCGGCGAGGACGACATCTTCGTCAAGGAGGACGCCGAGGGCATCCGCGGCGCCATCCGCTGGCTGGTGCCCAGCGCGCAGAAGAACCAGATGGAGCCGATCATGGTGGAGCTGGGCCCCGGCGGCGAGACCGACGAGGACGATCCCCACGAGGGCGAGGAGTTCGGCTACGTGCTGTCCGGCTCGCTGAAGATCGTGCTGGGCGACCGGGTGGAAAGGGTGAAGCGGGACGAGAGCTTCTACTTCCGCCCCACCGCGCCGCACAAGCTGGTGAATCCGGGCAAAACGCCCTGCAAGGTGCTGTGGGTCTCCACGCCGCCTTCATTTTGACTTTTGATAGATTTTAGGGAGTGGGCTGTATGGTTCAGGATACGCGTCTGATCGAGCTGAAGGGAATCAGCAAGAGCTTCGGCGATACCCAGGTGCTGCACAACATCGATCTGTACATTCGCAAGTGCGAATTCATCACGCTGCTGGGCCCCTCGGGCTGCGGCAAGACGACGCTTCTGCGCATCATCGGCGGCTTTGAGATGCCCGACGAGGGCAGCGTGCTGTTCGAGGGCGCGGACATGCTGCCCGTTCCGCCGTACAAGCGCCGCATCAACACGGTGTTTCAGAAGTACGCGCTGTTCTCCCATCTGAACGTGTTCGACAACATCGCCTTCGGCCTCAACCTGAAGGAGCCCGAGGCGCTGGGCGTGAAGACCCGCCGCCAGAAGAAGGAGGAGATCGCCCGGCGCGTAAACCGCATGCTCAGGCTGGTGAAGATGGAGGGCTATGAGAAGCGCTCCATCGATCAGCTGTCCGGCGGCCAGCAGCAGCGCATCGCCATCGCCCGCGCGCTGGTGAACGAACCGGAGGTGCTGCTGCTGGACGAGCCCCTGGGCGCGCTGGATCTGAAGCTGCGCAAGGAGATGCAGGTGGAGCTGAAGGCCATGCAGCAGCAGCTGGGCATCACGTTCATCTACGTCACCCACGATCAGGAGGAGGCGCTGACCATGTCGGACACCGTCGTGGTGCTCAACGGCGGCCGTATCCAGCAGATCGGCGAGCCCAAGCGCATCTATGACGAGCCGAAGAACGCCTTCGTGGCCGACTTCATCGGCGAGAGCAACATCCTCTCCGGCGTGATGAAGGAGGACTGCCTGGTGGAGATGCTGGGCGTGGAATTCCAGTGCGTGGACGAGGGCTTCGGCAAGGACGAGCCCGTGGATGTGGTGGTGCGCCCGGAGGACATCATGATCGTGGGCACCGACGTGGGCATGCTCACCGGCGTGGTCGAGAGCGTGATCTTCAAGGGCGTGCACTACGAGATGATGGTCAACACCGGCACGATGCGCTGGAAGGTGCACTCCACCACCATGCAGCCCGTGGGCAGCCGCGTGGGCATGAGCATCGTTCCGTTCAACATTCACATCATGCGCAAGGAGGCTTGATCCATGAAGCGTTCCTGGTATGCCGCGCCGTACGCGCTGTGGATGCTGATGTTCACCGTGGTGCCGCTGCTGTTCGTGTGCTACTACGCGTTCACGACCAAGACCGGCGACTTCACCCTGGCCAACATCACCAAGATCTTCGATTACACCCCCGTGCTGCTGGACAGCCTGCGCCTGGCGCTCTACTGCACGGTGCTCTGCCTGCTGATCGGCTATCCCGCCGCCTACTTCCTCTCCAGCAAGGACCTCTCCCGCAGCCAGAGCCTGGCGGTGCTGATTCTGGTGCCCATGTGGATGAACTTCCTGCTGCGCACCTACGCCATGATGACGCTGTTTGAAAACAACGGCGTGCTCAACTCCATCTTCGAGGCGCTGGGCCTGCCCAAGCAGCAGATCATCGGCACCGAGGGCGCGGTGCTGGTGGGCATGGTGTACAACTTCCTGCCGTTCATGATCCTGCCGATCTACACGGTGCTGAAAAAGCTGGATCCCCGCGTGATCGAGGCCGCGGAGGATCTGGGCGCGAACCCCTTCCGCGTCATCTCCCGGGTGGTGCTGCCGCTGTCGGTGCCGGGCATCGTGTCGGGCATCACGATGGTGTTCATGCCCGCGGTGACCACCTTCGCGATCTCCCGGCTGATGTCCTCGGGCATGATCTACCTGATGGGCGATATGATCGAGGAGTACTTCATCTCCATGAACAACCGCAACGTGGGCTCCGCCATGTCGCTGGTGATGATGGTGCTGATTCTGATCTCCATCGGCCTTCTGCGCAAGGCCGACCCTGAGGGACAGGGAGGTGGCCTGTGGTGAGAAGAAGACGCCGGGCCTCCAAGGCCTTCAAGATCACCTATCTGGCGCTGGTGCTGGCGTTTCTGTATGTGCCCATCGCCATCATGATCGCGCTGTCGTTCAACGCCTCCGTCTCCCGCGCGGAATGGACGGGCTTCACGCTGGACTGGTATCGGAAGCTGTTCCACTCCGAGGCCATCATCAGCGCGCTGAAGGTGACGCTGGAGGTGGCCGTGCTGGCCACTGCGGCCTCCACCGTGCTGGGCACGCTGGGCGCCATCGGCATGTATTCGATGAAAAAGGGCTGGGCCACGATTCTGACCAACGTTTCCTATCTGCCCATGACCACCCCGGACATCGTCACCGGCGTTTCGCTGATGCTGATGTTCGTGTTCATGAAGATTCCGCTGGGCAAGGGCACCATGCTGATGGCCCACATCGCCTTCGACACGCCCTACGTGCTGTTTTCGGTGATGCCGAGGCTCCAGCAGATGAACCCGAACCTCTACGAGGCCGCGCTGGACCTGGGCTGTCACCCGCTGAAGGCGCTGTACAAGGTCATTCTGCCCGAGGTCATGCCCGGCGTGGTCACGGGCGCGCTGCTGGCGTTCACGATGTCGCTGGACGATTTCGTGATCTCCTATTTCACCTCCAGCACGGATCAGAACCTGTCGATGATCGTGTATTCCGCCGCCCGCCGCGGCGTGGAGCCCACGATGTACGCGCTGTCCACGCTGATGTTCCTGTGCATCCTGATGCTGCTGCTGGTGGTCAACCGCCGCTCCAGACTTGAGGATATGTCAAACTGACCCCATTATGAAGGAGGAACCCCAAATTGAAAAAGACTTTCCGCGTTCTCCTGGCCGTTCTGCTGACGCTCGTTCTGGCGCTCTCCCTGACGGCATGCTCCAAGACGGAGACGACCCCAGCGGCCACCGAGGCTCCCACCGATGCCCCCACTGAGGCCCCCACCGAGGCCCCCACCGAGGAGCCCACTGAGGAGCCCACTGAAGCTCCCACCGAGGAGCCCGCCGAAGCTCCCACCGAGGAGCCCGCCGAAGCGTCCGCCGAGGAGCCCGCCGAAGAGGATGCTGAAGAGGCCGAGGCCCAGTCCGAGGAAGAAATCGCCGTGATCGGCGGTGCGGACGCCGAAACCGAAATCGTGGTGGCCGACGGCGAAGGCGAGCCCGCCGAGCAGCCCTCCTATGATTTCACCGGCACCACGCTGACCGTGTTCAACTGGTACGACTACATCGACCCGGCCGTGATCGACCTGTTCGAGGAGGAGACCGGCGCGAAGGTGGAGTACGTGAACTTCACCACCAACGAGGAGATGTACACCAAGCTGGAGGCCGGTGCGGCCAGCTACGACGTGATCTTCCCCTCCGACTACATGATCGAGCGCATGATGGCCGCCGACATGCTGGAGGAGCTGGACACCGCGAACATGCCCAACCTGTCCGGCATCATCGAATGGCTGCAGACCACCGACTACGATCCCGAGGGCAAGTTCTCCGTGCCGTACATGTGGGGCACGCTGGGCATCCTGTACAACAGCGACATGGTTTCCGGCGAGATCAACAGCTGGGATGCGCTGTTCAGCGACGAGTACGCCGGTCAGGTCATCATGATGAACTCCCAGCGCGACACCATCGGCGTGGCGCTGAAGAAGCTGGGCTACTCCCTGAACACCCGCGAGGAGGCCGAGCTGGAGGCCGCCCGCGACATCCTGATCGAGCAGAAGCAGAAGGGCGTCACCTCCGGCTATCTGCTGGACGAAACGAAGGACAAGATGGTGGGCAACGAGTCCGCGCTGGCCGTGGTCTATTCCGGCGACGCGCTGTACGCCATGAGCAAGAACGAGAAGCTCAACTACGTCGTGCCCAACGAGGGCAGCAACATCTGGATCGACGGCATGTGCATCCCCAAGGGCAGCGCCAACAAGGCCTGCGCCGAGGCGTTCATCGACTTCATGTGCCGCGAGGACATCGCCCAGATGAACATGGACTACATCTGCTACTCCACGCCCATCCAGGCGGTCGCCGACGGCCTGCAGAGCGAGGACGAGCGCGCCTACGCCGTGATGAACCCGGATGCGGCCGTGGTCGAGCGCTGCGAGTTCTTCCACGACATCATGGACGCCATGGACCTCTACGAGGCCATCTGGATGGAAATCCGTCTGGCCCGATAACGGCATTCCCCAAAAGGGACTGTCTCACGAAGCAAATGTCCGCGCAGAATCGCCCGCAAAATCATTTTGCGGGCGAAATCTGTGCGATATGGCTTTCATGGGACAGCCCTTTTTTTGCGTCCATCCCGCCTCCAGAACCATCGGTCGGCCGCTTTATGCGTGGCCGGGTTCACACCCGCACGAACTTTCGCGTAAACTCCTGTCCTGCGGCGCCTCCAGAACCATCGGTCGGCCGCTTTATACATGGCCGGGTTCACACACGCACGAACTTTCGCGTAAACTCCTGTCCTGCGGTGCGTTCAGAACCGTCGGTCGGCCGCTTTATGCGTGGCCGGAGTCACACCCGCACGAATTTTCGCGTAAACTCCTGTCCTGCGGCGCGTTCAGAGGGATCGTCGCACTGCAGCGCCCGCAGATCGGTGGCGCGGCATTCGAGCTGGAAGACCTCGTCGGCGCGCAGCGCGACCGGATCGGAGACGATGGGCAGCGACGCGCGGCGCTTCAGCTCGCTCAGCAGCGGACGGGCGTCGGCGCGCATGCCGATCAGCCGTGCGTACTCCGGCGCGGGATGCCGTCGGGCGAGGTCGGCGGTCAGTCCCAGCATCGCGTGCGCGATCAGCCGCGACAGTCGCGCCCGGGTATAGCGCTTGCACTTCACCGCGTTGATCACCTGCTCCAGCGCGGCGGCGGTTTCGGCGCACCGCTTCACCCGGCGCTCCAGCCCCTCCGCCACGTCGGGCAGCGCGGCCAGCTCCGCCTCCGTCCTCTGCCGCAGACAGCACAGCGCCAGATCGTCGGGCGCGTGCATGGTTCCCGCAGCGGCGAGAATCTCCCGCACGCCTTCCGGGATGTGCTCGCGCGCCGCATCCCTTCGCCCCTCGGACAGCGCCGCGCGAATCGCCGTGGCGGATGCGAATCCGCCGCCGTCCAGCTGATCGCCGTGATAATCGCCGCGCCGGAGCACTGGACAGAGCTCCGGCTTCGCGCCGGTTCTCCCGATCGCCCGGACATACTCCGCCGCAAGAATGGCGTTCGGCGCGTTCACCAGCTCCGGCGGCACGCCCAGCCGCTCCGCCGCCGCGGTTCCCCACGCCCGCGCATGCGCCATGCCCTGGCCCAGATTCCGCTTCACCCTCTCCGACATCTCCGGCGGCTCCTGCTCCCGCAGCGCGGCCAGCCGGGCGAGCAGACCGGGGTCGTCCGTCTCGCAGCCGAAGGACAGCGCGTCGATCCCCAGCCCCGCCAGCACGCCCACGCCGCCGGCGGCAAAGGCGTCGGCGGTGCGCACGGCAAACAGCGCGGGCAGCTCGAACACCGCGTCCGCGCCGCACATCAGCGCCATGCGCGCCCGGTCCCACTTGCTCAGACACGCCGCCGCGCCGCGCTGGGTATAGCTGCCCGCCATGCAGACCACGATATAGTCGCAGCCCGACCGCTCCCGCGCCGCGCGCAGATGATAGGCGTGTCCCTCGTGGAAGGGATTGTATTCGGCTATGACGCCCGTGATTTTCATGCGCTCACCTCATTGTCCATTTTAACCAAATTCCCGCGGATTTGCAACCCCCGGCAGGAAGGCGGCCCGCCCGCGTCGAAATAAATCAGGATTCTGTTTTTGAGGAGTTTTTCACACATGGCCAAGCTATACTTCCGCTACGGCGCAATGGGCTCGTCCAAGACGGCCAACGCCATCATGGTGCAGTACAACTATCACGAGCGCGGTCAGAACGCGCTGATGCTCAAGCCCCGGCTGGACAATCGCGACGGCGAGCGCATCGTGGGCTCCCGCTCCGGGCTGAGCGCGCCCTGCCGCTACGTGGAGGAGCTGGACGAAATCGATCTCTCCGCCTATGACTGCATCATTGTGGACGAATGCCAGTTCCTGAAAAAGGCGCAGGTGCAGCGGCTGGTGGACATCGTGGACCATCTGAACATCCCCGTGATCTGCTACGGCCTGCGCGCCGACTTTCAGGGCAACCTGTTCGAGGGCAGCGCCTGGCTGATGGCCTGGGCCGACACCATCGAGGAGATCAAGACCGTCTGCTGGTGCGGCCGCAAGGCCACCTTCAACGCCCGCGTGTCCGACGGGCGGGTGGTGAAGTCCGGCGAGCAGATTCTGTTGGGCGGCAACGAGAGCTACGTGGCGCTCTGCCGCCGCCACTGGGCCACCGGCGAGCTGGCGCCCATGGAAATTCGCAAGATCTCCGCGGACAAGCGCGCCTTCCTGCCGCTGCTGCTGGAGGCCGACCCCTGCGAGGCCATGATCGACCGGTATTTGGACGACGGCGAGCTGTACGCGCTGATGATCAACGGCCGCGCCGCGTCCGTGGCGGTGGTGCTGGACAAGGGCGACGGCCTGTGCGAGCTGTGCAATCTGGCCACCGCGCCCGCCCTGCGCGGCAAGGGCTATGCGGGCAGGCTGATCCATCACCTGCTGAAGCTCTACCAGCCCCGCTGCGCGCGCATGGAGGTGGGCACCAGCCCGGACAACATCGCATTCTACGAGCACTTCGGCTTCCGCCCCGCCTACGTCCGCGAGAACTTCTTCGCCGACAACTACCCCGAACCCATCGTGGAAAACGGCGTCCTCCTGAAGGACATGACCGTGCTGGATCGGTCGCTGTAATCCGCACTTTCGCGCTCCGGATTCGCCTTCCGGAGCGCCATTCTTTATGCAAATTCTGTTGATTCCATTGCTGAAACACGGTATAATATAGGCTAGTGAGGTGTGTGATTATGTTCATTGCTTCCGATTGGAAGGATTATGAGGTGCTGGACACCGGCGACGGCGAGAAGCTGGAGCGCTGGCGCGAGTTCGTGCTGCGCCGCCCCGACCCCCAGGCCATATGGCCCAAGCAGCGGCCCGAGCTCTGGACCCGGGCCGACGCCCACTATCATCGCTCCGCCAAGGGCGGCGGCGAGTGGGAGTTCTTCAAAAAGCTGCCCGACCGCTGGACGGTGAGCTACCGCGATCTGAAGTTCTACGTCCGCCCCACCGGCTTCAAGCACACGGGCCTGTTCCCCGAGCAGGCCGTGAACTGGGACTGGATGGCGGGTCTGATCCGCAAGGCAAACCGGCCGGTGCGGGTGCTGAACCTGTTCGGCTACACCGGCGGCGCGACGCTGGCCTGCGCCGCGGCGGGCGCAAAGGTGACCCACGTGGACGCGGCCAAGGGCATGGTGCAGTGGGCCGGCGAGAACCGCAAGCTGGCGGAGATCGACGAGACGAGCGTGCGCTGGATCGTGGACGACGCGCTGAAGTTCGTGGCCCGGGAGGCCCGGCGCGGCAACGTCTACGAGGGCATCCTGATGGATCCGCCCAGCTACGGCCGCGGCCCCGGCGGCGAGGTGTGGAAGCTGGAAAACGAGCTGTTCGGCCTGGTCGAGGCCTGCGAAAAGGTGCTGGCGAAGGACGCGCTGTTCATGCTGATCAACAGCTACACCACCGGCCTGCAGCCCGCGGTGCTGAACAACATGCTCACCATGACCGTGGCGAAGTCCCGTCCGGGCCGCGTGACCGCCGACGAGATCGTGCTGCCGGTCACGGCGGGCGGCGTGCTGCCCTGCGGCGCGTCCGGGCGCTGGGAAGGCGCATGAACTTCAAAACCTATCCGAAGGGCTACCGCCAGATCGACGTGATCGACTTCGTCCGCAGCCGCAAGCAGCTGCTGACCGTGAACATCGCTGCGCTGGCGACCGTGGTCGTGATGCTTGCGCTGGGACTGCTGCTGCATCCCTTTGCCCCCACCTGGGCGCTTCTGAAGGCGCACTGGTGGGCGTGGCTTGCGCTGGCGGGCATGTATCTTTTATACATTCCGCTGCACGAGCTGACCCACGGACTGCTCATGCATGCGCTGTCCGGCGTGAAGCCGAAGTACGGTTTCAAGCTCTGCTATGCCTACGCGGGCAGCCATGTCTACTTCGACAAATTCAGCCACAACCTGATCGCCCTCGCGCCGCTGGCGCTGTGGGGCTGCGTGCTGTTCGCGCTGGAGCGGACGCTGCCAGCGGAGTGGTTCTGGCTGATCTATCTGATACAAATCTCCAATGTCTCGGGCTCCGCGGGCGACGTGTACTGCGTATTGTACCTGTACAGAATGCCCCAGGATATTGTGATTCAGGACACGGGCACGCGCATGCGCATTCTCGCGCCGCGGCCCACGAATGAGGAAGCGAAATGATCTTACTGACCCTGCAGAACGTCTCCAAGTCGTTTGCGATGAACACCGTCCTGAAGGACGTGAACCTGACGCTCCAGGCGGGCAGCCGCATGGGGCTGGTGGGCGTGAACGGCAGCGGCAAATCCACGCTGTTCAAGCTGATCTCCGGAGCGATGGAGCCCGACGAGGGCACGATCTCCCTGGTCAAGGGCGCGCGCGTGGGCGTGCTGACCCAGGACGCGGACATTCAGAGCGATCTGACCATCCAGCAGGAGCTGGAGCGGGTGTTCGAGCCGGTGCGCGAGATGGAGCGCCGGCTGCGCGACATGGAGGCCGAGATGGCCGAAAAGCACGACGACCCCGCCGCCTTCGACCAGCTCTCCCGGGCCTATTCCCGCCTGATGGATCGCTTTGAGGACGCCGGCGGCTATGAGTGGCCCAGCCGCATCCAGGGCGTGCTGGCCGGTCTGGGCTTCGCCCGCGGCCGCGAAAATCAGCCCGCCAACCTGCTCTCCGGCGGCGAAAAGACGCGTCTGTGTCTGGCGCGCCTGCTGCTGACCCAGCCGGAGCTCTTGATGCTGGACGAGCCCACCAACCATCTGGATCTTCAATCCGTCGAATGGCTGGAGGACACGCTGAAAAAATACAAGGGCACCGTGCTGGTGATCTCTCACGACCGCTACTTCCTGAACTCCGTGTGCGACTGCATGGCGGAGCTGTCCATGCGCCATCTGACCCAGTACGAGGGCAATTACGATCGCTTCGCCGTCCAGCGCCAGGCCAATCTGGAGCGCCAGCTGAAGGAATACAAGCTGCAGCAGGCGGAAATCGCGCGCCAGGAGGCCATCATCGCCCGCTATCGCATGTATAACCGCGAGAAATCGATCAAGGCCGCCGAAAGCCGTGAAAAGCGTCTGGAGAAGATGGAACGGCTGGAAAAGCCCGTCAGCGAGCAGAAGGTGCGCTTTTCCTTCGAGGCCCGCCGCCGCACCGGCGACGACGTGCTGTTTGCCAGGGAGCTCTCCAAGGGCTTTGAAGGGCGCACGCTGTTCGAGCACTTCAACCTGCACCTGCGCGCCGGCGACCGCGTCGCGCTGATCGGCGCCAACGGCGTGGGCAAGACCACGCTGCTCAACATCATCACCGGCAAGCTCCCGCCGGACAGCGGCACGGTGGTGTTCGGCTCCAACGTGGATCTGGGCTATTACGATCAGCACCAGTCCGGACTGCATCCCGACAAGGACGTGCTCAACGAGCTGTGGGACGACTTCCCGCGCCTGGAGATCGACCGCGTGCGCGGCGTGCTGGCGCTGTTCCTGCTGACCGGCGACGACGTCTTTCAGCCCATCCGCACCCTCTCCGGCGGCGAAAAGGGCCGCGTGGCGCTGGCCAAGCTGATGCTGCGCAAGGACAACCTGCTGCTGCTGGACGAGCCGACGAACCATCTGGACATGGACAGCCGCGAGGTGCTGGAGGACGCGCTTCAGGATTTCGACGGCACAATCCTGACCGTCTCCCACGACCGCTATTTCATCAACCGCGTGGCCAATCGCGTCATCGAGATGCGTCCCGACGGCGTGACCGAATATCTGGGCAACTATGACGACTACATCGAAAAGAAGCGTCAGGAGGCCCTCGGCGACCAGGAGGACCCTCTCGGCGGCAAGACGAAGACCCAGCTGGACAAGGAGAAGCGCCGCGAGCGCCTGAAACAGGAGTCCGCCAAGCAGCTTCGGCTGCGTCTCAAGCAGGCCGAGCAGGCCATCGCCGACGCGGAAGCCCGGATTGCCGACCTCGAAGCGCGCATGGCCGATCCCGAGACCTACAAGGATCCCGACGCCGCACAGGCCCTTGCCCGCGACCACCGCGAAGCCCAATCCTCTCTGGATCGCCTCTATGAAGACTGGGAGGAACTGAGCGAAGCGGTTGGAGCGTTGGAGTGAGGATTTAGGGAAGGCTCTAAAGAGAACCTGTTCGTATCCACATAGGGCAAATCGGGCCGACTGGCGGCCCGATTTGCTTTTCTTTATAAAAACTGCATGATCAGAAATCGTTTCGGCGATTCTGCATTCAGATATTTTTCACGCCGCGAATCTCCCATTCATTAGAATCTCTCGCTGATATTCGCATATTGAGGCAGCAATCCAAGACACGCGTCTTGCCGGTCAACTTAAAGCTGCTCTCTCCTCAAACGCAAAGAAAAGGACGCTCCATATCGAAGCGTCCTTGAATTGAATCCGGCGACGACCTACTCTCCCGGGCCGTTTCCAGCCAAGTACCATCAGCGTACTGAGGCTTAACTTCTGTGTTCGGTAT
>SFJH01000064.1 GCA_004555155.1 Clostridiales bacterium
GACGCCTCGTCGCGCTTTCGCGCTCTTCGTCGACGTTTCTTGTACAAAATGACTTTCTCTGTATCGTTTTCAAGGATCGCTCGCTGTCGTCCGCTCCGGTGTTTCGCACCGTCGCTCGCGGCAACGTGTGATATTATATCAGCATCCGGCAGGTTTGTCAACCCCCTTTTTCAAAAAAGTTTTTGAGAACTGAAAAGTCCGAAAACCGCTGCGGCGCAAGGGGTTTCGGACTTTTGTGCATTTTTCGGACGGAAAAATCGAATGTTAAGAAAAGAATTTTCCGCAGAATGTTTCCCGCCGCGCGGGCGTATGGTGGAGGGACGGCGAGGTGAGAATATGCGAACATGGCGGACGATCCTGTGTCTGATCGTCATCGCGGCGTGTCTGCCGGGGATCCTGCTGGCGACCGGGCGGCTGCCCATCGACAACGAGCCGCTGGTGGCGAAGAAGTACGCGGGCTGGAGCGGCGTGCTGCGCATCTGGGCGTTCGAGGGCTGGACGGGCGGCGACTGTCTGGCCGGCTGGATCAACCGCTGCGCCGCCGGATTCGAAAAGGCGCACAACGGCGTGTATGTGCAGGTCAAATATGTGGAGGCGGAGGCGCTGGCCCGGCTGGGACAGACCGGCGTGCGCCCGCCGGACATGATCCTGTTCCCGCCCGGTCTGCTGGACGGCGCGGAGGGGCTTCTGCCCGTGGACGCATCCGCGGTGCGGTCCGCTCTGGCCGCCAGCGGCGGCGGCTACGCCGTCCCGGTGGCGCTGGGCGGCTACGGCTGGGCGGTGAACGCCGCCGCGGAGGGCGCGGCGATCCCGGAGGACGAGGAATGGCGCTGCTGGTCGCGGGCGGCGCAGGCGCTGGGTTTCCCCGGGGAACCGGCGGAGGAGGAGACCGACCCCGCGCCGCCGGGCATGGATCTGGGGCTTCCCGCGACGGCATCTATGGAAGAGATCGATGTGCGCGCGGACGCGCTGGCGCAGTTCATCAACGGCGATCTGGGCGCGGCGGCGGTGACCCAGCGGGAGCTTCTGCGGCTGACGCGGCTGAGCGAGCAGGGGCGCGGCCCGGAATGGACGTTCCAGCCGGGCCGGGGCGCGTACACGGATCAGGCGCTGTATCTGGCGGTGGTGGCGGGAGAGGAGGCGACGGCGGCGCTGTCCATGGAATTTCTCGACCGACTGCTGTCGGACGAGTGCCAGTCGGCGCTGGTTCAGTTCGGCGCGTTTCCCACGACGGACGCGCCCTCCGGCGCATCGGGCTGTCTGGCGCAGATGGATCAGTGGCTGCGCCGGACGACGCTGGAGGCGGCGCCGGCATTCGGCGTTTCCTCGAACGTTCGGCGCAACGCGTCGGCGCGAATGTTCGCCTTTTCGAAAATTGAGAAGCCAATGTGACATTTCCAATTCAATTCCAATGATTCTATATAATAGGTAAAGATTCGTTCAGATTCATCCAAATTTCGCATTCACCGGTTGAGGAATCGAACGGGAAATGCTATAATAGAACCAACGAAATACATGGAGGACGATATGAAGCAGATCATTCCATCGGAACAGAAATCCAGAACGATATCCTATATCATCGTGGTGGCGGCCGGCATGGGCATGCTGGCGCTGCTGATCTACTTTCAGAACATCTGGGGCATGCTGAAGGAGATCATCGGCATCACCTCGCCGTTTCTGGTGGGTTTCGCGCTGGCATTTCTGCAGAATCCGATCATGAAGCGGGTGGAATGGCTGCTGGGCCGGACGCTGTTTCGCAGAAAGCCCCACCCCCGCATCAGCCGCGCGCTGGGCGTGACGGTTTCGCTGCTCGTGGTGCTGGCGGCGATCGCGGCGTTTCTGGGCGTGATGCTGCCGCAGCTGATCGATTCCATCAAGCAGCTGGTGAGCCTCATCACCAAGTTCATCAACGACAATGTGGAGCACCTGAACGAAATACTGGTGCGCTGGGACTTCATCAGCTTCGAGGGCGAGGAGCTGGTCATCGCCTGGGAAAACATCCTGTCGGAGACCTCCAACTACATCGCCTTCGTGGTGGACAACGTCATGGCCATCTCCACGACGATCTATTCGGTGGTCTTCAAGCTGTTCGTGGGCCTGATCACCGCGTTCTACCTGCTGATGGACAAGGAGCGCTTCTGCGCCCAGGCGAAGAAAATCTGCTACGCGCTGATGAAGCGGGAGAAATGCGAGACGCTCATCTACTGGACCCGCCGCGCCAACCGCATCTTCGCCGGATTCATCTCGGGCAAGATCCTGGATTCGCTGATCATCGGCTTGCTGTGCTATCTGGGCATGCTGCTGTTCCGGATGGAGTACCCGCTGCTGATCAGCGTGATCGTGGGCGTGACGAACATCATTCCGTTCTTCGGCCCGTTCATCGGCGCGATTCCCAGCGTACTGATTCTGCTGATTGTGAATCCCTACAGCGCGCTGTGGTTTGCGCTGTTCATTCTGGTGCTGCAGCAGCTGGACGGCAACGTGATCGGCCCGCTGATCTTGGGCGATTACGTGGGCATCTCGCCGCTGTGGATCATGATCTCCATCGTCATCGGCGGCGGATTGTTCGGATTTGTGGGCATGCTGGTGAGCGTGCCGGTGTTCGCGCTGATCTACGCCATCATCAAAACCGCGCTGGAGACGCGGCTGAAGCAGCGCAATCTGCCCGTCCATTCCTCTCACTACAGCGAAGCGCCGGAGAAGATCGATCAAAATGATGCAAACTGAATTCATCAACGCCATGCGCGGGCTTCTGGCCGACGAGCTGCCGGACTTCCTGCGCGCCATGGAGGAAGCGCCCGCGCTGGCCATGCGGATCAATCCGCTGCGCCCGGGCGCTTTTCGCGCTGCCGAGGCCTTTCTGGCCGAGCCCGTACCGTGGGCGAAGCAGGCGTACTATCTGAAGCCGGACGCGCGTCCGGGCGCGTCGTTCGCCCACGATCTGGGCGCGTTCTATCTGCAGGAGGCCAGCGCGATGGTCTCCGCCAGCGTGCTGGACGCGCAGCCGGGGGAGAAAATCCTGGATCTCTGCGCCGCGCCCGGCGGCAAGACCACCCAGATCGCCGGCGCGATGATGGGCGAGGGACTGCTGATCAGCAACGAGCCGGTGCCCGGCCGGGCCAGGGTGCTGGCGGAGAATCTGGAGCGGATGGGCGTGGTGAACGCGGTGGCGGTGTGCGCATATCCGGATCAGCTGGCGAAGAAGTGGCCGGAAGCCTTCGACGGGGTGCTGGTGGACGCGCCGTGCTCGGGCGAAGGGATGTTCCGGCGGGATCCCGCCAGCCGCGGCGAATGGCAGCCGGGCAGTCCGGCGGGGTGCGCGAAGCGTCAGGCGGAGATCCTGGACAGCGCCGCCGGGCTGGTGCGCCCGGGCGGAAGGCTGGTGTATTCCACATGCACGTTCAACCGGACGGAGAACGAGGGCAGCATTGAGGGCTTTCTGTCGAGGCATCCGGAATTTCATCCGGAACCGTTTGCTCTGGACGGAATTGGAGCGTCCTGCGATGGGATGCTGCGGGTCTGGCCGCACAGGGTGCGGGGCGACGGGCATTTCGTGGCGAAGCTGCGGAAGGATGGATGTGCGGAAGGGAGAAGGGAGAGGAAGGCGCGCAGGCGCGCGGAGGATGGATCGCTGCGGGAGCTGGTTGAGCGGCTGGAGCGGGAGAGCTGCGCCATTCCGGAGTGTCTTGCGGAGGGACGGCTGATCCGGCAGGCGGATTATGTGCATGTGCTGCCGAAGGACGCGCCGGAGATGGATGGGATCAGGATGACGAAGCCGGGGTTGTGTGTGATGAAGGTGGGCAGGAGTCATGTGCAGCCGATGCCCGCGTTGGCGCGGGCCTGCGGAGAGGGGAGAAATCTGGCGCGGGCGAAGCGGCAGGTGGAATTGACGGAGGAGGAGATGCGGAGAGTGAGGTTGGGAGAGAGATTGGAGTTTGACCGGGAGCCCGGGTGGACATTGATGACATGGATGAACCTGCCGGTGGGGTTTGTGAAGGTGAGGAAATAGGGGAAAGATGGAATAAGGGAAAAGATGGAATAGAAACGGCGATAGCAGGAGAAGGGTCCAGGGAGATCATCCCCCTGGCGGGGTGCAGGGGCGGAGCCCCGCCCGCCGGAGGCACTCGTGTAACGCTGAGAAAAGACGGAATAGGAACGGCGGCAGCAGGAGAAGGGTCCAGGGGGATCATCCCCCTGGCGGGGTGCAGGGGCGGAGCCCCGCCCGCCGGAGGCGCTC
>SFJH01000065.1 GCA_004555155.1 Clostridiales bacterium
GCCGTTCTCCACCAGCGCCCAGCTGCCCTTGACGGCCAGCAGATTGACCTGCGTGCCCTTGGCCACGCGGATGGACGCGCTGGAGGTGGAGGCGGACTTGTAGACCCGGGTGTTGGCGGTGACGACCGCCGCCTGCGCATCCTTCATCAGATCGCTCACGTCCGCCAGCGCGAACGCCGACAGCAGCGCGACCGTCAGCAGAATCGCCGCCGCCGAAATCACCTTCTTCATGGAGACGGGTGTGTATTTCATGGCAATACTCCTTATATGACGAAAATGTTACAGCTTATGTGATGATTATATCATCTCTGCAATACTTTGTCAATCATTGCCATGAAAAAGACAAATGTACGGCGGGCGCTGGAAAGTTCTTCCTATTATAAAGGGCCTTGGAAAAGCGAGACGGGATTCCGAAGCCGCCCTGCGCTCCGATGGAAGCGCCCGGATGTTCACCGAAGGTGGGGGAGGCTGTTCCCGGATGCAAAGCAGCGCCCGCTTTTCACAGGAAAAGCGGGCGCGTATATGATCAGTGGGGGTTGATTTCGTAGGCGGCGATCACCTGCTGGGCGGTCTCCGTGAGCTTGCAGCGGTTGCGCATGCTGCGCTGCTGGAGGGTGGAATGCGCCTGGGCCTCTGTCATGCCGCGGCTGATGAGAATCGCCTTGGCGTGGTTGATCAGGGCCAGCTCCTCGGGGCTGCGCTGGGATCCGCGGGCGCGAACCTGTGCGATCTCCAGCTCGAGCAGCTGCTCCAGCGCCTGCTTGAACTGCATCCGGGAGATGGGCGAGGCCACGCGCACGGCGGCGGCGTTTTCCACCATGTCCAGATGGATGGGCGAGGCGACGACCATCGTCTGCACGGCGGAGCCGAGGTTTTCCATCAGCTCGTCGGCGGTCATGTCCGCCAGCTTGTAGCCGCAGATCACGATGCCGCCGCCCATCTGGTTGACGGCCCGGATGGCGTCCGCGCCGCACCGGCAGCTGGCGCGCAGCGCGTAGCCGCACTGCTCCACCAGCTGTCCGATCTTTTCGCGGCTCGCGTTGTGGGAAAAGGCGATGATGATCCTGCTCACGGGCGGCACTCCCCTTCAAAGAACTTCAGCCGCAGAGCGGCTGAAGGGGATTTGAAAGCGTTTATCATGCTCAAAGCGCACATCAATAGGTGATGATGTACTTCGCGATTTCCCAATCGCTGACGGCGGTGCGGTAGGAATCCCATTCCTTGCGCTTGCCCTCGGTGTAGTTGGCCATGATGTGTCCGCCCAGGGTGGAGGAGATCAGCTCGTCGGCCTCCAGCGCCTCGACCGCCTCGATCAGGGAGCCGGGCAGGCTGTCGATGCCCTTGGCGGCGCGGGTGGCGGCGTCCATGGCGAAGATGTTCTCGGTGATCTCGGCCGGGG
The DNA here is from genome assembly GCA_004555155.1 of Clostridiales bacterium. Taxonomy (GTDB): domain Bacteria; phylum Bacillota; class Clostridia; order Christensenellales; family Aristaeellaceae; genus Faecivicinus. Next base: position 1,400 of record SFJH01000065.1, read on the forward strand.
GAGTCATGCCCTTCTCAATGCCGTCCAGACCGGCGGCCAGGCAGACGGCCAGCGCCAGATAGGGGTTGCAGGACGGGTCGGGGCAGCGCAGCTCGACGCGGGTGGCCTGACCGCGGGCGGCGGGGATGCGGATCAGCGCGGAGCGGTTGGAGGCGGACCAGGCGATGTAGCAGGGGGCCTCGTAGCCGGGCACCAGGCGCTTGTAGGAGTTCACCAGCGGGTTGGTGATGGCCACCATGCCCTTGATGTGGTGCAGAATGCCGGCGATGAAGCTGTAAGCCTCCTTGGAGAGCTTCTTGTCGCCGTCGGGATCGAAGAACACGTTCTTGCCGTCCTTGAACAGCGACATGTTGGTGTGCATGCCGGAGCCGTTGATGCCGAAGACGGGCTTGGGCATGAAGGTGGCGTGCAGGCCGTTCTTCTGGGCGATGGACTTGACCGCCAGCTTGAAGGTCATGATGTCGTCCGCCGCGGTGATGGCGCTGGAGTACTTGAAGTCGATCTCGTGCTGGCCGGCGGCCACCTCGTGATGGGAGGCCTCGATTTCGAAGCCCATCTGCTCCAGGGCCAGGCAGATCTCGCGGCGGGTGCTCTCGCCGTGGTCCAGGGGGCCCAGGTCGAAGTAGCCCGCTTCGTCGCCGGTCTTGGTGGTGGGCTTGCCCTCCTCGTCGGTTTCGAACAGGAAGAACTCGCACTCGGGGCCGACGTTGAAGCTGTAGCCCATGTCGGCGGCCTTCTTCAGCACCTTCTTCAGCACGCCGCGGGGATCGCCCACGAAGGGGGTGCCGTCGGGATTGTAGACGTCGCAGATCAGGCGCGCGACCTTGCCGTGCTGCGGGCGCCACGGGAGGATGGTGAAGCTGTCCAGATCCGGGCGAAGATACTGGTCGGACTCCTGGATGCGGACAAAGCCTTCGATGGAGCTGCCGTCGATCATGATCTCGTTGTTGACCGCCTTTTCGATCTGGGACGAGGTGATGGCGACGTTCTTCAGCTGGCCGAAAATATCGGTGAACTGCATGCGAATGAACTCGATGTCCTGCTCTTTGACCATGCGGATGATATCTTCCTTGCTGTACTTGCTCATGAAACAATCCTCCCTGACGATTCGTTAAAAAAGAAAAAGAGCGAGGCGCACCCGACCGATCGGGCGAAGCACCTTTGCTCTTTCCAATGTCAGCATTATACGCGCGGCAAAAGGGATTGTCAAATTAAGAAATGGAAAACTTTTTGCAGGGGATTTTCGGGAAAACTTTTTTAGAGCCGATATTTTCATTATATGGCGCGGAAACTGCATGAACGGAAGAACGGAGTTGCAAAAAATTAAAAAATTTTCCCATTGACAACCGGGCCGGTTCGGAGTAAAATTCAATCCATATTTTTGATAAACCAAATGCGTCGAGGAAGAAAAGTAATCCGGTTCTACGATTCCAGAGAGCGGGCGGCGGTGGAAATCCCGCATACGAGGCCGGGCGAAGAACACTTCTTAGCAGCAATCCCAAAGGCGGGCGACCGCCGAGTAAGAGCGCCGTGCATGCGGCACGTTACAACCGCACAGGCTTGGTAGAGCCTGAGGGGCCCGGCAGGGCTCCGAAAGAGAGACCGCGGCCCTGGGCGGGCGCGGTAACGTAGGTGGCACCACGGATATGCAGCGATTCGTCCTATGGGTTTGGGCGAAGTCCCCGCTGCGGCAAGTACGATTCGGAGGTGTCTTTTTATGTGTTCAATTATGGGTTTTACGGACAAGTCGATCCCGATGGAGACCATGATGACCTTCTTTGACCGCACCGTCTCCCGCGGCCCGGACATGAGCCGCACGCTGGAGCTGCCCGGCGGCTATCTCTGCTTCCACCGGCTGGCCATCATGGGCCTGAACGAGGCCGGCATGCAGCCCTTCACGCTGGGGGACGACGCGGTGGTCTGCAACGGCGAGATCTACGGCTTCCGCGGCGTGCGCGAGCAGCTGAAGGCGAAGTACACCTTCGTCAGCGATTCCGACTGCGAGATCCTGCTGCCGCTGTACCGGGAGTACGGCCTGGAGATGTTCGGCATGCTGGACGCGGAGTTCGCGCTGGTGCTCTATGATTCGGCCAGCGACCGCTTCATCGCCGCCCGCGATCCCATCGGCATCCGCCCGCTGTTCTACGGATATGTTCCGTCCGGCGCGATCGTCTTCGCCAGCGAGGCGAAGAACCTGACGGGTCTGGTGGACAGGGTGATCCCCTTCCCGCCCGGACACTACTATGCGGACGGCGAGTTCGTCCGCTACGCCGATCTGACCACCGTGGCGAAGTACTGCACCGCCGACGTGGAGCACATCTGCAACGGCATCCGCAAGCGCCTGATCACTGGCGTGGAGAAGCGCCTGGACGCCGACGCGCCCGTGGGCTTCCTGCTCAGCGGCGGCCTGGACAGCTCGCTGGTGTGCGCCATCTCCGCCAAGCTGCTGAAAAAGCCCATCCGCACCTTCGCCATCGGCATGGACATCGACGCCATCGACCTGAAGTACGCCCGTGAGGTGGCCGATTTCATCGGCAGCGAGCATACCGAGGTCATCATCAACAAGGACGACGTGCTCTCCGCGCTGGAGACGGTCGTCAGCGTGCTGGGCACCTACGACATCACCACCATCCGCGCCAGCATCGGCATGTATCTGGTCTGCAAGGCCATTCACGAGACCACCGACATCCGCGTGCTGCTGACCGGCGAGATCTCCGACGAGCTGTTCGGCTACAAGTACACCGACTTCGCGCCCAACGCCGGCGAGTTC
>SFJH01000033.1 GCA_004555155.1 Clostridiales bacterium
GAAAGGCAAGATGTATGGCAAATCAAGCTTTCCTGTCCTGTTTTACTCTTCGGGATCATTGACCAACCTGCAAGCCGAAAAAACCCGTTTTGTCCGGCTGATTGAACAAGAACGTGGTAGATATGTAAAAAATTTACAAAAACGGAAAATCCGGGTCGGAGCGGCGGATCTGCCGGAAAATGATTGAAAATGCGCTGCGAGATGATGAATAATCATGCAGAATCCGGTGCGAATTATGCGAAAAATATGCGGCTGATTGAAAAACCATGTAGAAACGGCAGGGGATGGAACGAGGATCGGAAGTGGGAAAATGCTTTCATGCAGTAGCGTGATGTTGACAATGAAGTTAATTTGTAGTATGATAAGTAACATTCAAAATAGTATGTAGGTGAGGATTAATGTTAAGGTACGCATTCCGAAGACTGATAACCTCCGTCGTGACGCTGATCCTGGTCATTCTGCTGACCTTTTTCGTCATGCAGATGGTTCCGGGCGGCCCGTTCCTGGGCGAGAACGTCAACCCCGAGGTGACGCAGAAGCTGATGGAGAAATACGGCTATGACCAGCCGGTGATGGTGCAGTTCAAGAACTACATGATCGGCCTCCTGCACGGCGACATGGGCGAATCGATGGTCACGAAGATGGGCGAGCCCATCACGGGGGTCATCGGCTCCTATTTCCCGGTTTCGGCCAAGCTGGGTCTGATCGCGCTGGCGCTGGCGGTGGGCATCGGCATTCCGCTGGGCGTTCTGGCGGCGGTGAAGCACGATTCCGTGTTTGACAGAATCTATATCTTTGTCGCGTCGCTGTTTGTGTCCGTGCCCAGCTTCATCATGACCACGGTGCTGATGCTGGTCTTTGGCGTGTGGCTGTCGTGGCTGCCGGTGGCTTATCTGACGGATTGGAAGAGCTACATCATGCCCGTGTTCGGCATGGCCATCTATCCGATGTGCAATCTTGGTCGTCTGACCCGCACGACGATGCTGGACGTCATCGGCCAGGACTATATCAAGACCGCCCATGCCAAGGGCCTGAGCAAGCCGATGATCTACTTCAAGCATGCGCTGCGCAACGCGCTGATTCCGGTTGTGACCTCGCTGGGTCCGCTGATTGCGGGCATCCTGACCGGATCCTTCGTCGTTGAGAAGGTGTTCGCCATCAACGGTATCGGCAAATACTATATCTCCTCGATCAACTCCCGCGACTACACGCTGATCATGGGCCTGACGATCTTCTTCGGCCTGATTCTGGTGGCCTGCAACTACGTGGTCGATCTGCTCTACGGCGTGATTGACCCGAGAATCAAGATGGACTAGGAGGGCGGCATTGATGTCAATGAATCTGACGGGCTCCGCGCCCAATGCGGAAGCGCTTAAAAAGCTGAACATCTCCCCTGAGGAGCTGCAGCCGGCGACCGAGGCGGAAAAGGCCGCGAATGATCAGATGCGCCCCTCTGTGTCTTACTGGAAGGACGCCATGCGCCGCTTTGCGCGCAACAAACTGGCCATGTGCATGCTGGCGCTGCTGCTTCTGATCGTGCTGGCGGCCATCTTCGGCCCCATCATCTCTCCCTACACGTATAAGATGCAGACCCGCGACGTCCGCCAGGGCCCGTCGCTGCAGCATCCCTTCGGCACGGACAAGCTGGGCCGCGACATGTTCGTGCGCGTCATGTACGGCACCCGCATTTCGCTGCTGGTCGGCGTCGTAACCATGGTGCTGGTGTGCATCATCGGCATCACCTATGGCGCCATTGCCGCCTACGCCGGCGGCATGGCGGACAACCTGATGATGCGTTTTGTGGATCTGATGAGCACCGTTCCCACCACGCTGATCATCATTCTGCTGTCCGTCGTCATGCGCGATCCGCTGAAAGCGCTGCTGTCGAATCCCAGCTTCGCGGCGTTTGCCTCGCTGGGCTCGGGCCTGATTTCGATCTTTATCGTGCTGGCGCTGTTCAACTGGCTGGGCATGGCGCGCTCCGTGCGCGGCGCGCTGATCATGAACCGCCGTCAGGAGTACGTGCTCGCTTCCGAGGCCATGGGCGCAAAACCCGGCTGGGTGATCAAGCGCCACCTGCTGCCGAATTCCATCGGCGTCATCATCATTTCTGCGACGGGCGTGGTGCCCAGCGCGATCATGACGGAGTCCTTCCTTTCCTTCATCGGTCTGGGCGTTTCGGCGCCGATTCCGTCCCTGGGTTCCATGGCCAACGACGCGCTCAACGGCATCATCAGCTATCCGATGAACATGCTGCTGCCCGCGATCATGATCTGCCTCATCATCCTCTGCTTCAATGTGGTGGGCGACGCCCTGCGCGACGCGCTCGATCCGCGCATGCGCAGCAAGTAAACCGGCAGAGTGCATTCGACCAAGCAGGAGGAGCTGAAACAACATGAATGAAAATAAATACGTTCTTGAGGTGGAGGATCTGAGCGTGGAATTCCACACGCCCACCGGCGTGGTGCATGCCGTGACCCATTCTTCCTTCAAGCTCAGACAGGGCGAGATCCTGGGCATCGTCGGCGAATCCGGTTCCGGCAAATCGGTCACGGCCAGCGCGCTGATGCGGCTGCTGCCTCCGACCGCGAAGGTGACCGGCACCATCAAGCTCAACGGCCGCGACATCTCCGGCATCAAGCCGAAGGAGTTCAACAAGATCCGCGGCAAGGAGATCGCCATGATCTTCCAGGATCCCATGACCAGCCTGAACCCGGTGTATACCGTGGGCAACCAGCTGGAGGAGACGCTGAAGCTGCACATGGGCCTCTCCGGCGACGCGCTGAAGAAGCGCGCCGTGGAGCTGCTGGACATGGTCAGCATTCCCCAGCCTGAAGTGCGCGTCAAGCAGTATCCCCATGAGTTTTCCGGCGGCATGCGCCAGCGCGTAATGATCGCTATGGCGCTGGCCTGCAATCCGTCCATCCTCATCGCCGATGAGCCCACGACCGCGCTGGATGTGACCATCCAGGCGCAGATTCTGGAGCTGATGAAGGATCTGCAGAAGAAGATCGGCACTTCCATCATCATGATCACCCACGATCTGGGCATCGTATCCGACCTCTGCGACCGTGTGAACGTCATGTACGGCAGCCAGGTGATGGAAACTGCCCGCACGGACGATCTGTTCTATCACACTTCGCATCCCTATACCGCGGGTCTGCTGCGCTGCCTGCCCGAATCCGCGCAGAATGCCGAAAGCAAGCGGCTGGTGCCCATCGCGGGCTCGCCGGTGGACGTGATGATGCTGCCCGAGGGCTGCGCCTTCTCGGCCCGGTGCGAGAGCTGTATGAAGCTGTGCCTGAAGCGGCGCCCTGAGCTGACGCAGGTGGGCGATGGACATTATTCCCGCTGTTGGCTGGCGGCGCTGCAGAATGCAAAGCAGGGGGTGGAAGCATGAGCAAGAGCGAATATATTCTTCAGGTGGAGAATCTCCAGACCTATTTCCCGGTCAAGCGCGGCCGTAAAAAGGGCTTTGTCCGCGCGGTGGACGGCGTGACCTTCCAGGTTCGCCACGGAGAGACGGTGGGTCTGGTGGGCGAGTCCGGCTGCGGCAAATCCACCATCGGCCGCACCATCATGCGCTTCAACGATCCCACCGGCGGACGAATGCTGTTCGACGGCGAGGACATCACCTCCTGCGACATGGCGCCCTATCGCAAGCGCATGCAGATGGTGTTTCAGGATCCCTACTCCTCACTGAACCCGCGCATGTCCATCGGCGAGATTGTGGGCGAACCGCTGGACATCCAGTTCCCCAAGATGAGCGCCAAGGAGCGCGAGGAGCGCATCCAGGAGCAGATCCGGCTGGTCGGATTGAATAGCGAGCATCTGTCCCGCTTCCCGCACGAGTTTTCCGGCGGCCAGCGCCAGCGCATCTCCATCGCCCGCGCGATGGTCATCAAGCCGGAGTTCATGGTATTGGACGAGCCGGTCTCCGCGCTGGACGTGTCCATTCAGGCGCAGATTATCAACATGCTGATGGATCTGCAGGAGCAGATGGGCCTGGCGTATCTGTTCATCGCGCACGATCTGGCCGTGGTTCGCCACATCTCCCAGCGGGTGGTCGTGATGTATCTGGGACACGTGATGGAGATCAACGAGTCCGAGGATCTGTACAAGCGCCCGCTGCATCCGTACACCAAGGCGCTGCTCAGCGCGATTCCCGTGCCGGATCCCAACACCAGCCGCGCCAGGCACCGCGAGATCCTGCAGGGCGACGTGCCCAGCCCGATCAACCCGCCGAAGGGCTGCGTATTCTCCACCCGCTGCCGCTACGCGACGGAGGTCTGCCGGAGCGAGCTGCCCAGGACGGAAGAGGTCACGCCTGGCCATTGGGTCGCCTGCCACCGCTACAAGGAAATCAATTGATTCTGGGAGCCTGAAGGCTCTTTGGAATAAAAAAACAACAGGAGGAATATCCCATGCGCAAGTTTCTTGCAATCGTCCTCGCGGCTCTGCTGATGCTGTCCTGCGCCTCTTTCGCCATGGCGGAAGCGTCCGAAGGCAACGTCGTCACCTTCGCGATGGCCACCGAGCCCAACCTGGATCCCCACTGGAACGCCGGTGCGACCGGTGCGCACGTCCAGTCCACCATCCGTGAGGGTCTGTATCGCGTGACCGCCACCGGCATCGAGCTGGCGGGCGCCGAGAGCGTCGACGTGAACGAAGACGCCACCGTCTGGACCTTCAAGCTCCGTCAGGACTCCGTCTGGAACGACGGCCAGCCCGTGACCGCGGCCGACTATGTGTACGCCATGCAGCGCCTGGTCGATCCCGCTGTCGGTTCCACCTACATGCGCGACTACGGTCAGTTCCTGCTCAACGGCACCGAGATTTCCGACGGCGCCAAGGATCTGTCCGAGCTGGGCGTCAAGGCGATTGACGACTACACGCTGGAGATCACGCTGGCCAATCCCTGCACCTTCTTCGACACCATCCTGACCTACTCCACCTTCTATCCGCTGCGTGCCGAGACCGTGACCGAGGACGGCAACGGCAACTGGGCCTGGGATGTGGAGAAGTCCATCACCAACGGCTCCATGAACATGACCTTCTGCGATGAGACGCAGCAGATCGTTCTGGAGAAGAACGACCTCTACTGGGACAAGGACAACGTCCTGACCGACAAGATCGTCATCAAGCTGGTGGACGACAGCAACACCACCCTGGCGCTGCTGGAGACCGGCGAGGTCGACATCATCGACTCCTTCCCCTCTGAGGAGGTCGAGCGCCTGCAGGAGGCCGGTTACTATCACTACACCTCCAAGCTGGCCACCAACTTCCTGCTGATCAACACGCAGGATCAGGATGGCGCCAACGTTCTGGCTGACGCCAGAGTCCGCAAGGCGCTGTCCCTGTCCATCGATCGCGACTATCTGTGCGACGTGCTGATGCTGGGCACCAAGTCTCCTGCCGTCTCCTACGTCGGCCATGGCTTCCCGGGCAGCACCGCCGATCAGGACTATCGCACCGAGGCTGGCGACCTGTTCGCCACCGACGTTGAGCAGGCGCAGGCCCTTCTGGCCGAGGCCGGCTATCCCAACGGCGAAGGCTTCCCCGTCATCACCTGCACCTACACCAACGTCAGCGCCGACTACGCCACCATGTTCGAGTATCTGCAGGCCAATTGGGAAGACGCCCTGGGCATCACCGTCCAGCTGGAGCCCATGGAGAACGCCGCGATGACCGAGCTGCGCGACGCCGGCAAGTTCGACATCACTCCCCAGGGCTGGGGCGCGGACTACATGGACGCTTCCAACATGCTGTCCATCTTCGTGACCGGCAACTTCATCAACGCCGGCCGCTACAGCAGCGAAGTCTTTGACAACGCCTACAACACCTCTCTGCAGACCGTCGATCAGGCGGCGCGCATGGAGCTGCTGCATCAGGCCGAGTATCAGCTGGTTGTGGAAGACTGCGGCATCATCCCGCTGTACCATGCCAACGCTGTCGCGCTGTACGATGAGAACGTTCTGGAGAACGTCCAGATCGCTGCCAACGGCAAGATCATGCTGACCCAGATCACCCACAAGTAATTCCCGGAACCATGACAGTCCCTGCGGTTTTCCGCAGGGACTGTTCGTCTTTTCCAGTAAATGAAACAGGCCGATGTGTATCATCGGCCTCAGACAACTGACAAAGCCCGCAAACGCAAAAATGCCTGCTGAAATCATGAAATCAGTCGGCATTTTTGCTTACGGCGTCAGCTGCGGCTGCAAATTGCGGTCACTCCTTGTCTTGCAGGCTTTTTCAGCGTCTGGCAAATCGTTGACTTTGTCAACGATTTGAGGCCGATGTGTATCATCGGCCTGTTTTTGCTGGAAGGAATGCTGTTTTCAGAACTGGCGGAACAGCGCGGTGACCTTTCCGATAACCTGAACGCTGTCGGCGTAGATGGGATCCATGAACCGGTTTTCCGGCTGCAGGCGGACGCGATTTTTTTCGTAGTAGATGCGCTTTACCGTCGCCTCATCCTCGATCATGGCGACGACGATCTCGCCGTTTTCGGCATTGTTCTGCTCGCGGACGACGATGATATCTCCATCCAGAATGCCGACCTCGATCATGCTTTCGCCCTGAACGCGCAGGCAGAACAGGTCGTCCTGTCCCAGCATGCCCTGCGGCAGCGTCAGGTATTCCTCGATGTTTTCGATTGCCAGAATGGGAAGCCCTGCCGTAACGCGCCCAACCAGCGGCACATTGCGTCCGCGGGCCTGCGTGCCGTCGATCACTTCCAGCGCGCGAGGCTTTGTCGAATCCCGGCGAATGAGCCCCTGCTGTTCCAGGTGGTTCAGATGCGCGTGCACGGTGGACGTGGACTTCAGCCCCACGCCGACGCAGATTTCCCGAACGGAGGGGGGATAGCCCTTCTGTTCGATTTCCTTTTTGATGAAGTCGAGTATCTTCTGCTGATTTTCATGGGCAGATCGCATGCTTTTCACCTCGCTGAATGCTTTTGAGAGCATTATATCACAGATGGAGACGAAATGCAAACATTTGTTCGAGAATTCGACAAATTGGCTGGAATGTGACAAAAATAGAAAAATTGTTGACATTAACGCCATAATGTGGATTAAATTCCCTGTTTGTGGTATAATGTGTCAAACGATGGGTGAATGGAGGTGCGGCAAATGGGCAGTGCAGAATTTTCCGGCAATTATGCGCATAACATTGACCCCAAAGGCCGCGCCACCATTCCATCGGCCTATCGCGAGGCGCTGGGCGAGAGTTTTACGCTGGGACTGAACAACCAGTTCAACGCCCTTGCGCTGTATCCCGAGCAGGAGTGGGCGCAGATCAGCGAGCGGTTGAACCGCATCCCGGTCAGCGACGCCCGAGGCATGGCCTATGTGCGCCTGATCAAGGCGTTTTCCTATACCGACCAGCGGCTGGACGGACAGGGACGGCTGCTGATACCGGGCACATTGCGCGAGAAGGTGGGCATGGACAGGGCGATTACGTTCGTGGGCGTCGGCCGCTTTCTGGAAATCTGGGATACTGCGCGGTTCAACGAGTTCTGCGCCGTGTCCGAAGCGGATTTCGCGAACCTGATGGACTATGTGAACGATCGCTACTTTGGAACGACCGGAGAATGACGTTCTAATGGGAAGGGCAGGGGAATAGAGTATGGACAGAATGAGAGCGCGCCAGGGGCGCATACAGCGCGAGCAGAAGCTGACGCGCAGCCTGCTGGTTGCGGCGGCGGTGCTGCTCTTTGCAGGCTTGTTTGCCCAGATCGCCGTCCGGGCCCAGATCTCCGGACAGGCGAAGGAGCTGGCGGCGATCCAGGCGCGGATGCACGCGATGAGCGCGGACGCGGACAACCTGACGCTGTGCATCAACCAGCACCACGACCTGGAGTCCATTGGACGGCGCGCGATTGAAATGGGCATGCAGATGCCGGGAGACGACCAGCTGCGGGTTCTGAACCTGCCGTTGGCCGGAGACACATCCACGCAGACCGTCGCCAATACCGACGGTGAGGAAATCAACGGCTAGTATTTCCTGGGCGGGGAGGGATGCGCTTGGTTCTGACCGGGCCGGTCATCCGTCGCCGCCTTGCGCTATGTATGGCTATCTTTTTTGGCCTGTTCGTGGCGCTGGGCGCGCGGCTGTTCTATCTGCAGTGCATCGCAGCAGAGGATCTGCAGCGGCGCGCACAGGCACAATGGACGTCCGAGAGCATCATTCGCCCCACGCGGGGAATGATTGTGGATCGGAACGGAGCGGTTCTGGCCCAGAGCGCAACGGCATATACCGTCTGCGCCAGCCCCAGGCAGGTGGCAGACGCCGAGCGCTTCGCGCAGCTCGTCGCGCCGGTGCTGGATCTGGAGCCGTCGGAGGTGGCCAAAAAGGTCGCCGACCGGAGCAAGGGCGGCGTGACGATCAAGCGGCAGATTTCCCGCGAGGTCGCACAGCAGCTCAAGAGCATGCTGGCGGAGCACCGGGCGCAGGGCTCCGGGGCCCTCGACGGACTGTATCTGGAGGAAGAGAGCAAGCGGTATTATCCCATGGGCGCGTTTGCGTCCCAGCTGCTCGGCTTGACGACCATCGACGGCGTGGGTCAGGCGGGGCTGGAGAGCGCTCTGGACAGCTATCTGTCCGGCAAGAGCGGCCGCGTGCTGGGCGAGATCGACGGCAAGGGCCGCGAACTGGCCTATGGCGCCAGCGAGTACATCGCTGCGGTGGACGGCGGCACGGTTTCGCTGACCATCGACGCCTCCATCCAGAGCTTCTGCGAACAGGCGGCCCGGGAGGCGCTGAGCGTCAACAGCGCCAAGGCGGTTCGGGTTCTGGCCATGAATCCGAACACCGGCGAAATCCTCGCGATGGTCAGCAAGCCGGACTTCGATCTCAACGACCCGCCGCGCAGCGATGTGGCGCTTCTGACGGAGCTCATGCGCAATCGCGTGGTGACGGACGCCTATGAGCCCGGATCCACTTTCAAGATTCTGACCGCCGCGGCGGCGCTGGATTCCGGCGTGGTGTCGGTGAAGGAGGGCTTTTATTGCTCCGGAGTGACGCACATCGACGGCAGCCGCGTGCGCTGCTGGGGCAAGCCGCACGGCGCGGAGACCTTTGCCGAGGCGCTGAAGAATTCCTGCAATCCCGTTTTTGTGGAGATGGGACTGCGCCTGGGAACGGAGCGTTTCTACGACTATCTGGAGGCCTACGGCATCGGCAGCCCAACGGGCGTGGACATTCCGGGGGAGGCCGGCGGCATCGTGATTCCCCGGAGCGCTGTCAAGCGCGTCGATCTGGCGCGCATCGGCTTTGGCCAGTCCGTCGCGGTGACGCCGATTCAGCTGCTGACGGCGGCCTGCTCGGTGATCAACGGGGGCAGCCGCATGCAGCCGTATGTGATTCGCGAGATCACCGACGGCAATGGCACGGTGATTGAGCGGGGCGAGCCGACGGTGGTGGCGAAGACGGTTTCCGGCGATACTTCCGCGACGATGCGCGCGCTGCTGGAGGACGTGGTTGCCACGGGCGGCGGCAAGAACGCCTACCTTCCCGGCTATCGCGTCGGTGGAAAGACCGGAACGGCGCAGGTGTATGTCGACGGCGTGGTCTCCAGCGACACGCACATCGGATCGTTCCTGGGATTTGCGCCCGCGGACGATCCGCAGATTGCCATTCTGGTAATTGTGGAAGAGGCGGACGTGGCCATCGATTTCGGTTCACAGACGGCCGCGCCGTTCGCCCGGGATATTCTGGAAAAATCGATGACCTATCTTGGCGTTGCGCCAAGGAGCAACGAAACGCCGGCGCCGGAGGTCAGCGTGCCGGATGTGAGCGGCATGACCGTGGAGGAGGCCGGAGAAGCGTTGAAGGCCTGCGGTCTGAGCTGCGTCATGGACGGCGCGGGATCGACGGTTGTCGGCCAGCTTCCCGCCGGCGGGGCGAGAATTTCCGAGGGATCTTTGGTTATGCTATATGTTGACAAAACGGTTCCCTTGGAGGATAATAGTAAGGTTCGAGTGCCAGACGTGACGGGAATGTCCGTGCTGGAGGCGAATAAGCTGCTTCGATCCTATGGCCTTGAGATGCAGATCGAGGGCAGCGGCATTGCGGTTTCGCAGAATCCCGCGCCCGATGAAGAGGTGCTTCCGACCGCTGTGGTGGAGGTCGCCTTTGAAACGCCCTGACAGCAGGGCAGAGATTAAAATACAGGGGGATGCCGAATGAAGCTGAAAGCGCTGGTCGGGAATGTGCCCGGCAAGGTTCGCATGATCGGAAATGAGGAGACGGAGATCCTTTCACTGTGTTCAGATTCCAGAAGGGTGGAGCCGGGCGCACTGTTTTTCTGTACGCCGGGCTTGAGAATGGACGCTCACGACTTTGCCCCGCAGGCGGTGGAGCGCGGCGCGGCGGCGCTGGTGGTGGAGCGTGAGCTGCCGCTTGACGTGCCGCAGGTGTTGGTGGAGGATGTGCGCATGGCCATCTCTTATATCGCTTCCGAGTTTTTCGGCAACCCTTCGCGGAAGCTGTTGCTGATCGGCATCACGGGCACGAAGGGCAAGACGACCTCCAGCTTTCTGATCAAGTCCATCCTGGAGGAGGCCGGCAAGAAGACCGGCCTGATCGGTACCGTGTGTTCCATGATCGGCGAAGAGGTCATTCCCGCCAATCTCACCACGCCCGATCCTATCGTGACGCAGACGCTGCTGCACCGCATGGTGGAGGCGGGCTGCGAGTGCGTGGTGATGGAGGTTTCCGCCCATGCGCTGGCCATGCACCGGCTGGCGGGCGTGAAGTTCGACATCGGCGCGTTTACCAACTTCTCCCAGGATCATCTGGACTATTTCAAGGATATGGACGAGTACTTTGCGGCCAAGATGCGCTTCTTCGAACCTGAAATGGTGGAGAACATCGTCTATAACGTGGATGACGAGCGCGTGGCGGCGGGCATCCGCGCGCTGGGGCGCGAGGCCATGCGCATCGGCATCCGCGCGAGCAGCGACGTCTATGCCAATGACATCGAAATCTCCGAACGCGGATGTAGCTTCCTGATGACCTGGCACAAGCAGTTCCGCATCTCCATCTCGCTGAAGCTGGCGGGCATTTTCAATGTGTACAACGCGCTGCTGGCCGCAGGCGTCTGCATCTGTGCGGGAATTGGCCCCGAGGCCATTCGGCGCGGACTGGAGGACGTGCGCGCCGTGCCCGGCAGAATCGAGCTGCTGGAGACCGGCACGCCCTATCGCGTGATTCTGGATTATGCGCATTCGCCGGACAGCCTGGAAAACATCCTCAAGGCGGTGCGCCAGACGACGCGCGGCCGGATGATCGCGCTGTTTGGCTGCGGCGGCAACCGCGATGCGGCGAAGCGCCCCATCATGGGCGAGATCGCCGGAGAGCTGGCGGATTTCTGCGTGCTGACCAGCGATAATCCGCGGAATGAGGATCCCATGGCCATCCTTGGGGAGATCGAGGAGGGAATCCGCCACACGGGCTGTGAATACGTGGTGATCGAGAATCGCCGCGAAGCGATCCGCTATGCTCTGAAGCTGGCGCAGCCCAGCGACGTGATCGTACTGGCCGGAAAGGGCCACGAAACCTATCAGGAAATCTGCGGCGTAAAGCATCCGTTCGACGAAAAGATCGTCGTGGCAGAGCTTCTGGCAGAGCTGGCAGATTGACGCGCAGAGCGCACATTATGGAGGGAACAGAAGATGCAGAGATTCATTTGGACGATTCTGGCTTCGTTTGTGATTGCGATGGTCATCGGACCTTTCATCATCACCTGGCTGAAGAAACTGAAGTTCGGCCAGACGATTTATGAACTCGGCCCGCAGAGCCATCAGAAGAAGCAGGGCACAGCCACCATGGGCGGCGTCATCTTTGCCATTGCGGCACCGGTGGCAGCGCTGGTGTTTTCGTACAAGGATTCCAGGTTTGATTTTCTGCTGATTGCGCTGGTGTGCGCGCTGGGATTTGGCGCGGTCGGTTTTGTGGACGACTTTATCAAGGTCAAGCTCAAGCGCTCGCTGGGACTGACTCCGATGCAGAAGATCATTCCGCAGATCGTGCTGTCGGTGATCGTGGCCTTCTGGGCGTACTTTCATCCGGAGATCGGGCCCAACCTCACGGTGCCCTTCGTGAATGTCGAATGGAATCTGGGCTGGTTCTACATTCCGGTGATGGTGTTCGTGCTGGTGGGCACGGTGAACTCCGCCAATCTGCTGGACGGCATGGACGGATTGCTGGGCGGCTGCTCGCTGTTCGACTTCGCTACCATGGCGCTGATCTGTCTGGCACTGGCGGCGGGTGCGGAGGATCCCTCCAATCTGCTGAATGTGGCGATTTTTGCCGGCGCGATGGTCGGCGCGCTGATGGGCTTCCTGCGCTTCAACGCCAATCCGGCGCGCGTGTTCATGGGCGACGTCGGCTCGTTCTTCATCGGCGGCGCGCTGGTGGGTATCTGCGTCGTGACGCGGCTTTCGCTGCTGCTGCCGCTGATTGCGCTGGCGATGATGATGTCCAGCATCTCCGACATCATCCAGATTTCCTATTTCAAGTACACCCGCATCAAGACCGGCACCGGCAAGCGCGTCTTCCGGATGGCGCCCATGCACTACCACTTTGAACTGGGCGGCATGCCGGAAACCCAGGTGGTGGCGATGTACTATATCGTCACGGTGGTGATGTGCCTGGTGGCGCTGCTGGGCTTTGTGGCATAAAACAGAAAACGACGTCTCGGGTGGTTGTACGCGCAACCACCTGTAATTCATCCAAGAATCCATCCGGGGGAGGAAAAGAAGTTGAACGTGAAGAAGGCTATGGTGTTGGGCATGGCCCGCAGCGGAATTGCGGCGGCAAAGCTGCTGCAGCTGCGCGGCGCGGAGGTCTGGGTCTGCGATATGAAAAAGAAGGAGGACTTCCACGGCGCACTGGACGAGCTGGAGAGAAACGGCGCGCACCTGCTGCTGGAGGAGAAGCATCCGGAGGAGCACCTCGAGGGGCTCGATCTGCTGGTGGTCAGTCCGGGCATCCGCATCGAGCACCCCGCCATTGCGCGCGCGCAGGCGATGGGAATAGAGGTGGTCGGCGAGATCGAGTACGCCTATCGGGAGTCCACCGGCCTGCTGCTGGCCGTGACAGGCACCAACGGCAAGACCACCACGGTTACGCTGGTGGGCGAGATCTTCAAAAATGCAGGGCGCACCACCCATGTCGTCGGCAATATCGGCACGCCCTATTCCGGCGCGGTGCCTCAAATGCGCCCGGGCGACGTGACCGTCTGCGAGATTTCCTCGTTCATGATGGAGACCTCCGGCAAGTTCCATCCCACCGTGTCTGCGGTGCTGAACATCTCCGAGGATCACATGGATCGCCATCACACCATGGAGCGGTATGTGCAGCTCAAGGAGCGCATCTTTGAGAACAGCGGCGCGGAGGATTATGTGGTTCTGAACTACGACGATCCGGTTACCCGCGACATGGCGAACCGCGCGAAGTGCAGGGTAGTCTGGTTTTCATCGCGCAATCCGGTGCCCTACGGCGCGTTTGTCCGCGAAGGCCAGGTGGTGTTCGGCACGCCGGACGACTTCCGCGCGATTTGTGCGGCGGATGAGATTTACATTCCCGGAGAGCACAATCTGAAGAACGCGCTGGCTGCGGCGGCGATGGCGACGGTGATGGGCATTCCCGCGCCGGTGATCCGCCATACGCTGCGCACCTTCCAGGGCGTCGAGCACCGCATCGAGTTCGTGCGTGAGCTGGACGGCGTGCGCTTCATCAACGATTCCAAGGGCACCAATGTGGATTCCACCATCCAGGCGGTGCGGGCCATGAAGCAGCCCACCGTGCTGATCCTCGGCGGATATGACAAGCACTGCGACTTCACGCCGCTGGTGGAGATCATCAAGGAGAATCCCATCGAGAAGATCGTGCTGATCGGCGCGACGGCCAATCAGATCGCCGGAACGCTGGACAAGTGCGGCTATACGGCCTACGAGCACTGCGGCACGGATTTCGAGGGCGCGATTCGTCGCTGCTTTGAGCTGGCCGGGCCGGGCTGGAATGTGCTGTTCTCGCCCAGCTGCGCGAGCTTCGACATGTTTACCGACTACGAATCCCGCGGACGCATCTTCAAAGAGATCGTCGCGCGGCTGGAGAGCAAGCAAGGTTGATGCTGCGTCCCGAGACCGGGGCGAAGGATGCGCGCCGGAGTGCGCGCAGAAGAAGCCGGATCGCGCGCGTTGACCGCGGGTTGATCGTGACGTTTTTACTGCTGCTGGCCTCCGGGCTGGTGGTGCTGTACGCAGCCAGCTATTACAACGCGCAGGATTCGGGAAGCTCGCTGTCCGAGGTGATATCCCAGCTGCTGGGCATTGCCGTCGGACTGGCGGGCATGGCGCTGGTATTGCAGATCGACTATCGGATGCTGAAGAAGGCGGAGATCTGCATACCGCTGCTTGCGGTCAGCTTTGTGCTGCTGATTCTGGTGGCCATTCCCGGCGTCGGCAGGATGCTCAACGGCTCCAGACGTTGGCTCCGGTTGGGGCCGGTCAGCTTCCAGCCGTCGGAGCTGGCGAAGTATGCCGCGATACTGTTTCTGGCCCGGGCGCTGAGCATGAAGAGCCGCGACCTCAGCAGGTTTTTCACGGGACTCGTGCCGCTGTTCATCATCCCCGGCGCGATGTTTCTGCTGATCCTGATGCAGCCGAACCTGTCCACGGCGGGCAGCATCCTGATCGTCTCCGCGGTGATGGTGATGATCGCCGGCGCGCGGTGGCGTCATTTGGGTCTGGTGGGCGCGGCCGGAATGGCATTGGGAACGTTTTACGCCATGTCGGAGGACTATCGCCGGGCGCGGCTGATGTCCTTCAGAAATCCCTTTGACTACATGACCAATGAGGGCTATCAGCTCTCACAGTCGCTGCTTGCCTTTGGCTCCGGCGGACTGTTCGGCATGGGCCTGGGCATGGGCCGGCAGAAGTATGCGTTTCTGCCCTATCCGGAGTCGGACTTCATCTTTGCGGTGGTGGGCGAGGATCTGGGGCTGATGGGCTGCGTCTCGGTGCTGACGCTGTTTGCGGCGTTCATCTTCTTCGGGCTGAGGGTGGCGATTCGCTGCGAGGATCGCTTCGGAAGCCTGCTGGCGGGCGGAATCACCTGCATGATCGGCGTGCAGTGCGCGCTGAACGTGGCGGTGGTCATTGGGATGATGCCCACCACCGGACTGCCGCTGCCATTCTTCAGCGCGGGCGGTACGTCCATTTCCATACTGATGTGCGCGGTTGCCGTGCTGATGAACATCTCCGCGTCGGAGAGCCCGGAATGAGAGGAGGAGCCTATGCGCCGCACTTCCAAAAGAATGGTGGTTCTGATTCCTATAGCGCTGGCGCTGCTGACCGTTATAGCGGCCCTTGTATGGTTCAGGATGTTCGTCGTTCGCAATGTGGTCATTGACGGCGCGGCGGACATTCCCCAGGAGGAGGTCATCCGCGCTTCAAGGATCGCCTTCGGCGAGCACATCACCGGCGTGGAGGAGGCCCGGGTGCGGGCAAACCTGGAAAGCACGGGGATTTACGCGCTGGACGGCGTCGACGTGCGCTATCCGAACACGGTGATTCTGCACGTGCGGCGGCGAACGCGGGACGCAACGCTGCTCAACGGGGGACAGTATCTGTCGATGGACTCCGACGGCTATGTCATCGAAGTGTCCGCGACGCTTCCGGAAGACAGCGGCGTGTACGTCTACGGACTCAGCGCCACGTCCTATCGAATCGGCAGCAGAATCGTCGCGCCGGAGGACCGGCTGCTGGCGATGAAGCAGGTGCTGGATGCGCTGAGGGAACAGAACGCCATGGAGTACGTGTCCGATCTGGATCTGTCCGATGTGACGCAGCTCCGGGTCACCACCCGAACCGGTCTGCGCGTGCTGCTGGGCGATTCCCGGAACATGAGCGACAAGGCGCTCTGGCTCCGCGCGGCGGTGAGCGACCTGGAGTCGCGCGGCGAAACCCGCGGAACGCTGGATATTTCCAGCGGCGCTCAGGCGGATTATATGCCATAATCATGCAGGCGGCGATGCGAATCGCCGCCTTTGCCATTGGGAAAAATAAAGAACACATTATGGAATTAACGGGACCTGTGACGGGTTCTGGCCTAGAATTTGAAAGTATTTTGACATATTCCGAAAACCGCTTTTTTTGGGCATTTCTGATTTGCATCTGCCTGAAAATCCATGTATAATACTCTTATGTTAGCGCTTATTGTATGCACTGAAGAATAAGGTGGTCGGTCAAATCATGAAAAGACAGATAGCTGCCATCGAATTCGGAACCTCCAAGATCGTCACGATGATTGCCCAAAACAGCGGGCTGGACCGCCTCGACATCGTAGGATCGGGAACGGTTCCTTACGATGGATATTCGGACGGCGATTGGAATACGCCCCGCCAGATGGTGCAGCGCGTGCGCGATTCGATCGCAGCGGCCGAGATGGAAGCCGGAATCAAGGTGCGCGAGCTCTACGTCGGCATCCCGGGCGAGTACATCCACGTGCGCTCCTGCGAGGCCGAGGTGGAGGCCCCGGACGGAGAGATCGACGACAACGTCGTCAATGCCGTTCAGGACGCTGCGGCCGACGCACTGAGGCTGTCGGAAGGCAACTGCATGGTGCTGCATCGCACGCCTGCATGGTATATCGTGGACGACGGCAAAAAGACGATGTCTCCCTATGGGCACGGCAGCAGACTGCGCGCCCTGGTGACGTTCATCGTGGCCGAGTCCGTGTTTATCGAGGACGTCAGCGAGATGCTCCGGGTTCTGAATATAACGATTCTCGGCTTCCTTTCGCCGTCGCTGGGCGAAAGCCTGTTGCTGCTCTCCCTCGACGACCGGGATCGCGCCTCCCTGCTGATTGACTGCGGTTATCTGAACACCGAAATCAGCGTGGTCGAGGGCGACGCCATCGTCTATCACGCCATGCTGCCGCGGGGCGGCGGGCATATCACCGCCGATCTGGCGACTGAGCTGCGCATCCCCATGCGCGCTGCGGAGGAGATCAAGCGCAACTACGTGTTCAACCCTGACGAGTTCGACCGGGATTCCTTTTCCGAGGTCTTTGACGCGTCGGGCAATCGAATGACTTTTCCCCGTGAAGTGATCAGCGAGATTGTGGAGAGCAGCGTCAACGAGCTGACGGACATGATCGATCTGACCCTCAAGAACGACGCGGCGCAGTATCTGGGCTCGCGCTCCCAGGTCTTTCTGACCGGTGGCGGCCTCGCGCTGATGCGCGGCGGGCGGGAGTACCTCTCCGCGCAGATCGGACGGCCGGTGAAGGTGGCGGCGGCAAAGTCTTCGAAGATGAACAGCCCGGTCTATGCCTCTGCGCTCGGTCTGGCCGACCTGATCTTCGATTCCATCGAGCAGCATCAGGAAGAGGACGAGCGATTGGGCGGCAGGTTTCGGAATTTGTTTAAGAGCAAAAAGGGATAACGATTGACTATACTGACGAGGGGGATGCCTTGTGCTGGAGTTTGAAGAAATGGAAAGAGATAACAATTTTGCTGCGATCCGGGTCATCGGCGTCGGCGGGGCCGGCACCAATGCGGTCAACCGCATGGTCGAGGCTGGACTGAAGGGCGTGGAGTTCATCGCGATCAACACGGATAGCCAGGCGCTGGCGCTGTCCAAGGCTCCCATCAAAATTCAGATCGGCGACAAGCTCACCAAGGGCCTGGGCGCCGGCGCGAATCCTGAGGTCGGTCAGAAGGCGGCGGAGGAGAGCCGCGAGGAGATCGCCAATACGGTCAAGGGATCGGATCTTGTGTTCGTCACCTGCGGCATGGGCGGCGGCACCGGTACCGGCGCTGCGCCGGTCATCGCTGAAATTGCGCGCGATCTGGGCATTCTGACCATCGGCGTGGTTTCCAAGCCCTTCCTGTTCGAGGGCCGTCAGCGCATGAAGAACGCGGAATCCGGTATTGAGCGCCTGAAGGCGAGCGTGGATACGCTGGTGGTGGTTCCCAACGACCGCCTGCTGTCCGTCGTCACCAAGGGCACCACGATGACCGAAGCCTTCCGCATTGCGGACGATACGCTGCGTCAGGGCATTCAGGGCATTTCCGACCTGATCGCCGTGCCCTCGCTCATCAATCTGGACTTCGCGGATGTGCGCACCGTCATGCAGTCCCGCGGACTGGCGCACATGGGCATCGGCATCGGCAAGGGCGAAAGCCGCATGGTGGACGCGGCCAAGCAGGCCATCTCCAGCCCCATGCTGGAGACCTCGATCGACGGCGCGCGCGCGGTGCTGATCAATATCACCGGCGGTCCGGATACCTCCATCATCGATATCAACGAGGCCGCGCAGCTGATTACCGCCGCTGCGGATCCCGAAGCCAACATCATCTTCGGTGCGGGCATTGACGAGGATCTGAAGGACGAGGTGAAGATCACCGTGATCGCCACCGGCTTCGAAAAGACGCCCTTTACGGCCCAGAAGACCACGGTCTCCCAGACGACGGCGTCGGCCTCCGTACCCTCCTACAGCTATGAGGAGAAGGATGAGGAGCCCGTCGAGGAGCGCCGTGAGCGCGTCAGCCGCAGCTACGAGGAGGACGAGCCCGTCTCGCCCATCTTCGAGCAGCGTCGTCCCAGCGCCCGGCCCGTGCGCGAGCGCGTTCGCGAGAGCGACGAGCCCTATCAGCCGGAACGCCGCCCGAGCTCTGCGCAGCAGCGCCGCCCCCGCGTCTATCAGGACGACTATCAGGAGAGCCGCACGCAGTCCCGCCGCGGCTTTACCCCGGATGTTCCCAGCTTCATGAAGAAGAAGTAAGCCAATGCACTTTCAGCGTCTCCCCGGCGGTTGTGGACGGCACGCCGCGGGGAGATGCTTTTTTCATTGCGCCGGATGGGAAACGGGCAAGCTGGGCAGCTGGCCATTCGGGTGCGGAGAGGTCCCGCGTGGGATACAGGCGAACGGATGCTGAAATGTTCGCGCGAAATCTGGATTTTCTCTCGACTTTTCAGAAATGTGTGTTATAATATAGAATATCGAGTTCTATGGAGGTGCCTTATGGACGATTTTCTCGAGCAGGTTGCAATGCGAAGGCGACAGGGGCTGTATACGCTGCTTTATGTTTTGCTGTGGGTGGTCATCGTGATCAGCGGTCTTTCCGCCATGATGTACCTGATGAATATCATCGGCGCGGATGAGACGGGCATTCGCTTCAACTTTCCCGCGCTGATCCTGGCGGTGGTTTTCGGCGGCATCGCGTTTTTGTGCTGGCGCCGCGCCGACTATTGCCGGATGGAGTACGACTATTCCTTTACCAACGGCACGCTGGACGTCTCCCAGGTGCTGAACAACAAGCGCAGAAGGTATCTGACTGCGCTGGACATGAAGGACGTCGTTCGCTGCGGCCCGGCCCAGGGCCCCGCGTTCCAGAAGACGCTGAACGAGCCCGGCATCAAAAAGCACAACTGGTTTCTGAACCGCGACGCGAAGCTGTACTATTTCTATTTCGTGAAGAACAACGTCAAGCATCTGGCGGTGGTGGAGCTCTCGGACGAAATGGTCGCGATGATTCGCAGCAAGAGCTATCTGCAGCGCGGCGTCTGGACGGGCGAGGATGGGAAGACGACTTATGGCGTATCTTGACAACAGCGCAACCACACAGCCGTGCGCATCGGCCATTGACGCGATGGTTCGATGCATGCGAGAGGGATTCTACAATCCCTCCAGCGTCTATCGCCCCGCCGTGGACGCGTTCCGTGCCGTCCGCGACTGCCACGAGCTGCTGCTGCGCGCGGTGCACGGCGAGAACTGCGATCTGATCTTCACCTCCGGCGGAACGGAGGCCAACAATCTGGCGATCCTGGGCGCGGTGCATCGCATGCGCGGGCCGCAGGTGGTCGCCGTGTCCGCCGTGGAGCACCCCTCGGTGCGCGAGGCGTTTGAGCAGCTGCGCGCGGAGGGCCACGACGTGCGCGTGATCGGCGTCGATCCGCAGGGGGCGCTGAACTGGGAACAGCTGGAGAGGGCGCTGGACGACGGCGCATCCCTCGTCAGCTGCATGCAGGTCAACAATGAAACCGGTGCGCTGCTGGACGCCGCGCGCCTGCATCGAACGGTGAATGGCCGCGCGCTGATTCATGTCGACGGCGTGCAGGGCTTTTTGCGCGTGCCGTTTGAGATGAAGTATGCCGATATGTATACCCTGAGCGGGCACAAGATCCACGGCCCGAAGGGAATCGGCGCGTTGATCGTGAAGAAGGGCGTCCGCCTGGCGCCCCGTCAGATCGGCGGCGGCCAGGAGAGCGGCATGCGCTCCGGCACGGAGAACACGCCCGGCATTGCCGGACTGCGCGCCGCGGCAGAGGAACTGATGCGGATGCAGTCCACGCTGGGCGCGGAGCTCATGCAGAAGAAGCTGCATCTGATCGAAGCCTTTCGCAGGGCGGTGCCCGAGCTGCTGATCAACGGCCCCGAGTCGGAGCTGGCCGCGCCGCACATCGTCAACATCAGCTTCCCCGGCGTTCGCGGCGAGGTGATGCTGCATGCCCTCGAGGCGGAGGGCGTGTATGCCTCGACGGGTTCCGCGTGCTCGTCGAAGAAGCTGAAGGTCAGCGGCGTGCTGACCGCCATGGGCATTCGTCCCGATCGGGCGGAGTGGGCGCTGCGCTTCAGCCTGAGCCCGCACACCACGATCGAGGAGATCGACGACGCGGCGGAGAAGCTGGGCGCGATCTATGCCACGCTCAAGCGTTTCAAAAGGAGATAGAGGTTCATGCGCGACGTATTGCTTGTCCGCTACGGAGAAGTGTTTTTGAAGGGCGCCAATCGCCCGCATTTTTTGAAGGTGCTGACCGACAACGTCAAAAAGGCGGTCAAACCCATCGGCGGCCGCGTGTGGCTGTCCGATTCCCGCATCTATGTTTCCGATTTTGAGGACCTTCAGGATTGCATCTCCCGCGTGACGAAGGTCTTCGGCGTGTATTCCGTCAGTCCCGCAGTGGAGATGGAGAAGGACTTTGACGCCATCGCCGCCAAGTGCTGCGAGATGCTGAAGGACTACGAGGGCTCGTTCAAGGTCTTTGCGCGCCGATCGGACAAGAAGTTCCCGCTGAACTCCATGGAGATCGGCCAGGAAATCGGCGGCCGCATTCTGGATTCCAATCCGAAGCTGTGGGTGGACGTCCACAAGCCGACGCACCGCATGAACGTGGAGATTCGCGACAATGCGTATCTTTGCGTCGAGGAGGTCAAGGCGGTGGGCGGCATGCCCATGGGTACCGGCGGCAAGGCCGCGCTGCTGCTTTCCGGCGGCATCGATTCGCCCGTAGCCGGCTATCAGCTGATGAAGCGCGGCGTGCGCTGCTGCGCGATTCACTTCCAGAGCCCGCCGTACACCGGCGAGCTGGCCCGCGACAAGGTCATGCAGCTGGCGAAGCAGCTGGCGGCGTACAGCGGTGGCATGAAGGTCTATCTCGTGCCGTTCACCAAGTGCCAGCTGGAGATTCACGAGAAGTGCGCGGACGGACTGGGCACGCTGATCACGCGCCGGTTCATGATGCGCATCGCGGAGCGGCTGGCGCAGCAGTTCGGCGCGCAGGCGCTGATCACCGGCGAGAGCCTGGGCCAGGTGGCCTCCCAGACGATGGAGGCGCTGGGCTGCACCGATGCGGTGGTCAATATGCCGGTGTTCCGCCCGCTGATCGGCATGGACAAGGTGGAGATCATGGAAATCGCCGAGAGGATCGGCACCTATGCCACGTCGATTCTGCCCTACGAGGATTGCTGCACGGTGTTTACGCCGCGCCATCCCGTGACCAAGCCGAAGCTGGCGACGATGCCGGATGCAGAGCACAAGCTGGATATCGAGGCCCTCGTGAACGAGGCAGTCGAAAATACGGAAGTGGAGTTCGTCTGACGAACGACCTGGCGGCACGCGGCGGGAAAATCACGTTGCGTGCCGCCTTTTCAAAGGAGCAAGTCATGACCATCAGCGAATACATCGAGCGCCTGAAGAACAACCCGGCCTTCATGAAGAATGTGACGGCCTGGCGCGTCATGCCCGAGCGGAAGGCGTGCTACGGCAGCTTTCCCGCTTCACTGGATCCCCGGGTGATCGACGTGCTGCGCCGCAAGGGAATCGACCGGCCATACATCCACCAGTGTCAGGCCATCGAGGCGGCGATCGCGCGGCAGGATTTTGTCGTGGTCACGCCCACGGCGTCGGGCAAGACGCTGTGCTACAATGTGCCGGTGCTGGACGCGATTCTGAAGGACGAGTCCGCGCGGGCGCTGTATCTGTTCCCCACGAAGGCGCTCTCCAGCGATCAGGTGGCGGAGCTGTATTCGATGATCGAGGACATGGGCGCCGACGTCAAGGCCTATACTTATGATGGAGATACGCCCGCGTCCGCGCGCTCCGCGATCCGCCAGGCCGGGCACGTGGTGGTCACCAACCCCGACATGCTCCATCAGGGCATCCTGCCGCACCACGCCAAGTGGGTGAAGCTGTTTGAAAACCTGCGCTATGTGGTCATCGACGAGATCCACGCCTATCGCGGCGTGTTCGGCTCCAATCTGGCCAACGTGATCCGGCGGCTGAAGCGCATCTGCGCGTTCTACGGCTCGGAGCCGACGTTCATCTGCTGCAGCGCGACCATCCGCAACCCGAAGGAGCTGGCCGAGACCATGACCGGCCGCGCGATGCGCCTGATCGACCAGAACGGCGCGCCTGCGGGCGAACGGCATGTGATCTTCTACAACCCGCCCGTGATCAATGCGCAGCTGGGCATCCGCGCGGGATCGATTCCGGAGACGCGAAACATCGCGGCTTCGCTGCTCAAGTGCGGCATTCAGAACATCGTGTTCGCCCGGGCGCGTCTGACCGTGGAGGTGCTGGTGCGCTATCTGAAGGACATGGTGCGCGATCCTCTGGGGAATGCTGGCAAGGTGCGCGGCTATCGCGGCGGCTATCTGGCCACCCAGCGGCGCGAGATCGAGCGGGAGCTGCGCGCCGGAAACATCACGACGGTGGTCTCCACCAACGCACTGGAGCTGGGCATCGATATCGGACAGCTGGACGCCTGCGTGCTTTGCGGATATCCGGGCACGATTGCCAGTACCTGGCAGCAGGCGGGCCGCGCGGGTCGGCGCGGCAGCGTGTCGCTGCTGATCGTCGTCGCGAGTTCCAGCCCGCTGGATCAGTATATCATCAACCACCCGGACTATTTCTTTGAACAGTCCGCAGAGCAGGCGCTGATCAATCCCGACAATCTCTACATCCTGCTCAACCACGTCAAGTGCGCGGCCTACGAGCTGCCGTTCGAGGAGAATGAGAAGTTCGCCGGGCTGGAGGACACGCCGGAGCTGCTGGGCTATCTGGAGGACCAGTCAATTCTGCGCCGGGTGGGCGGGCGATACTACTGGATGGCGGAGGAGTTCCCCCAGGCGGGCATCAATCTGCGCTCGGCCTCGGATCAGAACTTCCTGATCATCGACATCACCGATCCCAAGAAGCACCGCGTGATCGGCGAGATGGACCGCTTTACCGTGCCGATGCTGCTGCATCAGTACGCCATCTACATGCACGAGGGCACCCAGTATCAGGTGGAAAAGCTGGATTTTGACGACAAAAAGGGTTATGTCCGGCGCGTCGACGTGGGATACTATACCGACGCGGATCTGACGACCAGCCTGAAGGTGCTCGACGAGTTCGATTCCGGGGCGTCCGGCCCCTGGATGCGGTCGCGGGGCGAGGTGCTGGTGTCGTCCATCGTGACCGTGTTCAAGAAAATCAAATTTGACACCCATGAAAACCTCGGCTGGGGCCCTGTGACGCTGCCGGAGCTGGAGATGCAGACCACCGCCTGCTGGTGGACGCTGCCGGACGAGCTTGAGGCGCATTACGAGCGCGAGCCGCTGAAAAACGCCATGATTGGCCTGGCACATCTGATCCGGCACATCGCGCCGATGCACCTGATGTGCGCGCCGCAGGACATCAACGTGGTCTATCACGTGCGGGATCCCTTCACCGGAAAGCCCACCATCTATCTGTACGATTCCGTCCCGGGCGGCATCGGGCTGTCCGACCGGATTTACGAAATGGATCGCGCGCTGCTGGAGCGCGCACGGGAGATGCTGTTGGCCTGTCCCTGTGCCGACGGATGCCCCAGCTGCGTGGGCGCGACGGCCGGGAGCGGGGCAAAGCGTACGCTGTTGAAGATTTTGAATGAAATGCTTGATACAGGCAAATAGAGAATAAAGGAGCGATCAACGATGTCTGAAAACGTAATCATTTTTTCTGCAGAGGCACTTTCGAAGGAGAATCTCAAGGGCAAGGGCCTGGTGCTGGTGGATCTGTGGGCCAGCTGGTGCGGCCCGTGCAGGATGCTGGCACCCGTGATGGAAGAGCTGGCGGCTGAGCTCAAGGGCAGGGTGACCGTCGGCAAGCTGAATATCGACGACTATACGGACTTCGCCATCGGCCTGGGCGTGATGAGCATTCCCACGCTGATCCTCTTCAAGGACGGTGAAGAGGTCGGCCGACTGATCGGTGTGCAGCCCAAGCAGGCCATTTTGAACATGATTCAGGGCGCGTAAATTGCGACCCGCTTCAATTTTCGGTTAAATCACTTCACATTTTGTGATTTTTATCCGGATTTGTGCTATACTGGTTGACAGCAGGAAATTCACTGCGCGTGTTTGCGCTGCAGTCTATTCAGATATGCTTTTTTGCGCCTGTCTGCGTTGCCAACGGCGTAAATGGATAGAAAAAATTTGACATAAGGAGGGTTTGCCTTTGGGAAAAAGGAACAAAGAGCCAAGGCTCAAGATCATTCCGCTGGGCGGTCTGGGCGAGATCGGTAAGAACCTGACCGTCTATGAATATCAGAATGATATCGTCGTAGTGGATCTGGGATCGATTTTTCCGCGGGAGGACATGCCCGGCGTGGATCTGGTGATTCCCGATACGACCTATCTGGAGCGCAACCGGGACAAGATTCGAGGATACTTCATCACCCACGGTCATGAGGATCACATCGGCGCGGTGCCGTATGTGCTGCGCAACATTCCCGCGCCTGTGTACGGCACGAAGCTCACGCTGGCGCTGTGCGAGAACAAGCTCAAGGAGCACCGGCTGACCGGCGTTGCACCGCTGAACGTCGTGGAGCCGGGCGATGTGATTCACGCAGGCTGCTTCAAGGTGGAGTTCATTCACGTGAATCACTCGATTCCCGGCGCCTGCGCGCTGGCGATTCACACGCCGGTGGGCGTCGTGGTGCATACCGGCGACTTCAAGATCGACTATACGCCCCAGGACGGCACGCCGATCGACTTCGGCCGGTTTGCGGAGCTGGGCAACAAGGGGGTGCTGGCGCTGCTGGCCGACAGCACGAACGTGGAGCGCTCCGGCTATACCATGTCGGAGAAGAAGGTCGCCGCGACCTTCACATCCCTGTTCGAGCGCGCCAGCGGGCGCGTGATCATCGCCATGTTTGCCAGCAACGTCTCCCGCATCCAGTCGGTGGTGGACGCGTCCATGCGCTTCGGGCGCAAGGTCTGCCTGGTTGGACGCAGCATGGTGAATGTTTCGAAGGTGGCCATGCAGCTGGGCTATCTCAGAATTCCCGAGGGAAATCTGATCTCCGTGGACGATCTGGATCGATATCCGGATCATGAGATCACGGTGGTGACCACCGGTAGCCAGGGCGAGCCGATGTCCGGACTCTCCCGCATGGCGTTTGCGGAGCACCGCAAGCTGGAGATCCGCGAAAGCGACATGGTCATCATTTCCGCCAACCCGATTCCGGGCAATGAGAAGTCGGTCTCCCGCGTGATCAACCAGCTGTTCCGCATCGGCGCGAACGTGATCTACGAGGCGCTGGCGGAAGTGCACGTCTCCGGCCACGCGCGCCAGGAGGAGCTCAAGCTGATGCACTCGCTGACCCGGCCGAAGTTCTTCATCCCGGTGCACGGCGAATACCGCCATCTGTGCCATCACGTGAATCTGGCGAAGTCGCTGGGCATGTCCGAGGACAATGTGCTGATCCCTGAGATCGGCGATGTGATCGAGCTGGACAGGAACACGCTGGACGTGACGGGCGTCGTTCCGAATGGCTCGGTGCTGATCGACGGCCTGGGCATCGGCGACGTCACCCGCCCGCTCGTCCCCGCCGTCATCGAGGCCATGCACGCCGCAGTCGACGACCTGGCCACCTCGGAGCGCTTCCACGGCTACGGCCCCGAGCAGGGCTACGCCTTCCTGCGCGAGGCCATCCAGCAGGGCGACTTCGCCGCACGCGGCATCGACATCAGCACAGACGAGATCTTCATCTCAGACGGCGCCAAGAGCGACTGCGGCAACATCGGCGACATCCTCAGCCTCGACAATGTCGTGGCCGTGTGCGACCCGGTCTACCCCGTCTACGTCGACAGCAACGCCATGTCCGGCCGCGCTGGCGAGTGGGACGAAGAGGCCCAGGGTTGGACCAACATCGTCTACATGCCCACCACGGCAGAGAACGGCTTTTGCCCCGAGCTGCCCCAGGGCAAGGTCGACGTCATCTACCTGTGCTCCCCCAACAACCCCACCGGCACCGTGCTGAACGCCCAGCAGCTCAAGGCCTGGGTCGACTACGCCAACGCCAACGACGCCATCATCATGTTCGACGCCGCCTACGAGCGCTTCATCGTCGAGGAGGGCGTGCCCCACAGCATCTACGAGGTCCCCGGTGCCAAGACCTGTGCCATCGAGTTCCGCAGCTTCTCCAAGACCGCCGGCTTCACCGGCGCCCGCTGCGGCTACACCGTGGTGCCCAAGGAGCTCGTCCGCGAGGGCCAAAACCTCAACGCCATGTGGAACCGCCGCCAGTGCACCAAGTTCAACGGCGCGAGCTACGTGATTCAGAGGGGCGCAGCAGCCATCTACACCGAGGAAGGCGCAGCCCAGGTGGCGGCCACCATCGACTACTACCGTGCAAACGCCACGGTGATCAAAGAAGCCCTTGAGGCCGCCGGCTTCACCGTCTACGGCGCCGTCAACAGCCCCTACGTCTGGTGCCGCACCCCGCAAGGCATGGGCTCGTGGGAGTTCTTTGACCTCCTGCTGACCAAGGCCAACATCATCACCACCCCCGGTGCCGGCTTTGGCCCCAGCGGCGAGGGCTACATCCGCTTCACCGCCTTCGGCGACGCAGACGCAACCGTCGAGGCCATGGAGCGCATCAAGGCGCTCCAGCTCTAAGCCGCGCCGCATCTCCAGAAAAAGCAGGGCCCGGGTCAAAAGCAGACCCGGG
>SFJH01000066.1 GCA_004555155.1 Clostridiales bacterium
GCCAGGATGACGGTGGCAGCGCCGGTCACGGCGTCGCCGCCCGCGTACACGTGGTCGCGGGAGGTCTTGCCGGTGGCCTCGTCGGCGATGATGCCGCCCCACTTCTGGGTCTCCAGGCCCTCGGTGGTGGACTTGATCAGCGGGTTCGGGCTGGTGCCGATGGCCATGATCACGCAATCCACGTCCAGCGTGAACTCGCTGTCGGGCTTGACCACGGGACGGCGGCGGCCGGAGGCGTCCGGCTCGCCCAGCGTCATCTCCACGCACTTCATGGCGGTGACGTTCTTCTGGTCGTCGCCCAGGATCTCCACCGGGTTGTTCAGCAGCTTGAAGATGATGCCCTCCTCCATGGCGTGCTCGACCTCCTCGGCACGGGCGGGCAGCTCCTCCATGCTGCGGCGGTAGACGATGTAAACATTCTCGGCGCCCAGGCGCTTGGCGCAGCGCGCCGCGTCCATGGCCACGTTGCCGCCGCCGACCACGGCCACGTTCTTCGCGTGCTGGATCGGGGTGGGGTTGTTCTCGCGGAAGGCCTTCATCAGGTTCACGCGGGTCAGGAACTCGTTGGAGGAGTACACGCCCTTCAGGTTTTCGCCCGGGATCTTCATGAAGCGGGGCAGACCGGCGCCGGAGCCGATGAACACGGCCTCAAAGCCCATGTCGAACAGCTCGTCCACGGACAGCACCTTGCCGATGACCATGTTGGTCTCGATCTTCACGCCGATGGCCTTCAGGCCGTCGATCTCCCGCTGCACGATGGCCTTGGGCAGGCGGAACTCCGGAATGCCGTACACCAGCACGCCGCCGGCGGTGTGCAGCGCCTCGAACACGGTCACCTCATAGCCCTTCTTGGCCAGATCGCCGGCGCAGGTCAGGCCGGAGGGGCCGGAGCCCACCACGGCCACCTTGTGACCGTTGGGCGTGGGCTGGACGGGGGCCTCCTTCACGTTGGCATTGTGCCAGTCGGCGACGAAGCGCTCCAGGCGGCCGATGGCCACCGGCTCGCCCTTGATGCCGCGGATGCACTTCTGCTCGCACTGGGTCTCCTGCGGGCACACGCGGCCGCAGACGGCGGGCAGGGAGGAGGACTTGTTGATGATCTGATAGGCGGCCTCGAAGTCGCCCTTCTTGATTTCATTGATGAAGGCGGGGATGTCGATGGCCACCGGGCAGCCGCCCACGCAGGGCTTGTTTTTGCAGTTCAGGCAGCGGTTGGCCTCGTCAATGGCCTGCTCCTCGGTATAGCCCAGGGCGACCTCGCTGAAATTCTTGTTGCGAACGTCCGGCTCCTGAGAGGGCATCGGGTTCTTCTTCAAAGACATGTTCGGCATTACTTGTTCTCTCCCATCTTAAAGAGGTTGCAGGTCTCCTCGTGCTGCTGGCGCTCAAAGGGCTTGTACATGGTGCCGCGGGCCATGGCCTCGTCGAAATCCACCAGGTGGCCGTCGAAGTCCGGGCCGTCCACGCAGGCGAACTTCGTCTCGCCGCCCACGCTCAGGCGGCAACCGCCGCACATGCCGGTGCCGTCGATCATGATCGGGTTCATGGACACGATGGTCTTGATGCCGTAGGGCTTGGTGGTCAGGCAGACGAACTTCATCATGATCACCGGGCCGATGGCGATGACCTCGTCATACTGCTCGCCGGACTCGATCAGCTCCTTGAGCGGGTTGGTGACCACGCCCTTGGTGCCGTAGGAGCCGTCGTCGGTCATCATGAACAGCTTGTCGGAGACGGCGCGGAACTCGTCCTCCAGGATCACCAGATCCTTCGTGCGGAAGCCCACGATGGAGTGCACCTCACAGCCCTGCTCGTGCAGCTTCTTGGCGATGGGATACGCGATGGCGCAGCCCACGCCGCCGCCGACCACGGCCACCTTCTTCAGGCCCTCCGTCTCGGTGGCCTTGCCCAGCGGGCCCACGAAGTCCTGCAGGCAGTCGCCCTCGTTCATGTGGTTCAGCTTCTCGGTGGTGGCGCCTACGATCTGGAAGATGATCGTGACGGTGCCCTTTTCGCGATCGTAGTCCGCAACGGTCAGCGGGATGCGCTCTCCGGCCTCGTCGGTGCGCAGAATGATGAATTGGCCCGGCTCCGCCTTGCGGGCCACCAGCGGCGCTGCGATCTCCATCAGCGTGACGGTGGGGTTCAGCGCCTGTTTCCTTACGATTTCGAACATGGCAATGCTCCTTTTCTTGAGCCCCGGCCGTGGCCGGGACGATTGACTCTCGGGCGCGCGGATTCGCACACTCCTTCCATTCTATTGTATCACTTTTTCGGGAAAATGGAAGTGGGTAATCCTCCGGGGCTGCAAAAAGTTTTTGGCGCGGGGGGATGGCCTGCGGAGGCGGGGATCGGTTTGGGAGGAGGGGGGCGGGAAATGCCCCCGGCTGGCGGAAGCGCTGGCCGGGGGGCGGGGTTTTGTGACGCGGGGATGACCGGCAGTGGGGGCGGTCAGCGGCGATACAGCTTTTGATTCAATACCTCGAAGAAGCTCTGGCCGCCCAGCTTCACCAGCCGGAAGGGCATTTCGGAGATGCGCACGTCGAAGCGGGCGCCCTTGGGCACGGGCAGCGCGGCGTTGCCGTCCAGCGTCAGCGCGGGATTGCCCGCGTAGCGGGATTCTGACTCCCAGGTGGCGGAAAAGCGCACGTCGTCGCCCTCGCCCACCACCAGCGGCCGCATGAACGGCGTGTGGGCGCAGACGGGGGTGATGGCCAGGTTGCGCACCTGCGGCAGCAGCAGCGGCCCGCCCGCCGACAGGTTGTAGGCCGTGGAGCCGGTGGGCGTGGAGATCAGCAGGCCGTCGGCGGGGAATGCCTCCAGCGCCTCGCCGTTGATGGACACGTGCAGCCGCAGGATGCCCGGATAGTCGGCGCGGTGCAGGCACAGGTCGTTGATGGCGTACTGCACGCCCTCCAGCATGTCCGACTGCACGCAGAGCGTGGCGCGCTCCTCCACCGCGAAGTCCAGCGCCAGCAGTCGGTTCAGCTGATGCTCCAGCTGCGCCGGTTCACATTCCGCCAGAAAGCCCAGGTGGCCCAGATTCACGCCCAGCACCGGCGTGCGCCAGCGCAGCAGCCGTCCCGCCGTCTGCAGCAGCGTGCCGTCGCCGCCCAGCACCACCGCCAGCTCCGGCGGCGGCTCCGCGCCCGGCGCAAAGGCGTGGGTGCCCGGCAGGGGCGGCTCCCCC
This sequence comes from Clostridiales bacterium, assembly GCA_004555155.1. Lineage (GTDB taxonomy): Bacteria > Bacillota > Clostridia > Christensenellales > Aristaeellaceae > Faecivicinus. The sequence goes on from SFJH01000066.1 coordinate 3,191, forward strand.
TCCGGCGTCATCACCTGCACGCCATGGGCGGAAAAGCGCGCCACCAGCCTTTCGGCCAGCGGCAGCGCGTCCGGCTTGATGCGGTTGAAGCTGATCAGTGCGCGGCGCAGCGGCATGGGCATCGTCCTCCCGTCGATATTCGCTGGTCTGATTATACGACCATCGGGGACAATTTGCAAGCGGCGCGGCGGAAACGGGGGAAAGGGGCCGTCGGCGGTTGGTGGATGAAGCGGGGCGGTGGCGTGCGGTCGCGGCACGGCGACGGGCGGTGATTGGCACGACATGGCGGCGGTTTGTGGCGGCGGCGCGGCGAAGGGGAGAAGGGGTTGTCGGCGTGAGGACGGAAACGGAACTCGCGGCGATGGCCCGATGGAACGTAAGAAAACCAGAAAAAACGCGCTCCCGGGGGTGAGCCGGGGGCGCGATCGGGTCGGAATATGCCTTTTTCATCGGATGAGGTTACGCGGTAATCCCGTCAGTTTCCGCCGCAGCCGTTCGCATCGCAGGTGGCGGGGGCGGTGCAGCCGTTTTCGTCGCAGCCGAAGGGGGCGTCGTCCGCGGGGATGGTGTGCCTCTGGGAGAGATCGTCCAGCAGCGCGGCGAAGCCTTCCTCTGTATACACGCCGCCGGGGAGCATCTCGCCGTCCACGAAGATGGTGGGCACGCCGCGCACGCCCAGCGTCTCGCGGGAGTATTCGGCGGCGCGGCGCTGGGTCTCGGCGTAGTCGCCGTCCGTCAGCGCGCGGCGGAAGTCGGCGGCGTCCAGGCCGGACTGGGCGGCGATTTCGCAGAGCACGTCCACGTCGCCGATATCCTGCTCATGCACGAAGTAGGCCTCATAGACGCGGTCGTTGTAGTCGTCGCCGCAGCCGTGGGCCTTTGCATAGTGGAAGCCCTCGAAGGCCTTCGTGGTGTAGGGGCGGGGAATCACTTTGGGCGGGATGGCCATCTCGA
>SFJH01000067.1 GCA_004555155.1 Clostridiales bacterium
CGCGCGCTCCGGAATCAGGTGCACGAAGCCGAGCAGATCCTGCGTGGAGTCGCGGAAGCCCATGCCGCGGCCGATGCCGGACTCGTAGTAGCTGGCCGAGCGGGACATGTTGAAGGTGACCATGCACTGATACTGGTTCCAGATGTTGACCATGCGATCGAAGCGCGACTCGCCGCTGTGCACCTGGCAGGTGGACAGCAGCGTGTCCCAATACGCGCGCAGCTGAGAAAGCGCGCGCTCGAACTGCGCCTCGCTGCGGAACTGCTCCAGCAGCGCGTAGGCGGGCGCCTTGTTGATCACGCCGGGGGCGATGAACTTCTCGTCCTGCGGGTTTTCGCAGTAGCCCAGCACGAACACGAAGCACACCCGTTCGCCCGGCGCGAGCGTGCCGTGCAGGTGATGGCTGCCGATGGGCGCCCAGCCGCTGGCGATGGAATCGCGGCTGCGCCCCTCGAAGACGGCGGCGGGGCGGTCAAAGCCGTTGTACGCCCCCAGGAAGCTGTCGCGGTCGGTGTCGAAGCCGTCCACCGGCGCGTTCACGGCGTAGACGGCGTAGTGATTGCGGCGCTCGCGGTACTCGGTCTTATGGTAGATGGCGCTGCCCTCGATCTCCACCTCGCCGGTGGAGAAGTTGCGCTGGAAGTTGGTCGCGTCGTCCTGCGCGTTCCACAGGCAGAACTCCACGAAGCTGAACAGGGACACGTCCTTGGGCTGCTCCGTGCGGTTCTCCAGCTCCACACGGGTCACCAGCGCGTCCACACCGCGCGGCACCATGGCCGTCTGCCGCACGCGCAGGCCGTTCTTCTCGCCCGTGATCGCCGTGTAGCCCAGGCCGTGGCGGCACTCGTAGGCGTCCAGCGGGGTCTTGACCGGCATCCAGCCCGGCGTGAAGACCGTGTCGCCGTCCTTGACGTAGAAGTACTGCCCGCCGGCGTCGGTGGGCACGTTGTTGTAGCGGTAGCGGGTGATGCGCAGCATGCGCGCATCCTTATAGAAGCTGTAGCCGCCGCCCGTGTTGGACATCAGGGTGAAGAACGCTTCGCTGCCCAGGTAGTTGATCCAGGGCGAGGGGGTGTCCGGCCGGGTGATCACGTATTCCCGAGCCGCGTCGTCGAAATGGCCATACTCCATGGGAAATTCGCCTCCTTGATCGGGCAAAGCAGTCGGATTTGCGCGGGATCTGTCGAAAACGATTTAGGCTGCACGCACACGGCAGACCGGTTTTCCAACAATATACCGCACTTTCCCCGCGAGCGCAAGGGATATTCTCGAATTTGACGCTATTTTTCGAAAACGTATTCGCTCCATCACGTCAAGCTGGACAGAATACAGGCTGTATGCTGTGCAGTTTGACGCATCAATTTCTGGATCAATCGAAAATTTGATCAATAAGCAAAATTGGGGCTTGATTTTTTGAGCGAACCGCCGTATAATGAGGGCACGAAATCGTTTTAGATCACTTGAGAAGCGTGGTGCATCCCGTGGCTGTGACCATCAAGGAGCTGTCCGCAGCCTGCGGGCTGTCCGTTTCCACCGTGAGCAAGGCGCTCAACGATTACCCCGATGTCTCCGAAGAGACGCGCGCGCTTGTGCGCGCCGCCGCCGACCGGCTGGGCTACCGCCCCAGCGCGCTGGCCCGCGGGCTGAAGATCGGGCGCACCTTCAACCTGGGCGTCCTCTTCGCCAACAGCGACGGCGGCCTGACCCACAACTACTTCTCGCCCGTGCTCGAGGCCTTCAAATCCGAGGCCGAGCGGCGCGGATACGATATCGCCTTCATCACCCATCACCTGGGCAGCAGCCCGATGACGTACCTGGAGCACTGCCTCTACCGCAACGTCGACGGCGTGTGCATCGTCTGCGCCGGCTTCGCGGAGCCCGAGGTGGTGGAGCTGGTCTCCGGCCCGCTGCCGGTGGTGACGATCGACCACGTGTTCCACGGGCACAGCTGCGTGGAGTCTGAAAACCGGCAGGGCATGGCCGAGCTGACGCGGCACGTCCTCTCCATGGGGCACAGGCGCGTCGCCTATATCCAGGGCAACAGCTCCTCCGTCAGCGCCGTGCGATTGACCAGCTTCCTGCGCACGATGCGCGACGCCGGCATCGCGGTGCCCGAGGAATACCTCGTCAAGAGCGTCTACCACAATCCCGCCGCCGCCCGGGCGGCCACCGAGCAGCTGCTCGCCCTGCCCGAGCGCCCGACGTGCATCCTCATGTCCGACGATTACGCCGCGCTGGGCGGCATGGAGGCCATCCGTGCGCACGGCCTTCGTATCCCGCAGGACATCTCTGTCGCCGGGTTCGACGGCGTGCCGCTTTTGCAGATGTGCCAGCCCCGGCTGACCACCGTCGCGCAGGATACAGCCGCCATCGGCGCGGCCGCCGCGCGCAAGCTGGTGCACCTCATCGAGCAGCCCCGCACCACCTTCCAGGAGACCGTCTCCATCCCGTGCAGGCTAATTGCGGGCGAGACGGTCGGCCCCGCGCCCCGGGGCGCGTGACACGCAGATTCTCCTTCCGAGGCTTCTATCGGGAAGGATGATCAATAAAAAGGAGGTAACTCTCATGAAGAAACTCGTTGCCCTGATCATGGCCATCATGATGGTGTGCTCTCTGGTTCCCGCGATGGCGGAGGCCTACACCACCGATTTTGATGTCCCGGCCACCGGCGAAAAGTTCGTCATCTACGCCTGGAACGATGAGTTCAAGGGCATGCTCCAGAACTACTACATCCCCGCCGTCGGCGGCACCGTCGCGGAGGATGGCACCATGACCCTGCCCAACGGCGACCAGATCGAGTTCGTCGTCAACCCGAACGACAACGGCGTCTATCAGCAGAAGCTGGACGCGGCGCTCGGTGCCGGTGAGCACATCGACATGTTCCTCATCGAGGCGGACTACGCGCTCAAGTATGTCGATTCCGACTACACCCTCCCGCTCGAGGAGATCGGCATCACGGCGGATCAGCTGGCCAAGCAGTATCCCTACACCGTGACCGTCGCCACCGACAGCAACGGCCAGATCAAGGGCTCCTCCTGGCAGGCGGCTCCCGGCCTGTTCCTCTATCGCCGCAGCCTCGCTGAGAAGTACCTCGGCGTGAAGACTCCGGAGGAGATGCAGGAGAAGGTCAAGGATTGGGACGCCTTCCTGGCGACCGCGCGCGAGGTGAACGAGAAGTCCGCCGGCGCGACCAAGCTGATCCCGTCCAACGGCGACGTGTGGCAGGTTGTCCGCACAGTGCGCTCCACCCCGTGGGTCGATGAGGCGATGAACCTCGTGATCGACGACCAGGTCAAGTGGTACTTCGACTTTGCCAAGACCCTGCGCGACGAGAACCTCACCGCCATGGCCACCCCGTGGACCGAGGCGTGGAACGCCGGCGTCGGCAACGACTCCATCATGGGCTACTTCTTCTCCACCTGGGGCATCCAGTGGACGATGGTCGGCAACTCCGGCGGCTCCAAGCCCGGCGAGGGCACCTATGGCGACTGGGCTGCCGTCAATGGCCCGCAGCCGTACTACTGGGGCGGCACCTGGCTGACCGCCGCGACCACCTGCACCAACAAGGCGCTGGCCAAGGACATCATCGAGTACTTCACCATCGAGTCCGGCTCCATGAAGGATTACTGCCTCAAGTCCAAGGACTATGTCAACAACACCGAGGCGATCCAGGAGATCATCGACGCCGGCTTTGCCTTCGACTTCCTGGGCGGCCAGGATCACTACAGCCTGTTCCAGGCCGTGACCCCGCTGATCGACATCTCCGCGATGAGCGCCTACGACCAGAACATCAACATCTGCATGGATGCTGAGGTCAACGCTTACGCCTCCGGCGAAAAGGATTACGAGACCGCGATTCAGGACTTCAAGGATGCCGTCGTGGACCTGTATCCGGAGCTGACCGCCGAGTAATCATCCGATTCACTCGTCTGTGCCCGCCTGGTGCGGGCCAGTCCGATATGATTGACGAAGGAGGCTCCTTGAGTGTTCAGGGAGCCTCCCTTGCTATTTCACCCGGCAGGCAGAACCCTGCCGCACTGCTTGAGGGAGCGTGAATCGTATGACAAACAAAGCACCGAAAAA
>SFJH01000068.1 GCA_004555155.1 Clostridiales bacterium
AGTCGCTAAGAGGATTGGCTACGGCTATAGGGATGATAATTACTTCTTCCTCATCGTTCGAGCCCTTTCCTCCGTAGCCTAGCTTTCCGTGAAGAACCTTTTTTTCATGCCGCACGGCCGGTCATTCCGACTCCGTGTCCAGCTCGATCATGCGGTAGCCCACGCCGATCTCCGTGGTGATGTACTCGGGCATGGACGGATCCCGCTCCAGCTTCCGGCGGATGTTCGCCATGTTGACGCGCAGAATCTGGGTATCGCAGCCGGAAAACGGCCCCCAGAGCTCGCGGATCATGAAATCGTAGGTCAGCACCCGGCCGGAGTGGCGGCAGAGCAACAGCACGATGCGGTATTCGGTCTGGGTCAGGTGCACGGGCTGTCCGTCCACGGTCACCAGCCGGCGCCCCGCGTCCACCTTCAGCCCCTTGCCCTGATACACCGCCGCCGCATTGCCGCTGCGGGCGCGGCCATGGCGCAGCGCCGCCCGGATGCGCGCCAGCAGCTCGTCGGTGCCGAAGGGCTTGGTGATGTAATCGTCCGCGCCGCTGTCCAGTGCCTCCACCTTGTCCCGCTCGTGTCCCCGGGCGGAAACCACGATGATCGGCACCTGCGACCAGCCCCGCACCGAGCGAATCAGCTCCATGCCGTCCCCGTCCGGCAGCCCGAGATCCAGCAGCATCAGATCCGGATTGTGCGAGGCCGTCATCGCCAGCGCCGTGCGCGCGTTGCCGGTCTCCTGCACCGAATAGCCGCAGGCCACGAGGATGGCTCTGAGGGCGTTCCGGATGCGCTCATCGTCTTCAACGATCAGTATGGTCGTCATTGAATTCATAATGCTCCTCCTTCAGCGGCAGGCAAAAGCGAAAGCATGCGCCGCCCTCCGGCAGATTTTCGGCCTCGATCGCGCCGCCGTGCGCCAGGATGATGGCCCTGCAGACGCTCAGGCCGATGCCCATGCTGCGGCTGCCGTCGGATACGCCTCGGCCGGGAATCGGGTCAAAGATCGATCGGATCTGCTTCGGCGGCAGGCCCACGCCGTTGTCGGCCACCTCGAACACCGCCTGATCCCGCACGGCCCGCAGGCTCACCCGCACCTCCGTCGCACGGGCGTGGCGGGCCACGTTTTCCAGCAGATTGGTCAATACCTGTTCGATCAGAATGGGATCCATCGGAACCATCACCAGCTCGTCCGGCAGGCGGATCTCCACCGGCGGCTCCGCAAATCGCTTTCGGAATTTGCGCACGCTCTCGGCGATGATCTCCTCCGCCGCCTCGGGGCGCTTGTTCAGATTGGCGGGCTCGGCGTTGATGCGCGTGATGGACAGCAGATTTTCCACCATCCGCACCAGCCAGTCGGAATCGTCCACGATCTCCCGGAGCAGCTTTTCCCTGCCCGCCGCGTCCATCTCCGGCTGGGCAATCAGCACCGACGCCGCCCCGGAGATGCTGGTCAGCGGCGTGCGCAGGTCGTGGGAAACCGCCCGAAGCAGGTTCGCCTGCATCTCCTCCACCTGAGCGCGACAGCGCTGCTGCTCCTGGCGCTTGATCTGGGTGATCAGCGCGCTGGTGGCCACCGACACCGCCAGCATGCTGCAAAAGGACAGCAGATATCCCGAAATGGACAGACAGAATTCAAAATACGGCGCCGTGAACGCATAATTGACCGCCAGAACGCCCGCCACCGACGCGGCAATGCCGTAAAAAAATCCGTTGGTAAACCGCGCCACCACGGCCACGGCCAGCAGAAAGATCATCGACACATAGATGTCGCCCTCGTCCATCCGGCGCAGCAGCATGCACAGCAGACATGCGCCGCCCAGCGTCGCCGCCGTGATCAGCCAATCCCGCGCGCGGCTGTGCTCCTCCCTGATTGAATCGGTTTTCATCGCAAAGCCTCCCAATTATTATTATATCATATTCGATGGCTGCGGATATAAAAATGCTATAAAGCTTGTCCGGCGCCGCCGTCCGCATAGCGCTCCGGCCGGGCGCATACATTGAACCAATCATCCAACGCAGGGAGGGAACCTCATGCAAAACGCGAATCGCCCGCCGGTGGGCGAGCACACGCTGACACTCACGGATCGCAGCACCGCGACCGTCACCGGCGTGGAGGACGTGGACTGCTTCAACGAGCAGATCGTCGTGCTGCGCACGCCGCTGGGGGCGCTGACCATCTCCGGCGAGGGACTGAACATCTCCCAGCTGAGCCTGGGCGACGGCCGGCTGATCGTGGAGGGCGAGATCGCCGCCATCGAATACGCGCAGCGAAAAAAACAGCCCGGCGGCTTTCTGGGAAGGCTGTTCAGCTGACCATGCTCTTCTCCACCATCGGCCAGATCTACGTGTTCCTCTGGATGATCGGCGCCGGACTGCTGACCGGCGCGCTGTACGCCCTCTGCGCCGGACTGCGGCGGCTGCTGGGCGCGGGCTTCTGGCTGACGCTGGCCATCGACGCGCTGTTCGGTCTCGGCGCGGCGCTGATTCTGATCGCCGCCTCCGTGATCGCCTGCTACGGCCAGCTGCGGCTGTACGAGCTGCTGGGCGTCGCGCTGGGCGCCGTTCTCTTTCAGCTCGGCGTGGAGCCTCCCGTCCGGCGGCTGCTGGGCGCGCTGGCGCGCGCCGTCAAGCGGATGTTCCGGCGATGCGCAAATTTTCGTCTAATTAAAGTCATATTCAAATGAGAGGAATCTGCGGCGTGCCGTCGAATATCATCAAAAATTGACATTTTTTTGAATTCCGCGGAGGAAACCCATATGCGTCTGAGAATCCAACCCCGATTCTGCCTCATTCTGATCGGCTGCATGCTGCTGATCTTCAGCGTCAGCTTTCTTTTGTCCGGGCGCGATCTGCGCGCGGGCGCGGCGAGACTGGAGGCCGCGCAGGCGGAGTGCGCCGCCATGGAGGCGGAGCTGGAGACGCTGCGCGACCAGCTGGCTTACACCGAAACGGACGACTACGTGGTTCGCGTCGCCCGCGACGAGCTGGGCATGGTGATGCCCGGCGAAATCCGCTATATCCGCGGCAACTGACCGCTTCGGATATCATTCTACAGAATTACGGAGGAGCATTTTGCATGAATACCGCAAAGGAGTCGGTGCGCTGACCGGGAGGTTTGCGTAAATCCATCTCTGCACAAGCCTCCCAAGGGCGTCTGCTTTTCGGAGGACAACCCCATGAACCGGGAAAACAAGAGAGAATCATTTGAAAAGGGCTATTATCGAGTCCACGCCTGCAACGAAACCTTTACCTGCAAGCTCTGCGGCCGGCTGGTCGTGCCGGCGGGCGCGGGCAGCGGCCACAGAAACCACTGCCCGAACTGCCTGACGAGTCTCCACCTGGACGTGGAGCCCGGCGACCGGGAGGCCGATTGCGGCGGTCTGATGGATCCGATTTCCGTCTGGGTCCGCAAGGACGGCGAATGGGCCGTGATCCACCGCTGCCGCCGGTGCGGAACGCTGAGCTCCAACCGCATCGCCGCCGACGACAACCCCATGAAGCTGATGTCGCTGGCCATGAAGCCCCTCGCGCAGCCGCCCTTTCCGCTGGAGCGGATCGAGGAAATGACGCGAATGATGGGCGGCGACGGCCTGGTCTGACCTGAAGCCCATCCCCCTGTCAGAGCGCGCGGCGTGCGCGAAAGCCGTGCCCGCCGCGCATCCGATCGGCCTCGGACACTTTCCGAAAATTTTTTTGCGGAAAACCCTTGACAACATCTCCCTTCTGTGGTATGATTATACCTGTCGTTGAGCGAATGCTCACAGCAGATGACGCGGGGTAGAGCAGCTCGGTAGCTCGTCGGGCTCATAACCCGGAGGTCGGAGGTTCAAATCCTCCCCCCGCAACCATTTGCCGGCGTATCTCAGTTGGCTAGAGAATCCGGTTCATACCCGGAGTGTCATTGGTTCGAATCCGATCGCCGGTACCAATCCGATCGCCGGTACCATTCAAAGCCGTTGAAAACAAAGCGTTTTCAACGGCTTTCTTTTTTTGCAGACGGCTCTGTCCTTCCGCTGTACGCTCCACCGATCGTCCGCAGATTTGACAGAACCGCCCTTCGATGATAAACGGCTCTGTGTCAAATGTAGGGGTGAAAAGAGAAAGATAACAAAATTCTCTTGCGGAAATGAGAGAAGTTCTGGTATCCAAAGGAAGTCCTTTTGAGCG
>SFJH01000034.1 GCA_004555155.1 Clostridiales bacterium
CAGATCGTGGGCACCCAGGCCGTCATGAACGTCATCTGCGGCGAGCGCTACAAGATGAACCCCAAGGAGTCCCAGGGCCTGATGCGCGGCGAGTACGGCCGCCTGCCCGCCCCGGTGAACGAGGAGGTTCGCAAGAAGGTCATCGGCGACCAGAAGGTCATCACCTGCCGTCCCGCCGACCTGCTCAAGCCCGAGCTGGCCAACTACCGCAAGGAGATCGGCCAGTACATCACCCAGGAGGAGGACGTGCTCTCCTACGCCCTGTTCCCGCAGGTTGCCGAGAAGTTCTTCAAGGCCCGCCAGGCGTCCCAGCTGCAGCTGGACAACTCCGTGCTGGACACCAAGAACAACGCGATGCCCATCTGAGTACCATCCATCAAAACCGCCGCGCTTGCGCGGCGGTTTTTTGCGCGCCGTTCGCCCGGATTGCGTCACATCTGTGTCATAAAAGTATTGCATAACTATGAAATTGTTTTCGAAAGGGTTGCAATAGACGTACAATCGCCGATATTTTTTGGGAAAAACGGGAATATGCAGTATAATTAGTACGATTGCTATTCATCCGGAGGTTTCCATGGCAAAGAAATCGACAAAAAATAGAAAGAACGCGGCAAAGTCCCGCCGTGCGCAGAGGCGCAGACAGGAACGGACGGCGGGCATCATCGTTTGCGCGTTTCTGTGCATCTGTATCGGCATTTGCGCGGCGGTTCGCATCGCCAACAGCCGCGGCCCGAAGACGTCGGGCGGCCAGTGGGTCGTTGCGGACGGCGAGATGGAGATTCTCGCGCCCGCGGCCGGAGAGACGCTGGACTATGCAAGCGCCGGCGCGCCGGGCGAAGGACTGCCATTCCTTCAGCCCACGGAAGCGCCTGAGCCCGCAGCCACGCCGGAGCCGACGGCAGAGAGCAGCGCGGACACCTTCGTCGCCCTGCCGGAGCCGGTCATTCCGGAGGCCACGGCCCCCTCGCTGGAGCCGGAGAAGGCGCTGGAGTACATTCCGATTACCATCACCGCCGTGGGCGACTGCACGCTGGGCGGAGAGATCAAGTCCGGCGCGTATCGCTCCTTCCAGTCCTATGCGAACAAGTACGGCCCCGACTACTTCTTCCAGAACGTGCGCAGCCTGTTCGAATCCGATGACCTGACCATCGTCAATCTGGAGGGCCCGCTGACCACCAGCGACGACATGCGCAGCGGCCGCACCTTCAACTTCCGCGGAGATCCGAAGTATGTGCAGATTCTCTCGGGCTCCAGCGTGGAGATCGCCAATGTGGCCAACAACCACTCGCTGGACTTCGGCGAGGAGGGCTTCAACGAGACCGCCCAGGTGCTGGAGGACGAGGGCATCGGCGTCAGCGGCTTCAGCCGCGTGTACTTTACGGACGTCAAGGGCGTGCGGGTCTGCTCGCTGGGCTTCACCGAGTGGGCCTATTCCCAGGAGCAGCTCGAGAAGGCGGTGCGCGCGGCCCGCGAGCAGTGCGATCTGCTGATCGTCTCCATCCATTGGGGCGAGGAGGGCAATCACAGCGCCACCGATACCCAGGTCAAGCTGGGCCGGGCCATGGTGGATGCGGGCGCGGATCTGATCATCGGCAACCACAGCCATGTCTATGGCGGCGTGGAGCTGTACAAGGGCAAGTACATCATCTACAGCCTGGGCAACTTCTGCTTCGGCGGCAACCGCAATCCCGCCGACAAGAACTGCACCGTCTTCCAGCAGACCTTCAACATTTCGCTGGACGGCGCGGTTTCCGACGGCGGCATCAACATCATTCCCGCCCGGATTTCCGGCCAGAACAGCACCAACGATTTCCAGCCCTATATTCTCTCCGGCGACGCGGCGCTGACGCAGCTGAAGAAGGTCGCCGCCGTGTCCAATGTCGACGCGTCCCAGATGCTCTGGATGGATTACAGCCAGAGCCCGGTGGGCGCGGTGGCGCTGAGCAACGGATTCTGAAAGCATTGAAGATCATCCCCTGAAAGGAGGTGGATGGGATGCAGCGATGTGTTCCGGCCTCCTTCAGGGGTTCTGTTTTGGTGCGGCGCGGGGAGGAGACGCTGCTTCGCGTCTGCCAGGGCATGCGCGATCTGCCCAATCGCATTCCCATCGACGAACAGACCCGCTTCCCGACTGCATCCGCCGGCAAGGCGTTCGTCGCCGCGGCGGTTTTGCAGCTGGTGGAGCAGGGAAGGCTTATGCTGGACGAAACGCCGCCGGGATTGCCGGAGGGCCTCGCGCCCGGCGTGACCGTGCGGCGGCTGCTGAACCACACCTCCGGCGTGCCGGATTACTTCGACGAATCCGTGATGGACGATTACGACGCGCTGTGGGTCGACTTTCCCAACTACAAAATCCGCAGAAACGGCGATCTGTTCCCGCTGTTTGCGGGCAAGCCCATGCTGTATGCGCCCGGCGAGCGGTTTCAGTACAACAACACCGGCTATGTGCTGCTGGCCGCGGCCATCGAGGCGGTTACCGGACTGCCCTTCGACGAGCATCTGCGGCGCGCGGTGTTCGAGCCCGCGGGCATGTCGCGCACCGGCTATTTCGAACTGGACCGGCTGCCGGAGAACTGCGCCAACGCCTACATCTGGGACGCGGCGCGGCAGGAGTTCTACACGAACATCTTCAGCGTGGACGCCAAGGGCACCGGCGCGGGCGGCGCATACACCACGGTGGAGGACGTCTCCCGGTTCTGGAGCGCGCTGTTCGGCGGAAGACTGGTGGGGCCGGAGGCGCTGAAGGCGATGGCGGGCGTGCAGGCCCGGGAGGAGGGCGGCGACGCCTACGGCTTCGGCCTGTGGCTGCTGCAGCGGCGGGGAAGGCTGCTGCCCGCCTTCACCGGCTGCGATCCCGGCGTCAGCTTCGCCACGGTTTTCAGCCCGGAGGAGCGGCTGGAGATCACCGCCGTCAGCAACTTTGGCGACGACGTGTGGGCAGTCCGCGACGCGCTTCTGCGCGAAATCCCGGCGGTTCGGCCATGAAATTTACTTTAGAGGGCTGTCTATTCGCGCGGAAACGTGCTATAATACCCCATATACAATTTTGAGGGAGGATTCTCATATGGAGATGACTGAAAAGCGGGCCGCAAATTTCATCGAAGAATTTATCAACGAGGATCTTGCGAACGGGCGCTACGATCACGTGCGCACGCGCTTCCCTCCGGAGCCCAACGGCTATCTGCACATCGGCCATGCCAAGGCGCTGTGCATCGATTTCGGCATTGCAAAAAAGTACGGCGGAAAGTGCAACCTCCGCTTTGATGATACCAACCCCACCAAGGAAGAGGCTGCCTTCGTCGACGGCATCCAGGCCGACATCGAATGGCTGGGCTACGAGTGGGACGAGCTTCACTTCGCTTCCGATTTCTTCGGCAAGCTCTACGAGATCGCCTGCGACATGATCCGCCGCGGCGTGGCCTATGTGGACGATCAGACGCCGGAGGAGATGCGCGCCAACCGCGGCACGCTGACCAGGCCCGGCGTGAACAGCCCCTATCGCGATCGCAGCGTGGAGGAGAACCTCGACCTGTTCGAGCGCATGAAGAACGGCGAGTTCGCCGAGGGCACCCGCGTGCTGCGCGCCAAGATCGACATGGCCAGCCCCAACGTGCTGATGCGCGATCCCACCATGTACCGCATCAACCGCCATCCCCACCACCGCACCGGCAGCGAGTGGTGCATCTACCCGATGTACGACTTCCAGCATCCGCTGCAGGACGCCATCGAGGGCATCACCCATTCGCTGTGCTCGCTGGAGTATGAGATCCACCGTCCGCTGTACGACTGGTTCGTGGCCCAGGCCCGCATCACCGATCAGCCGCCGCGCCAGATCGAGTTCGCCCGCCTGAACATCGAGCGCACCGTCATGTCCAAGCGCTATCTGCGCCGCCTGGTGGAGGAGCACGTGGTGTCCGGCTGGGACGATCCCCGCATGCCCACGCTGGTCGCCATGCGCCGCCGCGGCTATCCCGCCGCCGCGATTCACGATTTCATGAGCCGCGTCGGCGTCGCCAAGAGCGATTCCACCGTGGAGGGCAATCTGCTGGACCACTGCGTCCGCGAGGCCCTGAGCGATACCGCGCCCCGCGCCATGGCCGTGCTCAACCCGCTGAAGGTCACGCTGGTCAACTGGCCCGAGGAGCAGGTCGACATGCTGGAGATCGAGAACCATCCCGATCATCCCGAGTTCGGCACCCGCATGGTCAGCTTCGGCCGCGAGCTGTATATCGAGCAGGACGACTTCATGGAGGAGCCCGTGAAGAAGTTCTTCCGCCTGGCCCCCGGCAAGGAGGTCCGCCTGAAGGGCGCGTACATCATCAAGTGCGAGGACTTCGTCAAGGACGAGAACGGCCGCATCGTGGAGCTGAAGTGCTCCGTCGATCTGGACAGCCGCTCCGGCAGCGAGGGCGCCAACCGCAAGGTGAAGGGCACGCTCCACTGGGTCAGCGCCATCGACGCCGTGCCCTGCGAGTACCGCCTCTACGAGCCCATCCTCTCCGAGGAGGTCGAGCAGCAGCTGGACGCCGCCGAGGCCGCCCAGGAGCTGGACGAGGACGGCAAGGTGGTCGAGGCCGCGCCCGTGGACTTCATGGATCGCCTGAATCCCAACAGCCTGACCGTCGTCAAGGGCTTCTGCGAGCCCTATATCGCCCACGCCGAGGTGGGTACCGCCTTCCAGTTCCTGCGCATGGGCTACTTCTGCAAGGACAAGGATTCCACGGACGAGCTGCCCGTGTTCAACCGCACCGTGGCGCTCAAGGACAGCTGGGCGAAGGAAGCCAAAAAGTAAATCAAAGCAACGAGGGAGCAGGAGCTGCTCCCTCGTTTCGTGTCAAAAAATTTTTCTTTGAATACAGGGGGGTGAGGGGATGATCATCAGTGCGAGCAGAAGGACGGACCTGCCCGCGGCCCACGCGCTGTGGCTGGAGAACCGGTTCCGGGAGGGCTTTGTGCTGGTGCGCAATCCGATGAACCCGCGCCGCGTGAGCCGCGTGCCGCTGTCGCCGGAGACCGTGGACGGCGTGGTGTTCTGGACGAAAGACCCCGCGCCGATGCTCGGGCGGCTGGAGCTCTTCCGGCCGTATCCCTATTACTTCCAGTATACGCTGACGGCCTACGGCCGGGATGCGGAGCCGGATCTGCCGGATCACAGCGCGCGCGTCGAGACCTTTCTTCGGCTGGCCGACCGGATTGGCCCCGAGCGCGTGCTCTGGCGCTACGATCCGATTCTGATCTCGCCGCGCTATTCCCCCGAGTGGCATCTGAAGGCGTTTTCCCAGCTCGCGGAGCGGCTCACGGGGGCGACGCGGCGGGTGACCATCAGCTTTGTGGATACCTATGCCCGCAACCGGAAGCGACTGGCGTCGATGGGCAGCGAAACCATCGGCGAAAGCACCATGCGCCGGATGGCTGCGGAGATGGCGAAGATCGCCCGAAGCAGCGGCATGCAGATCGTCGCCTGCGCGGAGGCTGCGGACCTCTCCGATTGCGGCGTGGCGCGGTCGAGCTGTATCGACGCGGAGCTGCTGGGGCGCATCGGCGGCGTGCCGCTGAAGGCGGGGCGGGATTCCGGCCAGCGCGCCGCCTGCGGATGCGCGCCCAGCGTCGATATCGGCGCGTACAACACCTGCCCCAACGGCTGTCTCTACTGCTATGCCAACTACAGCCCCGCGCTGCTGCAGGCCAGCCTGGCCCGACGGGACGACGCCTCGCCGCTGCTCTGCGACCGGCTGGGCGAGGGCGATTGCGTGGCCGATCGCGCGGTCCGTTCCCTGCGGGATGCCCAGCTTCGCATGGAGCTGTAGCGCATCGTCTCAGAAGCGAACCAATCCATGGAAAACCGCCCGCAGGGCATCGGCTTTCGATGCTGCGGGCGGTTTATTATGTGCGGGGATCAGGCCGCCTTGTTCAGCGGTTCGGGCTCCTCCTTCATCTCCCTGAGCACGCTGATCTCCAGCGGCACGGCGAAGGCGAAGGAGATGATGTCGGCGATCGGCTGGGAGAGCTCCACGCCGAAGATGCCGAAGAGCCGGGGCAGCAGCAGCACTGCGGGAATGAAGAACAGTCCCTGGCGGGCCATGGCCAGGAAGGAGGCGGGCAGGGCCTTGCCGATGGTCTGGGTCATCATGTTGCACATGACGATCCACGCGGCCAGCGGGAAGGTGACGCACTGCATCCGCAGGGCGATGGTGCCCACATCGATGACCGCCGGGTCATCGCGGAACACGGAGACGATCTGCGGCGCGAAGATGAAGCCGACGATCGCCAGCACGATCAGCACCGCCGTGGAGAGCTTCACGCAGAACCAGAAGGCCTCCTTCACGCGGCTGAACTTCTTTGCGCCGTAGTTGAAGCCGCAGACCGGCTGGAAGCCCTGACCGAAGCCGATCAGGCAGCTGTTGGCGAACTGCATGATGCGGGTGACGATGGACATGCCGGCGATGGCGGCGTCGCCGTACGCGCCGGCGGCGAGGTTCAGGCAGATCGTCGCCACGCTGCCCAGCCCCTGGCGCAGCAGCGACGGCGCGCCGCCGCGGACGATCTCCTTGTAGAGCGCCCTGCGCGGGCGGAAGCAGGAGATGCGGATGGGAATGCTGCTGCCGCGATATGTGCCGAAGAGCAGCAGCACGAAGCTCACAAACTGGCTGATGATGGTGGCCAGCGCCGCGCCAGCGATGCCCATGTTCAACACGAAGATCAGCAGCGGGTCGAGGGCGATGTTCAGCACCGCGCCGGAGGTGATGCCCACCATGGCGTAGGCGGCGTTGCCCTGGAAGCGCAGCTGGTTGTTCAGCACCAGCGAGGCGGTCATGTAAGGCGCGCCGATCAGGATGATGCGCATGTAGTCCACGGCATAGGGCAGGATCGTCTCCGTGGAGCCCAGCCACCGCGCCAGCGGCCGGAGGAAGATCAGGCCGAAGCCCATGATCACCGCGCCCGCGATCAGCGCGGAGAAGAAGCCGGTGGCGGCCATCTCCTGCGCGGTGTCGTTATCGTGACGGCCCAGCGCCCGGGAGATGAAGTTGCCCGAGCCGTGGCCGAAGAAAAAGCCCACTGCCTGGATGATGGCCATCAGCGAGAACACCACGCCGACCGCCGCGGACTCGCTGGTGCCCAGCTGGCCGACGAAGAAGGTGTCGGCCATGTTGTAGAATGCGCTGACCAGCATGCTGATGATCGTCGGCACAGCCAGCCGGCACACCAGCGGCTTCACGGGCGTTTCAGTCATCAATCTGAACTTTTTCTCCTGTGCGTTTTCCAAGGTAAACCACTCCTTTGGTTCAAATGCTGAATTCAAACAGTGAGACCTGACTGGTCTCAGGCATGTCGCCCAGACAGCCCGCCTGCCGGAGCGTCTCGATGACGCCCTTGGGCACCTTGCGGCGCAGCATGTCGTCCTGGGAGATGAAGGGACCTGCCTGGCGGGAGACCACAAAGGCCTCCGCCGCGTTCGCGCCCACGCCGGGCAGCGCGCTGAGGGGCGGCAGGATGATTCCGTCGTCGTCGATCAGGAAATCCGCGGCGGCGGAGCGGTAGATGTCGACGGGCTTCAGGTGCACGCCGCGCAGGTTCATCTCGATCAGGATTTCCAGGATGGTGTTCTCATCCTCCTTGCTGGCGGTCAGCTCGGACTTGTCCAGGGCCTTGATGGCGTCGATCATGCCGCGCAGCTCATCCACATCGGAGGTGCACATTCGCGAGGCGTCGAAGCTCTCGGCGTTTCGGTAGAGGTAGCAGCAGTAGTAGGCTGCGGGGTAGTAGATCTTGAAGTAGGCGATGCGCAGCGCCATGGTGACGTAGGCCACGGCGTGGGCCTTCGGGAACATGTACTTGATCTTCTTGCAGCTGTCGATGAACCAGGGCGGCGCTTCCGTGGCGGCCTCGAGGGCCTCCTCCATGAACGGCTGCAGGCCCTTGCCCTTTCGGACGGACTCCATGGTCTTGAAGGAGACCTCGGAGTCGATGCCGTAGGAGATCATCTGGTTCATGATGTCGTCGCGGGTGCAGATGCACTCGCGCAGCGGCACACCCTGGTGCACCAGATCCTGGGCGTTGCCCAGCCACACGTCGGTGCCGTGGGACAGGCCGGAGATGCGGATCAGCTCCTCCATGGTGGTGGGCTTCGTCTCCTTCAGCATGCCGCGGACGAACTTGGTGCCGAACTCGGGCACGCCCAGCGTGCCGCACTCGGCCACGCCCAGCTCCTCGGCGGTGATGCCCAGCGCCTCGGTGCCGGAGAACAGCGACATGATCTGCTTGAAGATCGCCGGATCGTTCAGCGGCACGTCCTGGGGCTTGATGCCCGTCAGATCCTGCAGGCGGCGCAGCATGATGGGATCGTCGTGGCCCAGAACGTCCAGCTTGACCAGCACGTCGTGCATGGAGTTGAAGTCGAAGTGGGTGGTGACCGTGTCGGTGGTCATGTCGTCCGCGGGGTGCTGGATGGGCGTGAACTGATAGATCTCGTAGCCCTTGGGCAGCACCACCATGCCCGCCGGATGCTGGCCCGTGGTGCGCTTGACGCCGGTGATGCCCTTTGCCAAACGCTCCTTCTCGGCGGCCGGCAGGCTCAGCCCGCGCTCCTCGGCGTACTTCAGCACGTAGCCGTAGGCGGTCTTTTCGGCGATGGTGCCGATGGTGCCGGCGCGGAAGCAGTACTCGGCGCCGAACAGCTCCTTGATGTAATTGTGGGCCACCGGCTGATAGACGCCGGCGAAGTTCAGGTCGATGTCGGGCACCTTGTTGCCCTTGAAGCCCAGGAACACCTCGAAGGGGATGTTGAAGCCGTCCTTGTACATGCTGGTGCCGCACACCGGGCAGTCCTTCAGCGGCATGTCGAAGCCGGTGGAGTACTCCTTGGGGATGTCGAACTCATAGTGCTTGCACTTGGGGCAGACGTAGTGGGGCGGCAGCGAGTTGACCTCGGTGATGCCCGACAAAAACGCCACCAGCGACGAGCCCACCGAGCCGCGGGAGCCGACGATGTAGCCGTCGGACAGGCTCTTGGCCACCAGCTTCACCGCGATCATGTACAGCGTGGAGAAGCCGTAGCCGATGATCGCGCCCAGCTCCTTGTCCACGCGCTTCTGCACGATCTCCGGCAGCGGGTCGCCGTAGATGGAAATCGCCTTGTTCATGGTGATGGAGCGCAGCTCCTCCTCGGCCTCGGGCCAGAAGGGCTGGAACGTCTCCTTGCCCTCGGGGTGGGGGAGGAACACCTTCACATCGCCCATCTGATCGGCGATTTTGTTGGGGTTGGTGACGACGATCTCCCTGGCCTTGGCGCGGCCCAGATAGGAGAACTCCTCCAGCATCTCGTCGGTGGTCTTGAAGTACAGCGGCGGCTGGAAGTCCGCGTCCTCGAAGCCCTTGGTGGCCATCAGGATGGCGCGGTAGATCGAATCCGTAGGCTCCTTGAAGTGCACGTCGCCGGTGGCGCACACGGGGATGCCCAGCCTGTCGCCCAGCGCCACGATCCTCCGGTTCAGGTCGCGCAGCCCCTCGTCGTCCTTCACCGTGCCCTCGCGCACCAGGAACTCGTTGTTGCCGATGGGCTGGACCTCCAGATAGTCGTAGAACCTCGCGACCTTCTCGATGGTTTTCTCGCTCTCGCCGTTCAGGATGGCGCGGAACAGCTCGCCGGATTCGCAGGCGCTGCCCACGATCAGCCCCTCGCGATACTTCTCGATCAGGCTGCGGGGGATGCGGGGCGTGCGGTGGAAGTAGTTCAGATGCCCTTCGCTGACCAGCCGGTACAGGTTGGTGATGCCGGTCTGGGTGGTGGCCAGCAGGATGATGTGATACGATTGCTTGCCCGCGTCGATGGCGTAGCAGGTGTTCAGCTCCCGCAGCAGCGAGATGCTCTTCTGCGCCTGGATCTCGGCAAGCATCTTCATCAGCACCAGCGCGGTGGCGCGGGCGTCGTGCACGGCGCGGTGGGCGTTGGTCAGGCTCACGCCCAGCATCTTGCAGATGTTGCCCAGCTTGTGGCTCTTGAAGTTGGGATACTGGTTGCGCGCCAGCGCCAGCGTGTCCAGCGTGGTGAATTCGAAGGGCATGCCGATCAGCGCGAAGGCCCGCCGGAAGAACGCCATGTCGAAGCTGGCGTTGTGGGCCACCAGCACCGCGCCTTCGCAGAACTTTGCAAAATCGGGCATGGCGTCCTTCAGCGTGCGCTTGTCGCGCAGCATGGCGGAGGTGATGCCGGTGATCTCCACGATCTTGTCCGGCAGCGGCCGTCCGGGGTTGATCAGCTCGGAGAACTCCGCCACCTCCACGCCGTTTTCAAAGCGCACCGCGCCGATTTCGATGATCTCGTCGGTGTGGGTGTTCAGGCCGGTGGTTTCCACGTCCAGGACGACGTAGGCCGTGCCGTCGATGGGCTCGGAGGACGCGCCCTTCACGATGTCGGCCTCGTCATCGATCAGATAGCCCTCACAGCCGGGAATCAGCTTGATGCCCGCCTTCTTGGCCGCGCCGAAGGCCTCCGGGAAGGACTGCACCACGCCGTGGTCGGTCACGGCGATGGCCTTGTGGCCCCAGGCCGCGGCCTGCTTGATCAGGTCGGTGGCGCTGGCGCAGGCGTCCATGGTGCTGAACGTGGTGTGCAGGTGCAGCTCCACGCGCTTTTCCGCCGCCGTGTCCATGCGTACCGGCTTTTCGGCCTCCATGATGTCGTTGACCATCAGCACCATTTCGCGCTTGAAGTCGTCGTAGCGGTAGCTGCCCCGGGCGGTGATCCACTTGCCGTCCTTCAGCGCCGCCGTCAGCGCGTCGGCCTGGGCCTGGACGCTCTTGGCGTCGTCGCCGCCGCGCCTGCCGCCCAGAAACAGCTTGCAGTTCACGCTGCCCAGGCGGTCGGACATCAGGAAGGAGACGATCTTGGTCTTGCCGTTCTTGGTGTCGCGCATGTCGAAGCCGGAGACCTCGCCGCGCACGGTGCAGCGGCCCACATCCTCGGTGATCTCGTTCATGGGGATGACGGGATCGTGGATGGGCCGGCCGAAGACGGCCTCGCTGGAGACGGGCTTCTTCGCCGCCGGCTGCGCCAGCTTCGCGGTGTCCATGGCCAGCGCCTCGGCCTCCCGGGCGCGGGCGGCGTGAATCTCCTGGATGCGGCGCTCGTCGTCGCCGGTCACGCGGATGCTGGCCGCGCAGCGGATGCCGAACAGCTCGTCCATCAGCGTCTCAAACAGCCGGTCGATGCCGCGGCTCTTCAGATAGGCCACGCCCTCGGCGGAGGACACGCACACGGTCAGCTTGCCGCCTTCCAGCTGCCAGCCCTTGCCGTCCCAGTCGATGAACGGCATGGAGCCGGGGCTCTCGTGGCGCACCAGCTCCTTCATCAGGCCGCTGGCCACGGAGATGTCCTTCTCCACGCGATCCTTCAGGGCGGGATAGCTCACCCGGGTCTCCACGCGCACCTGCGGGAACGCGCCCGCCATGCGGCTGGCGATCAGCTTGTATTCGCCGCGGCTGAGCAGGCGCGAGGACTGGAAGCACACGCGCATGTTGCCCGTCTTCCGGGAGATGGACACGCGAGACAACGAAAGACAGCCCGCGAGCGCGCCGTCTTCGGTTTCGATCAGTTTTTCCCAAGGCTGTTGACTCATGTGGACTCCTTTCGAAGAAACTGGCCGACGACTTTACAGCGTCAGCTCGAAGCGGTTGTCCGTGAAAATCAGATCCGTGCCGCGCTTTTCGAAGCCCTTCGGCTGCGGCGATATCTTCGGATTTTATGCGTTGTTCTCCCTTTCGGCGGCAACCCGGCGGATCTCCGCGATCAGCGCCTCGGCAGGATCGCCGGTCACGGTGCGGTCGGGCTGTCCCTTGGCGAACAGCTTGCAGAAGGTCTTCGCGCCGGCAAGGCCAAGATCGGCCTCCCGCGCCTCGCCGGGGCCGTTGACGACGCAGCCCATCACGGCCACCTTCAGCGGAATCCGGATGTCCGATGTGGCTGCGCGCACGCGGCGGGCGATGCCCTCCACGTCGATGTCGGTGCGGCCGCAGGTGGGGCAGGAGACGATCTCCACGCAGTCCCTTCGCAGGCCGCAGGCGCGCAGGATGGAGAGCCCCGCAGGGACCTCCTGCACCGGATCGCCGGACAGGGACACGCGGATGGTGTCGCCGATGCCGTCCAGCAGCAGCGCGCCGATGCCCACGGCGGACTTCACGACGCCCACGTCCGCGGTGCCGGATTCGGTCACCCCGATGTGCTGGGGATAGCCGCAGACCTTCGCGGCCAGGCGGCAGGCCTGCACCATGGTGCGCACGTCGGTGGCCTTGAAGGAGAGCACGATGTCGTCAAACCCGCACTTTTCCAGCATCCGGGCGTGATTGAGACCGCTCTCCACCATGCCCTCCGGGGTCACGCCGCCGTATTTGGCCAGAATCTCGGGCTCGAGGGAGCCGGAGTTCACGCCGATGCGCACCGGCACGCGATGCTGCTTCAGGCAGTCCGCCAGCATGCGCACCTTGTCCTCCCCGCCGATGTTGCCGGGATTGATGCGCACCTTGGCGATGCCGCTTTCAATGGAGCGGATAGCCAGGCCGCAGTCGAAGTGGATGTCCGCCACCAGCGGCACCGGGCTTGCGTCCACCAGCGCGCGCACGTTCTCCGCGCAGCGGCGGTTGTACACCGAAATGCGCACGATGTCCGCACCGGCCTCCGCCATGGCGCGGATCTGGGCGAGCGTGGCTTCTGTGTCCTCGGTGCGGGTGTTGGTCATGGTCTGAACAGTCACGGGCGCGCCGCCGCCGATGGCGACATTGCCCGCATATACGCGCTTGGTCATCTTGCGTACCTCCGGATTATTTGAGGATAAAGGTCACGATGTCGTGCCAGGTGAGCACAATCGCCAGCAGGAAGAAGACCATCAGGCCGATGGCGTGCACCATGCCCTCCTTCTCCGGCGGCACGGGCTTGCGGCGGATGCCCTCCACGATCAGGAACACCAGCCGTCCGCCGTCCAGCGCGGGCAGCGGCAGCAGGTTCATGATGCCCAGATTCAGCGAAATCAGGAACAGATAGTCCAGGAACAGGCTCTTGTTTACCTGCAGTCCCTGGCTGATCACCGCCACGGTGCCCACTGCACCGGCCACGTCGTTCGCGCCCTGTCCCTTGAAGATCAGGTTGCGCAGGAAGTCCAGCATGCTGCGGGTGAAGTCCCAGATGTACTGCGCCGCGCCGGGAATGGCCTGGAACAGCGTATAGCGGCGAAAGGCGTAGCTGAAGGAGACGCCGATCTGATATCGGGATTCGCCGGTTTCTTCGTCCGCCGCCACGGCGGGAGAGAGGGTAGCGCTGAGCAGCTGGCCGCCGCGCTCATAGCTCAGGGAGAGCGCTTCGCCGGACTGGATGATCGACCGCAGCGCCTCCACGCCAGCGTAGTCGTCGGTGATCTCCGCGCCGTTGGCGGAGACGATCCGGTCGCCGGCCAGCAGTCCCGCTTCGGCGGCGGGGGCGTCGGCCACCACCTCACCGATGACGGTGCTCAGATCCGCCGTGCCGAAGAGCATCAGCACGGCCATCGCCGCCGCAAACGCCAGCACGAAGTTCATCGCCGGACCGGCGAACACGGTCAGAAAGCGCTTCCAGACGGGCTGGCTGTTCATGGCGGTGGGGGAGGGATTGTCCTCGTCCTCGCCCTCAAACTTGCAGAAGCCGCCCAGCGGCAGCGCGCGGATGGAATAGTCGATGCCCTTGCGCGTCCAGCCGAACAGCTTCGGGCCGAAGCCCACCGAGAATTCCTCCACGCCGATGCCGCACAGGCGGCCGACGATGAAGTGTCCCAGCTCGTGGATGATGATGATGATGCCCAGCAGCACGATGGCCAGCAGCGTGTACAGCAGATTCGTCAGCATGAAAGCCTCCCGACACAGTTTTTCGCGAGAACGCGCGCCGCCGCGTCCGCCGCGTAGACGTCCCCAATGCAGGTGATTTCGCTCCGGGACGTCTTCTCAAGAACCTCGGAGATGATCGGCGCGATGTCTCCGAAGGCGATCTGTTCCCGCAGGAAGGCGGCTACGGCGACCTCGTTCGCGCCGTTCAGCGCCACGGGCAGGCTTCCGCCCGCGCGCAGCGCGTCCTGCGCCATCTTCAGGCAGGGATAGCGCTCGCCGTCCGGCGCGGCGAAGGTCAGCTGCCCCAGCTGGGCGAAGTCCAGCGGCTGCGCGCCGTAGGGGATGCGCTCCGGAAAGCCCATGGCGTAGCCGATGGGGCCGCGCATGTCCGGCCGGCCCAGCTGCGCCAGCACCGCGCCGTCCTCGAATTCGATCATGGAGTGGATCACGCTCTGGGGGTGCACCACCACGTTGATGCGATCCACGGGCATGTCAAACAGATAGTGGGCCTCGATGATCTCCAGCCCCTTGTTGACCATGGTGGCGCAGTCGACGGTGATCTTGCCGCCCATGCTCCAGGTGGGATGGGCCAGCACGTCGCGCACCGTGGCGGAGCGCATTTTTTCCTTCGGCCAGTCCCGCAGCGCGCCGCCGGAGGCCGTCAGGTGCAACCGCCGCACGGGATTCTCCTGCCGCGCCTGCAGGCACTGGAAGATGGCGGAGTGCTCGCTGTCCACCGGGAGCATCGGCTTGCCCAGCTGCGCGGCCTTCTCCATCACCAGGCTGCCGCCGGTGACCAGCGCCTCCTTGTTGGCCAGCAGCACGCGCTCGCAGATGTCCAGCGCCGCCCACACCGCGTCCAGACCCGCAATGCCCACGATGGCGCACAGCGCGTCCATGGGCTTCGCGGCCTGAATCGCCTTCACGGCGCAGTCCGGCCCGAAAATCCATTCGCAGAAGCGCACGTCCTCCGGGATCTCCCTCGGCTCCGCGGCCAGCGCGGCCACCTTCGGCCGAAACTCCCGCACCAGATCAAACAGCTTTTCCGCGCTGCTGTGGGCAACGAGGCAGTCGGCCTGGAAGCGGTCGGGATATCTGCGCACAATATCCAGCGTCTGGGTTCCGATGGAGCCCGTCGCGCCCAGAATTGCAATGGTTCTCTTGTTCATAGCTTTCTCCGAAGTTCAATGAAAAATGATGATTCCGGCGATTGGATCAAAGTCCCGCCAGACGGAAGAACAGATAACAGGCCACGCCGCAGAACAGAATGCCGTCCATGCGGTCCATCATGCCGCCGTGTCCGGGGAAGATGGTGCCGAAGTCCTTGATGCCGCAGTGGCGCTTCACCAGCGAGGCCACCAGATCGCCCACCTGAGAAAGCGCGCCCGCCACCAGCCCCAGAATCGCAAAGCTCCACAGCGGCGGCAGCACCACGCCCGTGGGGTTGAACTGCGGGAAGACCGACGCCAGGAGATTGAACGCCGCCGGCACGAACACGGCGAACAGTACGCTGGCGATCAGTCCGGCGATGGAGCCCTCCACCGACTTCTTCGGGCTGATCAGCGGCGAGAGCCTGTGCTTGCCGAAGCGCACGCCGATGAGCAGCGCAAACACATCGTTCACCGACGCGATGAAGAACATCAGAATCAGCGCCACCGTGGACGCAAACCGGCTGTTCAGATCCTGCAGCGTGAGCATCAGCGAGAAGAACAGTCCCGGATACAGCATGGGAAACACCGTCATCAGCAGGCTGTCGAACGCCAGCTTGCCGCGAACGATGATCACCGTCATCGCCAGCAGCAGCGAGAGCGTCAGCGCCAGCATCGGCGGGCTGATCTCGCGAAACATGGGGTGGTTCAGCTGGGAGTACATCGACTGGGCGATCACCGCCAGGCAGCAGTAGACATATCCCGCCCAGCGCACCGGATCCGCGCCGATTTTGCGAAACGCCCGGTACATCTCCGAAAGACTCAGCAGCATGGCGAACAGCAGCAGCAGCCGGAGCACCCAGCCCTGCAGCGCGATGCCCACCAGGATGACGACCGTGAATACAATTCCCGTAATGACGCGCTTAACCATGCTCATCCTCCGTTGCCTTTTTGGGTTCCACTCCGCCGAAACGGCGGCTGCGCGACGCATACTCCCGCAGCGCCTTGAGATAGCACGCCCGGTCAAAATCCGGCCAGAGCGTGCGGTCAAACACCATTTCCGCATAGGCCGTCTGCCAGGGCAGGAAGTTCGAAAGCCGCAGCTCACCGCTGGTGCGGATGAGAAGATCCACGTCCGGCTGACCGGCGGTGTACAGCTGCGCTTCCAGCGCGGCGGCGTCGATGGCCTCGGGTTCCAGCTCGCCCGCCTTAACCTGATCCGCCAGCGCCTTCGCCGCGCGCACCAGCTCGGCGCGGCCGCCGTAGTTCAGCGCGATGTTCAGCTTCAGCCCGGTGTTGTCCTTCGTGCGCTCCATGGCCCTGCAGACCGCGTCGCGCTGGGCCTCCGGCAGGCCGTCCACATCGCCCAGAATCAGGATGCGCACGTGCTTTTCATCCAGCTCGTCGATCTCCGAGGCGAAGTATTTCAGCAGAAGCCCCATCAGCGCGCTGACCTCCTCCTTCGAGCGCGCCCAGTTCTCCGTGGAAAAGGCGTAGATCGTCAGGCACTGGACGCCCCAGTCGTCGCTGGCGCGGATGATGTCGCGCAGCGCCTCCACGCCGGCGGCGTGCCCCGCGGAGCGGGGGAGTCCGCGATTCGTGGCCCAGCGTCCGTTGCCGTCCATGATGATGGCCACGTGCCGGGGCATCGTGTCCGGCGGCAGCGCCTGCGCCGGCTCCGCGGACGGGGAAACGGCCATGGTAATATATCGGGGCTTCGGGCGAAGCATGCCGCCCAGAAGTTTGCTCAGCTTCTCCGCAAACATATCGCTGCCTCCTTTGCAAGCAGAATATGATGAAAGGCAGCCGCGCGGGCTGCCCAATCGGTGCGCCGCCCAGCGGGCAGAGCGCGCTTTAGACGGACATGATTTCCTTTTCCTTGTCGGCGCCGATGCGGTCGATCTCCTTGATGTGCGCGTCGGTGACCTTCTGCAGCTCGGTTTCCGCCGCCTTCTGATCGTCCTCGGTGATGACGGAGTCCTTCTTCATCTTCTTGATGGCTTCCATCGCGTCGCGGCGGATGGCGCGGATGGCCACCTTGCCCTCCTCGATCTGCTTCTTGACCTGCTTGCAAAGCTCCTTGCGGCGCTCCTCGTTCAGCTCCGGAACCAGCAGGCGGATGACCTTGCCGTCGTTGGACGGGTTGATGCCGATGTCGGATTTCAAAATCGCCTTTTCGATGGGGCCGATCATCTTGGCTTCCCAGGGCGCGATGACCAGCATGCGCGGTTCAGGAGAGGAGATGTTGCCCACCTGGTTCAGCGCGGTGGGGGTGCCATAATAGTCGACGGTGATTCTGTCCAGAATCTGCGGATTGGCGCGGCCGGCGCGCAGCGTGTTCAGATCCTTCTGAATGACGGCAATGGTCTTGTCCATTTTGCTGCCCGCAGTTTTGATCGTCTCTTTATACATATTTATACCTCCAAACCTCGTTAAGCGCCCGGAGCGCTATTTTTCTACTCTCTATTGTATCGTATAACGCTGAAAATGGCAAGGGATATTTTCGCCATGTGTGCAAATTTCCCCTTGACACGGACGCCGCGTCAGGGCTTATACTGAGTTCCAAGGAAGGTGATCTCAATGACGGCCAAGGAAGCGGCGCAGCGCGCCGGAACCAGCGTGCGCGCGCTGAGATACTATGAACAGGCGGGGCTGATCCGCCCCGGGCGCAGTCCCGGCAACGGCTATCGCGACTACGATGCATCCGCCATTGCCCGCGTCCGGATGATCCGCGCCTACCGCGAGCTGCAATTTCCGCTGACGCAGATTGCCCGTCTGCTGGACGCATCCCGCGCTGAACGGGACGAAATTCTGGAAACCCACATCCGCCAGCTCGAAGCGCAACGGCAGAGCCTTGAAAACCGCATCGACCTCGCGAAAAGCCTGCGCATGATCGGCCCGGAGCGGTTCGCGGAAATCGATTTTGCCAAGGTGGACGATCAAATGGCCCGGATGCGCAGGAATCTGCGCAGCAATCCGGAATGGATCGCCCTCTCCGAGCGGCTCCAGAGCGTATCCCATGAAAAAATAGACGGCGCAATGGACGAACTCCTGCGACGGCTCGCCGAGGTGTCCAACGCGCCGGAGCCCGAAATTCCCGCCGCTATCGAACGCCTGCGCAGCTTCATCACGGAGAACCTCTACCCATGCACCGATGCGATTCTCCTCTACTATGCCCGAGGCTTCGGCGGCGACGGCCTCCTTGCCCAGACGCTGGAGGAAATCGCCGGCCCCGACGCCGCTCCCAGACTGAGAGAACGGCTGGAAAGTCGAATCAACCCGTCCGCCTGACAAAATCCCTCCCCATCCACAAGCTTCATTTCATGCCCCACACCCCAACCATGCGGGATTTCCACCACGGAAATCCCACATGCGCATCTATACCAAAAACCTCCGCCACCCGCCAGCCCCTCAACCATGCGGGATTTCCACCACGGAAATCCCACATGCGCATCTATACCAAAAACCTTCGCCAACCGCCAGCCCCCACCCATGCGGGATTGCCACCACGGAAATCCCACATGCGCATCTATACCAAAAACCTCCGCCACCCGCCAGCCCCCCAACCATGCGGGATTTCCACCACGGAAATCCCGCATGCGCACCCCAGCCCCAAAAAACAACTTCGCCCGGCTGCATGCAGCCGGGCAATCGGTTTTCTTTGAAAGGGGGTGCAGGGGGAAAACTTTCTTTTTTCTAAAAGAAAGTTTTCCCCCTGCCCGTGTCCCCCCTCGCGCTATGCGTGCACCACGGTTCCGATGGGCTCGCCCTGGGCGACCTTGAGGATGTTGTCGAGGTTGTCCATGTTGAAGACGCGGATCTGGGGGATCTTCTGTTCGAGGCAGAGCTGGAAGGCGGAGGGATCCATGACGCGGATGTTCATGTCGATGGCCTCGCGGTAGGAGATATCGGGGATGAACTTCGCGGCGGGATTTTTGTTGGGATCGGAGTCGTAGACGCCGTTGACGGTGGTGCCCTTGAAGACCGCGTCGGCGCGCAGCTCGGCGGCGCGGAGGGCGGCGGCGGTGTCGGTGGTGAAGAAGGGGTTGCCGCTGCCGCCGGCGAGGAGCACGATGTGGCCCTGCTCCATCTTTTCGATGGCGCGGTCGGCGCGGTAGTGCTCGGCGAAGCGGGTCATCTCCTGGGGAGTGAACACGGTAGCCTTGCGTCCCATGCGCAGAATAGCGTCCTGCACGGCCAGGGCGTTGATGATCGTGGCCAGCATGCCCATCTGATCGGCCAGAACAGGATTCATCTCATCCGTAAACCGGCCGCGCCAGATATTTCCGCCGCCCATGACCACGCCAACCTGTACGCCCAGATCGGCCAGCTTCACAATGGCTTCCGCCGCGCGGTCCACGCGGGCGGCGTCGAAGGTCAGGGAAGCCTTCTTGTCGGCGGGAATGCCCACCGGCGCCAGCGTCTCGCCGCTGAGCTTCAAAATAATGCGCTTGTACATGTCAATCCACCTCTTTCCGGATTTCTGCTGAAAAAAAGGAACGCTTTGACACGTTCCTTTTCTGAAGACGAATTACTTCGCCGCACCGCCGATCTGCTCGGCAACCTCGGCAGCCAGGTCGGAGACCTTCTTCTCCAGGCCGTCGCCCATCTTGTAGCGGGTGAAAGCGACGATCTTGGTGCCGGGGGCCTTGGTCTCGATCATCTTGCCCACGCGGGTCTCGCCGTCCTTGACGAACACCTGCTCCACCAGGCAGACTTCCTCGTAGAACTTGTTGATGCGGCCCTGAACCATCTTCTCGATGATCTTCTCGGGCTTGCCCTCGTTGCGGGCCTGCGCGGCGAGAATCTCGGTCTCGTGCTGCAGGTGCTCGGGGTTGACCTGATCGCGGGTCACGTACTCGGGCGCGACGGGGGAGGCAGCGGCGATCTGCAGCGCGACGTCGTGCAGCACTTCCTTCACGGTGTCGGTCACTTCGCACTCGGCCTGAACCAGCACGCCGACCTTGCCGCCCATGTGGATGTAGCTGTC
>SFJH01000069.1 GCA_004555155.1 Clostridiales bacterium
TCGACGTGGCGATCGCCAACGAGGAGGACTTCCAGAAGTCCCTGGGCATCACCGCCAAGAGCGACGTGGAGAGCGGCGAGCTGGATCGCGACGTGTACAAGGGCATCGCCCAGACCGCGATGGATCTCTACCCGAACCTCAAGACCGTCGCCATCACCCTGCGCGAGTCCAAGAGCGCGGACACCAACTACTGGGCTGCCTGCATCTACGACGGCAAGGAGTTCTACGTCTCCCGCAAGTACGCGATCACCGATATCGTGGACCGCGTCGGCGGCGGCGACTCCTTCTCCGGCGGCCTGATCTACGGCCTGAACACCTACAATACCCAGGCTGAGGCGCTGGAGTTCGCCGTGGCGGCCTCCTGCCTCAAGCACACCATCAGCGGCGACTTCAACCGCGTGACCGTCAAGGAGGTCGAGTCTCTGATGAAGGGCTCCGGCTCCGGCCGCGTTGAGCGCTGATCCCCGCACAGCACCAATCAAAAAAGGAACGCAGGCTTCGGCTTGCGTTCCTATTTTATGCCCATCTTCGGATGCTGAAGGGGGCTTTAGCTAACTAAGAAATACTGATCGTCAGTTGCGATACCTGACCAACCTTCTTTCCTATGAGGGGCCGAAGGATTCCAAAGGGACTGGAGCCTGACGCCGCCAGTGGCGGAAACAGGCAGGCGGAACGTCGGAATGGCAAAGGAGCAGCTTGCTGCGACTATTGCCATTCCCGGGTCGACCGGAAAGCCCTTAGGCGGGGTTTGGGGCAGCGCCCCAAGTGTGCGAACATCATGCTTTAGCAGACGAGAATAGTCTGAGTC
Source organism: Clostridiales bacterium (assembly GCA_004555155.1). GTDB lineage: Bacteria > Bacillota > Clostridia > Christensenellales > Aristaeellaceae > Faecivicinus. The sequence continues at coordinate 809 of SFJH01000069.1, forward strand.
CGCCTGCGGGCGGGAAACCTCATCCGTCGCCTGCGGGCGACACCTTCCCCAAAGGGGAAGGCTGTGGCTGTTCTCCCGGGGCTTCGGTTTGTTGCCCGATTTTTATCGAAGAAATGATAATCAGTTTGTATGCTCAGAGCGGGAATCCCAAAACCTTCCCCTCTGGGGAAGGTGGCCGAGCGAAGCGAGGACGGATGAGGTCTTAGTCAGCTAAAGCCCCCTTATTCCACTTATGCAATCAAATTCTCTCCGCGACCAGATCGCCCATCTGCGTGCAGCCCACGCGCGTGCAGCCCTCCGAGAAGATATCGCCGGTGCGGTAGCCCTCATCGAGCACCTGCGAGACGGCGCGCTCGATGGCTGCGGCCTCGGCTTCCAGCCCCAGGCTGTGGCGCAGCAGCAGCGCGCCGGAGAGGATGGTGCCCAGCGGGTTGGCGATGTCGCGGCCGGCGATGTCGGGCGCGGAGCCGTGAATCGGCTCATACAGCCCGCGCGTGCCGCTGCCCAGGCTGGCGGAGGGCATCATGCCCAGGCTGCCGGCGATGGCGGCGCTCTCGTCGGAGAGGATGTCGCCGAAGAGATTGCCGGTGATCATCACGTCGAACTGCGCCGGGCGCAGGATCAGCTGCATCGCCGCGTTGTCGACGTACATATACGTCACCTCGACCTCGGGGTATTCCTTCGCCAGCCGGGCGACCGTCTCGCGCCAGAGGCGGGAGCACTCCAGCACGTTGGCCTTGTCCACGGAGCAGAGCTTCTTCCTGCGCTTCATGGCCATCTCAAAGCCGATGCGCGCCAGGCGCTCGACCTCCATCTCGCTGTAGGCCATCTCGTCCGTGGCGGCCTTTCTGTCCTCGCTGCGCCAGCGCTTGCCGAAGTAGATGTCGCCCGTCAGCTCGCGCAGGATCATCACGTCGATCGGCTGGGCGACGATGTCTGGCCGAAGCGGGCAGGCTGCGGCCAGCTGCGGGTGGATCGTGCAGGGGCGCAGGTTGGCAAACACCTGCATGCCCTTGCGCAGCGCCAGCAGACCCTTCTCCGGGCGGCGGGCGGGTTCCACGCCGTCCCACTTTGGGCCGCCGACGCTGCCCATGAGCACGGCGTCCGCGGCATTGCACTTGGCCAGCGTCTCGTCGGTCAGCGGCACGCCATAGCGGTCGATGGACGCGCCGCCGAGCGCGTACTCCTCAAAGGCAAAGCTGTGGCCGTATTTCGCGGCGACCTTCTCCAGAACCTTGACCGCCTGGGCGACGATCTCCGGGCCGATGTAATCGCCCGGCAGGGTGACGATATGTGCCTGCATGGGATGAAGCCTCCATTCTGCCTGTTGGCGCTCAGGCGAGCATCTTCTTTTTCACATAGCCCGCAATGCCGCCGCAGGCGATGATCTCCTGGATGAACGGCGGGAACGGCGCGACGGCGAAGCTTTCGCCGGTGGTGATGTCGCGGATGACGCCGTTGTCCAGATCAGCCTGCACCTCGTCGCCCTCGCGGATGGCCGCGGCGGCCTGCGGGCATTCCACGATGGCCAGGCCGATGTCGATGGCGTTGCGGTAGAAGATGCGGGCAAAGCTGTCGGCGATGACAAGCTGCACGCCGCTGGCCTTGAGCGCGATGGGCGCGTGCTCGCGGGAGGAGCCGCAGCCGAAGTTGCGCCCGGCGACGACGATCTTGCTTCTCTCCAGCCTGGCGTGGAAGGTCTTGTCCAGATCCTCCATGCAGTGGCTGGCCAGCTCCGCCGGGTCGGCGGTGTTCAGATAGCGGGCGGGGATGATGACGTCGGTGTCGACGTGATCGCCGTATTTGATGACGGTCGATGTGATGTTCATATTACAGCACCTCCTCGGGCGTGGCGACGCGGCCCATGATCGCGGACGCGGCGGCGACCGCCGGGCTGGCCAGGATGATCTCGCTGCCGGTGTGACCCATGCGGCCCACGAAGTTGCGGTTGGTGGTGGACACGGCGCGTTCGCCGTCGGCCAGCACGCCGCAGTAGCCGCCCAGGCACGGGCCGCAGGTGGGCATGGTGAAGATCGCGCCCGCGTCGATGAAGATGTCGACCAGCCCCTCGGCCAGGCACGTCTTGACAACCTGCTGCGTGCCGGGGATGACGATGCAGGGCACGCGCTCGGCGACCTTGTGCCCCTTGAGGATCTGGGCGGCGACGCGCATATCGCTGATGCGGCCGTTGGTGCAGCTGCCGATGACCACCTGGTCGATGACCAGATCGCCGCATTCGCGCGCGGGCTTGGTGTTCTCCGGCAGGTGCGGCAGGGAGACGGTCATGTCCAGCTCGCTGAGGTTGATCTCCACGGTCTTGGCGTACTCGGCGTCCTCGTCCGGCTCGAAAGCCGTCCACGCGTGGGTGACGCGCTCGGCGAGGTAGGCGCGGCACACGTCGTCCACCGGGAAGATGCCGTTCTTCGCGCCGGCCTCGATGGCCATATTGGCGATGGTGAGGCGGCTGTCCATGTTCAGCTCCTTCACGCCGTCGCCGGTGAACTCCAGCGACTGATACAGCGCGCCGTCCACGCCGATCTCGCCGATCAGGTGGAGGATGACGTCCTTGCCGCTGACCCAGGGCTTCAGCTTGCCGGTGAGCACGACCTTCACGGCCTCCGGCACCTTGAACCAGCACTCGCCCGTGGCCATGCCCACGGCCATGTCCGTGGAGCCGACGCCCGTGGCGAACGCGCCCACCGCGCCATAGGTGCAGGTGTGGCTGTCCGCGCCGATGATCACATCGCCCGGGGCGACGATGCCCTGCTCCGGCAGCAGCGCGTGCTCGATGCCCACGCGGCCCACCTCGTAATAGTGCTTGACGCCCTGCGCCCGCGCAAACTCGCGCATCTGCTTGGCCATGGTGGCGCTCTTGATGTCCTTGTTGGGGACGAAGTGATCCGGGATCAGCGCGATCTTGTTGGGATCGAACACCTTCGTCGCGCCCATCTTCTCAAATTCGTTGATCGCCACCGGGCCGGTGATGTCGTTGCCCAGCACCAGATCCAGCCTGCACATCAGCAGCTCGCCCGCCTTGCAGCTCTCCACGCCCGCGGCGCGCGCGAGGATCTTCTGTGTCATGG